>NZ_JBFBFF010000017.1:0-180655 GCF_040684035.1 Streptomyces sp. NPDC093018
CGCCAACTCGGAGACGTCACCACCCTCACCGACTCCAGCGTCATGGACCTCATCCAGTCCAAACTCCCCACCACCCCCACCGAGGACTGACCCCGTACGACGGCAGCCGCGTACCCCCTAGGGTTCTGGTGTGCCGACGTACAGCATTGGGCAGGCCGCGCGCCTGCTGGGGGTGAGTCCGGAGACCGTGCGCCGATGGGCGGACGGCGGGCGGCTGCCGATGGACCGGGACAGCTCGGGGAACCGGGCTGTCGACGGGGCCGGGCTGGCCCGGTTCGCGGCGGAGCGCGCGGCGGGTGATCTGCGCGGTGTCCCCGAGGACGCACCGCCCACCTCCGTGCGCAACGCGTTCACCGGCATCGTCACCGCCCTGGCCGTGGACGACGTGGCGGCCCGGGTGGAGGTCCAGTCCGGGCCGCACACGCTGGTCTCGCTCGTGACCCGCGAGGCCGTCGAGGAGTTGGGCCTCGCGGTCGGCGTCACGGTCACCGCGCGCGTGAAGTCGACGAACGTGCACGTCGATCGCCGCTGACGCCCGCGTCGGCGCGGCACAGCAGGGCGGCCCACAGGTCGAGACGGTCGGTGAGACGGGACAGATCGCGGCCGGTGAGGCGCTCGATCCGTCCGATGCGGTAATGCACGGTGTTGACGTGCAGATGCAGGGCCTCGGCGGTGCGGGCCCAGGAGCCGTCGCAGGCGAGGAAGGTCGTCAAGGTCTCCAGCAGCGGCGTGGCGGAGGTGCTGCGGATGTCGAGCAGTGGTCCGAGGACGGAGCGGGTGTACGCGGCGCGGACCTGTGCCGGAACGCCGGTCAGCAGGGCTTCGAGGCTGGTGAGCGTCGTGGCGTCGGTGAGCAGTGACGCCTCCGGCGCGGTGCTGCGCGCGGAGGCCAGGGCATAGCGGGCCTCGGCCAGCGCCCTGGGCAGATCCTGGAGGTCCGTCGCCGGGGAGCCGGTGCCGCCGTGCAGTGGCAGGGTCCGCTCGCACGCGGCGACCCGCGACCACACCTCGCCGAGGCCGGTGGTCGCGGCGGTCCCCGGCGTCGCTTCGGGCAGCACGGCGAAGGCGGTGCCGTCCGGCAGGCGCCCGACCGCCGCGCTCTCGGCCCCCACCCCGGCGAGCACCTCCGCGAGCGCGCTCTCCGCCAGGCCCTCCCCCCGCGCGCCGGTGGCGGCCGCCAGGACACGGTACGGCCCCCCGGCGGACAGCCCGCACGCCCGCAGCGCGCCCTCGGCACCGACCGCGTCGGCCCCGTCCGCGGCGAGCAGCGCCCCGAGTTCACCGGCCGCCCGACGCGCGGTGGTCCGGAGCTGGGCCTGTGACGCCTGGCTGCGGCCGAGGAGCGCGGCGACCTCGTGCAGCAGACGGGGTGGCGCCGCGGCGGGGTCGGGCAGGTGGAGGTACCAGCGCTCGTACGGGGAAGCGATGTCCGAGTCGACGGGAACGGTGACGCCGCCACCGCCCGTGAGCACCCCGACGGCCTCGGACGCGGGCAGGACGTCCGCGCCCGCGGTCACCGCGACGGTACGGCCGGCGGCGGTGAGGACGTGTGCGACGGCCCCGTCCGCGAGGTGGGCGAAGGCGGTCGCGACGATCTCCCGCGGACCGGCGTCGCGGGCCGCGAGACGGCTGAGGCGCCCCCGCAGGTACTCCGGCAGCGCATGGTGCCGGCTCAGTTCGCCCCACTGCTGGAGGTAGACCGTCTCGGTGACGGACCGGAACATCACATGGGCCGGGACGCCGGCCACCGGGATGCCGTGCCGTGAGCATGCCTCGATCAGCTCGTCGGGGACCGAGCCGTGGGTCTCCTCCCCCGCCAGCAGCACGGCGGCGTCGGCGTCCCGCAGCGCGGAGACGAAACGCTCGGCCTTGTCCCGGCCGGCCTCCGGCGTCCACCACACCAGTCCGCTGAGCACGGCCTCGCCCGGCCGGACGAAGCGGGCGGGGTCCTCCAGATCGGTGACGGTCACCCCGTTGATCTCCCGCCGCAGCAGCGCACCCTCGGCCCACAGCAGACGCAGGCCGAGGGACTCGTCCCCGAGGAGGTGTTCGACGTGCATGTGCGCTCTGGCTCCCTGTGCGGCAGCCGAGCACGGGGCGCGTGCCCGGCATCTCACATTCACCAGGTGAGTGCGAGTCATCGCATCGTAAATGCAAGATCAGACGGGCGGAATGCCTCTTGGTTGATCCTCCATGGATCGGCCCGGAAAAGTCCGCGTTTCCGTGTGGTGAACCAGTCGTCCGGGCCCTGGTCGGATTGCTTCACTGACGGCCATGGACCTGAACACGGTGGTCGAGGTGCAAGACGCCCGCGATCGCGCGCCCTGGCAGCCGGGCGACGCCTGGCTGGGTGGCGGCACCTATCTCTTCTCCGAGCCCCAGCCCCGGCTGCGGCGCCTGGTGGACCTGAGCCGGACCGGCTGGACACCGCTGGAACTCCACCCGGACGGCTCGCTGGAGATCGCCGCCACCTGCACCATCGCCCAGCTGTCCCGCTTCGCCAAGCGGCTCACGGTCCGGGCGGCACCGCTGTTCGAGCAGTGCTGCCGGGCCTTCCTGGCATCCTTCAAGATCTGGAACATGGCCACCGTCGGCGGCAACCTCTGCAACGCCCTCCCGGCCGGGCCGATGATCTCCCTCACCGCCGCGCTCGACGGCCGGTGCCTGCTGCTGGCCCAGGACGGCGCCCGCCGCCGGGTGCGCGTCGCCGACTTCGTCACCGGCGCGGGCCGCAAGGACCTCGCCGAGGGCGAGCTGCTGCGGTCCGTCACGCTGCCGGCCCGCGCCCTGTCCTGCCGTACGGCGTTCCGGCAGGCGTCGCTGTACGGGCTGGGCCGCTCCGGGGTGCTGGTCATCGGCGGGCTGGACCCGGTCGACGGCTCCTTCGCGATCACGGTCACCGCGTCGACCGTCCGGCCGGTGCGGCTCTGGTTCCCGCTGCCGCCGGCCGCCGGGGCGCTGCGGGCGGCCATCGGCTCGGCCGTCGCGGACGGCGAGTGGTTCGACGACATCCACGGGCTGCCCGAGTGGCGGCGCCATATGACCTTGCGGTTCGCGGAGCAGATCCGCGAGGAGGTGACCGGATGAACATCGAGGTCAACGGCCGTTTTCACGAGGAGGAGCCGCGCCCCGGCCAGTGTCTGCGCACCTATCTGCGCGAACGCGGCTGGTTCGGCGTGAAGAAGGGCTGCGACGCCGGGGACTGCGGTGCCTGCACGGTCCACGTCGACGGGGAGCCCGTCCACAGCTGTCTCTACCCGGCCTTCCGCGCCGACGGCCGGGCGGTCACCACCGTGGAGGGCCTGGCCTCGCCGGACGGTGAACTCCACCCCGTGCAGCGGAAGTTCCTCGACGCCCAGGGCTTCCAGTGCGGTTTCTGCACCGCCGGATACCTGATGACCACGGCCGCTCTGGACGAGGACCAACTCGCCGACCTGCCCAGGGCGTTCAAGGGCAATCTGTGCCGCTGCACCGGCTACCGGGCCATCGAGGACGCCGTACGCGGGATCAAGCACGTGGAGGCTCCCGGCGCGGGCGAGTCCGTGGGCCGCAGCCTGCCCGCCCCGGCCGGCCCCCAGGTCGTCACCGGCACCGCGCGCTACACCTTCGACATCGACGTCCCCGGCCTGCTGCACATGAAGCTGCTGCGTTCCCCGCACGCCCATGCCCGCATCACCGCGATCGACACGACCGCCGCACTGCGCGTCCCCGGCGTGCACGCCGTGCTCACCCACGAGGACGCCCCTGAACGGCACTTCTCCACCGCTCGCCACGAACATCCCGAGGAGGACCCGGACGACACCCGCGTCCTCGACGACACCGTCCGGTACATCGGCCAGCGGGTCGCCGCCGTGGTGGCGGACAGCGAGGCCGCCGCCGAGGAGGGCTGCCGCCGGATCGAGGTCGCGTACGAGGTGCTGCCCGCCGTCCTCGATCCGGAGGAGGCGATGCGTCCGGGCGCCCCGGTCGTCCACGACAAGGACGCGGCGACGGCCCGCATCGCCCGCCCCCACGACAATGTGGTCGGCGAGGCGCACGGCGAGATCGGCGACATCGAGGCGGGCTTCGCCGCGGCCGACACCGTGTACGAGCGGACCTTCCGCACCCAGCGGGTGCAGCACGCCAGTCTGGAGACGCACGGCGCGGTGGCCTGGCTCGACGAGGACGACCGGCTGAACGTCCGGTCCAGCACCCAGACCCCGTTCCTCACCCGCCGCGCCCTGTGCGCCCTCTACGATCTCCCGCACGACAGGGTCCGGGTCGTCGCGGGCCGGGTCGGCGGCGGGTTCGGCGGCAAGCAGGAGATGCTCGTCGAGGACATCGTCGCGCTGGCGGTGCTGCGGCTGCGGCGTCCGGTGAAGCTGGAGTACACCCGCGCCGAGCAGTTCTACGGCGCCACCACCCGGCACCCCTTCACCATCGGGGTGAAGGCCGGTGCCCGGAGCGACGGCACCCTCACCGCGCTCCAGTTGCGGGTGGTCTCCGACACGGGCGCGTACGGCAACCACGGCCCGGCGGTGATGTTCCACGGCATCGGCGAGTCCACGGCCGTCTACCGCGCCCCGCACAAGAAGGTCGACGCCTACGCCGTCTACACGCACACCGTCCCGGCCGGCGCCTTCCGCGGCTACGGCCTCGGCCAGGTCATGTTCGCCGTCGAGTCCGCGCTGGACGAACTCGCCCGCCGACTCGGCCTGGATCCCCTGGAGTTCAAGGCACGCAACATCATCGGCCCCGGCGAGCCGATGCTCACCCCGGGCGGTCACGAGGAGGACCTGCACATCGCCAGCTACGGCCTCGACCAGTGTCTGGGCATCGTCCGCCGGGCCCGGACGGAATCCCGGGGCGATCCCGCGCCCGAGGGCTGGCTGGTCGGCGAGGGCGCGGCCCTGGCGATGATCGCCACGGGCCCGCCGGGCGGCCATATCGCCGACGCCCGCGCCACCCTGCTGCCGGACGGGGGCTTCGATCTCGCCGTCGGCACCGCGGAGTTCGGCAACGGCACCACCACCGTGCACCGGCAGATCGCGGCCGGGGAGCTGGCCACCACCGTCGAGCGGATCACCGTCCGGCAGTCCGACACGGACGTCGTACGCCATGACACCGGCGCCTTCGCCTCGACCGGTGTGGTGGTCGCGGGCAAGGCCACGCTGCGGGCCTGCCGCGCCCTCGCCGACCTGCTCCTCGATTTCGCCGCCGCCCACCTGCGCGTGCCGCGTGCCGGCTGCCGCCTGGCGGAGGAGGCCGTCCTGCACCCGGGCGGGCGGCTGCCGCTCAAGGAGCTGTACGCGGCCGCCCGCGCGGTCGGCGTCGAGTTCGCCGCGGACGGCCACTTCGGCGGCACCCCGCGCTCGGTCGCCTTCAACGCCCAGTGGTTCCGGCTGGCCGTGGACCCCGGCACGGGTGAGATCCGGATCCTGCGCAGTGTGCACGCGGCCGACGCGGGCAAGGTCATGAACCCGATGCAGTGCCGGGGTCAGGTGGAGGGCGGGGTCGCGCAGGCGCTCGGGGCCACGCTCTTCGAGCACGTCCGCATCGACGCGCGCGGCGAGGTCGAGACGGCCGCGTTCCGCCGGTACCGGCTCCCCCAGTACGCCGATGTGCCGCGCACCGAGGTCCACTTCATGGAGACCGCGGACGCCATCGGCCCCCTCGGCGCCAAGTCCATGAGCGAGAGCCCCTTCAACCCGGTCGCCCCCGCCTTCGCCAACGCGCTGCGCGACGCGACCGGCGTCCGCTTCACCGAACTCCCGCTGACCCGCGACCGGGTGTGGCTCGCCCTGCACCGGGCCGGGGTGACGGGTCAGCCGAGGGTGAGCAGTTCCTCGTAGAAGCCGCCGAACTCCCGCTCCCGGTCGATGAGATGGATCTCCAGGATCCAGTGGCAGCGGCGTCCGGCTCTGTCCGTGCGCCGCAGCGGGGTCTCGTTCGCGGGGGTGATGTACGACTCCACGTCCGCGCCGTCGATCCATTCGTGCGGGAACTCGCCCACGAGATGCCCAGCGTGCCAGCCGCCCAGCTCCCACCCCGCCTCGGCGGCCAGCCGCCGCACCTCGGTGTACAGCCGCTCGCCTGTGATGTCCGGGTCCGCCTCGAAGCAGCGGCGGCCCGCGGCGAAGACCCTCGGCAGATCGTCCCGCAGCCGGTGCTTGACCGGGTCGTCGCCGAGGACGAAGGTCCGGCCGAAGTCGGCCTCGTACACCTCGAAGATCGGCCCGAAGTCGGCGAACACGATGTCGTCCGCGCCGATCACCCGGTCCGGTGGGTTCTCCCGGTACGGCTTGAGCGTGTTCGGCCCGGAGCGGATGATCCGCTTGTGCCAGTGCCGGGTCGTGCCGAACAACTCGTTGGCCAGGTCCCGGACGCGGTCGCTGACGGCCCGCTCCCCCTGCCCCGGCGCGACCAGACCGCGCTCCTCGATCTCCGCGAAGAGCCGCTCGGCCTTCGCCTGGGCGTCCAGCAGTCGTGCCGAGCGCGTGGGTTCGTCATCCGTCATGGCGCCGAAGGTAACAGCCGGAGCGTTCCCGGCCGCGACGGCCGGCTCGGGTCTCCCGCAGGTCACCGGCGATGCGCCCGCCGTCCCCCGCGCGCTGGCGGGCATCGAGAACGGCGAACGCCTACGCTGCAAGGGACGTAGAACATCAGGACGAGATGACGAGATGACGAGAAAGGGCGCGGTCCGTGGCCGAATCGCCTTCCTCCGCGGCCGGAGTCTCCGGTCGCATTCCCCCCGGGCAACGGCAGGTGCACGGCTGGCCGGTCTCGCACTACGGCCCCGTCCCCCGCTTCCGCCCCGAACGCTGGAACCTGCGCGTCTTCGGCGCCACCGCCTCCGGCGAGACGCGTGAGTGGACCTTCGACGGCCTCGCCGACCTCCCCCGCGTCACCGTCGTCGCCGACCTGCACTGCGCGAGCGGCCCCACCTCCACCGACCACGAGTGGTACGGCATCCCCGCGGCAGCCGTCCTGGACCTGGTCCCGCCGGCGCCCGGAGTCAGGCACATCATGGCCTGGGCGGAGTACGGCTACTCCGCCAATATGCGCCTGAGCGACTTCACCTCGCCCGAGACCCTCCTGGCCACCCACCACAACGGCGAGCCGCTCACCGCCGAACACGGCTTCCCCCTGCGTCTGGTCGTCCCCCATCTCTACGGCTACAAGAGCCCCAAGTGGCTGCGCGGCATCGAGTACATGACCGCCGACCGGCGCGGTTTCTGGGAGGAACGCGGCTACCACAACATCGCCGATCCCTGGAAGCAGCAGCGCTACTCCTATCTGGAGGAGGCCACCGACGGACCGCACGGACCGGCCTCCTAGGGCCGTGTCCGGCAGGCGGGAGCGCGGTCAGGCGCCGTCGGGACCGCCCGCCCACACGGCAGGGATCCGCCGTGCCCAGGGAGCGGCCTCCTCCAATTGTCCGGCGAGGCGGAAGAGGACGTCCTCGCGGCCGTGACCGGCGGCGAACTGGACGCCGATGGGCAGTCCGGTGGCCGGGTCCGTCTCCAGGGGGACGGACATGGCCGGGGTGCCCGCGATGTTGAACGCGGCGGTGAACGGCGAGCGGTGGAAGACCCGTTCGAGCCAGCCGAGCCCGTCGATGCCGTCGGCGTCCTCGGCGTATGTGCCCAAGGGGACCGGCAGTTCGGGCAGGGTCGGGGTGAGCAGCAGGTCGTACTCCGTGAAGTAGCGGCCGATCGCGCGCGCGACGCTGTTGCGCATCGCGAGCGCGTGGACGAACTCGGCGCCGCTGACCCGCCGTCCGAAGACATAACTGGCGAGCGTCTCGGGTTCGAGGGTGCTGAGGTCGACGGGCCGCTCGAAGGCGGTGGCGAAGCCGTCGATCCAGGTCACCAGATTGGTGCTCCACAGGCGGGCGTTGGCCAGGACGAACTCCTCCCAGCCGATGCCCAGTTCGACCTGGACCTCCGCCACCCGGTGCCCCAGGGACTCGGCGAGTCGCGCGGAGCGGTGTACGGCGTCGAGGACCGTCCCGTCGACGGCCCGGCCGCCCCAGGGCCGGGTGAGGAGACCGATCCGCAGACTGCCCGGGGAACGGGTGATCTCCCGCGTGTACGGCCGCTCGGGCCGCGGGGCGGCGTAGGGGTCGCCGGCCTCGGGGCCATGGACGAGGTCCAGCAGCGCGGCGCTGTCGCGCACCGAGCGGCTGAGGAAGCCATGGACGGCGAGCCCGTTGAAGACCTCGTCGGTGTCCGGCCCCATGGAGATCCGGCCGCGGGTCGGCTTCAGCCCGAACAGACCGTTGGCGGCGGCGGGGACCCGGACGGAGCCCGCCGCGTCGGTGGCATGCGCGATCGGGACGATGCCCGCGGCGACCGCTGCTCCCGAGCCGCCGCTGGAGCCGCCGGGGCTGCGGGTGGGGTCCCAGGGGTTACGGGTGGCGCCGTACAGGACGCCTTCCGTGGTGGTGCTGTACGCGAACTCCGGGGTCGCCGTGCGTCCGAGCGTCACCAGCCCGGCGCGGCGCAGGCGCGCCATGAGCGAGGAGTCGGCCACGGCGACGTTCCCGGCGGCGATACGGCTGCCCAGCTCCACCCGCTTGCCGGCCATCGCGACGGCGAGGTCCTTGATCAGGAACGGCACCCCGGCCAGCGGAGTACTGCCCGCAGCCGGTATGTCCTGCGCGGGCCAGGTCTCGACCACCGCGTTGAGCTGCGGATTCACCGCGTCGGACGCCGCCTGGGCGGTCGCGGCGAGTTCCGCGGCGGTCACCTGGCCGCGAGCCACCAGGTCGGCCAGGCCGACGCCGTCGTAGCGCACGTACTCGGAAAGCTTCATGTTCGTCCCTTCAGGGGAAACGGAGGATCGGAGAACCGGAGAACCGGTACCGATCAGTCCCGCACGATACCGAGCGGTATCGTGCGGGACTGATCGGTACCGTAGCATTGGGTCGGGGCGGCGCAACGCTCCACCGGAACCGACGAGGGGCCGTACGGCGGACATGGACAGAGCCAGCAGACAGAGCAGGGTGGCCAAGCTGCCCCCGCGGGAGCGGATCCTCGACGCGGCGGAGGAGCTCTTCTCCCGCGAGGGGATCAAGGCGGTGGGCGTCCAGGCGATCGCCGACCGCGCCGAGACCACCAAGATGGCGCTGTACCGGCATTTCGCGACCAAGGACGCGCTGGTCGAGGAGTGGCTGCGGATCGTCGCGGCCGACTACACCGCGGTGTTCGACCGGCTGGCGGACGCGCACCCCGACGAGCCCCGGGAGCAGATCCTGGGGATGGCCCGGTTCATCGCCGACGGACTTCCCGAGATCTCCCACCGGGGTTGTCCGTTCATCAACTCCATCGCGGAACTGCCGGACCGCGCCCACCCGGCCCGTCGGCTGATCGAGACCCACAAGGCCGGCCAGCTGCACCGGCTCACCGACCTGTGCGCGCGGGCCGGACTGCCCGATCCGGACATGGCGGCGGCGGAGATCACCTTCCTCCTCGAAGGGGCCCAGGTGAGCGCCCAGAACGGCAGCGTCGGGCAGGCGGGCGAACGGCTCATGAGGATCATCGAGGCGGTACTGGACCGGCACGCGACGCCTGCCGTCACCGGCGTTGCCGATGTTGCCGGTGTTGCCGGTCGCTGAAGAGCGTTGCGGAGCAACACTCCGACAACGGCCGACACTCCAATGCCCCTGACCTGCCAGGGACTTCACAGCCAACGGCGACAACACCCGCGCAACAGGCCCCTGTTGGAGCCAGCCGACCAATCGCGGGCCGCAACGCCTCCGGCTTCCTCCATCCTGGTTCGGACGAATGGAGGACTTGATGGATCCGGACCCCCTGCTACCGCCGAGACCGACCGCGACACTTCCGCCCGCCGGTGCGGCGAGAAGCGGGACGACGGCCACGGGGGCGCACCATGGGTGAATTACGGCCTCTGGGAGACGATCTCAACGCGGCTTCCCGGGCGCTGGCCGAGGCGCTTCGCGAGCTGTTCGAGAGCCTTCAGGTGTCCGTCCGCCGGTACGCGGCCCGCCGCGGGCTCGACCCCGGCACGGTCTCCCGCTACCTGAACGGCACCCGGCTGCCCCCATGGGGAGTGATCAACGACCTCTTCACCGACGTCGCCGAGCATCGCGGCACCGCCGTCACCACCGAGGCCATCGAGCTGGTACGGGGCCTGTACGGATCCGCCGTGGACGCCGCCTCCTCGCCCAAGCACGCCGTGGAGATCCTGGAGCAGCAACTGGCCGACGCCGACCATGTCTCCCGGCGGTCCAGCGTCCGCGGCGACGTCCTCGGCGACGCGCTGCTGGACCGGACCCAGCGCATCGCCGACCTGGAGACGCGGCTCAACCAGCTGGAGGCCGACCGCATCGCGGAGCGGAAACGGGCGGACGAGCTCGCGGAGGCGCATCCGGATGTGTACGGCCTCATCCAGGAGCGTGACGAGCTCCAACTGGAGGTCGAACGGCTCGGGGCGGCCCTTGAGGAGGCACAGGCCCAGCGTGCCGCGGCGGAAGGACGCTGCGAGTTGCTCGAACGCCAGCTGGAGGCGGTCGAACAGTCCGCCCCGGCCCCGCTGCCGCCAGGGCGTCAGCGCATGCCCAAGATCCTCATCGTCGACGACCAGCCGGACAACCTGCTGGCGATGACCGCGGTACTGGCGACGCTCGAACAGGAACTCGTCACCGTCTCCTCCGGCCGGGAAGCCCTCAAGGCCCTCCTCGACCACGACGACTTCGCCGTCATCATCATGGACGTGCAGATGCCGGAGATGGACGGCTACGAGACCTGCGCCCACATCAAGCGCCGCTCAAGAACCCGGGACATCCCCATCATCTTCCTGACCGCGATGGGCCTCGGCTCCGAACACTCCGCACGCGGCTACGCGGCCGGCGCCGTCGACTACATCAGCAAGCCCTTCGACCCCTGGGCCCTGCGCGCCAAGGTCGCCGTGTTCACGTCCATCCACCTGGAGCGACACGGCCGGTAGACGCGGCGTGGGCGCAGCCCCGCGCACATCCTCAGGGCCGGTCCCGGACCTCCCCGAAACCGGCCCTGAGCCCCGACTCTCCCGACTGCGAAGCCTCGTCATGCCCCAACGCCGCTCACCCTTGCCCCCAGCCGGCAGCCGGGCGGTGGCTGCGCTGGGTGTAGCCCTGGCGCCGAGGAGTACCCCTGAGAGATCCCGACTTCGAGCTGTACGACACCGTCGGCCGCGACGCCGACCAGATCGCCGCCGCGCGCCACGGCATCGCCACCCGCAGCGACCTGCTGCGGTGGGCGGCGCGGGATGCGAAATCCTTCCTTGCCGACCGCCCTCTCCCCGGGCAGCCGCTGCCCGCACCGGACATCGCCCCCTACCTCGGCACCCTCGCCGCAGCCAAGACGCCCGCCGAGGTCAGCGCCGTCACCCACCGCCTCCTGGACGCCGTGCAGCCCGCCCTGACTGCGGTAGTCAAGTCCCGGGGCTGCGCGACACCGAGTTCCCCCGCAGCTTCGCCCGGCGCGCCCGATCCGATGCATGCCCGTTCTTTCATAGCCCGCCCCGCCCCCGGCGGCTACAACGGCGTCGTCGTCCACGACCTCGACCGGCCGATTCACAAGGTGCCCCTGCTCCTCGACGGTGCCCCGCCCTCGCTCGTCACCGAGCTGACCGGCGGTACGGAGTTTTCCAGCATGCCCCTCGACAACTTCCTGATCACCACGGACGGCTCCCCGCCGACCCGCGCATTCGATTCAGCGACAACCCCGCCCACTGGACCCTCGGAATGCCGCCACCGGTGATCGGGCACGCCCGGCCTGCCCGGCCCGCGAAGCCCGCGTCCGGTACAGCGCCCCGGCGCAACACCACACGCCGCTGAACCACCCCGCCCCACCCTGCTCACTGGAGACCTTGTCCTGCCCACGCCCCTGATCACGGCGGTCATCGCGTCCCGCCTGCGCGAGGACCGCCTCGGCTTCCTGGCCGCCAAGTACTGCCCACTTGGACGTACCCGTCGCAAGCGGCCTGCACGGCGACAAGCGGATGGTCGCCCTCGACCGGAGTGGGTGCGCCTCGTGGGATTGGGCGCCGCCCGCTTGGATTGTGGGCTCTGCGCCTGCTACCAGCGCGGGCTACAGAGTGGTGGCCGATCCGGAGTGAAACGGGCTCTGCTTGGACTCAGCGATGGGGAACTGCACCCTGGTGAGGTCTTCGGAGACGGCCCACAGCCGCTGCTGGACGGCTGCCTCGTACGACTCCGAGCTGGAGGTGACCAGCCGGGGGTGGCCCATGACCTCGTTGCGTCCGCCGGGACCGTAGTACTGGCCGCCGAGCGCGGCGGGGTCGGTGGCGGCGCGCAGGGTCGGCAGCGCGCCCATCGCCGGCTTCTGGGTGATCAGCGGCGTGAGCCAGGTGAGCGGAAGCCGGAGGGCCGCGGGGGTGTTGCGGGCGAGCTCGGTGCTGGACATGCCGGGGTGCGCGGCCACCGCGACGGTCGTGCCGTGCGTGGCGAGCCGGCGCTGCAGCTCGTACGTGAACATCAGGTTGGCCAGCTTGGACTGGCCATAGGCGCCGACCCGGCTGTACGACCGCTCCCACTGCAGGTCGTCGAAGTGGATCGCGGCCCGGATGCGGTGGCCGGTGCTGCTGACCGTCACCACGCGTGAGCCGGGCACCGGCAGCATCAGGTCCAGCAGCAGCCCGGTGAGCGCGAAGTGGCCGAGGTGGTTGGTGCCGAACTGCAGCTCGAAGCCGTCCCGGGTGGTCTGCTTCGGGGTGTACATCACGCCGGCGTTGTTGATCAGCAGGTCGAGCCGGTCGAGGCGGGACCGCAGCGCCGCCGCCGCGGTCCGGACGGAGTCGAGCGAGGTCAGGTCCAGCGCCTGCACGGTCACGTCGCCGGTCATGCGGGCCGCAGCTTGCTCGCCCTTCTTGACGTCGCGCACGGCGAGCACCACGGAAGCCCCGCGCTCGGCGAGCGCCTTGGCGGTCTCGTACCCCAGTCCGGTGTTGGCCCCGGTCACCACGGCCACTCGCCCGCGCTGGTCTGGAATATTCGCCGTCGTCCACTTTTCACTCATGTCGGACTCCCGTCCAATTAAGTACCGAAGGTATCTTGCATCAGTGACGTTAAAGTACTCCCGGTACATTGTCAACGTACCAGGGGTACTTAAGCTAGGCTGGTGATCGTGACTTTCCAGCGGGCGCGAACCGAAGAGCAGCGGGAGATGCGCCGACGGGCGATCCTCGACACGGCGTCGGCCATGCTCGACGAGATGCCTGTGGCCGCGGTCACCCTGAACGAGCTCAGCCGCCGGGTTGGGCTGGCGAAGCCGAACGTGCTGCGCTACTTCGAGTCTCGCGAGGCGGTGCTGCTAGAACTGCTGGACCACTTCCTGCAGGAGTGGCTGAAGGAACTGGCAGGCGAGTTGGCGGCCGGCGTCGACGAGAATCTGCCCATGGCCGAGCGAGCGGCAGCGGTGGCCGAGATCCTTAGCCGCTCGCTCTCCGGCCGAGCGGTGCTGTGCGACCTCTTCGGCGCACAGGGCAGCGTCCTGGAACACAACGTCTCCGTCGAGGTCGTAGCACGCTACAAGCGCGCCTCCCTGGACCGCCTGACAACCATGACCGCCCTGATCCAGAAGTACCTGCCGGAGCTGGGCGAGAACGCAACACAGTTCAGCCTGCAAACCATGGTCATGGCCGGCGCGCTGTCGGCGTACAGCACGCCCCCGCCCAGCCTGCAGGCGGCCTACCAGGCCGAGCCCGACCTGGCCCGCTTCCACTTGGAGTTGAAGGACTCCTTGAAGCTGGCCCTGACAGCAACCCTCCTGGGCGCGCTACCCCGCAGCTGACGCGCGTCGCACGGAACGGGCACAAATCCTCTGCCTTCTCCCGCTTCGAACAGTGGAGGCCGGCGCGCCATGGACTGCAAGACCAGCAGGAGCCGCCCCAGTCCGCGGTGAGCGCGGCACGGCAACATAGCCGACGATCCCCGGTTTGGGCAGCCGGCGATTCTGGCGACTATCGAAGCTCCCCCGCCAGTCCTTGTCCCATCCCGTCAGCCGCTCGTGGTCGGGAGGGTGGTGCGGTGAGCTGTTCGGTGATCTGCGCTTCGAGTGCGGCGATGCGTTTGCCGGCGAACCCGCGCGTTGTCCTGGGCGGCAGAGAGACGTTCGGTGAGGCGATCACGTTCGACCGTCAGAGCCCTGACTTCGCGTTGCAGGCTGACGTCGGCGGTGGTGATGCGCACGACGTCGGCGTCGGTCCACTCGCCCTGGAGTGCCGCGATCTGGCCGAGGAGTTCAGCGATGCGCTCCCGCTGGTTGACGACCTCTGCGTTGGTGTTGCTGAGGGCTTCCTCGATGTTGAGCGCGCGTTCACGCCAGGCCGCCTCCAGCGCGTCGCGCTGGTCTTGATCCGTCTGCGCTCGCAGTCCGCAGGCTCGTAGGGTGGCCTCGGTGACGATGGTGCGGGCCTCAGTGCGCTCGTAGAGGAAGGTGCGCGAGACGTCCGCCTGCCGGGCGACCGCGGCCACGGTGATCGGGCCGCCGCACGTGGCGAGCTGATCGACGACGCTCTTGATGCGGACGAGACCGGCTCGGGTCTTCTGGCTCCGCGCTCGCAGAGTTTGCGCGGTGCGTCCCACGGCAGAGCACGCCCAGGGCCGTGCCGCTGAACGAGCAGCATGCCGTGCGACGCACCGCGCGGGTACTCCAGGCTCAGACAGTCGAAATACGCGTGGACCAACGCCGGGCTGACCCGCTTGATCAGCCCGCCGCGGATCACCCCGTCCCGCAGCTCCCACTCCCACTTCGTCTTGGCCCGGGCCCCGTTGACCAGCCCGTCCCGATGGCAGACCTGAGCGTGCAGACCGCACATCTCACCCGCCTGGCCCCCCCATCGCTCAGCCACCCACCACCAGCCGATCTCGCAAGGAGTTGACCTCATCCAGTAACACCGCCCGAGCGCCGTCCGGCAGTATCTGGATAGCCGACGAGCACAGCCGCTCAACGGTCAAGAACACCATCGCCGTTCTGGTCCGCGTCATGGAGCAGGCGCTCCGCGACGGCATCATCAAAGTCAACCCCGCCCGGGTCAGCGGCCGGCAGAAGCTCTACAAGCAGGCCGAGGACGAACTCCACGACCCACGGGCCCTCGCCCTGCCCGACTGGAACTCGCTCGTACAACTGGCCGACGCACTCGTAACTGCCTCCTACGACCACTACCGAGGCTGAGGCGATGTCGTACTCTTCGCCGCGAGCACCGCCACCCGCATCGCAGAAGTCTCCGGGTGCCGCGTCGGAGACATCGACACGAACCAGTGGATCTGGACAGTACGGCGCCAGACCACACCCGCGCCCGGCGGACTGACCGACAAGGGCACCAAGGGCAAGCACGCCCGGAAGGCACCCATCATCGAAGCGATCCGACCGCTCGTGGCACAGCACATCCTCTCCGCCGACCCCGACCCCGACGCACGCATGTTCACCGGCCCGCGCGCAGGACGCATCTCCACCGCGGTCCTGCGCGACGCGACCCACTGGAACGAGGTGGTCACCCAGCTGGGCTACGAGCACCTGCGCCGCCACGACCTCCACCACACCGGACTCACCCGGCTCACCGACGCCGGAGTCCCCCTCCACGTCCTGCGCAAGATCGCCGGCCATGGTTCCCTGACAACCACTCAGCGCTACCTACACCCGGACACCCACAAGATCACGGCCGCCGGCGCGGCACTCACCGCACACCTCAGCGTGCTGCGAGCCCCCCGTTCCCTCCCGGCCCGACCGTCCTCACCCGCTGACACGGTCAAGGAACGCTGGTCCCCATCTGGTCCCCAAAAAAGATCAAGGGGCGGTTTCGGATCTCTCCGAAACCGCCCCTGATCTGCGACTCTCTCGAGTCGGGACGACAGGATTTGAACCTGCGACCCCTTGACCCCCAGTGAACGAAACACTGTCCAGGGGGTCCGTGAGATCCAGGGAGAGCGAAAACGTCCAGGTCAGCGCAACAAACTCCACGTCAGTCCGTGCAGTTCGTGAGACCTGTGTGAGACGACCGTGAGACGACGAAGCCCCGGCTCGGTGCAGTTCACCGGCCGGGGCTTCGCCGCCCCTGGGGCGGTCAGTTCTGCTCGTCGTCGTCGGACTCTCCACCAACGACGGGCGGGCAGGGTTCAGCGGGGACCGTACTGATCCGTAGGCACCCGTCCGTGCCGAACAGCTCGACCAACTACGATAGATGGGCGCGGGCCGCACTGCGGCCGGGGGCCTCTCCCGTCGTCACCCGCGCCCCTCCAGGTCCGCCCACACGATCTTGCCCCAGCGCCGCTCATCCGTGCCCCAGTCGGCGGCCAGCGCCGCCACGAGGCGCAGGCCGCGCCCGACTTCTTCACTGTCATCGGCTTCGCGCTGCACCGGCCGCGCCCGGGAGAGATCCGCGACGCCGACACGTACCCGCGCAGCGCCGGGACGGTCGATGACGACCCGGATGGACTCCCGCCGGGCGTGCTGCACGGCGTTGGCCACCAGCTCGGAGACGATCAGCGCCCCGTCCTCGGCCAATGCGTCCAGCCCCCAGACGGCACAGGCGGTACGAAGCAGGCGCCGCGCGGTGGCTGCGCTCTCGGGCTGCCTCGGCAGGATCTCGCTGTACCCGGGGTGCCCGGTCTGGCGGGCCCGGGTTGTAGGTTGCGGCATGTCGGTCTGCTTCCTTCAGATCGGCCAGCCCCGGGGCCGTTCGCGCGGTCGCCGGGGCGCTTCGCGTTCAGGTAACCGGAGTGCGTGATCATGCGGAGGAGCCAACCAGGGGGCCAGGGAGGGGCCACACTAGATACGGAAGGGGGCCACCATGAGCGACATCACCGAGCGACGCCGCGAGTTCGGCGCCTACCTCGCCGGTCTGCGGCGGCACTCCGGCCGCTCGCAGCGGCAGTTCGCCGCCGTGCTGTGCGCCTTGTCCGGCGCCCAGTCGATCACACGGAATGAGGTCTCCCGGTGGGAACGCGGGGAGCGCATCCCGGACGTGTGGCTGCCCACCTTCGCCCAGGTGCTCGGTGTGCCGCTGCGTGAGCTGGAGCAGGCAGCCGCGTACGCCCGGGGGGATGCTCAGGCCCCCTTGCCCGGGGTCGCGGCCACCCTCGCGGACCTGCTGCCCGACGGGGGCGCTCTGGAGCCCCTGGCGACCCCCCGTGGCCGTCGGATCGGCGCCACCACCGTGGACGGCCTGGCGGCTCGCGTCCACGGCCTCCGGCTCGCGGACGATGTGCTGTCCGGCGGTGACCTGATCGCCCCCGCCTTCCGGGAGCTGCGCGCCGCCGTCCGCCTGTACCGCGAGTCCGAGCACTCCGAGGAGACGGGGCGCGGCCTGCTCGTGCAGATTGGGGAGTTGGGCCAGATCGCCGGATGGATCGCCTCCGACGCCGGTCGGGGTGAGGGCGCGGAGCACGCCTACCGACTCGGTCTCTCGGCCGCCCGCCAGGCCGGGGACGCGCCGCTGGTGGCACAGCTCGCGGGCAGCCTCGCCTACCACCTGACGAACAGCGGCCGGGAACGGGAGGGCCTGGAACTGGCGAAGGCAGCGGTCTCCGAGGCCGGGCCGGACGCTCCGGCCACAACCCGCGCCCTGTTCCTGGATCGCGTGGCGTGGGCGCATACGCGTGCCGGGGAGGCTCAACCGGCCCTGCGGGCGCTCGGGGAGGCCCACGCCGCCCTAGATGCCACGGACGGCCCTTACGCGCCAACGTGGGCCTACTGGGTGAACCGCGAGGAGTTGGAGGTCATGGACGCCCGGGTGTTCACCGAGCTGCGTCGCCCGCTGCGCGCGGTGCCGCTGCTCCAGGACGTGCTGGGTCGCTACGACGCCACCCACGCCCGGGAGGTCGCGCTGTACCGCTCATGGCTGGCCGTGGCGCTGGCCGACGCCAACGAGCCCGAGCAGGCTGCCGAAGAGGCCCGCCGCGTCATCGACACGTCCGGCGATCTCTCCTCAGAGCGCACGGCGGAGCGGGCCCGGACGGTCCTGCACCGGCTGAAGGGGTACGAGAACGTGCCCGAGGCGCGCGAAGTACTGGCCGACTACGGGCACTTGTTGCTTGCTTAGGGGTACGCCACTCGTCGTTTCCGGTCGGTCAAGCTAGCAAAGTGCCTTCAGCGAAGGCGTCGAGGAAAGAGGAACTTTGTCCGATCAGCAGACTCCGCTGCGCCTGTCATACGAGCCGGACGACTATTTGTGCACATGGAATATCCCCGACGGAAAGGGTGGCAGCACTGAACTCCCAGGCCAATTGGAAGTACTGCCGAACCGTACGCCAAAGGGTTCCGTGTATGGCCGCCTTCCACTAAACCGCGACGAGCCCCAAGAAGGAGTGTTCTCCTTCTCTTTCCCGCAGGTTGTAGAAGCTCCAGTCCTGTCAGGAACCTTGGCCAATGGTGGATCAGTAATCCTTCTTGACGCCCACATTACCTACTGGACCATGAACCAAGGGCACGTAACTGGCAGCGCGGCCCTCTTGAGCAAAGGTGGGGAATTCCTTGGTCGGCGCAGTCCACAAATGACGCCCGCACACGACAATGAAATCCCCCTTGTGTCGTCAATAGAATTTCAGATAACAGCACTCGACGCACTTACTGGAACTGCCCCAATCGCGAGCGTGCAGACTCCAGTAATACATCCGGACAATCCCAAGGATTTGTGGAGTGCGAATCTCGACCTGGACGCAAGAGCCGAGTGGGCGAAGGAAGGCACGGAGCTTTCCGTTGGCTACCACGGCCGAATGCGAACCGCAGACGGATTCGAATTTCGCCTTTGTTTTAGCCCGGTGGCGACGGTCACCTTTCAGCAAGGCGTATCGCTTCGGGGTGCATTTGACGAATTCATAGAACCGCTCCGACGGATCAGCTCAATCGCAACTGGTAAGCCCCAAGATCTGACGTACGTAGCAGTCAGGCTGACTGACATTGCGGGTCAATACCAGGTGTACGGCACCGGTATCACGCAGGCTCCATTTGCTAGCTCAGAAAAAGACGTTAGGAATCACCGGAGTGCCATCAGAGCTAAGGCTGACGAACTATCCCTTTTGGATCTGGTTCTCGAATGGCGCAAATATTCAGCAGAGCACCACCCTTTGGTGGAAACATACGGCTCAATGCTGCACGCACACGACCAGCACCCACGGTCGCGCTTCTTGCTGCTAATCCAAGCATTGGAAGGTCTGCACGGATACGAAACACGCAACGATTACAGCCAGCGCAGGCTTAGCCATCTATCCAAGCGAGAGCAGGTCATTGACAGCCTGAGCAGCGTAGCTGACCGCGACGTGATGCAATTCTTGAAGAAGTTCCTTTCGAAGAACCCTCCCACGAGCCTCGATGCCGTATTGAAGTCTATGACTGGCACGCTCCCTGTTGACATCATGGACCGCATCGCGGCTACCTCACTCGTCACAGAGACCATGTCCAACCCCTCAGTAAGAACACCGGCAAATGCGCTGCGCATCGTTCGAAATAACCTTGCGCACGGCACGCGAGGCTACGATGCGTTCGAACTTGATGAAGTGGTGCGCATCCTCGAATTGGCAGTACGGGCTCATTCACTGAGAATCCTGGGGTGCCCAGATGACGTAGTGAAACGAGTCTTCGAAGAATCTGATTGATCAATCGGCTCGCCTGGTTTCTCGTTACACGCAGGAAGCCGCAGCGCTCACGGGCTACGGCTTCCTGGTGTTCAGACGGTGGGGGAGTTCCGGCCGCCCCTCGGCGGCCATGCCTCGCAGAAGACCGGCCATCACCTCTGGCACGCGGGCGCGCTGCGCGGCCGTCAGCTCCAGGGCGTCCAGCGCCCGGTTCATCGCCTCGAACATGATCTTCGCCTGGACCTCGGCCAGCGTCACCAGACGCTCTTCCACACCCATGCGGGCCGCGAGATCGCACATCTTCAGCAGCCGGTCCCGTTCTTCCCCGTACAGCCGCACCCGCCCGTTCACGGCCGCGCTGTACGTGGTGTCCACGCCGGGGAACTCCCCGCCTTGGCGCTCCACTTCGGAGGTCATGCCCCACACCAGGGCTTCGGCCTCGGTCTCCTGTACCCGCTCCAGCAGCCACGCCACGTGGCCGGACGCCTGCCGGATGAGCCGGGAGACGATGACCGCCGGGGCTTCCTGCGGGCCGTCCACGTCCCCGTAGGTGCGCAGGAATTCGGCCGTGGCCTCCCGGCGCTGCGCGGCGGCCCGCACCTCTGGTGCTGCGCCACCGTGCATCCGGCACACGGTCGCCCCGGTGACCGCCATCGCCATGCCACGGCATCGGCCGCCGGACCGCGTACGGACCGTACAGCGGCCGTCCTCGGGCGTCTCCGGGCCGTTTCCGCCGCCGGTGGCCAACTGGATGCGCGCACGGGGTCCGCGCCCTCCGGACGCGCGCATGGGGTCGTTCGCGCTCATGCTGCCTCGGCTCCCTTCCGGGCGCCCTGCACGCCCGCCTGACAGCTGTTCACGCCCTGTACCGGACGGGTGCCCGCCGGGCGCTCCAGCGGCACCACGGTGGTGTCCTGGCCGTCCTCCGGCTGCGCCTCGGGGCGCCCCGCGCGGTGGGTGCCGTGCCACCACACGCTGAACATCAGCACGCCGGTCGTGGCCGCGCTCCCGGCGCAGGCGCTCAGCATCATGGACAGGTTCATGATCTTGCTCCTCAACTGTTGTTGATCTTGTTGTGCGTTCCGCCCCCCCCTTTCAGGGGGGCGGAAACGTGCACCTCGGCCGCGTGTACCGCGTGCACCTGAGCGTGTAGCTGTGACCTGCGGCTTTGCCGGGACCGTGCACCCGGCGTGCCTTGCGTGCACCTGCACGCCGAAAACGCCGCGTGTACCTGTTCGTGCACCCCTTCACGGCCCCGTACGGACGGTCAGAACAGGGCGCCGGAGGGTGCCCGGTAGACCGTGCCCGCGCCCGCCGGTCCGGTCTTCGCCTCCAACTGCCCGGCCTCCACGAGCTTGGCCAGACGGCGCCGCGCCTTCTCCTTCTGCGCTGCGCTCGGCTTCTCCGTCTCGAAGATCGCCTTCGCCGCGTCCAGGGCGGAGATCCCGCTCCGGCTCGCACCGGCCAGCGCCACGAGGTCCGCCGTGTGGTGCACGGTCGTGGTGCCGGTGGTGTGGTTGTGGAGCAGGCGGAACGGGCCCACCTCCGCGAACGGCTGCTTTAGGTGGCGCAGGCTCACGATCGGGTCGCCCGCCTCACCCCACAGCGAGATCACTGAGCCCGCGCCCGACGTGATCCACGTAGAGCCGTAGATGTCCGCGAGGGTGTTCGGCTCGGCGCCGTTCGCGCCGCGCTTCACCGTGTGGTGCAGCTCCAGCACTTGCACGCCCTCCCGCAGCGCAAACTGCCGCGCCCGGTTCCACCCGGCCCCCACCTCGTCGTCGGACAGCCCAATGGCCGCGTCTTTCAGCGAATCCACAACCACGGTGTCCGCCCCGGCTTGCTCGCACATGCGCATCAGGGTCTCGGGGTGGCGGGCGAGGTCCGCCGGGGGCGGCCCCTCCCACACCACGAGGCGTTCGCTCAACCGGTGCGGGTCGTCCCCGGCGAAGATGCGCGCCCCTGCCCGCCGGGCCTGCGCCGGGCGGTCCATCGCGAGCAGGAGGACCCGCTTGCCGGGCGCCACCGGGAACCCGAGCACCGTCGGCTGAAGGCCGATGCGCGCCCGGCTGATCTGGTGCGCGAGCGTCGTCTTGCCCACGCCCTACGGGGCCCCGATCAGCAGTGCCTCACCTTCGGCCCACAGGATCTCTTCGCCGTGTCCCCACACTGCCGGAGGTACCTCGGGGACGTTGTGGAAGAACGCCCCGCCGGGCTGGAGCAACTGCACCACGGCAGCCACCTTGGCCTGCTTGTGCTGCCGGGTCTCGGTGTCCCAGATGGACCGCATCGTCTTCAGCAGGTCCGCTTCCCTGATCGGGTCGGCGGACGCGGCGTTCGCGGCGCGCACCATGTCCGAGTACCAGGACCACCCGCGCAGCGGGGCGAACTTCCAGGCGTCGCCCGCGTAGTGCCCGGCCACGGCGGCCAGCCAGTCGTTCCCGCGCGCCGGGTCGTCGGCCGGAAGGGACAGCAGGTCGGAGAGCTGAGACCCCGACGGCCGGCCAGCTACCACGCTGCTACCCGTACCGGGCTGCGCTGAGCGGGCCAGCTCCGCCACCCAGCCGGGCAGCGGCGCCGGTTCGGCGTCGTGGACGACCGTGTAAACGTCGTCCGTCTTGGACCCCGGCACCATCACGTAGGCACGCGGACCCGTCTTGAAGTCCACGGCCTCCCCGGGCGCGTTCGAGTAGCCGTCCGTCTTCCCGCCGGTCTCTCCCTCGGGGAGCCGGAAGACCATCTGGAGGCCCCCGCGCCCCGTCCGGTACGAGAGCGTCTTGGGCATGTCCCGGTCGGCGCTCAGGAACGAGGGCGAGGTGAAGCGGTTCCTGGAGGGCATTCAGGGACACCGGTCCTACGCCCCCATGCTGCTCGCCCTGATCGCGGAGCGTCCGGCGGAAGTGTGCGGCGCCCGCTGGAGCCCGGACGTGGACCTGACGGCCGGGACGATCGCCGTCGGCACCAACACGCGGACGATCGTCTACGACCGCACCCAGGAGAGGGGGTAGCGGAACAAGGTCGTGGAGAAGGGGGCGAAGACCGAGGCCGGGAAGCGCACGCTGCCGCTGCCGAAGCCGGTCCTGCGGGCGCTGAAGGCGTTCCGCGCCCGCAGGCAGCGAAGAAGCTGGCCGCCGGGGAGGCGTACGAGGACAGCGGGTACGTCCTCGTGGACGGCCTCGGTCGGCCGTGGAAGACGGACAAGCTCCGGCGTGAGGCGCACAAGCTGATGGCCACCACGGGTGTACGGAAGGTGCGATTGTACGACGCGCGGCACGCCTGCCTGTCGTGGATGGCGAACAACGGGGTGCCGGACACGGTGGTCTCCGCGTGGGCCGGTCACTCGGACCTCGGGTTCCTGAAGCGGACCTACGTGCACCCCGACCCGCAGTCGCTCAGGGCGGGTTCGGAGAAGCTGGCCGAACTGCTCGGCTGACCTTGATCAACAGCGTTTGTGAGAAATTGTGAGACGACGCCCCTGGAAACGATCAAGGGCCCTGTCGAAACAGGGCCCTGACCTTGTACTTCACCGTCGGGACGACAGGATTTGAACCTGCGACCCCCTTGACCCCCAGGAGTAAGGGTCAGGGGTATTTTCTGGATATTACAGACTTAATCCGGGCGTATATCGTGCACGTAACGGCCCGTCGTGCACCATCGCGCATGCCGTGTGGTCCCCAACTCACGTCCGGGCCCAGCCTCATGCCTCGCAGCGGCCGTGCGCGCTGTCCGAGTCGGTGTGTAGCAAGCGTCGAGCCCCACCCAGGAACGCCTAGCCCGGGTTCAGGCACGGTCTCCGTGGCCGTGCAGGAGGTAGTGGGAGTCGCCCGGGTGGCGCTGGACCCGGGCCTGTCGCCAGGCGGCGTCGAACGACAGCTGCTGGGGAGGCGAGGCGTGTGCGCGGGCGCGGCGCATCAGGAGCAGCGCACGCCAGCTGGTTCGCGGGGACAGAAGGAGACGCCACAACGTCGTGTGCCGGGCGCTCACGATGCGTCCGTGGCAGCGGGCCTGGTCTCACTGGTCGCCAGCGGCGGTGTCAGCAGGGCTTCGACCTGGTCGGCATGACCGGGCTTCCGGGCGGCGCGCATCCCGTTGGCCAGGAGTATCACCAGCAGTCGCTTCTGTTCCTCCTTGGGGAACTCGGCGAGGAAATCTCGCAGGATGGTCAGGAGTTGCCGCTCCATGGGTTCGTCGTGATCCTTCGGGTAGCCGCGCAGCCGTCGTGCGAGCGCTTCCAGCTCCGCGTCAGCGGGCGGCTGGGTGATCTGGGCATCGGGCTGCTGGAGCCATCGAGCCAGGAGGGCTGCCGGGTGGGCGAGTTCCTGGGCGAGGGCTTCCGCGCGCTGCCTCGTGAGGGTGTCTGTGGCCGCCTGAGCGCGTATGGCAGTGAGCAGTTCCTTCACCGCGGCACGGTCCTCGTCCGCGAGTTCGAGCTGGACCGAGGCGGTGACGGTGGCACCGTCCGGAAGACCGAGTTCCTGAGGTTGGCGCAATTGCCGTGCGCAGGCGTCCTGTGCGGCGGGGAGGTCGATCGGGTCCTGGTCGCGTACTGCAGCTGCCGCCGTGGTACGCAGGGCGGTGCGGACACGGTCGGCGATCTCGTCCGGGTCGTAGGAGCCTGAGGGCTCCGGTGCCAGGGTCCCTTGGATGGTGGCGGTGTAGTAAATGCCGGGTCGGCTGCTGCGCAACACTGCGGAGAAGGCGTCGATCTCCCGATGGAGTCGCTTACGGCGGGCCCGTTTGAAGCCGTGCCTCATGTCGCGTCCTCCGTCCCGATGCGAGGGGCGGAATCGTCTTCGGAGGCAATTGCGGGGCCCAGCGGCGTCTGGATCTGGCCGCCGGGCGGCGTCGGCCGGGGGTCGTTCCATCGCAGGATTAGGCGCTCGCGCAGGTCGACGACCGACTGTGAGGTGTATCCCGTGCCGGCCCGTCCGGCGATGAAGGTGGACAGCGGACCGGTCATCCAGTGCTCGCGGATGACGCGGTTGAGTACCTCGACCACTGCGTCAGCGTCGAGAACGCCGTCGGCCACGGCTTCGGCCCAGGCGGTGAGGACCTCCTCGCACCATGCTTCCAGCGTCGGCCCGGACAGGGCGGCGGACCATCCCTGCACCAGCTCGTCGGCTGTGTCTGAGTGCTCCAGGGCGTTGGCCAGCAGCAGGATCGCGGCAGGGTGCTCGGCGGAGGGACGGAGCAGAGACAGGACTGCGCGGCGTGCCGCAAGATGGTTGCGATCGTCCGGCTGCTTGTATTCGGTCAGCCATTTGTTGACCGTGTCCCACACGCGCGGCAGCAGCCGGAGGTCCGAGCCCATGGCGCGCAGGACCTCTTCCGCCAGGGATACGGCGCTGTCGTGTTCGCCACGGCCCAGGACCCAGCGCAGGCAGGTGAGCGCCTGGCGGGGGTATTCCTTGGAGAAGGGCCCCTGGCACACCACCGCGGCCACGGTGGCGTTGGCCCGGGATTCCTGGCCAGCCCAGGATCGCAGTTTCGTACGGGCTTCCGGCCCGAGGGCGGGGTCCCTGGCGACGCGCGCGAGCAGACGGGCGGCGCCGTCCTGCCCGGCGTCGCTCGCGGTGGCCCATGACTGGGCGACGTCCAGGGGACGCAGATCGCTTTCGTCGACGGCGAGTTGGGCGAGCAGATCTGCGATCTGCGGGATCCGTCCGGCACCGAGCCCCTTGGGGGCGGTGAGCTGCTTGACCCACTGGATCAGGCTGGGCTGGATGTCGCTGAGCTGGCGCCAGAAGTGCCGCAGTACCGCGGCCGGGTATCCGGGCAGGTGGCTGAAGGAGACGCGCTGCCCGTCACTCTTCGCCTGGACCGCCTCCAACCGGGTGACGAGGTCACGGCCCGTGAGGATGTCCCGGATGTCGCGCGTCTTCTGGTCCCTGAGCAGCAGACGCGCCCCGGCCAGCACTTCGGCGGGGCTGAGTCCTTCAAGCATGATGGCCGCCAGCAGCAACGCCCGATCATCCGCGCTGTCCTGTGTCTCGCGAAAGACGGTGCTGACTCGTTCACGCCAGCGCAGTACGAGGTCGCGGGCGTCCTTGACCGTGCCGCCCGATTCACTGATGCGGCTGAGTTCACGGGCGAGTGCCGCGGCGTCGCCCGGATGCATGTCGGCGCGAAGAAGATCATCGAGCGGGGCTCGACGGTCCTCACCGTCGCTCTCCTCGCCCCGCCTGTCGACGTCCCGGACACTTTCCTGCAACCATCCCCGGCGTGCGACCCACGGATAGATCTGCTCAATGTGGCGCCGCGCGATCCGGTCCCCCGGGGGTGCGTGGACGGCGCGAACGACGGTGCGCCCCAGGACCGGGTCGTTCTCGGGCCAGCCGCGCTCACCCGCCACCACGACAAGGTAAGAACCTCTTTTCCGCAGGATCTCGGCGTGCCCGAGGAACTTCCTGGCCGTGACGTCCGGCTTCTCCCAGCGCATGCTCTCGCCCGAAACGTCAAGCAGGTACCCCCGGCCATGCTCGGCGGGGAGCAAGAACTTGTCTTTCTCAACCGATTCCCAGTCCGGCAATACGTGCTCAAGGCGCAGCCGTAGCCTGGGCCCGCTGTTGCCGGGCAGGACGGGCCGCAGCTCAGACAAAGCGCGCAGTCCCGCTGCGGTCTTGCCCGTCCCGGGCGGGCCGGCGATCACGACTACGCGCTCGTCCAGGCCGAGCATCGCCAGCACTTCCGGGGCGGTCGCGATCTCCTTGCCCTCGCCGCTCTCGGTAACCCAGGCACGGCGGACCGCGTCGATCTCCGCCGGTGGCACGGGCTCGGTGGGCAAAGGCTCCTGCTGGTGCAGGTTGATGTCCCGCCCAGCTTGCAGCAGAGTCGAGTAGGTGTTGTTGGCGGCGTGAATCCCTCCGTGGGACACACGATTGTCGGGCGGCAGAGTGGACGAGGTCACGGCCCGTTCACGCCCTCGGATTGCGTGGCGGCACCCCGTAGTTGATGCCCCCACTGCCCGCGTCCAGGTTGCCCAACGCCTGCACGATCTGGCTGTTGGTGTTGTTCTGCGCGGTCAACATCGGGGCGCCCTCCGGCGGTACGTCGTCCTGCGGGGCGGGCAGGAGCACCGCCAGTTCCTCACCCATGTCGGGATAGCGGTCCAGATAGGCAGCGAGCTGCAGGACGAGCCGCTGCTCCAGCCGGCTGCGCAGATCGTCGCGGTTTTCCTCTGCCGCCTCGGCGAGGGTCTGCTCCGCCGCATCCAGCAGCTCCAACTGCCGCTCCACAGACGACTCCCCGTCCCGCCTGAAGAACCGCGCCAGGGCTCCGCGCAACGACAACCAGCCGCCCCTGGCCATCTCCGCCACCACGGCACTCGCCGCTGGCACAGCCACGGCCATCACGTCCAGTTCCGAAGCCACCATTCCCCCTCGTCATACGTCGTCGTTCCACAGCCAGAGGACAGTCTGCGATCACTCATGCACACAGAGCAGCGAGATGAGGAAGCATGACGGAAACGGATAGGGCCGCATGCATCGCAGCACATCGCACACATTGCCCGGAATAAGTCACTTCATTGGGCGCCAAACTGGCTGCCCTGCTTGTGAACAGTGCCGCCGGTCAGGAGTTCGACACGTATCCAGCCAGCTCGGTGTGTGCTGTGCGAAGCTGGGGTTGGTATGCGGCAATCGGCAGGATGGCCGAATTCGGGCTCTCGTTGCCCCGCGGTAGGCGATGGTCAGCGTTTTGCACTCCTGGACGAACCTCGACCAGGGCGATGCACACGGTTGGGTCCATCGATCTGCCAGCCTTCGACGCCGGCACCGGGTAGATCTTCTGGCGGCGGAGATAGAGTCGACGCTCCGGGTGACACAGATCGAGGAGCGGCCTGTGAACGAGAACTCGTCAGCGCGCTCGGACGCGGGTGGTAGCGCTGGAGCTGGCGGCTTTGACTTCCAGGACCGCGTCGCTGCATGGTTCGCCGTCGCCACCCTCGCCAGCGAGGCCGCAGCACCGGTGCAGGGCCTGTGGACTGGCGCGGTCGAGCAGGTCGCGTGCGAGACCGGCGAGCCTGTCGACGACTGCAGGGTACACACCACCGATGGCATCACCCTGGCGCTCCAAGCCAAACGATCAATCACCTTGGGCACCACGAAGACCACCGAACTAGCGAAGACCGTAAGGCAGTTCGTTGCTCAGTACCTGCTACCTGAGCACGATGATGACCGCCTTGTCCTCGTGACAACTTCAGAGGCTTCCGGGGCAGTCAGGAACGACCTTGAACAGGCTCTCCAGCGGCTGAGGGGCAGCCCGGTCGGCTCCGACATCCCCGCTCTTCGGCTCAACGCAAGACAGGTGTCCGCGTACAAGGCGTTCACTGCTCATGCGGCAAGGGAGTGGGAACAGCAGCGCGACACAGCGCCTTCTGCTTCTGAGCTGGAAGGCTTCCTGAGTGGCTGTTGTCGTTCCGATCTTGAGGGTGGCTGGTCGAACGAGAGTCTCGATCGGGTGAGTCCGGCGGCCGCCGGGCATGAAAGCAGGGCCTCTTGGTAGCTCAAAGGGTGTCTACGCCAACGAGCGACCCAGGAGGCCCTGTTGTCGCATTTCTACGGCATCGCGGGATCGGGGTCCACTTCGGCCACTCTCGCGTGTGGATGCCTGGCTCACAGGTTCGGGAACGCCGGCGACCACGGGGTGCGCGAGCGCCGCTACCCGACCGACATGTCGGACGCCGAGTGGGCCGTGGCCAGGCCGCTGCTGCCGGTGCCGGGCTGGCTACGGGGGCGGGGCGGCCAGCCGGAGGCGTATTGCCATCGCGCGATACTGGACGCGATCCGCTACCTCGTCGACAACGGAACGAAGTGGCGGGCCATCCCGGTCGACTTCCCGCCCTGGGACCGGGTTTACGCGTTCTTCCGGCGCTGGCGTGGCCACGGCCTGGTCCGCGAGTTCCACGACCGGCTCCGCCGCAAGGTCCGCGAGCAGGCCGGGCGGGATCCGGAGCCGAGCGCCGGGGTGATCGACTCCCAGTCGGTCAAGGCGGACGCGGTAGCCAGCCCCGGGCGACCAGCCGCTTCGCCTTCGAGCGCAGTGCCTCGATCTTCGCGGGCACCGGATCCAGGCCAAAGCAGGCGGCCATCTCCTGGCACGTCAAAGGTCCTTGACCGAGCCGGCTCCGGTCCGCGAGAACTTGCAGCATCCGCTGGTAGTCCACCGACAGCGCCGACCAGACCAGGCCCGGACGCCACATAGGAACCATCGATTTCGGCTTCGCCGCCCCCGAAGGCCCGGACCCTGTCGGTGACTGACTGCGATCCGCCAGGTCCTCGCGGGCATCGAGGCCGGCATCGTCGTCGCCCGGGGCCAGGACCTCGCCGACGCGCGAGCGGGCGATGACCCACTCGTTCCACTCCTGCTCAACCACGGCCATCTCGGCCTGGAGTTGGTCGGCCTCCTCCCGCAGTTCGTCCAGGCGACGGCGAGCGATTAGCTCACGCTGTTCCAGCAGCCCCACGACTGACGGCATCCCCGACCTGCACCAGAGCGACGACTCAACACATCACCACTCCCCGACACCGCCGACCCTATTCCTGACCAGCGGAAACGCATCCCTCAAGGCCGGAAAGACAACAGCCACTTAGGCAAGTTCTGGCTGCGGAGGGTGTCGGCGGACGTATCCGCTAGTGTCGAGGACAGGCAGACACTGTGATCCAGGAGGAGCGATGTACTACAGCGGGTTGGGGCTCGACCGTGTCGTTGATCGGCGGGGAGACTCGGACTGGATCGAGGCACTGCTGACCAGGGCCAGTACCCAGGTCATTCCCCTGTGGCAGGACCAGTGCCTGGTGCGAAACGAAACGCCGTTGCGGCTGCCCTTGGCCCAGGCGAGGGACATCCTCGTCGCGGCCGGCGACCGGGTGCTGCTCGGCCTCGAAGGCGAGAGGGCGGTGTTCGCGGCTGATGTGTCCGGGCTCGAACGGGAGAGCGCCGTCGAGCTGGCCGGCGCGGACAGGATGCTGGACGTGCGGGCGATGGTCCCCACCATCACGCCGGACGAAGCGGGTCTGCTGGCGTACGCGCGGGGAATTCTGCACTGGAACCGCAATCAGCGGTTTTGTGGCGCCTGCGGGGGCCCGGCCCGGTCCTGCAATGGTGGCCACCTGCGGACCTGCCAGAACTGTGGGAAGCTGCTGTTCCCGCGGATCGAACCGGCCGTGATCGTGCTAGTCGAGCTTCCGGGCACGCCCCGGCGCTGCCTGCTCGGCCGCCATGCGGCATCCGGCCCGAACCGCTTCAGCACACTGGCCGGGTTCGTCGAGATTGGCGAGAGCTTCGAGGACACGGTGCGCCGCGAGGTGCGGGAGGAAGCCGGCGTCACCGTGGGTGCGGTGACCTACCAGGGTTCCCAGGGGTGGCCGTTCCCGGCCGGGGTGATGATCGGGTTTCGCGCCGAGGCCGTTTCCGATGCGATCGATGTGGACAACGTGGAAGTGGTGGAGGCACGCTGGTTCACGGCCGCGGAACTGCGCGCGCGGCTGGCGGACGCTGCTCTCGGCGGCCCGTACCGGGTCGATTCGATTGGCAAGGCGCTCATCGACCAGTGGCTGGCCGACACAGACTGAACCGATGCGGTGCGAAGAAAAATTTTACGCTGCTTCGCTCATCTTCTGCTTCAACTCGGCCACCGCCTGCGTCCGTCGGCTGGCCGACGGCCACCCGGCCGCATACCAAGCCCAGTCGGACCAGTCGCTTCGGCTCCTTACTTCACTCGAACGGGTATCCGAGTGGTGATGAAAGGCTGGCTGGTGTGCCGCCTCGCGGGACTGGGCCGAGTATCGCGGCGTGGGACCCAGGTGACGAGCTCCCCGCACGACACGCCTGGGTCTTCCACAGCGCATCGGCTGCAAGGCGGGCGGACCGGAACCCTTGGCCCGCAACTGAACACGCCTCTGAAACACTGAGTGTTGGGTGCCCGTTCAGTTCCAGTGAGGCAGCCTCAAGCCTTGCTCCAGTTGCGCACGGGATCCCAGCCTGTGGGTTGTTCACTCTCGGGTCCACGCCAGGGGCAGCCGGCCTGGATCCAAGCCTCTCGCGCGGCGCACCACGCCTGCGTTCGTGGCGTCCTCGTAGCCGAACTCGCTGAAGCAGCAGGCGCAGATGTCGAACAAGGGCGTCAAGCCGTCGGAACCCCAAGGTTCGTAGCCCTGATCGAGCCCGCACACTGGGCAGTTGGTCCCTGGCCTCGGCGTCTTCGTCACGGGTCGATGCTACAGACGGGTCGACCTGCGGAGCGCCCCTGGACGCCTTCCCCTACCCGCAACCCTTTCGGACTTGGTGTCGGTCGCTGGTCCGCTGTCCGGTGGGATCAGTCGAGCGGTGATCCCGATCGAGTGACCCTGGCGGCCGCCGGGCATGAAAGCAGGGCCTCTTGGTAGCTCAAAGGGTGTCTACGCCAACGAGCGACCCAGGAGGCCCTGTTGTCGCATTTCTACGGCATCGCGGGATCGGGGTCCACTTCGGCCACTCTCGCGTGTGGATGCCTGGCTCACAGGTTCGGGAACGCCGGCGACCACGGGGTGCGCGAGCGCCGCTACCCGACCGACATGTCGGACGCCGAGTGGGCCGTGGCCAGGCCGCTGCTGCCGGTGCCGGGCTGGCTACGGGGGCGGGGCGGCCAGCCGGAGGCGTATTGCCATCGCGCGATACTGGACGCGATCCGCTACCTCGTCGACAACGGAACGAAGTGGCGGGCCATCCCGGTCGACTTCCCGCCCTGGGACCGGGTTTACGCGTTCTTCCGGCGCTGGCGTGGCCACGGCCTGGTCCGCGAGTTCCACGACCGGCTCCGCCGCAAGGTCCGCGAGCAGGCCGGGCGGGATCCGGAGCCGAGCGCCGGGGTGATCGACTCCCAGTCGGTCAAGGCGGACGCGGTGGTCGGATCCGACAGCCGCGGCTTCGACGGCGGCAAGCTGATCAACGGCCGCAAGCGGCACGCCGTGGTCGACACCCTCGGCCTGCTGCTCGCGGTCATGGTCACCGCCGCTGATGTCGGCGACCGCGCCGCCGCCCAGGTGCTGCTCGCTCAGGTCGCGGCCGCGCACCACCTGCTGGCCCTGGTCTGGGCCGACGGCGGCTACACCGGCAGCCTCGTCGAGTACAGCCTCGCCGTCCTCGCCGTGGTCCTGGCCATCGTCAAGCGCAGCGACGACATGCGCGGCTTCGTGGTGTTGCCGAAAAGGTGGATCGTGGAGAGGTTCTTCGCCCACCTGATGCGAAGCCGTCGTCTCGTGCGCGACTTCGAGCGCTCCACGGCCAGCGCGGAGGCGATGGTCTACTGGTCGATGACGATGCTCATGACGCGCCGCCTTGCCCGGCCACGTCCTTCGCGAGCGTGAACCGGCCCGGCGCCAACTCGACCAGCCAGCCCCGGGCCACCAGCCGCTTCGCCTTCGACCGCAGGGCCTCCACCTTCCCCGGCACGGGGTCCAGGCCGAAGCAGGCGGCCATCTCCTGGCACGTCAGCGGTCCTTGACCGAGCCGGTTTCGGTCCGCGAGAGCTTGCAGGATGCGCTGGTAGTCCACCGACAGCGCCGACCAGGCCAGTCCCGCACGCCACATCGGCACCACGGACTTCGGCTTCGCCGCGTCCGCTGGCTCGGAGCGAACCGGCTGCCCGTCCGGATGGCGCGGGTCCTCGGACGCGACGGCGTCGTCATCCGGGGCCAGCACCTCGCCGACCCGTGAGCGGGCGATGACCCACTCGTTCCACTCCCGCTCGGCCACGTCCAGCTCGGCGTGGATGCGGTCGGCCTCCTCCCGCAGTTCGTCCACACGGCGGCGAGCAGTGAGCTCACGCTGTTCCAGCAGCCCCACGACTGACGGCATCCCCGACCTCCACCCGAGCGACGACACGACACGTAACCACTGCCACGGAGCCGCCGACCCTACGCCCGACCAGCGGAAACACAGCCATCAAGCCGGAAAGACAACAACCACTGACCCAACCCTCGCCTGGGAGCTCCTAAACCGCTTGGCCGACCAGGACGACGACGAGGCCGTACTCGGCGCGACAGTCGATGCGGCTTGCCGCTCCATGGGCGACTGGGGACGCGGAATGGAGTTGCTCACCCGCGTGACGGCACGCATCGCCCCAACGGCCAACCGGAATTCTGCGGCAGCCACGTGTGCCACAACAGCCGGGCTCCTGTGGGTCCACCACGCCGTGCCCGAGGCCGGCAACGCTGCCACCCACATGACAGAACAGTGGCCAGGCGCAGAACCATGGTTGACGTGCGTCCACAACCTGCGCGGGGCGCTCATCGACAGCGATCCCGCAGTCAGGACACGGGCACTGGACCTGTACCTTCAGTTGGCGGAGCCGACCATAGCCCGGATCACATCTCTACTCGAGCGAACCCAAGCACTGACGGACGCCGAGCAGCAAGACCTGCGGGCACAACTCTTCCTGGCCGACACCATCGCCCTCCAGATCTACGCGGCCACCAAGCCAGGTGACTCCGGCGGTGGCCAGCCCACAGAGGAGCAGGTCAGGCTCGTCGACGAAGCCACGCCACTGTTGCACCTGCTCATGACGGTCCCTATTGCGAAGGTCACCCACCATCTCGTCCAGGTCTACGAGCACGTTCTGGACCAACGCCCGCAGCAGGGCCTCATCGGCGTACGGGACATCCTCACCACGACAGGAACCCAAAGCGGCTACACGGCAGACACTCTCGCCGTCAGTACCTGCGTCAAGTTCGCGGAACGCATCCTCGCCGACCACCGGGCCATTCTGAGAAACCCTGAAAACCTGACTGCCCTACGGGAAATCTGCGACATCTTCATCGAGGCCGGGTGGCCCCAAGCCCACCAACTCATCTTCGGAATCGAACAAGCATTCCGTTGATTCAATCGCCATAGCCGCAATCGCCGCAATACCGAGACAGCCTCTACTTTGGGTTTTGTTCGGTTGCACTTTGGGTCGCGTTCACCCCCGTCCGGCACGGTTCAGACCCCGGCTGGCGAGCCACTCCCCCGCAGGTCAGGGTCGGGACAGCCCCCGTTATCTTCTTCGCGGTCCTGCAAGAGGGCCGCTGGCCTCCGGGCCCGGCATGACTGTGTCCCCCTGTCGAACGGATGACCTGGGAGGTGGTGTCACCGGGCCCGGGAGGTGCCGTCGGAGACGCTGATGAGAGGTCCGGCCACCGCCCGGTCCGGCGCAACGCCGGACAGCTCGCGGGCGGCAGGTCTGCATAACGTGGATGCGCGCGTACGACACCACTGCCAAGGCCAGCACGTTCAACTCCCCCGGGAAGGGCGCGATGTTCGACACCGAAGACGTGGGCGTGTTCCTCGGCCTGGACGTCGGCAAGAGTGCCCATCACGGGCACGGACTCACCCCGGCCGGGAAGAAGGTCTTCGACAAGCAGCTGCCCAACAGCGAGCCGAAGCTGCGGGCCGTGTTCGACAAGCTGGCCGCGAAGTTCGGCACCGCGCTGGTGATCGTGGACCAGCCGGCCTCGATCAGCGCCCTGCCGCTGACCGTGGCCCGGGACGCGGGCTGCCAGGTCGCCTACCTGCCCGGACTGGCGATGCGCCGGATCGCCGATCTCTACCCGGGCGAGGCGAAGACCGATGCGAAGGACGCCGCGGTGATCGCGGACGCAGCCCGGACGATGCCGCACACGCTGCGCTCGCTGGAACTGACCGACGAGATCACCGCCGAGCTGGCCGTGCTCGTCGGCTTCGACCAGGACCTCTCGGCCGAAGCAACCCGCACCAGCAACCGGATACGCGGCCTGCTCACCCAGTTCCACCCCAGCCTGGAGCGCGTCCTGGGCCCACGCCTGGACCACCCCGCGGTGACCTGGCTGCTGGAACGCCACGGATCCCCGGCCGCGTTGCGCAAAGCCGGCCGCCGCAGACTCGTCGAAGTCATCCGACCCAGGACCCCGCGCATGGCCGCCCGGCTGATCGACGACATCTTCGACGCGCTCGACGAGCAGACCGTCGTGGTCCCGGGGACCGGCACGCTCGACGTCGTGATCCCCTCCCTGGCCCGCTCGCTCGCGGCCGTCCACGAACAGCGCCGGGCCCTGAAAGCCCAGATCAAGGCCCTGCTGGAGGACCACCCTCTTTCCAAGATCCTGACCTCGATGCCGGGGGTCGCGGTCAGGACCGCCGCCGTTTTGCTGGTCACCGTCGGCGACGGCACCAGCTTCCCCACCACCGCCCACCTCGCCTCCTACGCTGGCCTGGCCCCGGCCACCAGGTCGTCGGGGACCTCGATCCACGGCGAACACGCACCCAGAGGCGGAAACCGCCAGCTCAAACGGGCCATGTTCCTCTCCGCGTTCGCCGCCCTGCACGACCCCGCCTCCCGCACCTACTACGACAAGTGCCGGGCCCGCGGAAAGACCCACACCCAAGCCCTCCTCCGCCTCGCCCGCCACCGCATCAGCGTGCTGTTCGCGACGCTCCGCGACGGCACCTTCTACGAATCCCGCCTCCCCAAAACAGCTGCCGCATGACCAGCTCAGGCTTGACGAAGGGCATAGAGGCCCCCCCGCTCAGCGCATAGGGCAAACGTGCTCTTTGTGGCGCGTATAGGAGAAAATATTTCTGGTGTCTGGCAGCTGGCTTGACCTGCGTATATGCATCACCGACGAGTCGCTGCTGAGTCTGCGCAGACGAGGGCTGGGACCTACCTCTGAGCAGGCATTTTACGCTCGGGCCGTCATCTGCCCTGGAGGGTCCGCAACCTGACTGGTGCCTGCGTCCCGGTGTGACGTGGTGGGGCCGTCATCTGCCCTGGAGGGTTCACAACCACATGTCCGAGCCGGTGAGTCCGCCGATGCCGCCGACCGCCATCCGCCCTGGAGGGTCCGCAACACCTGTAGCGCCGACGGCTTTCCCTTCGTCGTGTCGGGCCGTCATCCGCCCTGGGGGCGCAACATGAAGCCGCTCGGAGTGTCGGCCCACAGGCCGAAGCGGCCGTCATCCGCCCTGGAGGGCTCTCAACACCGCGAGATGGCCATGGTCCGCTCACCTAGCGCCATGGCCGTCATCCGCCCTTGGAGGATTCGCAACGTCAGGCCCACGCCGGTCACGGTAAGGAAAGCGTCGCGCCGTCATCCGCCCTGGAGATTCACACCTCTCCGCGTTCAGCATGCATTCGCGGATCACGCCGGCCGTCGTCCGCCCTGGAGGGGTCGCGACGCGCTCTCCGCGAGGTCGAGGCGCTCGTCATAGGAAGGTGCTCGACACGGAGGCCGCCGAGACCATCGACTGGCACCACCCGCGGATGGCCGGGATCGCAGCCAGCTTCTCCCGCCACGACCGCGTGGCCGTGCAGCGGCTGCCCAAGCGGGTTGAGGTGGTGCGCTACCGCGTCTTCGAGGGGGACCGGCTGAGGCTGCTGCTCGTGGACTCCTCACTCGGCTCGGCGAACGCCGCTTCGTTCCGGCGGACCCAAGCGGCATAGGGCCGAAAGAGTGGCTGCGGGCCGTGGGAGCGCCTTGGGACTCCTCTGGGACTTCCGGCTGCATCAACGAGCACGTGCGGGAAACAGTGGAAAGACCATTCGTGCAGTTCAGTGGCCCGTGATCGGCCATGCCGTAGATGCCACCGCTGGCTGGTCTCCCCCGGGACATCGACCAGGGAGGACCCACTGCTCCGCGCAGAGCGTCACCCCCGTAAGCGGGCCCACTGATATACACCATCGTGAACAGGCCCTGACCCGCCGAACAGAACTCCTGACGCCCCATCAGGACGAGCGTCAAATGAGCGTCACGAGCGTCATTTCAGCGTCAAGATATCGCCCGTAACGCCCACACCGCACATAATGCGCACACGAAAAACCGCAGGTCAGGAGCCCTTCGCGACCGGTTCAAGGATGGCAACGCACTCCACATGATGCGTCATCGGAAACAGGTCGATCGAGGACCGCAGCGGCTGGCTCTCACGCCCGGTCATGCCGCATCAGCCGGGCAACATAGCCCGTGATCGCCGGTTAGGCAAACCGGCATATCCGGAGACGAATATCTGGTCAACGCCCGTTTCGGAGCCCAACCGCGAGTAATGGTGACTGGCGTCAGCGCTGCTGCCGATGAGGCACGGCACGCCTCCGTTCTCGGAACGTGTCACCCGCATCCGAAGTCTTCCACCGACCCGCCCGGTGCTCCGTACTGCCCGGAGATCGCCCGCACTTGCCTGTCCCAATAGCAACAAGCACCAACGCCGAACCCCATCGCGAGAAGAAGACCACAGCACAACCCGCATCTCCCCGCTGGCATCCCGTCCCAGCCGACGACCAGACACCCCTTCTGACCAACGCCTGGTACTCGACCAGCGACCTGGGCGCTCGTCTCCGGGTGGACGCCTCGACCCTGCGCCGATGGCGCACCGCCCGGCCTCCGCAAGGGCCGCCGTTCGTCGCTCTGTCGGAGCGTGTCGTCATGTACAGCGCCCTCGATGTCGAGGAATGGCTGCGCAGCCGTCGTACCGCCCCCGCCAAGGGGATCCATGGCCGATAGGACCAACATCGCCGTCGGCATCCGGATCTCCACCGACATCGAACACCGCCCCGCACCGTATCGGGCGCGCGTCCGATGGTGGGATCCCACCACCAAACGCCGCCAGTCACTGTCCGAGGGAAAGAACAGTGAAGAAGAAGCGCAGGAGTGGCTCCAGGCCATCGTCCAGGCCGCACAAGCCGGCCTGACCCCGTCGACCGCCACCATGACGCTGGCCGAATACGGCGAGGCGAACATGGACCTCGCGCTGCGCGGCCTGGAACTGAAGACACTCGACCCCTACCTCGCGGGATGGCGAAAGCGTGTGGTTCCCGCCCTCGGGCACCTCGCCGTACGGTTGATCACCAACGGTGTCGTCGACCGGACCGTGCAGAACTGGATCGCCGACGAGCACAGCCGCTCAACGGTCAAGAACACCATCGCCGTCCTAGTCCGCATCATGGAACAGGCCGTCCGGGACGGCATCATCACCGTCAACCCGGCCCGCGTGACCGGCTGGCAGAAGCTCTACAAGCAGGCCGAGGACGAACTTCGTAATCCGCGCGCGCTGGCCCTGCCCGACTGGGACAGCCTCGTCCAGCTGGCCGACGCGCTCGTGGCCGCGTCCCATGACCAGTACCGCGGGTGGGGAGACGTCGTCGTCTTCGCCGCGTGCACCGCCGCCCGGATCGGCGAAGTCTCAGGCTGCCGCGTCCAGGACATCGACACCGACCAGTGGATCTGGACCGTGCGGCGCCAGACCACACCCGCACCCGGCAGCCTGACCGACAAGGGCACCAAGGGCAAGCGGTCCCGCAAGGTCCCCATCATCGAGGAGATCCGTCCCCTCGTCGCCCAGCGCATCCTGTCCGCCGGCTCCGACCCCGACGCCCGCCTGTTCACCGGCCCGCGCGGCGGACGCATCTCCACCGCCGTCCTGCGCGACGCCACCCACTGGGACGACGTGATCAGCAGGCTCGGCTACGAACACCTGCGGCGCATCGCCGGGCACGGCTCCCTCATGACCACCCAGCGCTACCTCCACCCCGACGTCCCCAAGATCACGGCCGCCGGCGCCGCACTCTCCGCACACCTCAGCGCGGTCCGCGCCCCCCGCTCGCTCCCGAGCCCGATCGTCATGACCCGCTGACACCGGTCAAGAGAGCACTGGTCCCCAACTGGTCCCCAAAAACGATCGATGGCCGGTTTCGAATGTCTCCGAAACCGGCCCTGACCTGCGACTCTCACGAGTCGGGACGACAGGATTTGAACCTGCGACCCCTTGACCCCCAGTCAAGTGCGCTACCAAGCTGCGCCACGTCCCGTTGCGGCCTCACGCGGTGTTTCGCGTGATCACGCAGGTCAACACTACCGTATGCGCGCGGGTGCCCGGTGACATCGAGGGTGGGGTCACTTGATGAGGGCGTTGGCGACGACCACGATCAGGCCGAGGAGGGCGTCGCCGAGGCCCATCAGGACGGCGGCGGGCCAGGGGCGGGCGGCCTGGCGGGCGGTGGTCAGGCCGAGGGCGAAGAGGATCAGGATGTTCAGGGTGAAGGCGGGGTACTCGACGCCCTTGGCCGGCCACCACCCCCAGCCCGCGCCCGCCAGCAGGAAGACCGTCGGCACCACGGCCGCGACCAGCGGCCACTCGTTGCGCAGGGCGCGCAGGCCGTCCCAGCGGCGGTGCGGGGTGCGCTCGGCGATGTAGTGGGCGTAGCCGTGGGCCAGGGCGGAGGCGAGGGCGGTCACCAGCAGCCAAAGGGCGTCGTAGCGACGGGTCGCGGGCGTGCTGGCGCCGTAGCGGGTGAGGGCGGCGACCATCGAGCTGGCGAGGACGGAGCCGTAGACCCCGCCGAAGAGGAGCGCCTCGCGGGTGCTGTGCCCGCCGGGGCGCGGCCCGTCCTCCGTATGCCCGTGGGCGTCCGCCGCGGTCGAGTCGGCCATGTCTTCCACGATCACCCCCGGCCTGCACGCACGCCAGTCCGCCCGGCCCTCGCGCCCGCCAGTCCGACCGGCCCGCACGCCCGCCCGCCCCGCGGTCCGCGTGGCCCGACGAAGTGTCCTCCGACCAGGCCCGATGCCGCACACTCTGTCGACGGCGGCCGGGGTGCGGGCCCCGTTAGGGTCGGCCCCATGACGCACAGCTTCGCGCTCCACATCCCCGACGCCGACCTCGAACCCGACCCCCTCGACCCCGGACAGATCGTCTCCGGGAACCCCGAGGTCACCGGGAAGGTGGTCTGGGAGTCGGCGGACGGCCGGCAGATCCGCGGGATCTGGCAGATCACCCCCGGCGTGGTCACCGACACCGAGGCCGACGAGCTGTTCGTCGTGATCAGCGGCTCCGCCACGATCGACTTCGAGGACGGTCCGACGCTGCGGGTCGGACCGGGTGACATGGCGGTGCTGCGCGCGGGCGACCGTACGACATGGACCGTGCACGAGACGCTCCGCAAGGCGTACGCCATCAACCTGTAGGGGCGCCCCTGAGACCGCCGTAGGTGGCACCCCCGAGACCGGCGATTTCGACGCTCCGCCCCGTTCGGGGCGTTGACAGTGCCACCATGTCAGGACAAAGGTGGCCGGGCGGGAAGGTGGACCGGTCCCGCGGTGCTGACGCGGAGAGGCGGGCAGGGTGGAGGAGCTGGGTGTCGCCGTCGTCGGGTTCGGCTGGATGGGCCGGGTGCACACCCGGGCGTACGCCCGTCTCCCCCACCACTACCCCCGGCTCCCGCTGCGGCCACGGCTGATCGCGGTCGCCGAGGAGGTGCCGGGCCGGGCCGAGGAGGCCGCCGGGCAGTTCGGTTTCGCCACCGCGACCCGCGACTGGCGGGAGGTGGCCGCCGATCCCCGGGTGCGGGCGGTCAGTGTCACCGCGCCGAACTTCCTGCACCGCCGGATCGGGGTGGCGATGGCCGAGGCGGGCAAGCATCTGTGGATCGAGAAGCCGGTGGGCCTGTCCGCCGGGGACGCCCGCGCGGTCGCGGATGCCGTCGCGCGGGCCGGGGTGCAGGGCACGGTCGGCTTCAACTACCGCAACGCGCCCGCCGTGGAGAGGGCCCGCGAGCTGATCGCGGCGGGCGGGATCGGCACCGTCACCCATGTGCGCATCCGGCTGTTCAGCGACTACGCCGCCCACCCCGACTCCGCCCTGACCTGGCGCTACGAGCGGGAGCGCGGCGGCAGCGGGGTGCTCGGCGATCTGGCCTCGCACGGCGCCGACCTGGCCCGCTTCCTGCTCGGTGACATCACCGCGCTCACCGCCGACACCGCGGTCTTCGTCCCCGAGCGCGCCCGCCCGACCGGCGCCGCCGCCGGTCACACCCGCGCGGGCGGCGCCGAGCGCGGTCCGGTGGAGAACGAGGACTACGTCGGCTGTCTGCTGCGCTTCGCCTCCGGCGCCCGGGGCGTCCTGGAGGCCTGCCGGGTCTCGGTCGGCGAGCAGAACGCCTACGGCTTCGAGGTGCACGGCACGAGCGGCGCGGTGTTCTGGGACTTCCGGCGGATGAACGAGCTCGCGGTCGGCCGGGGCAGGTCCTTCCAGGACCAGCCGGTGAGCACCGTGTATGTCGGCCCGGACGACGGCGAGTTCGCCGCGTTCCAGCCGGGCGCGGGCAACGCGATGGGCTACGACGATCTGAAGGTGATCGAGGCCCACCGGTTCCTGCGCTCCATCGCCGAGGGCACACCGTACGGCGCGACGCTCGCGGACGCGGTGCGCGGCGCGGTCGTCCTGGACGCGATGGCCGAGTCCGCCGCCAGTGGCAACTGGGTTGTTCTGTAAGCGGGTTGATCAACACGGCAGGCTGACCGATGCCCCTGACGTCTCGTCCCTTTCGTTCGAACCCCTGAGGAGCGGCACCACCCATGCGTATCGGAATCCTCGGCCTCGGCCGCATCGGCGCCTTCCACGCCGAGACCCTCTCCGGGCTCGACGCCGTCGAATCGCTGGTGTTCGCCGATCCGTTGGCGGACGCCGCGAAGGCAGCCGCCGAGCGGTTCGGGGCACAGGTCGCGGATTCGCCGGGGGCGCTGCTGGCCGCGGGGGTGGACGCCCTGGTCGTGGCGGCGGCCACGGACGCCCATCCCGCGCTGATCCGGGCCGGGGTGGCGGCGGGTGTGCCGGTCTTCTGCGAGAAGCCGGTGGCCCGCACGATGGCGGAGGGCGTGGCGGTGCACGACAGTGTGCGCGGCAGCGGGGTGCCGATCCAGATCGGCTACAACCGCCGCTTCGACGCGGGCTTCGCCGCCGCGCGCGCCGCCGTGCGCTCGGGCGAGTTGGGGGCGCTGCACACCGTGCGCTGTACGACGCTGGATCCGGCGCCGCCGCCGGCCGCGTACATCGCCGCCTCCGGTGGCATCTTCCGGGACTGCTCGGTGCACGACTTCGACATCATCCGGTGGGTGACCGGACGCGAGGTCGCCGAGGTGTACGCGGTCGGCGGCAACCGGGGCGCCGACCACATCGCGCGGGCCGGTGACGCCGACACCACGGGCGCGGTCCTCACGCTGGACGACGGCACGATCGCGATGGTGTCCAACTCCCGTCACAACGGCCGGGGTTACGACGTGCGCATGGAGCTGCACGGCTTCGCCGACGCCATCGCCGTGGGCCTGGACGACCGGCTGCCGCTGCGCTCGGTCGAGCCCGGGGCCGGCTTCCCCTCCGGCACCCCGCACGCCTTCTTCATGGACCGGTTCGCGGCCGCCTACCGCGCCGAACTCATCGCCTTCACCGAGGTGGTGGCCGGCACCAGGCCGTCCCCGTGCACCATCGGGGACGCCCTGGAGGCGGGCTGGGTCGCGGAGGCCTGCGCGCTCTCCCGCGCCGAACACCGTCCGGTGACGATCGCGGAGGTGCGGCAGGCCTGACGGACGCGGTACCGGAGGCCTTCGTCAGCCGCAGTACCGCACCAGCCACTCGTCCGCGTGGTACCGGTCGCGGGCCGAGTCCGGCAGCGTCGCCGGGCTGGTCTCGACCGTGTCCTCGGGACGTATCCGCTCGGGCAGGGTGCCGAAGCGTTCCCGGCGCTGGGCCGCCGCCTCGGCGGTGTCCTGTGCCGTCTTCCGGGGTTCCGTACGGTGTGTCATCCTCGTCCTCCCGTCTTCGCGGGCGCCCCCGTTCATCTCAACAACGCCCACGTGCCCCCGGTTGGTTCCCGGCCGCGCCTGGCGCGAATCCGTCAGGGTTACGGAGGAACGACACCCGGCCCGGTGGCGTCACGGCCGGCGGCGCCGGACCAACTCGGCGAGGATGCGCCGCGGGTCGTACAGCGCCCGCGCGCCATCGGCGACGACACGACGGGTGCCGGGGTCCACGGGATCGGTCCGCGCCCACCGGGGGCCGCCGATGCCGAACTCGACCTCCAGGCCCGGGAGCAGGGCGTATCGCCGCTCGGTGACGGGTCCCCAGGCGCGGGTGCGGGCCGGTCGGCCCAGGCTGAGTTCACCTGCCCAGTCATCCCAAGTGCCCGCGAATTCAGGGGCGTCGGACTCAGCGCCCTCGGATTCGGCGGTGTCGGTGAGGTACCGTGCCGGATCGGCCGTCAGCAGGACGACGTCCTCGCGGGTTCCGGCCCAGCGGGTGAGGCGGTCGAGGAACTCCCGTACCTCGACGAGACGTTCGGATGGCACACCCGTCCGGTCCGGCAGGCTCTCGGCACCGCCCGCATCCCTCACCCCGCACCCCTCACGCCCCGCAGGACCGCAGAAACCTTCGTGTCCGCTCCGCGATCGGCAGCGGCTTGTCCGGCTCGCACGGGTACATGTCCTGCTCCACGATGGCGAAGAGATCCACTCCCAGTTTCTGCGCCGCCGCCAGCACGGGCCCCAACTCCGGTACTCCGTAGGGGGGTTCCTGAAAGACGCCGCGCGCCACGGCGGGCCCGAACGGCAGCCCCCGGGCGACGACCTCGGCGAGGACCGCGGGGTCGACCTGCTTGAGGTGCAGATAGCCGATGCGTTCGCCGTACGTCTCGATCAGCCTGACGCTGTCGCCGCCGCAGTAGGCGTAGTGACCGGTATCCAGGCAGAGGCGGACCGAGCCGGAGTCGGTCGCGTCCAGGAAGCGTGCGACATGGGCCTCGGTGTCGATATGGGTGTCGGCGTGCGGGTGCACGACGATGTCGAGGCCGTACGTCTCCTTCACCCGGCGGCCCAGCCGCTCCATGCCCCGGGCGAGGTGGCCCCACTGCTCGGCGGTCAGCTCGGACGGCTCCAGGATCTCGGCGGTCCTGTCGTCGCGCCAGAAGGACGGGATCACCACGAGGTGCCGGGCGCCCATGGCTTGGGTGAGCGCGGCGACCTGGGAGACATGCGCCCAGGTGTCGTCCCAGACGGCGGGGCCGCGGTGCAGGCCGGTGAAGACCGTGCCCGCGGAGACCGTGAGCCCGCGGCGGGCCACCTCCTCGGCGAGCCGCGCGGGGTCGGTGGGGAGGTAGCCGTAGGGGCCGAGTTCGATCCAGGCGTAGCCGGCTGCGGCGACCTCGTCCAGGAAGCGTTCCCAGGGCACCTGCCGAGGGTCGTCGGGGAACCAGACGCCCCAGGAGTCGGGGGCGGAGCCGACCCGGATGCGGTCGAGTTCGTGCGGCATGATCAGGTGGTCCCTTCAGGGAAGGTGTCGCCGAGGTCCTCGGGCAACGCGTCGAGGTCCACGCCGCGCACCTGGGCCAATTGGTGCTTGAGCGTGGCGAGTTCGGCACCGCCGGCCATGTGGTCGGTCAGTTGCTCCAGGGTGATGTCGCCGCGGGCGGCGGACAGCTCCAGGGTGCCGAGGCGCAGCACGCTGAAGTGGTCGCCGACCATGTAGGCGTGGTGCGGGTTGTGGGTGATGAACACGACGCCGAGGCCGCGTTCACGGGCGGCGGCTATGTACTTGAGCACCACGCCGGACTGTGTGACGCCGAGCGCGGCGGTGGGTTCGTCCAGGATGAGGACGCGGGCGCCGAAGTGGACGGCGCGGGCGATGGCCACGCACTGGCGCTGGCCGCCGGAGAGGGTGCCGACGGGCTGCTCCAGGTCGTCCAAGGCGATGCCCATGCGGCGCAGTTCCCGGTCGGCGGTCTCCTTCATCCGGGCGATGTCCAGGCGGCGCAGCGGCCAGGGACCCCGGGTCAGCTCGGAGCCGAGGAAGAAGTTGCGCCACACCGGCATCAGCGGGACGGTCGCGAGGTCCTGGTAGACGGCGGCGATGCCCTGGTCCAGGGCGTCGCGCGGGGTGCCGAAGCGCACCGGGCGGCCGTCCACCAGGAAGTCGCCCTCGGTGTGCCGGTGCAGCCCGGAGATGATTTTGATGAGGGTGGACTTGCCGGCGCCGTTGTCACCGAGCACGCAGGTCACCCGGCCGGCCCGGACCGTGAGGTCGACGCCGTGCAGGGCGCGGACATTGCCGTACGACTTGCCCGCCCGGCGCAGTTCGACCAGGGGGGTGTCCCGCGGGGCGGGGGTGTCGGGGAGGACGGCGCCGTGGGTGCCCGTTCCGTTGTCGTTCATGGGTTACCTCCGGGTCGCCGTGCGCTGTACCCACAGATTGATCAGGACGGCGCCGAGCAGCATCACGCCGAGGAACGCCTTGAACCAGTCGGGGTTCCAACCCGCGTACACGATGCCCTGGTTGACCATGCCGAACATGAAGGCGCCGAACAGGGGGCCGATCGCGCTGCCGTGGCCGCCGGTGAGCAGGCAGCCGCCGATGACGGCCGCGGCGATGTAGATCAGCTCGTTGCCGACGCCCTCGCCGGACTGCACGGTGTTGAAGGAGAACAGGTTGTGCATGCCGACGAACCAGGCGCCGAGGCCGACCAGCATGAACAGGGTGATCTTGGTGAACCGCACCGGGACGCCGACCGCGCGGGCGCTGTCCTGGTCGCCGCCGACGGCGAAGACCCAGTTGCCGTACTTGGTGCGCAGCAGCACCCAGGTGGCGAGGGCGGCGAAGACCAGCCACCACACCACGGTGATCTGCACCTGGACACCGCCGACGTCGAAGGAGGAGGCGAAGATCTTCTTCGCCTGCCCGAAGCCGTCCATGTCGCTGACGTCGTCGGTGGCGACATTGCCGGTGACCAGTTTGGTGACGGCGAGGTTGACGCCCTGGAGGATGAGAAAGGTGCCGAGGGTGACCAGGAAGCTGGGCAGTCCGGTCCGCACCACCATCCAGCCGTTGAAGGCGCCGACGGCGAGCGAGACGACCAGGGCGGCGATCACACCGGTCCATATGTTCAGGGTCAGCTGGTAGCTGAGCATGCTCGCGGTGAGGGCCGAGGTGATGACGGCGACGCCGGAGGACAGGTCGAACTCGCCGCCGATCATCAGCAGGGCCACGGGCAGCGCCATGATGCCGATGGTGGAGGACTGGTAGAGGACGGTGGCCATCGAGGCGCCCTGGCGGACCGAGGGCGCGGCGATCAGGAAGAAGACCAGGACGGCGACGGCGCCGAGGAAGACGCCCGTCTCGGGGCGGGCCAGCAGCCGCAGGACGGGCGGGCGCCGGGTCGTACGGCCGTCCCGCGCGCCGGTGCCGGGTCCGGGCGCCGGCGGGGTGCCGACGGCCTGGCCGCCGCCGCTCATCAGCGGGTCCCCTTCGCGGCGAAGCCGGCCACCTTGCCGACGTTCGACCTGTCGACGAAGGCCGGCCCGGTGAGCACCGGCGCGACCCCGCCGCCGCTGTAGTTCCCGTTGTACTTGTAGAGCCAGAGCGCGTCGACCGCCAGATAGCCCTGGAGGTAGGGCTGCTGGTCCACGGCGAACTCGATGCTGCCGTCGCGCACGGCCTTCACGAGGTCCTTGTTCAGGTCGAAGGTGGCCACCTTGGCCTTGCTACCCGCATCGCCCACCGACTGCACCGCGGTGGCGGCGAACGGAGCACCGAGGGTGACGACGGTGTCGATCGAGGTGTCCTGCTTCAGTTTGGCCGTGACGGTCGCCCGTACGGAGGGCATGTCGGTGCCGTTGACGTACAGCGTCTCGGTGGTGCCCTTGAAAGTCTTCTTCAGTCCGTCGCAGCGCTGGGTGAGGCCGATGTTTCCCTGTTCGTGGACGACACAGACGACTCTTTCGGCACCGGTCGAGTTCAGTTTGTCGCCGAACGCCTCCCCGGCCACGCTCTCGTCCTGTCCGAAGAACTCCAGCAGGCCGAGCCGCTTCCAGTCGGCCAGTCCGGAGTTCAGGCCCACCACCGGGATGTCCGCCCGCTCCGCCTTGCCGAGCACGCTCTTGAGTGCGTCCGGCTCGGCCAGGGTGACCGCGATGCCGTCGACCTTCTGGTCCACCGCGTTCTGCACCAGGTTCGCCTGGTTTCCCGCGTTCGGGTCGGCGGAGTAGACGAGTTTGATGTTGTCCTTGGCCGCGGCCGCCTCCGCGCCCTTGCGGACGGTGTCCCAGAAGGTGTCGCCGGGCGCCTGGTGCGTGACCAGGGCGACGGTCATCCGGGGGGTGTCCGCCTTGCCCGCGGCGGCGTTCGCCTCGGCCTGTTCGGCCTTCTTGCCGCCATGGCCGCTGGAGCAGCCCGTGAGAGCGAGCGCCGCGGCGGCGACCATGGCCACCAGCGGTACCGACGTGCGCGAGCCCGAGCGAGAAGAGCGATCCATCGTTCTTTGCACCTCACTGTGCGTGCGACGGGGAGGGCGCTGTTGCGTCGGGACGCGATACAAGTCCCCACCGGAGCCACTGTCAATACTTTGTCCAGACATGACCCCGCCGACAGGTCCGGGGTTCATGTGTTTCCCACCCCGGATTATCCGATCCCAAATCCCGCTTATATGACTTCTAAATTCGCCCTCTTCACCACCCGGTTGCGCCCCGGGGTGGTGAAGAGGGCGCGTATTTCGCACCCCTCATGGGATCCGGCCAGAGGTGGATCATAATTGGCCGGAGAATTCACCGGCATGGCAGTCGGACCAGCCGAGGGACATACTGGCGACGTGCCACTCCGCTCCCGGACCGGATGGCCGGAAAGGCCACAACGGTGGATTCGGAAACGCTGCTTTCGTCGATGTTCACGGCCGAGGGGAAGGAAGACCCCTATCCGGCCCTGGCCGAACTGCGCCGTATCGCCCCCGTCTATTATCACGAGAAGCTCGACACCTACTTCCTGACCCGGTTCGCCGACTGCCAGCAGGTGCTGAGCGACCCATCCTGTCTCACTCCCGATCTCACCTGGTGCGAAACGGAGTTGCCCGACTGGCGGGAGCATCCGGCCGCCGTGTTCTTCTATTCCTCGCTGCTGCGCGCCAACGGCACCGACCATGTCCGGCTGCGGCGGCTGGTGGCCGACCGGTTCAGCGCCCGCCGGGTCGCCGTCCTCACGGAACGCATCGAGACCACCACCACGGCGCTCCTCGACCGGTTCGCCGACGCCACCCGTGACGGCGGCGCGGCCGACTTCCAGGAGCTGGTCGGCTACCCGCTGCCGGTGGCCGTCGTGGGCGATCTGATCGGGGTCCCGCACGCGGACCAGGACCGCTTCCACCACTACGGTCAGGACGCCAGCCGGCTCCTTGAGCCGGTGCGCACGGACGAGGACTGGAAGCGCGCCGACGAGGCCGTGACCGCCCTGCGCGGGTACTTCGCCCAGTTGGTCGCCCTGCGCCGGCGCAGACCCGCCGACGATCTGGTCACCGCGCTGCTCGCGGTGCGCGAGGCCGACGACGGCAGGCTCGCCGAGAGCGAGCTCCTGGACATGCTGCTGCTGGTGTTCGTGGCCGGCTTCGAGACGACCACCAGCCTGCTGGGCCTGACCGTGCACGCCCTGCTCAGCCATCCCGACCAGCTGGCCCTGCTGCGCGAGGACCCCGCCCTGGTGCCCAACGGCGTGGAGGAGTCCCTGCGTTGGGACACCCCGGTGCGGATGACGGAGCGGATCGCCACCCGTCCGCTGACCGTGGGCGGCGTCGCGATCCCCCAGGGCGGCAACATCACCACCGTGCTCGCCGCCGCGGGCCGCGACCCCGCCCGGCATCCGGACCCCGACGCCTTCGATGTGCTGCGGCCCGACATCCGGGTGCTCAGCTTCAGCGCGGGCGCCCACTACTGCCTGGGCGCGGCCCTGGCCCGTCTCGAAGGCGCCGCCGTCGTCCGGCAGTTGCTGGCGCGCTTCCCTCACCTGGCCCACGCCCGGAGCCCGGTGCGCCGGGACAGCATCAGCCTGCGCGCCTTCACCCGGCTGCCCCTCGTCACCTCGGGCTGAGCGCCCCCGCTCGGGCCCCGGCCCACAGAAGGGACGTCCGTGAACTTCCTGCACACCGAACGCGCCGTGCTCGACCGGCTGCTCCCGGGCCTGGACAGCGCGCTCGCCGCACATCCGCTGGCCGTTCTGGAGCGCGCGCCGAGCCCCGCGATCGAGGCGTTCCGCGCGGCGGGCGGCCCGGGGCTGCTGGTGCCCGCCGAGCACTCCGGCGCCGGGGCGACCGTGCTCCAGGCGGTCCGGGCACAGCGGGCCGTCGGCGCCCGCTGCCCGTCCCTCGCGGTCGCCACCACCATGCACCACTTCTCGGTCGCCGGTCTGGTGGAGACCGCCAGGGGCGGCACCGGCATGGAGGGCCTGCTGCTGAGCGCGGTCGCCGGGGAACGGCTGCTGCTGGCCTCCGGGTTCGCCGAGGGCAACACCGGCCAGAACATCCTGCGCCCCGGCATCCGGGCCGAACTGCGCGACGGACGGGTGGTGTTGAACGGCAGCAAGAAGCCGTGCAGCCTGTCCCGTTCGATGGACCTGCTCACCGCCTCCGTCACGCTCACCGGCGCGGACGGGGTGGCACGCCTCGCGGTGGCGATCGTACCGGCGAAGACCCCGGGGCTCACCGTGCGGCCGTTCTGGGGCAGCCCGGTGCTGGCGGGGGCCGAGAGCGACGAGGTGGTACTCACCGAGGTGGAGCTCGATCCGCAGATGGTCGTCACCACGGAGGTCACGGCCGACGCGGTGCCCGACTCGCTCAATGTCGCGGGCTTCCTCTGGTTCGAACTCCTGCTGACCGCAGGCTACTTGGGGGTGATCAGCGGCCTGGTCGAACGGGTGCTGACCAAACCCGGGGGCTTCGGTGGCGATCCGACGCCGTTCCTGGTCGATGTCGAGGCCGCGATGCTCGCCGTGGAGGCCGTGGCGACGGCCATGGAGAGCGAGGCATGGGACGACACCCTGCTGGTACGGGCGCTGCACGCCCGGTACGCGGCGCAGGACGCCATCGCCCGCACCGCGCCCCGCTGTCTGTCCGCGCTCGGCGGGATGGCGTTCATCGGCTCGCCCGACGGCACCTATCTGGCCTCGGCCGCATCCGGGCTCGCCTTCCATCCGCCGTCGCGCACCCGCATGGCCGAGCCGCTGCGGGAGCACCTCGGCGGCGCCCGGCTGCGCATCGGCTGAGCCGCGCGGTGCGCACGGGCTCCGGCCGTCGATCCCATCCGCCGAGGAGGCACCCATGAGGCGAGAGCGCGGCGCGGCAGCGCGGCCCGGCGAACCACCGCCCGCGCGGGCGCCCTACCGGGTGGAGATCGCGGACACCGTCGACGCCGTACCGCCGGACGTCTGGCGGGAGCTGGCCCCCGCGGACGATCCGCTGTGGTCCCAGGGGGTGTTCGCGGCGATGGAACGCGGTCGTCTCGGCCCCGAGGGCTACCGCTATCTGCTGCTGCGCCGGGGGCAGGAGGTGGTGGCCGTGCTGCCGCTGTGCCTCTTTTCCCGGCTGCGCCTGGACGACGTGGTGGGTCCGCGCGAACGCCGGCTGCTGCGCCCGCTGCGCGCCGTGTGCCCCGGGCTGCTGCGCGTGCCCATGCTGCTCTGCGGCCATCTGCTGGGCCAGGGCCATATCGCGGCGGCGAGGCCGCTGCCACCGGAGGCCGTACGACTGCTCGTGTCGGCGGCCGGGGACGTGGCCGACTGGTCCGGGCTCGGGACCGTGGTGTTCAAGGACTTCGGCGACGCGGAACTCGCGTCTTTGCGACCGGAGTTGGAGCGGGCCGGATATTTCGTCACGCGCAGCATGCCGGACACCGAACTGCGGCTCGGGTACGACTCGTTCGAGGCGTACGTCCGTGCGCTGCCCGCCAAGCCGCGGCGCAACGCCCGGAGCAAGCTGCGCAAGTTCGCGGCCTGGCCGGGTGCCCGCGTCGAGATCGTCGAGGACTTCGCGCCCCTGCTGCCCGACGTACTCGCCCTGTACGAACAGGTGATGGACCGCGCGGACCAGACCCTGGACCGCCTGGACGCGTCCTTCCTCACCGCCCTGGCGGGCGCCGCCGAGCCCCGGCGGGCGCTGGTCGCCGCCTTCGAGGGCGACCGACTGGTGGCGTTCCTGCTGTGCCTGTTCCGGGGCACCGGCGCGACCGGGGCACGGATCGGCCTCGACTACCGCATCGCCCACGAGGCACGGCTCTACCACGCCGTGCACTACGCGGCGATCCGGCTGGCCATCGAGTCGGGCTGCACCCATATCCGGTTCGCGCAGACCGCGTACACACCGAAGGTGGAGCTGGGCTGCGGCCTGGTCCCGCAGTCCTACGCCCTCACCCACCGACGCCCGCTCCCCCGCGCCCTGTTGCGCGCCCTGCTGCCGCGCGCCCTGGACACCGCCCTGACCGAGGCCCTCGGCGCGCACGCCGATCTGCTTCCCGCGACCATCACCGCCCCGCCGCCCGCAGCCGCGCCCGCGCCCCCGCCCGCGCCTGAGAAGAGGACTTCGCATGCCCCGAGTTGACGTGGAACTGCGCATCGCCGCCTCGCCCGATCAGGCCTGGGCCGCCGTGGCCGACGTCGAGTCCTATCCGGGCTGCATGGACAACGTGGAATCGGTGACGGTGACCGAGCGCGGCGACGCCCGGCACCGTACGACGGCGTGGTCGGTCCGCCTCAAGGGCTCGGTGCTGCGGTGGACCGAGGCGGAGGTGCTCGATCACGGAGCGCGGCGCTTCGACTTCCGCCAGGTCACCGGTGACCTGGGGGCCTTCTCGGGCCACTGGGCCGTCACCCCGACCGGCGCGGCGCACAGCACGGTGTCCCTGCATGTCGACTTCGACATCGGCATCCCGCTGCTGGCCGAGATGCTCAACCCGGTCGCCTCGGACGCGCTGCGGGAGAACGCCGCCCAGATGCTGCGGGCACTGGAACGGCGGCTGGGGGCCGCGGACCCGGACGCGGGGGTACGGCGGTGACCGGGAGCCCGGCCGCGGGGCTCGACCAGGACCGCGAACCCCCCGACGCGCAGGACACGTTCGACCTGGTCCGCCGGCACTTCTCGCCCCGGCTCGCGCTGACCGGGAGCTTCGCGGGGCGGGGCGCCGTGGAAGTGGGCGCCGAGGGCTGCCGGGTGACCCTCTCCGACGGCCGGAGTGTGCTCGACTTCGGCTCCTACGCCGTACCGCTGCTCGGGCACCGGCATCCGGCGGTCGTGGCGGGCGTGCGGCGGGCGCTGGAGACCCTGCCCACCGCGACCCGCAGCCTCGCCAACCCGGTGACGGCGCGGGCGGCCGCCACCCTGGTGCGGTACTTCGAAGGCGCCCTGCCGAAGGTGTACTTCGGGCTGAACGGCGCCGACGCGGTGGAGGTGGCGGTCAAGCTGGCCCGGCTGGCGTCGGGGCGCGGCCGGGTCCTCGCGGTGCGCGGCGGGTTCCACGGCAAGTCCACCGGCGCGCTGGCCCTCACCCACAGCCCGCTCTTCCGCACCGGGCTGCGCGGCAGCGTGGTCGACGTGGTGCACGCGGACCCGCAGGACATCGAGGCCGTCGAAAGGGCCGCCGCCTCGGGTGAGTTGGCGGCCGTGGTCTTCGAACCGGTGCAGGGCGAGAACGGCGTCGTACCGCTGCCCCCCGCCGTACTGCGGCGCTGGTGCGCGGACGCCCGGCGGCATGGTGCGTTCGTCGTCGCCGACGAGATCCAGTGCGGGCTGCGGCGCTGCGGCGAGCGGTCCGTCGCGCTCACGGAGGGGCTGCCCGTGGACGCGGTGCTGGTGGGCAAGCCGCTGGGCGGAGGGGTCGTACCACTGTCGGCGGTGGTGTGCTCCGAGGAGTTGTACGCGCCGCTTGAGGCGGATCCGTTCCTGCACTCGGCGACCTTCGGCGGGCACCCGCTGGCGTGCGCCGCGCTGCCACCGGCCCTCGCGGCCATCGAGCAACGTACCTCGCACGGCGTCGAGTTGGCCGAGGCGATGGCCGAGGGGCTGGCCCGGCTCCGGGGCCGTCACGCCGGTGCGGTGCGCGAGGTGCGCGGCCGTGGGCTGCTGTGGGGGGTCGACTACGCCTCCCCGCATCTGGCCGGCGATGTCGTCCTCGGCCTTGCCGACGCCGGACTGCTGGTCTCCCCCTGTCTGAGCCGCCCCACCACCGTGCGCCTGCTGCCCTCGCTCGCCTGCGGCCTCCCGGAGGTGGCGGAGGCGCTGGCCGCCCTGGACCACGCCACGGCCGGGGCCGAGGCCCGGTGCGCCGAGAGATGACCCCGAGGCCCCTGCGGACCGCGCCACCGCTCAAGGAGAACGGAACCCCCATGCCCACCCGGACCCGCGAACAGCTCGACCTCCTGCTGCGTACCGTCGTCTCCGATGTGATCGGCACCGAGCCGGAGGAACTCCATGGCGGCACCAGCCTGGTGGACGATTTCGGGATCGACAGTCTCGAACTCATGGAGATCGGTTCCCGGTTGGAGTCCGCACTCGGACTACGCATCCAGGTAAGGGACTTGACGGCGGCCGAGACCCTGGGCGAGGCCGTGGACCTGCTGGAGACCCGGCTGGCGGAACCGCGGTGAACGCCCGGGACGCGCGCGGCCGGTTCCGGGTGGCCGTCACCGGTATCGGGGTGAAGTCGCCCGCGGGCAACACACCCGAGGAGGCGTTCCAGACGTTCCTCGCGGCCAAGTCCACGGCGGTGACGGTCGATCGGCTGGCGGCGGAGGCGGTGCCCGTGCGCTTCGCCTGCCCGGTGCCGCCGTTCGAGCCCGAGGCGTATCTGACCCGCCGCGAGGCCCGGCAGATCGACCGGGTCACCCTGCTGGCGCTGTGCGCGGCGGCCGACGCGGTGACCGACGCCCAGCTGCCCGGCGATCTGCCCCCGGACCGCACGGGGGTGCAGCTCGGCACCGGCATCGGCGGACTGCCCAGCATGGAGGCGACCGCGCTCGACCACGGCGGCTTCCCGATGGGCATGCCGGTGCACACCGTGCCCCGGACCATGACCAACTCCCCGGCGTGCCGGATCGCCATGCGGTTCGGGTTCCGCGGCTCGTGCACCACGTACGCCACCGCGTGCGCCAGCGGCACCACCGCGCTCGGCGAGGCGGCCCGCAAGATCCGGCACGGCGAGCTGGACGTGGCCCTCGCGGGCGGCGCGGACGCTCCGGTGACGACCGTCATCATGAGCGGCTTCGCCCGGATGCGGGCGGTCTCCCTGCGCAACGAGGAACCCTGGCTGGCCAGTCGGCCCTTCGCCGCGGACCGCGACGGATTCGTGGTCGGCGAGGGCGCGGCGCTGCTGGTGCTGGAGCGCTGGGACCTCGCGGTGGCACGCGGGGCCCGCATCCACGGGGAGATCACGGGCTACGCGGACAACTGCGACGCCTTCCACATCGTGGCCCCGCACAAGGACGGCTCCGTCGCCGCGGCCTGTATGCGCTCGGCGCTCGCCGACGCGGGGCTGGCACCTTCGGAGATCGGCCATGTCAACGCGCACGGCACCTCCACGCTGCTCAACGACCGTGCCGAGGCCGCCGCGATCGACCGCTGCTTCGCCGGGCAGTCACCGCCGGTCACCGCGCTCAAGGGCGTCACCGGCCATCTGATCGGCGGTTCCGGGGCGTTGGAGGCGGCGCTGGCGCTGCGCTGCGCCTCGGCGGGGCTGGTCCCGGCGATCGCCAACACCCGCAGCAGCCCCGAGGCCGACCTCGTGGACCTGGTCACCGGGGCGCCCCGGACGGTGCGTTCGGCTCCCGTGCTGTCCAACTCCTTCGGTTTCGGCGGCCAGAACGCCTGCCTCGTGCTCTCCCCCGCCCCCTGATCCCTCGCACCCGCTCGGAGACGACAACCATGCGCATCCTCGTCACCGGTGCCACCGGTGTGATCGGCACCGAGACCGTCGACACCCTGCGCGCGGCCGACGCGCCGCCGCACACCCTGGTGCGTACGGCGCGCCGCGCGACGGACGCGGGAATCGTGCCCTGGGCCCTCGGAGAGGGTCCGGTGCCGAGGGGGCTCGGCGGCCACTGGGACGTCATCGTGCACACCGCGGCCTCCACCCGCTGGACGATGACCCGCGCGGAGGCGCTCGCCGCCAACGTGGAACCGCTGCGCGCGGTCCTCGCCCTCGCCGGCCGCGACACCCATCTGGTGCATGTGTCCACGGCGTACGTCGCCGGGGAACGAGGCTCGGCCGCAACGGAGTTCGACGGCTACCGCAACGGCTACGAGTGGTCCAAGGCGGTGTGCGAGGAGGTGGTGCGCGAGGAGCACCCCGGCCCCTTGACGATCGTCCGCCCCCCGCTGGTGGTCGGCAGGCGCCGCGACGGCCGGATCGCCCGCTTCTCCGGCCCGTACACGCTGCTGCACGCCCTGGTGTCCGGGCTCGCCGCGGTCGTCGTCGGCGACCCGGACGGCTTCGCGGAGATCAGCCCGGTCGACGAGGTCGCCCGCGCGATCGCGGACGCGGCCCTCGGCGCTCCGCCGCGCGCTTCCCGCACCGAGATCGTGGCCGCCGGCCCCGCGAGCCTGCGCCTCGCCACGCTCATCGAGGTGACCTGTACGGCACTGAACACCTTCCGTGCCACGCACGGCGCCCCACCGGTCGCCCGCCCCCCGATCGTCCCCCCGGACACCTGGACCCGCTTCTTCCTGCCCCTCGCCGACCGCCATCTCTCCCCGTTCCAGAGCGAGGCGGTCAAGCTCTTGGCCATGTTCCAGAGCTACACCAGCATGGCCACCCCTTTCACCCCGACGTATCCCGTCCGGGACCCCGCCGACGCGATGACGACCGCGGTCCACCACTGGGCCGCGCGAAAACCCCGGTTGGCGTTGGCGGAGCCACGGCCGTGGACCTTGCTGACGAAGAACGCGTGAGCGGGTCGGCTCCGGGTCCGGCGCGTGCTCGGCACTGCCCTGCGCGAGCGGCCGTACCGTGATTTCATGCTGGGGTGGAACAACCGGCACAGCCCACGGCGGAAGCGGCTTTTGGCTGCTGGGTCCGCCGGCGCGAGGACGCTGATCTCGACGCCTGTGTGGAACTGCTGGCCGAGGTGCACGAGCGGGACGGCTACCCGGAGAACTGGCCCGAGCGTCCCGGCGACTGGCTGGCCCGGCCTTGTCTGTTCGCCGCCTGGGTGGCCGAGCTGGAGGGCCGGATCGTCGGTCATGTCGGCTTGTCCGAGGGTGGGGCGGCGGACCGGGCGCCGGGCCTGTGGAGCCACCGGGCCGGGACGCCCGTCGAGGCGACCGCCGTGATCAGCCGTCTGTTCGTGTCCCCCGCGGTGCGCGGCCAGGGGGTCGGTGCCCTGCTGATGGAGCGGGCCGCAGGCGAGGCCCGGCGGCGCCGGCGCCATCCGGTCCTGGACGTACTGACGTCCGACACCTCGGCCGTGGCCCTGTACGAACGGCTGGGGTGGACCTTGCTGGACACCGTCGACCAGCGGTGGAGCCCCACCGAGACGGTGAGGGTGCACTGCTACGCCGCGCCCGTCGTCCCCGGGCCGTGAGCCGGCCCGGCCGCGCGGGTCACTCGAAGGTGAAGGTGAAGACCGAGCGGACCTGTCCGGCGATCTCATGGAGATCGGCGACGCTGTCAGAGATGATCATGGCCTCGGCGAAGAAGTTCTCCCGCTCCATCGTCACCACCCGGAAGTTGTCGAACAGATAGCCGTCCACCACCCCGGGAATCCGCTTGAGCTCCTCGACGGAGGTGGCGCTCGCCAGGGTGCCGACACGGTCGGCCTCGAAAGGCAGCATGGCCAGCAGCTCGGTGCCACCGGGAGTCGCCCCTGCCAAGGCGTCGTCCAGTCGCTCGCCGAGTGCCATGCGTACCGACATGTCGATGGGGTCGACCCCGCAGGTCCGCTGGGTGGCCGCCCGGTACATCCGGCCACCGGGGCGCGGGTTGATCTCGACCAGCTCGCAGCTGCCGTCCGCGCGCACCCGCCCTTCGACATGGAACCAGCTGCTCTCCAGGCCGAGAGAGGCGCAGAGGATCCCGATCCGCTCCGACAGGTCACGCACGGCCTGTCGGACGTGCGCGGAGGGCGGGGGCGAGATGAGGAGTCCCGCGTCGTGGTGCCGCAGATTGTCGTGCTCCGTCTTCTCGACCTCGAAGAGCGGGTGGAACAGGCCGCCCAGCACCGGACCGTCGACCGAGAACTCGACGCCGTCGATGTACTCCTCCACGATGGCGTCCGTGTCCGGACCCATGGTGTCGGCCAAATCCTTGAGGCGGGAGCGGAGTTCCATGGCGTTCTCGGCGCGGCGGACGAGCCGTGAACCACCCGAGTCCTGGTCGGGCTTGACGATGACCGGGTACGAGGTGATCGCCTCGACGTCGAGGGCGGCGACGGTTCCCGCGGCGAACGGCAGCGAGGACAGGCCCCGGTCCGTCATGGCCGCCCGCACCCGGGCCTTGCTCAGCAGGACCTCCCGGCCGCTCTCCCCTCCCGCCAGCCCGTAGTGCCGCGCCGTGCGCACCTGCCAGGAGATCAGCGAGTCGACGAAGTTGACGACGGCGGTCGGCTCCACGCCCGCCGCGTCGACCGCCGTCACCAGCTCCTCCAGGCTCGCCCGCTCCCAGTCGACGACGATGTGGGCCGCGCAGTGGTCGCGGTTGACGTCCTCCGGCTCGTCGGAGACCAGGATCGGGCGGCGTCCCATGTCCGAGAGCATGCGCGAGACGAGGCGTACCCCGCCCTCGAAGCGCTTGGAGTAGATCAGGACATCTCGTTCAACAGCCACGTCGTTTCTCTCTGTCTGTGTCCGGGCGGAGGGGCGGGAGGTGCTGCGGGCCGGGCGTGCGGCCGGTCAGGAGGTGGAGGGCTGCTCGCCGGCGGTGTCCGCGGTCCGCGCCCCCTCGCCCAGCACACGGGCCTGTTCGAGGGTGGTGGCGGAGCGCAGCGGCGAGAACATCAACCAGAAGGAGACGCACAGGTACGAGGCCGCGACGATCCAGATGGCCCGGCCGGGCCCCACCGCGTCGGCCAGGGCTCCGCCGGCGAAGGCACCGAGCGGCAGCGTCCCGAGGGCCACCAGCCGGTAACTCGCCGTGACCGCTCCCAACTGGTCCTCCGGCGGGATGGTCTGGCGCAGGCTCACCGCGAAGACGTTGAAGAGCGCCACCCCGAAGCCGTTGACGACGAAGGCGAGGGCGAGGAGGGACACCAGTACGACGGTACCGAGGCCGAGGACGGCCACAGCGGGGACGAGGAGCAGACCCACGGCGGCCAGGACCACGCCCCAGGTCAGTGCCCTGCCCACGGTGAGCCGGGCGCCGATGCGCGCGGCCACCAGCGAGCCGACCAGCGCGCCGGCGCTGCCGATGCCGATGGCCACGCCGATGGTGGTGCCGCTGAGGCCCAGCTCGCGGACGGCGAACACCAGGAAGACGGTCAGGAAGCACTGCTCGTGCAGATTGGACAGGCCCGCCTGGGTGCAGAGGTCGCGCAGGGGCCGCAGGGACCAGGTGTACCGCAGCCCCGATCCGATCGAGCGCAGTGCCGACTGCCGCGGCACACCGGGGGCCTTGACGCCACGCAGGAGTGATCCGCTGAACGCCGCACCCGCGAAGAGCGCGGCGGTGACGGCGAAGGTGGGCGAGAGCCCCGTCCTTCCCACCAGGAAGCCCGCCGCCGAGGGGCCGGCGAGCTGGCTGATGGAGTAGGTGGCCTGGTGCAGTCCGTTGGCCGAGGAGATGGTGTCCACAGGGACGATCTTGGGAAGGGTGGACTGGTAGGCGACCTCGTAGAAGACGGTGGCCGTGCCGATGATCGCGGCGGCCGCCACGACCTGGGTGGCCGTCAGCCCTCCGGCGGCCTGTGCGAGGCCGAGGAACCCGAGCGCGGCACCCCGGACCAGGCTGGTGAGCACCAGCGTACGGCGGGGCGGGTGGCGGTCGACCAGCATCCCGGCGACCAGTGACAGCAGGACGACCGGGACGAACTGCACGGCGGAGATGAGGCCCACCTCGGTGCCGCTCGCGTGCAGGGCGGTCACCGCGACCAGCGGGAGCAGGAAGTTGGTCAGCTGGGCCCCGAAATGGGCTGCGGACTCCCCTGTCCATACGTTTCGAAAATCCTTGTTCCCCTTGAGGAGAACCCGGATTTCCTCATCTAGGATCGCCATCTCATCCTTCGATCGAACCAATTGGGAAATGAACCTAGCACACGCCTCATTCATACGCTAGAGTTCGTCGCGACCCGACGGTTCGACGGACGTCCAGAGAGACGAGGATACGGTGTCGGAATATTCGGTATTGACAGAAGAAGAATTAGGGCTGCTGCCGTCGGACGAGGACGTCCTGCGCTACGAGGAAACCGGCTGGTATCTTTCGCAGAAGCTGCTCAGCGATGCGGAGACCGACGCTCTGACCCAGGCCAGCGAGCGCTTCTACGCAGGTCACAAGGGTCGCGAGCTGCCTGCTCGACCGGATCGACTGGCCGACTGGTCACCCGCCGACGGCGAGATCCAGCGCAACAGCGACTACATTCATTACCGGGACGAGACCATCGCCGGAATTCTCCGTAAACCCATTGTCGCCGCCGTGGCGGCACGCCTGGCGAGAACACCGGAGATACGCACCTTCCAGGCGACCCTCATTTACAAGCCGGCGGCACCCGAAGAAACGTCGAACATTGTCTCCTGGCATTTCGACAAATACTTCTGGCCCACCTGTTCGTCCGACAACATGCTGACGGCTTTCATTCCTTTCCATGACTGCACGGAGGAGGCGGGCACCATCACGATGGTGCCCGGAAGCCACCGGTGGGAGCGGCGCCATGGCGCCGAGCGGCCGGTCGGTGATCCCGCCGATGTGGCCCGCGACTACCTGCTGGAGGGGGACGCGGAACGCAACGGCGCCGCCGTCGAACGGGTCCCCGTGCACATCCCGCGCGGTCATATGACCTTCCACCACTGCCTCCTGTACCACGGCAGCGGGCCCAACCGCAGTCCGCACCCCCGCCGCGCGATCTCGTTCCACCTCCAGGACGGGTCCAACACCTACCGGCACTACCAGGACTCCGACGGCCGCCAGCAGCCGTACAAGCACGACGTCCTGGTACGGCGGACCCCGGCCGGGGAGCCGGACTACACGGACCCGGAGTTCTGCCCCACCCTCTGGCCCGCCCGGAGGTGAGGGCTCCGGCCCCGGGGCTCGCACGGACCCCGGGGCGAAGGCTCGCCCGGGGTACCGTGCCGGTCGGCCGGCACCCCGGGGAGAGCGCCGTGGGGGTCACAGCGGGGTGATCCGGCTCAGCTCCCACTCCCCCTCGTCCATCCCGCCGCCCGCCTCGGCCCGCACCGAGTCGGCCAGGGCCTGGTCGGCGGCGGTGTCGCGGGTCAGTCCTGCGCCCCGGACCAGCGGCAGCGGCAGCACCGCCGCCCAGACCGGATGCAGCCGCGCCCCGCGCCTGACCTTGGCCTCCACCGCGGACAGGCCCAGGTGCAGGGTGTCGAGCCGATGCCGCTCCATGTGCCGCAGCGGGCCGTAGTACACGGCGTTGAAGTACTCGTACGCGTCCCGGGTCCTGGTGTAGTCGAATCCGGCCACCCGGGCGTAGCACATCTCCCGCCAGGCGAAGGCGACATGACCCCCGACCAGGCCGCCCTCCTCGTCGACGACACGGAAGACCGTGCTGAGGCCGTCGAGGTGCTCGGCCTGGACCTTGAGGAACGCCCGGATCTCCGCCAGGTCCAGAGAGGCGTCGTACCGGTCCATGGTCTGGCCGATCAGCGGCGCCAGTTCGTCCACGCACCGCGACAGCGGTGCCGTCTCCAGCCGCAGCCCGGCCTGTTCGAACTTGCGCACCTCGTAGTCGCGCTTGCGGACATTGCGTCCGAGCAGCCGCCGGTACGACTCGAAGGTGCCCCCCTCGTTGTGGATCACGGCCTCGGCGCTGCGCAGCTGGGCCCGGACCGGGAACAGACCGGCGAGCAGCCGCAGGCTGTCGGTGGTGAGGAAGTCGAAGAGAAGGGCGTCACGGCCGAGCCGGCGGGCGTGCTCCGCCAGGCCCGCCACCAACTCGGCCAGGGCGTCCCGCTGTTCGGCCTCCGTTCCGGCGAGCAGGAACTCGTTGTGGTATCCGGTGCGGGTGCCGACGCGCAGGACCTCCCGGCCGGCGGCGACCGGCGGCAGGGACGGGGCGTTCTCCGGGGGGAAGTCGTAGGACGGGGTGGCGGCGAGCAGCCTGCCGCCCGACGACACCACGGTGTAGGTGGCCGTGGCGAAGTCGGGGCGCTCCTGCCCGGCGAGCCAGCCATGGCTCTGGTAGAAGCAGGAGGCGGGCACCAGGGCGTCCCAGCTGCCGCGTTCGATGTCGCCGATCGACGTCAGATGCCTGGTCTCGGTCACGGCCGGGGCCTCCTTGCGCACCAGGCGGTCCCCGGGGCGGTACGCGTGTTCACAGCTGCCATTCCTTCGTGTCGAGTCCGCCGACCACGTGCCGCGCGTACGCGGCCCCGAACGCCTCGGTCTCCTTCCGGTTGCGTTCCCGCACGGCGTCGGAGTCGGCCCGAAGGGGCCGGTCCACGCCCACCAGCACCGTGTACAGGGGGACCGGCTGGGCGCCCCGGCTCAGCTTGGCCTCGAAGGTGCCGAGGCCGAGGTGGATGGCGCGGGTGGACCGCCCCGTCCCCTGCGCGACCGGGTGGTAGACGACCAGGTTGAAGTAGTCCGCCTTGTTCTCGTAGCCGTAGTCGAAGCCGGCCACGCGGGCGTACAGCATGTCCTGGTGGCGGTAGCGCAGGGCGAAGCCGACGGGGTTCTCGCCCTCCTCGGCCAGCAGCAGGGTGCTGCGCTCGCCCAGGTGCCGGCCCTGCCGGCCGTAGACCTCCGCCGCCTTGGCGACCCCGTAGTCGTGGCCGTGCTTGCGCATCAGCGCGCTGTTGAGCGGGGCGATGCGCTCCACGACCTCGGGCAGCGCCACCTCGCGCACGGTGCGCCCGCTCTCGCGGAAGGTCCGCACCTCGCGCCGGGCACGGGGGCGCCGCTTCGCGGGGAGCCAGGCGTAGTAGTCCTCCAGGTCGTCCCAGAGGCCGACCGGGAGCACCGTCTCCACGTCGTGGAAGAGGACGACGGCGTCCTCGTGGGCGCGGGCGAGGTCGAGCGCGTCCTCGCGGGGAAGGTAGTAGTAGGCGAGGACGGACGCCTCCGCCTTCTCGGCGAAGGCCAGGGCCTCGGAGGTCAGGGCCTCGACGGCCGGCGCCCGCTGCTCCGGCTCGGCGTCCGGGTGGTGGACGACCTGGCCCCGGAACTCGGACCAGCCCGCCCCGATCGCCAGCGGGCGCGAGGCGACGGCCGTGTGGCGTTCCTCCTCGACGAGTCCGGCGAGCAGATCGGCGGGCGTGTAGAGGGCGTGCGGGGGCCGGGTGAACGTGTAGGCCTCAAGGCCGGCCACCATGGCGCCCCCGGCGTCATGGGCCGTGATGCGCCGGGCCCGCGCCCCCGGCGGAAGCTCTTCCTCGCGTACGCCCTGGAAGCCCGCGGTCGAGTAGATGGTGGACCCGGACGTGAGAGAGTCCCAGTCGGCGGCGGGCAGCGCGCCGACCGTGTCGTAGGTGCGGACATCCATGGGTAACTCCCGACATTGACAAGAGGGTTGTTCCATCGGCCTGGAGAGGATCACCGGGCGATCCGGCCGACGAGGTCGCGTACGTCACCGTCGCGGAATCGGATGAGGCGCACGCCGGACTCCGACAGGCGGGCGAACAGCTCCTGGTTGGCGCGCTGTTGCTCCGCCCGCACCTTCAGGGCGTACCAGAGGATCGACCGGGGGCCGACGACGGTCCACAGGGTCTCCCGGGTGCCGCCCCAGAGCTTCTCCCGGCGTATCCAGCGGCGCAGGGTGCGGCGCAGCAGCCGGGGCCAGGCCAGGCGCAGCGGCGGGTCGACCCAGACCACGCAGTCGGCGGTGTGCGCGTAGGCCGCGACGGCGGCGGGGAACTGGCCGTCCACCACCCAGCGTTCGGCCTCCAGTGCCTTGCCGACCTCGGCGAGGAACGTGTCCTCCGGCACCGGCGTCCACTCGGGTCCCCAGAACAGGGCGTCCAGGCAGACCGGGGGCGCCTCGGACCGGGTCAGCAGTCCCGCGAGGGTCGACTTGCCGCAGCCCGGTCCGCCGACGATCCACACTTTCCCCGCCGGCGGGCCGCCGGAAGGGTTCACTTCGCTCACAGCAGGTTCCTCTCCACCCACAGGGCCACCCCGTCCTCGTCGTGGGCGGCCGTCAGTTCCGTCGCCGAAGACCGTACGTCAGAAACGGCGTTGGCCATGGCCACCCCCGTGGCGGCCGCGCGCAGGAGGCTCAGGTCATTGGGCGCGTCGCCGAAGGCGACGACGGTGTCCCAGTCGAGTCCCCGGCGGTCGAGGAGCCATGAGACGGCGGACCGTTTGTCGGCCCCGGGCGCCGAGACCTCGACCAGCCCGGCGTCCGAGGAGGTCCAGCCGAGACCGGCGGGCGCGAGGAGGGCGGGCGGGGGCGGGTCGGCGCGCAGGGCCATGAGGCAGAGGACGTCCTCGTCGTCCGGCACCTCCAGGACCCGGGGCGCGTCGGCGCCCCCGCTGCTGAGGACGTCCGGCCAGTCGGGTCCGAGCAGCCGCCCGGAGGGGCGGTCCAGAGCCCAGGGCACCGGGCCGAGGAGGGTGAGCGCCTCGCGCACCCGGGCCGGTGCCATGGCGCGGACCCGTCGCGGCCGGGGGTCGTCCAGATCGCCGGTGACGGCGCCGTTCGACGAGACGAGGGACGCGCCCAGGCCGCGCAGCGGCCGCAGCACCTGCCGGGCGGACCAGGCGGGCCGGGCGGTGGCGAGAACCAGGTGTACGCCGCCCGCCACGGCCGCGGTGAGGGCCCTGCGGGTGCGCTCGCCGACCTCGTGGTCCGCGTTCAGCAGCGTGCCGTCCAGGTCCGAGACGACGACCGCCGGGCGGGCACCCCCAAGAAGGTGGGGGCGCCCGCCGGTCCGTGCGGTGTCCGTGGAGGTCACGGGGCCGGTTCGGGGGTGGTGGGCAGCGGCATGCGGTGCACGATCGCGGCGGCGTACCGGTGGTAGTGCCATTCTTCGTAGCCGAGGTGGCTCTCGCCGCGGATGCCGAGGTCGGCGTTCTCGAAGAGCTGCCAGCCGGGGCGGTCGACGATGCGGTCCATCTCCTCGCGGGGCGGGTAGTAACCGCACTGGATTTCCTCGTCGTTGAGCCCGATCAGGTACTCGCCGAAGAAGATGCCGCGCGGGGCGACCATGTCCATCGCGTGATGGATGAGCGCTTCCAGGGTGTGGGCCCGGTTGGGTGGCATCGACCACAGGCCGCTGCCCACCACCAGCTGGAAGTCGCCGGAGGCCGGGAGGGTCATGTAGTCCTGCTCGACGATGACGCAGTCGTCGGTGAGGCCCTCGGAGGCCAGCCGCTGCCGGAGGCCGACGACCTCGTGGTGGCCGTCGACAAGGTCGAACTCGCCCCCGTTCAGGAAGAGCGCGTCGGTCTCCACACCGACGACCTCCCAGCCGGCGCGGAGCAGCGGAAGGGCGAACTTGCCGTCCGAGGCACCGAGCACACAGGCCCTCGGGCGGACCCGGCGGGCGTACTCGCCCAGCGGGATGTAGCGGGCGAGCGCGGGGAAGTACGAGTAGTACGGCCCCCAGTAGCTCTTCTCGTCGACGTCCAGCACATGCTCTCTCAAGGGAATCCTTCCGCTGGTGGGCGTCATGCGCCTATGGGGGTCGCCGACTCGGCGGCGCTGTTGCGGGTGCTGCCCCATCGCTTGGCCGAGGCCTCGTGGATGAACCAGATGTCGTCCTCGTCCAGGAGCCGGGAGACCACCTCGGGGTACGCCTCTTCGAAGTATGTGTAGGGCGGCCGGTTGTCCTTGCGCGAGTGGTAGTCGAGCCGGTCCTGCCCGTGTGCCGCGGTGATGGCGGTGCCGGGGTGGTAGGTGAGGATGTTCGGGCTGGCCATGACGAGCAGTCCGTCGTCGATGAGGCGGCCTATCTCCTCGATCGTCTCCTCGATGGTGTCCCGGTTCTCGCCGTCGAGTCCGAAGAGGACGGAGCTGCCGACGCGGATCCCGTGGTCCCTGATGGTGGTCAGGGCTTCCCGTACCTTGCTCACCCATGCCTCGGGGTTGCGGCGCAGCAGGTTCTTGCCGACGTGCCGCATGACCTGCTGGGCCATGCTCTCGATGCCGATGTAGACGTAGGTGCAGCCGTTCTCCCGCATGAGGTCGAGGGCCGCGTGGACCTCCTGCGCCTTGGCACGGTTGAGGACGACGTCCACGGTGAGCTGTGCGCCCCACTCGAACGACCGTAACTCCGGTTTGCGGGCCCGCAGTCGTGCCAGGTCGTGGCAGAAGTCGGTGATGGCCTTCCAGTTGCCGCCCCAGAAGACCGGGTCGTCGAAGAAGGCCGCTTCCGTTCCCCAGTCGACCAGTTGCTCGATGCGCCGGGCGACATGCTCGGTCTCGGACACCGCGAAGCGGGTCGGACGCTGCGACACCTGGATGCTCTCGGAGCAGAAGGTGCACTTGAAGGGGCAGGCGTCCAGCGTCATCACATGGGCGGTCCGGCTGCCCAGGGGGGAGCTGCCCGCACGGGTGAAGATCCCGAACCGGGCCCGCACGGAGAACGCTTCGTACGGAGAGGGGAGTTGCGCCGCGTCGATGCGCTCTCCCCGCACGGGGACGAGCACTGCCTCGTCCGCCGTGAGGCCGACGATGTTGCCGACGCCCCTGGTCGTCCCGTCGTGGGCGGTGACGAGCGCGAGGGCGTCGAGGATCTCCTCGACGGGGGTGGGGCCGAACCCGGGGGTCGTGACCAGTGCGACCGCGCGTAACAGCAGGTCGAGGAGGGGGGATCCGTCCCCCGCCACCACGAAGTCGACCACGGGCCGGGCGCGGCCGTCGCGGATGACTTCCACCGTGCTGCTCCAGGACAGGTCGGCCGTGCGGGTGGCGTCCCGGTAGCGGACGGTTTCGTCGGCGTGCCTGCCGCCGATGATCACCAGGCAGTCAGGGGCGTACGTCTTGGCCAGTTCGGCCATCTCCAGCGCGTAGCGGTGGCCGGCCGACACCGAGCTGAGCAGCAGCACCTTGGGGCGCAGCGCCCGGAGTTCGGTGATGAAGGCCTCGCGGGCCACGTCGTCCCAGATGCGCGGGTCGAAGACATGGCCGTCGGTGGTACGGCTGTCCGCCACGCGTACGGAGCGGGGGCCGTCCTCGGCGCGGCGGTAGGCGGCGTCCGGGTAGTGGCCCCAGTCGGGGGCGATGTCGTCCAGCGACGGCTGCGCGGGGAGCCCTCGCACCAGGCGGGCGACGGACCGTTCGACGGTGAGGGAGAGCGCCGAGTAGAGGCACATGGGGTCGCCGGGGTAGGCGACCTCGCCGCCGCGGCTGGTGGCGACGGGGACCAGGGCGGCCATGATCGGGAAGAGGTAGGGGTCCCGGACCGGATGGGGGGCGGTGTCAGCGGCCCGCTCGAAGAGTTCGCGGCGGTGGGAGAGGCGGTCGGCCAGCTCCTGCCGGGTGGCGGGGTCGGGACATCGCGGTTCCAGGGGCGGACGGATCGTCAGTATCACGTGGGGGCCTGCGATTCCGGTGGTCAGATCGAGGAGATCAGATCGGCCACGGCGGGCTCGGCCGCGCGGCTGGTCACCAGGGAGGTGGTGTCGCCGAGCTTGCGGTAGGCGTGGGTGGCCAGACAGGCGCGGGCCACGTCGGCGTAGTCCGTGACGGCCGGTGTCGCGGCTATCTCGTCGACCGCGGCGGTGTCCCGCGCCTGGGCCGCCCGACGGAGCCGGGACTCGACATCGATGAGTTCCCGCGCCGCCTCGCGGGCGCCCTCCGGGGTGGTGGGGAAGGCCGGCAGGGAGGCCGGGACCGCCGGGTCGTCCGCGATCTTCCGGGCGAGCGCGGTCTCGTTGTCGTAGAAGTGGAACGTGCCGGCCTGGTGGATGTAGCGGCCGGCGGGTACGCCGAGCAGACCGGCGGCGTACTGCTGCATGCCCATGAACAGGAAGGCGTCGTAGGGCAGGACGGTCAGCGCCTGCTGGGCGCGCATCACGGTGAGCCAGACGAGGGCACCGTCGCGCAGGAACAGGTGCACGCCCACGGCGCAGGGGTACTCCCGCGACTGCCGGAAGTTGTCCTGCGGCTCCAGGACCAGGGCGAAGGCCCGGCGGTGGGCGGGGTCGCGCTCGATGCGGCCGACGACCTCCTCCAGCTGGTTCCCGTTGGCCGTGACGAGCCGGTGGCCGAAGGCGCCGCTGAGGGTGTGCTGGTCGTCCGAGTACTCGTGGGCACCGCGACGGTAGTACGCGGGGGTCTCCACGTCGTTGCGCCCGTCGAGCGACCAGGCGAGGAGTCCGAAGCAGTACGAGAGGTTCACCGGCAGGTGCGGAGTGACCGCGAGACAGGAGGCCGGGTCCTCGATCGTGCTGCGATGGGCGATGACTTCGCGGTAGGGGCGGTCGTTGCGGCCGAAGTCGGACGCCTTGGAGAGCGGGTCGCGGACCGAGGGAATGTCGCTTCCCTCGTCGAGGACCGTCTGGAGGCCGGACGTATAGGCATCAGCAAAAGAACGGAAAACATCCATGCCGCGTTCCTTAATTCTGAGAGCTGCCCGGGACACGGCGAAGAGTTCACCTCGCGTCCACCGGGACAAACCATCGTGACCTGTTGGCCAGCTACCCGATCGATCCCACACCAGCCACCCAATCATTGTCAACCAACGCCTTGGACAGGGTAGTTACAGCCTGCACGCACCTACCCGGTTGCCCATGAATCAGTAAAGCCACGGAGCGTTGACACCCATTGGAGAGCCCCTGCTAGTGTGCGCGCTTGAATTTCCGGTAATTACTGACCGCCGGTGGAATGAGGTCAAATAATGGCTGGTTTCAATCGCTCCACCCCGCCATGGCTGAACGAGCGATGGCGCATCGGGTGGGGCACCGGCGTGGTACTCGTGACCTACGCGGGGCTCATCGCCGTCCACCCCACCTCGAAGCATGGCGTGGGTGGCCCGATCGCACTGCTGGCGCTGGTGGGTTACACGCTCGGCGCCCTGCTGATCGTCTCCGGTGCGGTGGCCCGGCTGCCCCCCACCACCGTCGCCCTGTTACCCGTGGCCATCACGGTGAACATCGTGATGGGCAAGATCGTCTATTTCAGCGGACTCCCGCTGCAGCTGGACTCCATCGGGACCGTGCTGGTGGGAGTGGTCGCGGGCCCGGCCGCCGGGGCCGCCACCGGGGCGCTCGCCAGCGTCATCGTGGGCATGACGATCACACCCGGCGCCCTGCCGTACGCCGTGACGGCGGCCATGATCGGCTTCACCGCGGGCGTACTGGCGCGTGCGGGAATGTTCCGGCGGCTCCCCACCGCAGTGCTCGCCGGTGGCTTGATCGGAGTGGTGGCGGGTGTCATCTCCGCCCCCATCACCGCCTTCGTCTTCGGCAACGCCAGCGGGTCGGTGGGGCAGTCCGCGCTCATCGCGACCTTCCAGGCATTCGGGAACGGCATGCTCAAGGCGGCCACCCTGCAGGGGCTGGTGGCCGATCCTCTCGACAAGGCACTGACGGTGGTACTCGCGATGGCCATTCTCAAGGGCCTGCCACCGGGATTCCTGCACCGCTTCCCGTTCGTCCGGGACCGGCACATCCTGGCGCCGCGGGCCGAACTGGTGAGGGCGGCGTGAACGCCGTGCGGGACACCGCCCACGCGACCGGTGCATCCGGCATTCACCGGCTCAATCCCCTGACGAAACTCACCTTCGCCGTCACCGTGACCGTCTGTGCTTTCGCCGCGGTGGATTACCGGTGGCCCCTGTTGCTCTTCGGGGTCCTCCTCCTTCCGGCCGCGATCGGCGCGGGAGTATTACGCCGATTTTTCCTCCTGATCGCCACATTCTGGGTTCCGGTGACCGTCGTCCTGTTCGTGGTCCAGGGATTCTTCCTTCCCGGTGCCCATGACGTGCTGTACCGACTCGGCCCGCTGGAACTGAAGAGCGAGGGCGTCTCGTTCGCCCTGCAGACGGCGCTGCACATCCTGGTGCTGATGAGCGGGTTCTTCCTCCTGCTCCTCACCACCCACGCCGGAGCCTTCATGAGCGCCCTGAGCGAACGCAAGGTGTCGCCGAGTCTCGTCTACATCGTGTCGGCGGCGCTGCAGATCGTGCCGGCGCTCAACCGCCGCGCCACGCGCATCCTCCATGCCCAGCAGGCACGCGGCCAGGTGATCCACGGCCTGCGCGGCCGGGCGCGGGCGCTGGTACCGCTGATGGGCCCGTTGATCCTCGGCGCCTTCACCGACGTGGGCGAACGCGCCGCCGCCATGGAGACCCGGGGCTTTGGCGCCACCCGCCGCCCCACGAGCCTCACCGAGGTCCCGGACAGCGGGGTACAGCGATGCCTCCGCGCCGCGATGCTGCTCTGCGCCGTGGCCGCGGTCACCGTGAACGTGTGGGGAGTAACGCGTTGATCGAAGTCAAGGATTTCTCCTTCACCTATCCCACCGGCTCCCGGCCGGCCCTCACCGATGTCGCCTTCGAGGTCGCTCCCCGCGAACTGTGCGCGGTGGTGGGCGGTGGCGGCGCGGGCAAGAGCACCCTGGGCGGCGTGGTGAGTGGCACCGTTCCCCATCTCACCGGCGGTACGACGCGGGGGGTGGTCCGGGTCAACGGCAGGGACCTGGCCGAAACCCCGCTGTCGGGACTGGTCGGCGAGGTCGGGCTGGTCATGCAGAATCCGTTCAACCAGATATCCGGCGCCCGCTTCTCCGTACGCGAGGAGATCGCCTTCGGCCTGGAGAATCTCGGTGTCCCGCGGGACGAGATGGCGGCCCGGATCGACCCCGTCCTGGACGATCTCGGGCTCACCGGGGTGCGCGACCGGTCGCCGTACGAACTGTCCGGCGGGCAGCAGCAGTTGCTGGCCATCGGATCGATTCTGGTCATGCGGCCCACCGTCATGGTGCTCGACGAACCGACCTCGCAGCTCGACGCGGCCGGGAACGCGCTGGTCTTCGAGGCGCTCGGCACCCTCAAGGAACTGGGGGTGACCGTCCTGCTGATCGAACACCGCATGGAACGCCTGGCCCGCGCGGCCGACCGCGTCCTCGTGCTCGACCGGGGAGCGATCGTGGCGCAGGGGACGCCCGGCGAGGTACTGGCGGACGAACGACTGGAGGAGTGGGGGGTGGCACCACTGCGCTACACGGTGGCCGCGCGCCGTGCCGCGGCCCGGGGACTCTGGCCGGACCGAAAGCCGCTGCCGGTGACGCTCGACGCCGCCGCCGCGGGGTTCGGCGAGACGATGGACCGCCTCGACCGAGGAGACCGGCGATGATCATACGGATCGATTCCCTGACGTTCCGTTACCCCAACGGCACCACGGCCCTGGACGGGGTGTCCTTGAGCGTCGGGGCCGGTGAACGGGTGGCGATCGTCGGCGCCAACGGCGCGGGCAAGAGCACCCTCGCCCGGCACCTCGTCGGCATCGAACGTCCGGCCTCCGGAACGATCGAGATCGACGGGCGGCGGACCGACGGGCTCGGCATCGCCGAACTCGCCCGCACCGTGGGATTCGTCTTCCAGAACCCGGATGATCAGCTCCACGCGGCGAGCGTCGTCAAGGAGGTGGGGTTCGGGCCGCGCAACCTGCGCTTCCCGCCCGCCCGGCGCGCGGAGCTGGTCGAGTCCGCCCTGCGGCGGACGGGCCTCACACAGGCGCGGGACACCCACCCCCACCACCTGTCGCTCGGCGAACGCAAACGGGTCGCCCTCGCCTCGGTCCTGGCCATGGACACCCCGGTCGTCGTCCTCGACGAGCCGACGACCGGTCAGGACCACGACTCGGTCGTCCTGCTGGGGAACCTGGTCGACGACCTGGCCGCCGACGGCAGGACCGTCCTCGCCATCACCCATGACATGGACTTCTGCGTGGAGCACTTCGACCGTGTGATCGTCCTGGCGAACGGCCGGATCGCCTGGGACGGCCCGGTCGCCCACTGGCCGGCGTATGTCGCCGACACGGCCGACGAGAGCCTGGAACTGCCCCAGATGACACGGCTCGGCCGCCGATTGGGCTGGGAACGTCCGGTGACGACCGTGACGGGCTTCCTGGACCAGCTGTCCACCGAGGCCGGCCCCGCGCCGCTCCCGTCCACCGCTCCCTGACCCGGCCCTGATCTTCGGGGTCGGACACGCCGTCCGCGGGTCCCGGGCCGGGCGGCGCGGGTCAGCGCAGGGCGCGGACGGTCGGGCTCGTGGCGACCAGCACGGCGCACGCCAGGACGGCGCCGCCGCAGATGAGGAACAGCGTCGTCGTGCCGTACGGGAGGAGCAGACCGGCGACGACGTAGGAGAACGGGTCCAGCGCCACCGTGGCCAGCACGACGAGGCTCAGTACGCGGCCCAACAGCCGCTCGGGCACGCGCTCCTGCAAAGTGGCCACGACCACCACGCCGAGAAACGCGGATCCGAGGCCGACGACCGAGACGACCGCCGTCGCGGCGGCGACGTGGGCGACGACACCGAGTCCGGCCACGCCCGCGCCGATCGCCGCGACCCCGCCGACCACGGTCCAGCCGCGCCGGGCGGGCGGCCGCCACCCGGCCAGGAGCGAACCGGCCAGTGAGCCGGCGCCGAAACCGGACAGCACGGCCCCCAAAGACCCCGTGCCGCCGAGGCGTTGATCGGCGAGCACCGCGCCGCCCACGAGTACGGGGCCCACGACCGCGATGTTGATGAGGGCCACGGCTGCCAGCATTCCGCGTACCAGTGGTTCGTGCCAGGCGTATCTCAGGCCCGCCGCGAGGGCACGTGTACTGCTGAGCCGTTCGGCGTGGGCGGCGTCGGGACCGGTGTCGTCCCCGGCGCGTCCGCCGCGTCGTACCACCCGGACGAGCGTGCTGAAAGCGATGGCGGAGAGCACCGCCATCGCCGAGATCCCAGCGAGTGTCGCGTCGAATCCGACTGCGGCGACGGCTGCGGCGGCCACGGCTGGGCCGACCAGGTCACCCGCCGACTCCGCGCCCTGGATCAGTGCGTTGACCCGGGCGAGCTTCCCGGTCGGCACGATGGCGGGCAGCACCGCCAGGGCCGCCGGGAAGTACGCGGCGTCGGCGGCGCCGAGCAGAGCGGCGATCAGCGCGACCGTCGTCACCGATGGTGAGGTGAGGGTGATGACGGCGCCGAGGGCGAGCAGGACGGCGACCCGGAGCCAGGCGGCGGCGACCGCGACACGCACCGGTCCGAGGCGGTCGACCACGACGCCCGCGGGAAGCAGGAGAGCCGCTCGCGGCAGCGCCACGGCCACGAGGACGAACCCGGTGACGATCCCGGGTTTCGACAGTTCGAGCACGAAAAGCGTGAGCCATACGAGGAACAGAGCGTCGGCCACGGCCGCCAACCCTTGGCCCGCGACCAGACGGCGCAGCTGCGGATCGCCCAGCGGTCCGCGCGGACGGGAAGGGGCCGTCGGCTCCGTCGTCATTGTCTGCCCCCTGGGGCGCCGAGTGGATCGGTCCTGCGCGCGACACTCGGGCGACGTGATCGCGCCCCATCACGCCGAGGCGGACATGACCGTATCGCTCATCGATCGGCATATGCGCGAAGGGATCGCGCCGGTGTCACTACGCGATGTGCGTGCCCCCGTCGACCGTCAGGGTGGTGCCGGTGATGTACGACGCCGCGTCGGAGACGAGGAAGACCAGGGCCGCGGCGAGTTCCTCGGGCTGCCCGACGCGGCCCGAGAGCACCCGCGGCATCATCGCGTCGAGGTAGCCGTCGGCGTATTCGTCGGTCATCGCGGAGTGGAAGAAGCCCGGTGCGAGGGCGTTGACGCGGATGCCCCTGCCGGGGGTCCACTGCTGGGCGAGATCGCGGGTGAGTCCGAGGAGGCCGGCCTTCGACGCCGAGTAGGCGGCCTGCGGCAGGCCGCCGGTGACCAGCGCGAGGATGCTCGACACATTGACGATGGCACCGCCGGGCGGCATCACCGCGCCCGCGGCCTGGGCCATCCAGTAGGAGCCGTTGAGATTGATGTCGATGACCTCGCGGAACTGTTCCGGCGTCTCCTCCGTCGCGGGTCTCTCGCCGCTGATCCCGGCGTTGTTGACGAGGATGTCCAGCCGCCCGAAGGCGTGCACGGCCGCGTCGACCAGGGCGCGGCAGTCCTCCGGCCTGGAAATGTCCGTACGCACCGCGAGGGCCCGGCGGCCGAGCTTCTCGACGGCCGTGCGCACGGTCTCCAGCCGCTCGGCGCGCCGTGCCCCGAGCACCACATCGGCGCCGGCCTCGGCCACCGCGGTGGCGAAGGCGATGCCCAGTCCGGAGGAGGCGCCGGTGACCACGGCCACGCGGCCGTCGAGCCGGAAGCGATCAAGGACGCTCATGGCTGTCCCGGTCATCGATGGGTGGCGATGTAGCTCACCACGTCGCCGACGGTCCTCAGTGCCCCGACCCGGTCGTCGGGGAACTTCACCTCGAACTTGTCCTCGGCCGCCACGGTGATCTCCACCATCGAGAGGGAGTCGATGTCGAGATCGTCGGTGAAGGACTTCTCGGTGGTCACTTCGGCGGGGTCGATGCCCGCGACCTCTTCGACGATCTTGGCAAGGGAGTCGAGAATGTCGGCGTCGTTCGCCATGGTTCCTCCTTCTTGGGGCGGGTTGCCGTGAGTCGGCCGTGGTGGGTACGGGGGCGTCAGAGCCCGAGGCGTCGCCGGTAGGTGAGGAGGGTGTCCAGGAAGCCCTCCATCTGTTCCTCGGTGTGGCCCGCGTGCGGGAACAGGCGCAGCAGTGCCTGGTTGCGGGCGACCGCCGGGTAGGAGAACACGGGTACGAGGTAGCCGTCCGCCACGAACCACTCCCGCATCTGCAGGGCGGCGGCATCGCTTCCGATCGGCACGGAGAGCATGTACGACTCGGTCGGTGTCGTGGGCGTGCCGGCCTCGCGCATCTGCCGGCGAAGGCGGGCGGCATGCGCCAGGTAGTCGTCGACGATGCGCGGATCGTCGGCGAGGGCGTCGATGGTGCGCTGGGCGGCATAGGCGGTGGGCGGCTGGATGGCGGCCGTGAACATCGAGGTGCCGGAGAGCAGTTCGAAGGCGTCGATGGCCGCGGCCGGCCCGGCGATCGCGCCGCCTTCCAGACCGATGGCCTTCGACAGCGACACCATGACGAAGTCGGCCCGCTCCCGGATCGCGGCCGCCTGCGCGGCGTACGGACGGTTCTCGGGCCCGTACACCATGAAGCCGTTCGCATCGTCGATCATGCTGATGGCGCCGTGGCGGTCGCACTCGTCGAGAATCTCCGCGATCGGCCCCATGGTGCCGTCGGCCGAGTAGATGCTCTCGGCGATCACCACGGTCTTGGGGGCCCGGACCCGGTCCAGGACGCGTGCCAGGTCGGCGACGTCGTTGTGCCGGAAGGCGTGCGCCTTGCGGCCGTAGCCGAGCCCTTCGAGACCTTTCCAGATGCTCCAGTGGACATCACGGTCGACGACGAAGACCGTGTCGTGGTTGCGCACTTCGATCCCGGTGTCGAAGTACGCGGAACTGCTCATGGCGTGGACGAAGCCGATGTTGGCCAGGAGTCCGGTGGCGAAGCTGATGGCTCGCTCCTTGCCGGTGTGGCGGGCGATCGTCTCCTCCAGCACCTGGTGCGGACGGCAGATCCCCTGGGTCATCCGGGATCCGCTGGTGCTCAGTCCGTGATCGAGCGCCCCCTGTGCGAAATGGCGTTGCACCGGGATGTGCCGCTCCAGGTCGAGGAAGCTGATGCTGGCGAAGTTCACCAGTTCGCGGCCGTCGCGGACGATGGTGGGTCCGACGGGGCCGTCCACCACCGGCGGCCGGTACGCGGTGTCATGGGTGTTCGCCTCGACGAAGGCGGCGAAGGCCCACGGGGCCAGGCGGTCCACGGTCGGTGCGGGGGTGTGGGACGCGGTCATGACGGGTTCTCTCCTCCACGGTGGGCGCGGGGCGGCAGGGGCTCCAGGGCCCCGGCGAGGTGGCCGAGCGAGGCGGTTCCGGCCAGTTCGTCCGACGCGATCCCGGTGAAGCCGGACCGGTGAAGCAGCGCCAGCAGACGAGGGACGGCGATCAGGGTGATCCCGTGGTCGGCGAGGCAGCGGTTCATGTCCACGGCAGCACGGCCGCCGGGGCCGGCCGGCGGATCGGCGGGTCCGACGGCGGTCACGGCGGCGGCCAGCGCCCGTTCGGCGTCCGTCGCGGGCGGGCGTGCGGGGACCCGCGGGGTTTCCGGGCCGCCGGTGGTGGCGCGGGGCGGGTCGGGGAGACGGCCGGATCCGGGGGCGGCCGGGAGCAGGACGTAGCGGCCCGGGGCCAGGAGGCCGGGTACTTCGCCGAGGTGGTCCAGGACATGGGCGTGCAGGTCGCCGGGGGTGACACCGGGGGCCGTGCGGGCGTGTACGACGAGGTGTGGTGCGCCGCCCTGCGCGGTGGCGGCGCCGCCGGGTGTCACCGTCGCGTCGAGCACTCCGGGGTGGCCGCGCACCACGTCCTCGACCCTGGGCAGGCTCACCCAGCCCTGCGGGGCGCGCCACCATCCGGGGGCGGGCGGGGTGAGCCGATGTGCCGGGAGCGTGCGTTCGCCGCCGTCGGCGAGCGCACGCAGGAAGGCGCACAGCCGGACGGGCAGCGCGGCGGCCTGCCCCGCGTCGAGCAGATGGTCCCCGACGGTGACGTCCAGGGTGACGGCCCCCGCGTCGCGGCTGAAGTCGACGTACAGCGTGTCGCAGGGCTCGTCGGGCGCGCTGCTGAGCCAGGTGGCGGGCCCGCCGGGCGGGGTGTCAGGCGTGGGGACCAGGTAGTCGCGTGGCCAGGAGTAGCAGTTGTACTCGATGGTGGGTACGGTCACGACACCGCGGCGGCGGTCCTGGCGCGCCTGGGCCGCGACCAGTTCGGCGGGGCGCCACCGGCCGTGCCGGTAGGCCGCGGCGGAGGCGGCGGCGACCGAGGCGGCCACCTCGCCGAACCCCGCGCCCGGCCGGAGGTCGATCTGTACCGGAACCGTCAGGGCCCGGACGCCGATGCTGGTGCGCAGCGCGGCGCGGGCCCGGTTGGACACCACCACCGAGGCGAGGAAGCGGTGTTCGCCGGTGCGGGCGGCGACGTCATGGGCCAGCGCGGCGAGCATGGCGATCTCCGGGCTGATGCGATGGCGCCGGGCGACGCGGTCGAGGTCGTCGTACGCCTGCACCGAGCGGTGCTGGAGGCGGTGGCGCCCCTCGCCGTCGGCCCTCCCCCCGAACGGGGCCAGCACGCAGGTCGGGTTGTCCGCGAGGCGCGTGAGCCACTCCCGCTCCGCCGCGCGGGCGCGTTCCGGGTCCTGGTCGTGGGCCGCGTCGAGCGGGTGCGCGGGCGTGTTCGCCGGTGCGCCGGTGCCGCGCAGCAGGTCGTGCAACTGGTCGAGCAGTACCGCCAGTCCCCAGCCGTCGATCACGACATGGTGGGCGGCCAGCACGACCGCGCGCGGCTCTCCCGCCTCCAGCAGCACCCGGGCGAGCCAGGGCGGATTGCGCTCGGGGTCGATCGGGCGGGCGGCCAGCGCCGCCGTGGCGGCCTCCAGGGTGTCGGCGCAGGCGACGGGGACATCGACGGTGTCGACCGGCAGCGGGGCCCAGTCCGCCCGGTGGACGTACTGCACCGGGCGGAGCGGGTCGACCGTGGTGCGCAGCGCCTCGTGGCGGGCGGTGAGGGCGGCGAGCGCCAGGTGGATGTCGGAGACCGTCGCCGGGGGCGGGACGTGGCAGTGGTCGGCGAGCGGTGTCGGGTTCACCCGCCGTGGCGCGGGAATGGTGCGTTCGTACCAGTGCCACTGCTGGACCCAGTTCAGCGGTCCGCTGCGGACGACGGTGGCGGGGCTCGGAGCCGGTCGCGGAGCGTGGTTCACGGCCGGTACCTCATACGGCCCGGACCACGAGCGCGGCGTTGTGTCCGCCGAAGCCGAACGAGTTGCTGAGCGCGATCCGCACCCGCTCGTGGTGCTGCGCCCGGTGCGGCACGAAGTTGATGTCCGGGTCGATCGGTTCGTCGCAGTTGACGGTCGGCGGGACGTCACCGGTGCGCAGGACCTGGATGCAGGCCACGAGTTCGACCGCCCCGGCGGCACCGATCATGTGTCCGGTCATCGACTTGGTGGAGCTGACCGGGATCCGGGTGACCCGGTCGCCCAGCACCTTGCGCAGGACGGTCGTCTCCATGGCGTCGTTCAGCAGGGTTCCGGTGCCGTGCGCGTTGACGTAGTCCACGTCCGCTCCCGTGATCCCCGCGTCGCGCAATGCCGCCTCGACGGCGAGGCACGCGCCGCGTCCCGCCGGGTGCGGGGCGGTCCAGTGATGAGCGTCGGAACTCGCGCCGTAGCCGGTGAGTTCGGCCAGCGCCGTCGCCCCGCGCCGGTCGGCCACCTCGGCGGCCTCCAGCACCAGCACGGCGGCTCCCTCGCTCATCACGAATCCGTCGCGGTGCGCGTCGAACGGCCGGCACGCCGCGGTCGGGTCGTCGTTGCGGGTGGACAGCGCGCGGGCGTTGCCGCTGCCCGCGAGGTCGACGGCGGTGACGCAGGCGTCGGCGCCACCGGCGATGACGATGTCGGCCTCCCCCTGGCCGATCATCCGCATCGCCGCGCCCACCGCGTCGGCGCCGCTGGCGCACGCCGTGCTCTGCGCACGGCTCGGCCCCCGGGTGCCCAGCCGCATGCTGATCTCGGCGGCGGCGCTGTCCATGGCGGTGGTGACCTGGGTGAACGGGCCGATGGCCCGCGGCCCCTTGTCGCGCAGCGTGTGCGCGGCCCGGTAGATCGACCCCACCGGGCCGTAGCCGCTGCCGATGATCACGGCCACCCGCGGCGCCAGGCCGTCGTCGATGACGAGTCCGGCGTGTTCGCAGGCCTCCAGCGCCGCGGCGAGGGCGTACTGCGCGTACGGATCGGCGCGGCGGCTGACCGTCCGGGGCATGTAGCGGCCGGGGCTGAACTCGCGGACCTGGCCGCCGATCCGGACGCCGAGTCCGGTCACGTCGATCCCGTCCACGGTGTCGATGCCGCTGCGCCCGGCCAGCAGCGCCGCCCAGGTGTCGCCGACGCTGTGGCCCAGCGGCGTCACCGCCCCGTATCCGGTGACCATCACCCGGCGCCGGGCGTCACCTCGCTGTGCCGGGCCCATCCCGCCCGTCACGTCCGTCCCGCCCGTCACTGGGGAATCACCTCGGCGTCGCGGATGGGCGGGGCGATGTCGTCGGGGGCGACCGGCACCATGAGCACGGCCGTGCCTCCCTGTGCGCACAGCCGGCGTGCGGCGCGGATCTCCTCGGTCAGCGCGGCCTTGTCCCGCAGCACCCGGCAGTGGATGTCCGGCCCGTCCACCACGGGCGGTGGCGCGCCCGGGCGGGTGAACGGATAGCGGTCGGCGTCGAGTCCGAGGCGGGCGCGCTGGGCGTCCAGCCAGCCGTAGCCGCCGTTGCACAGCACCACGTACAGCACGCCGCCGTGGGCGGGAGCGGTGACGGCGATGTCCGCGCGCGCCGCGAGGAACGCTCCGTCCCCGATGATCGCGGTGACCTCGTGGTCCGGGGCGGCCCGCTTGACCCCGATGGCCGCTGCCGCTCCGAATCCCAGAGGGGTCTGCTCCGACGGCACGATGGACCCGCCACCGGAGTGGAAGGGGAAGCAGTAGGACCACATGTCCTGGAGCCCGTTCTCCTGGACCAGTACGCGGGGCTCGCCTGCGGTGGCGTCGAGCGCCGCGAGCAGCTCGGCGATGCGGATGCCGGGCAGCTTCGCCGCGCGGGCGAGTTCCGCCGCCACGTCGAGCGACATGGCCACTCGGGCGGCGGCGATCGCGTCCGGCCACCCACCGGGCGCGTCCGCGTGCCCGCCGGTGACGCCCTGCCCGGCCCGCTCGGCCCGCTCGGCCCCAGGGTCCTCCGCCAGCGCCCGCGACCAGCCGAGCACGGCGTGCCGGGCGTCTCCGAGTACGCGCGGGCCCGCGAACTCGGCCGACAGGCCGCCGGGGTCGACATTGACCTGCACCACCGTGACCGGGGGCCACGGTGTCCCGCCCTCGACGGCGGTCTCCTCCAGTCGCCCGGCGAGCGACACCACCAGGTCGCAGGAGGACCAGAGTTCACGGGCGGGGGCGGCGGCGTACAGGCCCGCCAGTCCGCAGAACAGCGGGTGGCGCTCGTCCACGGCACCGCGGCCGGACGCGGTGGTGAAGATCGCCGCGCCGAGGCGTTCGGCGAAGCGCTCGACCACCCCGTCGTCGTTGCGGTGCCGCATCCCGCCGCCCACGAGTACCACCGGCCGTCGGCTCGCGCGGATCGCCGCCAGCGCCGGTCCCGGTGGCACGGGGACGGACTCCAGGACCAGTCGTTCGGGTGGTGTCGGCCGTGGGCCGGTGACCAGGATCTCCGCCGTACGGACGTCGTCGGGCACCTCCAGGTACACCGGGCCGGACGGCGGCCCCGCGACCCGGGTCAGCGCCGTCACCGTCGCGGGCACGACCCGGTCCGGATGCCCCACCCGGTGCGCCCACCGCACCAGGGGCGCCACCGCGGCGACCTGGTCGAGCTCCTGGAATCCACCGCTGCCCCGGCGCCGTTCGGCCACTCCGGCGGCGAGCACGAGGACCTGCGCGCCGGACTCCCGGGCCTCCAGCAGCCCGGTGGCCGCGTGGGTGACGGCCGGTCCCTTGCCCAGGGCGCACACGGCGAGCCGACCCGACTGGAGCGCGTAGCCGGTGGCCATGTACATCGCGTTGCGCTGGTCACGGCACGGTACGAGGTCCAGGCCCGCGGTATCGAGGGCGCGGAGCAACTCCAGGTCGTCGCCGGGCAGTCCGAAGCAGGTGTCCACCCCGCTCGCCACCAGCAGGTCGACGATCGCGGACCACGCGTCGGCATATCGCTTGCTCACCGCGTTCACCTTCCACTCACCGCGTCCAGGGCGGCGGTCGGGAGGTTCCGGGCCACCGCCTGTGACATGAGCAGCGGTTCGGCGTGCCGCTTCCCGCCACAGGAGATGTAGTTCGCCCTCATCCCGAATCCACCGAAGGGGCGGTTTCCGTCCTCGGCGTCGAGCAAGGTGTGGTTGACACAGGTCCGGTGACGCTCGGACAGGACTCGCACCGTGTCCGCGTCGCTTCCGTAGACCATCGCTCCCAGCGCGCGTTCGCTGAAGTAGGGGCTCGCCAGCCGTTCGCGTAATCGCCTGGCACCGGGGTAGGGCACGACGTTGAACACCGGGGCGAACATCTCGTCCAGGGGGATCTTGTCGTCGAAGTCCCAGAGCAGCACGGTCGGTTCGATCCTGCGGGACGGCAGATCGATGCGGCCGCCGTGCCGGATGCGCCGTGCGTGGCGTACCAGGTACTCCGCGCAGTTCACCAGCGCCGAGTCGTAGTGGATCGGCCCGTAGTCCGCCGCGGGGTCACGGTTGTCTCCAAAATGCAGCGCGTCCAGTCCGGCGGACAACAGGCCGAAGAATTCCTCGGTACGGCCCCGCGGTGTGAACACGACGTCGGGCCCGAAACAGTCCTGGCCCGAGTTGTAGAGCCGGATCCGCGTGAGGTCCCGCACGGCGTGCGCGAGATCGGCGTCGGGTGCGATCACAAAGGGGTTGATCCCGTTGCCGAAGAAGAGAAAGAGCTGGTCTTCCTCCAATCCCTCGCGGACGGTTTCGGCGTTGTCGTAATTTCCGGTGAAGACGATGAGGTCCGCCGCGCGTACGGGCCCGGTCACGAACTTGCGCTGGCTGAGTTCGAAAAGCTCGATGGGTAAGCCGTGGACCGGCGCGAGCAGGGCGTGCAGGCGCTGCATCTGGCTTTTCGTCTCGGAGGACGGCCGAAAGGTGATCCGCTCGCTGTAAAGGGATGCGACCAGCATGTACAGCGCGTAGGAGTAGAGGGGGATGTTCGAGGGCATGAAGACGGCCGCGAGCGGCACGCGGCCCGGCCGGACCCGGCGGATCTCCTCCTCCGCTCCGTCGAGAGTGGCAAGGAAGGAGTGGAATTCCGCGACGGCGGTGCGGTGGGGGGACACTTCGGTGAGGATGTCCAGCACCGCGTCCTCGTGGTCGGCCACGTACCGGCGCACCGCACACAGCGCGTCGACACGGCCGGGGAAGGGGATGCGGTAGCCGGACACGCCGACGCCCCGGCCGGCTGCGCTGGTGCCGCTGATCCCGTCCGGCGCCGTGGGCTGCGACGCCATGGCGATGTTCTCCAGAGCGGCCAGGTCGGGCTTCCCCGTACCCGTCAGGGGCCACGAGGGAAGCACCACGATGTGGTCGGGCTGCTCGTAGCGGGCGAGCGCGGGGCGCAGCAGCCGCTTCCAGTACGCCGGTTCGTGATCGTCCGGGTCCACGACGACGAACACCAGACGGCAGCCCAGACGGTCGTCGGGGACGGCGACGACCTGCGTCTCCACGCCGGCCTCCGCGGCCCGCCCGGCGAGGTGGTCGGGATAGAGCGTGTGGCCGTCACGGTGCACCGCGTGCCTGCGTCCGATCGGGAACACCCGGCCAGCGTCGTCGAGCAGGCCGATGTCGCCCGTGCGGTACACGGGGTCCGACACCGGGATGATCTCGCCGTCCTCGCCCAGTCGGCCGGTCATCAGGCCGCCGCTGCGCACGACGAGTTCGCCGAGCCGACCACTGGGAAGCGGCTCGCCGTGCTCGTCGTGCACCTCGACGACCACGCCGGGCAGCGGCGTGCCGCACCCGACCGGATCGGTATGGGTCGCCAGCGCGATGTTTCCCACCTCGGTCGCCCCATAGCCGTCGAGCAGGTGCCGGCCCGTGCGGGCGTGGAACCGGGCGGCCAGGTCGCGTCCCAGCGGCGCGCCGCCCACGCACCAGGCCCGTACCCCCTCCAGCGTGTCGGCGAGGGCGGGACGGCGGTCGAACAGATTGAGCAGGCTGTAGTAGGTCGACGGGGCCGCGTCCACGACGGAGAGACCGTGCTCCACGCCGACCGCGAGCGCGTGGTCCAGGCGCGTGACCGGCCCGTAGACCACGAGCGTGCCGCCGCCCAGCCACCAGCTGAGGACCAGCGACAGGCCGTACTGGTGGGAGTACGGCAGGACGGGCAGGAAGACGTCGTCGGGCCGGTACGCCATCCGTTCCGCGCTGAGCGCGAGGTTGTCCAGGATGGAGCGTCCGGAGCGGACGATGCCCTTGGGGCTGCCCGTCGTACCCGACGACCAGGAGATCGCGGCGTCCTGACGCCGTGTCCAGGCCGCGACATCGGGCACGGACGCCGTGTCCGGCATGGATGGTGGCGGCGCGGCGGTGTCCGTCCCGTCGCTGATTTCGAGCAGTACGCGCGCCTGGGCACGGATCTGCGATCGCCGTGCGGGGGTGGCCCGATGATCGGTCAGGACCACCGAGGCGTCGAGGTGAATGAGCGCCAGCAGATCGACTACCCATTTCGGGGAATTCGCCCCGCTCATCATCACCCGTGAACCGGGTCCGACGCCACGGTGTGCGAGAAGTTCAGTGGCACCAAAAATTCGGGCCACGATTTCGTCCGTCTCCCAGATACGCCCCTCGGGCGAGATCAAGCGCCTGATAATAGGCACCTCGTGCTCCTTAAAACCGCCAGAGAGCGCGTTCAGCTCTCACGCGACTGTCCCACACCCGCAGATCGGCGTCGAATACGGCAAGGGGCACTCCATGACACATACGGGATGCTTGAGTGCACAGCGACGGAAGTGACGCACCGGGCGGCCGATTCTGATCGGCGAATTCACGGCACGGTTGGCAGCGGCGTTTCTTTTTGAGTGCCGACAGGAATCCCGTCGATCAGGGCGGAAGCTCGGCCTGTACGACGGCGGCCTCACCGGAACCCTCAACAGACGGCCGCTACAGTATTATTGAATGACCGGCACGACGGCCATTCTGCGACAATTCCGGCTGCGCCAGGGTGTGTCCGCGCGCTGGAACTCCCCGGCCCGGCAGCACCACTGCTGCCCACCGGGCCCGCCCTCTACACCGACGGCTCACTGACAACCGCCGCACGCGTACCGGCGACAGACAGCGTTGCCCGCCGCTCGTCCGTGAGTTCTGCCGTCGCCGGTGACTCTGAGCCGACAACGCGGAGGCGCTGTCGCCCAGGAAGGCGCCGGCGGCGACCACCGTGGCGTCCTTCCAATTCGATTTCGCGGGGCGGATCTTGACCTCACCGGGCAGGGCCTTGGCGGTCACGCCCGGACAGACGGTGCTCTCACCGTCGACCCAGCGCACCACCAGATCATCGGTGCTCTTACCGGTGAAGGAGCCGGTCGTCAGGTGGCCGGCGTAGGTCCAGGTGTTGTTCTTGGCGACGGTCTGGGTCTGCTTCTTCAACCCGTTGGCCGCCACGTCGCCGAAGACGGAGACATGGCCGTCCTTCCAGTCCGCCAAAAGGTCGTCCCGGCGCCCGCCCGCCGTGAACCTGCCGCCGACCAGCAGCCGGGCATCGTCCTTCCAGGTGGCGTTCTTCGGCGGCGCGAGCTGCTTCTCGCCGTGGAAGCCCTTGGCGTCCACGGTGGAGTAGAGGGACATCTCGCCATCGATCCAGCGCACCACCAACCCGTCCGTGCCACCGCCCGTGTTGACGCTGGTGACCGCGAGCGCCTTGGCCCAGATGGTATTGGCGGGCTGGAGCCGGTACTCGGCGGAGAACGGGTGGGCGGGGTCGGTGCCGTCGCCGCCCTGGTAGAGGGTGACCTCGCCGTCGTCCCAGACGACGATCAGATCGTGGTGCCGTAGACGACCTGCCGCACCCAGCCGGCCACGTTGTCGACGCGGGCGGCCACCGCCCCGGTGCGGGTCCCGGCCGGGTCCGCGCCCAGGCAACCCCCCTGCCACGAACGGCTGCTGACGGCGACGACCGCCGTACGGCCGTTGACGGTGCCCAGTGCGGGGCCGCCGGTGTCGCCCTGGCACACGGCGGCGTTGTCGGACTTCGCCGCCAGGTCCACGGTGGTGGCGCTCAGGTTCTGGACGGTGAAGGTGGCCGCGTGCACCTGATCGGATATCCACTCCTCACGCGTACGCCCGTATCCCGCGACCTGGGCCTCGTCCCCGACAGCGGGCGCGCTGTCGGCCACCGGAAGGGGGGTGATGCCGCCGACGGGCTTGGCCAGCTGGGCCATGACCACATCACGGCCGGCGCGAGGTACGAGGTTCACCACCTGCTGGGCGGTGCCGCCGATGGTGGCCGTCGTCTTGAGCTTCGGTGCGCCGGGGGCGAGGCTGCCGCCCGGGGTGTCGGTGAAACAGCTCGCGGCGGTCAGCAGCCACTGCGGTGCCACCAGTGCGGCGGAGCAGCCGCGCTTGCCGTTGATCTGGTGCCGATGCCGAGCCGGGCGAGGGCGGCCGCGGTGGCCACGTCGGCCCGCGGGCCGGATACGGCGGTCGCGGGTGCGGCCGACACGGCGGTGGCGGCCAGCGCGGCGGCGGCGATCAGGCCGCCGGCCCGCGCGGTGTGCGGACGAAAGCCGGACATGAGGTTCCCCGTTTCCTGTGAGGTCGGTGAAAGAAGCGGTGACGCTGCTCGGGCGAATACTCAGCTGGTGACGCGGAGTTCGACGAGGACGGACTTCTTGCTGGTGTCGCCCGCCTCGCCGACCGGCGTGTAGTCGTTCTTCGGGGCGTTGACGACACTCTTCTTGCCGTCGGTGGTGAGCGTGGTACATGCTCGCAAGCGCGCCCGGAAGGCACCCATCATCGAAGCGATCCGACCGCTCGTGGCACAGCGCATCCTCTCCGCCGGCCCCGACCCCGACGCGCGCATGTTCACCGGCCCGCGCGCAGGACGCATCTCCACCGCGGTCCTGCGCGACGCGACCCACTGGGACGAGGTGGTCACCCGCCTGGGCTACGAGCACCTGCGCCGCCACGACCTCCGCCACACCGGACTCACCCGGCTCACCGACACCGGAGTCCCCATCTGGTCCCCAAAAAAGATCAAGGGGCGGTTTCGGATCTCTCCGAAACCGCCCCTTGATCTGCGACTCTTTCAAGTCGGGACGACAGGATTTGAACCTGCGACCCCTTGACCCCCAGTCAAGTGCGCTACCAAGCTGCGCCACGTCCCGATGCGTCGACTCGCGGTGAACCGCGTGATCACGCGAAGAGAACTTTACCGCACGTACGGGGGTGCGTAGACAAGGGGCTTGGGGTGGGGCGGGAAGGGAGAATCGGCGGTATGACGAACGCGGGTGACGGCGAGGGGCGGGATCGGGACGCGGCGGGGCGGGCCCGCAGTGCGCGGCCGCGGGACGGGCTCGGGCGGCCGTTGCCGTACGGCGCGCACGGGGTGCCGCGGCAGCCGGAGGGTGTCGTGAGGGCGCCGCGCGAGACGGTCGCCGAGGCGCAGGCGCTGCTCGACGCGGGCCGGCCGTTCCATGCGCACGAGGTGTTCGAGGACGCCTGGAAGTCGGGGCCCGAGGGCGAGCGCGCCCTGTGGCGGGGGCTGGCCCAGCTGGCGGTGGGGCTCACCCACGCGGCCCGGGGCAACACGGTCGGCGGCGCCCGGCTGCTGCGGCGCGGCGCGGACGCCGTCGAGGAGTGGGAGCGGGGCAGGGGCGAGGACCGGCCCTACGGGGTGGATCTCGCCGGGGTCGTCCGGTGGGCGCGGGAGCTGGCCGGGAGGGTGGCGGCGGGCGGCGATCCCGTGGACGCCGTGGCGGAGGCGCCCAGGCTGGGTCCCTGACGGCTGTACAGGCCGGTGCGGGGGGGCGACCCACCGGTACAGCTTCCACCGGTACCGCTCCCACCGGTACGACTCCCGAGCGGCCGCCGATGTCCTGGCCGATGACCTGTCCGCCGCCGCCCGCCCGGAGCCGGTGGTCGCGTTGTCAGTGGCGTACGGCAGACTCGGTGGCGTGCGAGAGATTCATGTCATCGGTATCGGCGCGGGCGACCCCGAGCAGCTGACCCTCCAGGCGGTGCGGGCGCTGCGCGGCACGGACGTGTTCTTCCTGCTCGACAAGGGCGAGGAGAAGAGCGATCTCACCCGGCTCCGCCTGGACATATTGGACGCACATCTGCCCGAGGGCTCGTACCGGGTGGTCGAGGCCCGGGACCCGGAGCGGGACCGCAAGGCGGGCGGGACGGCGTACTCACCGGCCGTCGGGGACTGGCGCAGCGCCCGCGCCGGTATCTACGAGCGGATGATCGTCGAGGAGTTGGGCGACGACGAGACCGGCGCGTTCCTGGTGTGGGGCGATCCGGCGCTGTACGACAGCACGATCGGGATCCTGGACGAGGTGCTGGCGCGGGGCGCGGTCTCCTTCGCATACGACGTGGTGCCCGGTGTCAGCAGCGTCTCCGCGCTGGTCGCCCGCCATCGCACCGGCCTGAACCGGGTGGCCCGGCCCGTGCAGATCACCACCGGGCGGCGGCTCGCCGAGGGCTTTCCGGAGGGGGTGGACGACGTGGTCGTGATGCTCGACGCCCACCAGTCCTTCCGGCACTACGCGGACGAGGACATCGACATCTACTGGGGCGCCTACATAGGCACCCCGGACGAGATCCTCGTCTCCGGCCCGCTCGCCGAGGCGGGCCCCGAGATCGAGCGGGTGCGGGCGCAGGCCCGGGAGCGCAAGGGGTGGATCATGGACACGTATCTGCTGCGGCGGAACCCCGGGGAGCGGTAGCCCGGTTCAGGCGGTGCTGCGGTTGGCGCCTCGGCCTACTCGGCCTGACCGGTTCCGTCCGGGGCGAGGCCCAGTCGGCGCAGCACCCCCGCCACATCGGGTACGGCCGGCGCTCCGTCCGGTAGCGCCGGGCGGCGTACGACCAGCACCGGCAGGCCGAGTTCCCTGGCGGCCGTGAGTTTCGCCGCCGTGGCCTCGCCGCCGCTGTCCTTGGTGACCAGGACCTCGATGCGGTGCGCCCGCAGCAGTTCCCGTTCGTCGGCGACGGTGAACGGGCCGCGTGCGAGGAGGACTTCGGTGTGCGGGGGCAGCGGGGGTTCCGGTCGTTCCACCGAGCGCACCAGGAAGTGCTGGTCAGTCAGATAGGCGAAGGCGGCCAGGCCGAGGCGCCCGGTGGTGAGGAACACCCGGTCGCCCAGGCCGGGCAGCGCCTCGGCGGCCGCGGCCAGGGACGGGACGTCGTACCAGCGGTCGCCCGGGACGGGCAGCCAGCCGGGGCGGCGCAGGACGACCAGCGGGACTCCGGTGGCCGCCGCCGCGCGGGCCGCGTTCGCGGTGATCGACTCGGCGAAGGGGTGGGTGGCGTCGACCAGCGCGTCCACCTGGTGTGCCCGCAGCCACTGCGCCAGCCCCTCGGCTCCCCCGAAGCCCCCGATCCGTACCTCCCCCGCCGGTGCCTTCGGCCGGGCGGTCCGTCCGGCCAGGGAGGTGGTCACCCGGATCCCAGCGGGGTGCGCGGCCAGGGTGGCGGCGAGGCGGCGGGCCTCGGCGGTGCCGCCCAGGACGAGGACATGGCGTCGCGGGGGCTGCGGGGACGGTGCGGGCATGAGGTGAGCGTATCGGCAGGTCAAGGGGTGGGGAAACGCGTGCCGGGCCGTCCCCTCGCAGGAGGGTCAACGGCCGGGCGGGCGGGGATGGTTCCCGTGCCGGATGTGACTTTTCGCCGGGCCGATCGCCCTGTCGCGGCGGGCCGCGGACACCTCATACTCCAGGACCTGATCGGCACACGGCCCGAGGAGCAGGGTGAACACAGCGGCGGCGGCAGGTACCTGGACGCTCGGAGATCTGGAGGTGAACCGTGTCGGCTACGGCGCGATGCGGCTGACCGGCAACGGAATGATGGGGAACTCCGACGGCGCGCCGATCGACCGTGCCGCCGCCGTCGCCCTGCTGCACCGCGCGTTCGAGCTGGGGGTCGACCACATCGACACGGCCGCCTTCTACTTCTCGCCGCTGCGGTCCGCGAACGAGCTGATCAACCGAGCCCTCACCGGCTGGCGCGGCGAGGTGGTCGTGGCGACCAAGGTCGGGCCCGGGCGCGACGCCGGTGGTGAGTGGCTGTCCATGGCGCGCCCCGACGAGCTGCGCGGCCAGGTCGAGGAGAATCTGCGCCAGCTCGGCCGGGACCAGCTGGATGTGGTGAACCTGCGCCGCAACGGCCCCGGCCTGGAGTCGATCGCCGAACACTTCGGCGCTCTGGCCGAGTTGCGCCGGGCGGGCCTGATCCGGCACCTCGGACTCTCGAACGTCCGCCCCGAGCATGTGGCCGAGGCCCTGGCGATCGCGCCCGTGGTCTGTGTGCAGAACTCCTACGGCCTGGACTGGCGCCGCGCCGACGAGAGCGGTCTGGTGGACCTGTGCGGGGAACGGGGCATCGCCTTCGTCCCGTTCTTCGCGGTCTCCGGGCTGCGCCGCGAGGCGGCCGCGGGGCAGGAGGGCGACGCACGGGTCCGTTCCGTCGCGCGCGCCCATGACGCCACGCCCGCCCAGGTGCGGCTCGCCTGGACCCTGCACCGCGGTCCGCATGTGCTGGCCATCCCCGGCACCACCGACCCGGCCCACCTCACGGAGAACATCGCCGCCGGAGCCCTGCGGCTGACCGAGGAGGATCTGGCCCTGCTCGACGCACCCGGTGAGAAGGCCGCAGAGGGCTAGCCCACCAGCAGCTGGAGTCCGCCCACCACCGTCGCCGCGATCACCAGCCGGTCGAAGAGCCGCTGGTTGATCCGGTGCACGGCCCAGCGGCCGAGCAGGGCGCCGGGGGCGACGAAGAGCACCAGCGTGGCGTCGAGGAGCAGGGAGCGGGTGTCGATCAGGCCGAGGGCGGCGCTGAAGGGGACCTTGGAGACGTTGACGATGAGGAAGAAGAAGGCCGAGGTGCCGAGGAAGCCCAGTTTCCGGAAGCCGGCCGAGAGGAGGTACATGGACATCACGGGGCCGCCCGCGTTGGCGACCATCGTGGTGAAGCCGCCGAGTACGCCGTAGGAGCGGGCCTTCAGGCGGCCGGCGGAGGTCGTCACCGCGTCCGGCGCCTCGTCCGCGCCCGCGCTCTCCCGGCGCCGGCGCCACAGGGTGACGCCGGTCATCAGCAGCAGGATCGCGCCGATCGAGGTCCGTACGATCCCGTCGTCGGCCCACATCAGGAACAGCGTGCCGATCACCACGCCGACCGCGACGGCCGGGAACAGCCGCCACAGGGTGGGCCAGTGGGCGTGCCGCCGGTAGGTGAGGACAGCGAGCACGTCCCCGGCGATCAGGAGGGGCAGCAGGACGCCGGTGGAGGCGCGGGCGGGCAGGATCGCCGCGAAGACGGCGAGGCTGATCGTGTTGGCGCCGCTCACCGCGGTCTTGGAGAAGCCCACGAGCAGGGCCGCGAGGGCGAGGGCGGCGAACTCCCAGCCGGATATGTGCCAGAGCGTCATCATGTTCATGCGGGGACCGATGCTATGCGTGCGCATCGGTCCCGCACACGGGCCCCCCGTACCGTCAGCCCGCGTACCGCGTCCGCAGCTCCCGCTTGAGCACCTTCATGCTGGGGCCGAGCGGCAGTTCCTCGGCGAACTCCACGCGCCGCGGGTACTTGTGGCGGCCGAGGTGCTCCTTGGACCACTCGATGACGGCGGTGGCGTCGAGGTCGCCGCCGGGTGCCGGGACGACGATCGCGCAGACCTCCTCGCCGTGCAGCTCGTCGGGCAGGCCGATGACGGCGACCTGGGCGATGCCGGGGTGCCGTACCAGGACCTCCTCGACCTCGCGCGGGTAGACGTTGTAGCCGCCGCGGATGATGACGTCCTTCTTGCGGTCGACGATCGTCAGGAAGCCCTGCTCGTCCTTGGTGCCGAGGTCGCCGGTGCGGAACCAGCCGTCGACCAGGGCCTCGGCGGTGGCCTCCGGGCGGCCGAGGTAGCCGGAGAAGACGTTGTGGCCGCGGATGACGACCTCGCCCAGCTCGCCGGGCGGCAGCAGTTCGATCCGGCCCTCCACCTCGGCACGCGCGATCTCCGCGTCGACGCCCCACAGCGGATGGCCGATGGTGCCGGCCCTGGTGCCGAAGTCCGGCTGGTTGACGGTGGCCGTCGGCGAGGTCTCCGACAGGCCGTACCCCTCGTAGATCCGCGCGCCGAACGCGGCCTCGAAGCGTTCGAGGACGGCGACGGGCAGCGAGGCGCCGCCGGAGATGCACACCCGCAGCTCGGGCAGCACATCGGCGTCCGCGGCGGCCGCCGCGAGCGCGACGAACATGGTGGGCACGCCGTGGAAGGTGTTGATGTTCTCCTTCACCATCAGCTCGATCGCGCGGGCCGCGTCGAACCGGGGCAGCAGCACCAGCGTGGCGCCCGCCCGCCAGGTGGAGTTGAGCGAGACGGTCTGCCCGAACGCGTGGAAGAGGGGCAGCGCGCCGAGGGCGATGTCGTCGGGGCGGACGTCGTTGGCGTCGAAGGCGCAGACGGTCGCGTTCATCACCAGGTTGAAGTGGCTGAGCACGGCGCCCTTGGGGACGCCGGTGGTGCCGCTGGTGTAGAGGATCACGGCCGGGTCGTCGGCGGCCCGGGTGGCGTACGTCGCCGGCGGCTCGGCCGCGGCGGCGAGGGCGTCGAACTCCGCGCCCAGGGTGACCACGCGGACGCCGAGGGCGTCGGCCGCGGCGCGGCCCGCGACGGCCTGCGCCGGGTGGACGAGGAGCAGGGTGGCGCCGCTGTCCTTGAGGACGTGCTCGATCTCGCCCGGGGACAGCAGCAGATGGACGGGGACGACGACACCGCCGGCCGCGGCGACGGCGTAGTAGGCGAGCGGGAACTCCGTGGTGTTCGGGGCCATGAGGGCGACCCGGTCGCCCGGTCGTACGCCGAGGCCGGTGAGCGCGCCCGCCTGGGCCAGCGCCGCCTGCCAGGCGTCGCCGAAGCTCAGCCGCCGCTCCCCTTCCACGAGTGCGGTCTTGGCGGGGCGGCGCCTGGCGTTCTCGGCCAGGATGGCGGCGACGGACAGGGTTGCCATGGAGTGCGGCTCCGTTTCCTTGCTGTGGCTCGGCGCGCCGAACCGGTCGTACGGTCGTTCCCTCCGCGGGAATCCCCCGTGGTCACCGGAGGGATTCCCGCGTCGGATGGTAGCTAGTGCCTCTCGACCAGCACCGCGCTGCCCTGGCCCACGCCCACGCACATGGTGGCGAGGCCGCGCTCGGCGCCGGTGCGGCGCATGCGGTGCAGCAGGGTGGTCAGGATGCGGGCGCCGGAGGAGCCGAGGGGGTGGCCGAGGGCGAGGGCGCCGCCGGTGGGGTTGATCAGGCCGGGGTCGATGCCGAGCTGGTCGACGCAGGCGAGGACCTGGGCGGCGAACGCCTCGTTGAACTCGGCCTCCTGGAGGTCGGCGACCTCCCACCCGGCCCGCGCGAGCACCTTGCGGGTGGCGGGCACCGGTCCGATGCCCATGACGTCGGGGTGGACGCCCGCGGAGGCACCGGCGACATACCGGCCGAGGGACTCCAGGCCCAGTTCGCCGAGGGCCTCCTCGCTGACCAGGAGCAGACCCGCGGCGCCGTCGTTCATCGGCGAGGTGTTGCCCGCGGTGACCGTGCCGCCCGCGCGGTAGACCGGCTTGAGGCGGGCCAGCTTCTCCAGGGAGGTGTCCTCGCGGATGCACTCGTCCTGCTCGACCACGATGCCGTCGGGGCGTTCGACGGGCAGGATCTCGTCCGCGAACAGGCCGTTCTTGCGGGCGGCGGCGGCGAGTTGATGGCTGCGCAGTGCGAACTCGTCCTGCCGCTCACGGGAGATGCCGTGCCGGGTGGCGACCTCCTCGGCGGTCTCGCCCATGGCGAGCACGCCGTGCAGGTCCTTCATGGCGGGGTTGGTCAGACGCCAGCCGAGCCGGGTGTCGAAGGTCTCCATGCGGTGCGGCAGGGCCTCGTCGGGGCGGGGCAGCACGAAGGGGGCGCGGCTCATGGACTCGGAGCCGCCGGCGATCACGATGTCGGCCTCGCCCGCGGCGATGGTGCGGGCGGCCGTGGTGACGGCTTCGAGGCCGGAGGCGCACAGCCGGTTGACGGTGGCGCCGGGCACGGACTCGGGCAGGCCCGCGAGCAGGGCGGCCATCCGGGCGACGTTGCGATTGTCCTCGCCCGCCTGGTTGGCGGCGCCCCAGTAGACGTCGTCGATGCGGGCGGGGTCGAGCGTGGGCACCTCGGCGACCAGTTGGCGGATCACGGCCGCCGCAAGATCGTCGGGCCGGACGGACGAGAGGGCGCCACGCAGCTTGCCGATGGGGGTACGGCGGGCTGCCGCGAAGTGGACGGGACGCACGGCTTCGACTCCTGACCTACGACGGTGTGGATCAGACGGTGTGGATCAGCGGACCGGAACAGCTCTTAATTAGCACTGCTAGTTTTGGACTATAGACCCGGGAGCGCCCCCCTGGGAAGATCCTCCCGAACCGTACCGAGCCAGTTGGAGGAGAGATGCCCCACGTTCGCGCGCATGTCGTCGACGGCACCCGCGGCGAACTCGCCGTCCGCGAGTGGGAGCATCCCGCGCCCCGCTTCCTCGCCCTGCTGGTGCACGGGTACGGCGAGCACGCGGGCCGGTACGACGGGCTCGCCGCCGTCCTCACCGGGCACGGTGCCGCCGGGTACGCACCCGACCACATGGGGCACGGGCGCTCGGCCGGTGAGCGGGTGCTGATCGAGGACTTCGAGGACGTGGTCGCCGATGTGCGCGCCGTGGCCGATCTCGCCCGTGCCGCGCATCCGGGGCTGCCGCTGGTCCTGGTCGGCCACTCCATGGGCGGGCTGATCGCGGCCCGCTACGCGCAGCTGCACCGCCCGGAGCTCGCCGCGCTGATCCTGTCCGGGCCGGTGATCGGCGCCTGGGAGCTGCCGGGGCGGCTGCTGGCGCTGCCGGAGATCCCGGACACGCCGATCAGTCCGGGCGCGCTCTCCCGCGATCCGGCGGTGGGCGCCGCGTACGCCGCCGATCCGCTGGTCTGGCACGGGCCGATGAAGCGGCCCACCCTCCAGGCGTTCACACGGACCCTGGACGCCGTCGCCGCGGGCGGTGACGTGGCCGGGCTGCCGGTGCTGTGGCTGCACGGGGACGACGACCGGCTGGTGCCGCTGACCGGGAGCCGCCCCGGTGTCGAGCGGCTCGCCGGCGGCGATCTCATCGGCGGCGACCTCACCGAGCGGATCTTCCCCGGGGCGCGGCACGAAGTGTTCCACGAGACGGTGAAGGAGGAGGCGTTCGCGGAGGTGACGCGGTTCTTGGACCGGGTGCTCGCCCGCTGAGGCCACACCCCCGCCGGGACCCGGCACCGGCCCGCTGAGCAGGGCTGTTTGCGCCCCCGAACACGGGGCACCCGCCCTTTCGGACGAGATCGTACGTCGCTCGCACAAGGCGTACGACGCTGATGAAAGGGGACGTAGGCACCATGACCGTGGTGAAGAGCACGCTGCCCGAGAAGGCCCTCGGCGTCACCGCGCCCGCGCTCCAGGACACCCTGGTGGATCTGCTGGGTCTGTCGCTGGTCGGGAAGCAGGCGCACTGGAACATCGTGGGTCCCCGGTTCCGCTCGATCCACCTCCAGCTGGACGAGGTGGTGGCGACGGCCCGTGCCCACTCCGACACGGTCGCCGAGCGTGCCGCCGCGCTGGGCGTCTCGCCGGACGGCCGGCCCGAGACGATCGCGGCGACCTTCGCGCTGCCCGGCGCCAAGGACGGCTGGCTGCGGGACACCGAGGTGGTCGAGCTGATGGTCTCGGCCCTGGAGGCGGCCATCGGACGGCTGCGCGAGCGGATCACGGCCACCGAGAAGGCCGATCCGGTGACGCAGGACCTGCTGATCACCATCACCGCCGACCTGGAGAAGGAGCGGTGGATGTTCGCGGCGGAGAACCAGTCGCACTGACGCACTGACGCACTGACACCCGTCCCGGAGCGAAAGGGGAGCCCCATGGCCGACGCCCTGGAGACCGAGGCGCTGTGGGAGGACTTCCACCGCGTGGTGAACATGACGTCGGCGGAGCTCGCGGCCTGGCTCAGGGTCCGCGACGCCGACGAGCGGACGGAGCCGCTGCCCGACGAGGCGGGCAGCGCGACCGGCCGGCACGTCCTCGCGATCCTCCAGAAGCGCCGCACCGATCTCACCGACGACGACGTCCGCGTGATGTACAAGGTCGTCGACACCGTCGGTGACCTGGTGGACATGGCGGACGAGCCGGAACCGGAGCGGACCCCGGAGGACACCCGGCGGCGGCACCGGCTGATGACGCTGGGCCACGATCCGCTCAAGCCGTAGTGGCGGCAGGATACGGCGGCGAGCTGTTGGGCGAGCGCTGGAGCGGTGGTCTGCGCCGGCTGCACGAGGAGGCGGGCGGCGACACCGGGGAGCTGAAGCGGCTGCTTCAGGAGGAGCCGGGGGTCGGTCCGGCCGGCGCGGACATCTTTCTGCGCGAGGCGCAGCGCGTCTGGCCGGAAGTCGGCCCCTGTCTGGACGGCAAGGCCCTGGACGGCGCGGGCCGGCTCGGCCTGCCGAAGGACCCGGAGAAGCTGACCAGGCCGGCCGGGGACACCGAACCGGCCGTGCCGGCCGCCGCGTTGGTGCGGGCGGCGCTCGACAAGGACGTGGCCGAGGACTGCCTCCAGCGCGCCGCGTGATCGTGCCAGGCTGCTCTGCGTTCGTTTCGAGCGGAGGGCAGCACATGACGGGGACCGAGCCGATCACGCCGTACATCGACACCACACGGCCGCATCCGGCGCGGGTGTACGACTGGTTTCTCGGCGGCAAGGACAACTACCCCGTCGACGAGGCGCTGGGCCGTCGGATCGCGGCCATCGACGACGGCGCCCTGCGCGGGGCGCGCGCCAACCGGGCGTTCATGCGCCGGGCCACCCGGGCGCTGGCCGAGGACGGCATCACCCAGTTCCTGGACATCGGCACCGGCATACCCACCGAGCCCAATCTTCATCAGATCGCCCAGTCGGTGACGCCGGACGCGCGGGTGGTCTACGCCGACAACGATCCGATCGTGCTGGCCCACGCGGGCGCGCTGCTGCGCGGCACCCCCGAGGGCGTGACGGAGTACATCCAGGCCGACGCCCGGGAGCCCGGGTCCATCCTCGAACGGGCCGCCGCCGTATTGGACTTCGACCGCCCGGTCGCCCTCTCGCTGATCGCCCTGCTGCACTTCGTCGCCGACGAGGACGGCCCCCATGAGATGGTCGCGGCGCTCATGGACGCGCTGGCGCCGGGCAGTTGCCTGGTGCTGTCGATGATGACGGGCGACTTCGAACCGGAGAACGTGGCGAAGGGCATCGCCGCCTACGCCGCGGGCGGGGTGACCCTGGTCGCCCGCTCCCGGGACCAAGTGGGCGTCTTCTTCAAGGGACTTGAGCTGCTGGAGCCGGGTGTCGTGCCGGTCGCCGAGTGGCGTCCCGAACAGGCCCCGGACGGCGACCGGCCCATCTCCCTGTACGGCGCGGTGGCCCGCAAAACAGCGAGCTGAGCCACCGGGCCACCGGGCCACCGGGCCACCGACGGCTTACAGCCCGAGAACCCGGGAGATCGTCCGCAGGACACCGTTCTCGTCGTTGGACGGGGCCAGATGGCGGGCGCGCGCGATGACGTCCGGGTGGGCGTTGGACATGGCGAAGGACCACTGCGCCGCGTCCATCATCTCCAGGTCGTTGAGGTAGTCGCCGAAGACCATGGTCTGGGCCGGGGTGATGCCCAGGGTCCGCTGGAGGGCGCGCAGCGCGGCGCCCTTGTCGGCGGTGCGATTCATGACGTCCACCCAGTGCTCGCCGGAGACCACGACCTGGTGGGTGTCCGCGAAGGGGGCGAGCGCGGGGGCGGCGGAGCGTGCGGCGGAGTGGAAATCGAAGACCGCGACCTTGATGAAGTCGTCGTCCACCGCCGTGACGTCGTCGACGACGCGGTGCTCGACGTAGTAGCGGCGCACCTCGGCGAGGAACGCCTCGTCGCTCCGCTCCACATAGGCCGCCCGCTTGCCGCAGACCACGGCGCCCGCGTCACCGCCGGCCGCGTTCAGCCGCCGTACCGCCTGCGCGACCCCGGCCGCGGTCGCCCGCGCCAGCGGGTCGGAGCTGAGTTCGACGCCGTCGCGGACCACATAGGTGCCGTTCTCGGCGATGAAGACCATGCCCTCGGCGACCTCCGCGAACTGCCGGGCCAGCGTGGCGTACTGGCGGCCGCTCGCGGGGCTGAACAGCACCCCGCGCCCGCGCAGTTCGGCGAGCATCGGCCACAGGCCGGTTGGGATCCGCTTGTCGCTGTCCAGCAGGGTGCCGTCCATGTCGGTGACGATCAGCCGGATGTCCGCGGGGCCCGCCGGGAGGCCGGGCACATCGAGGAGGGGCATGGGTATGGCGGGCATGTCCTGCTTCCGGCCGGGGTCAGGGTACTCGTCCAGTGTCCCTCATGGGGGAGAACGTCCCCGAGCCACCCCGAACCGCCGACCGTGCGCGGTTCCCGGGACAGGGCGATCACCCGGCGGCACAATGACGGCGGGCACCCGCACGGAAGAGGGGCGAAAGACGTGACCGACGGTGACGCTGTGACCACCGGAGCGCGGCTGGACACATCCGTGGCGCACAACGCCCGGGTGTGGAACTACTGGATCGGCGGCCGCGACAACTACGAGGTCGACCAGCGGGTCGGCGAGCATGTCGCCGGGATGTTCCCGGTGATCCGGGAGGTGGCCCGCGCGGACCGGGAGTTCCTCGCGCGCGCGGTGCGCCACCTCGTGGCCGGGCAGGGCATACGGCAGTTCCTGGACGTGGGCACCGGTCTGCCGACCGTGGAGAACACCCATGAGATCGCGCAGCGCCTCGCCCCCGAGTCCCGGGTGGTGTACGTCGACAACGATCCGATCGTGCTGGTGCACGCCCGTTCGCTGCTCACCAGCTCCCCCGAGGGCGTCACGGACTACGTGGACGCCGATGTGCACGACCCCGACACCATCCTGCGGCGCGCCGCCGACACGCTCGATCTGGAGCGGCCGGTCGCGCTGATGCTGCTGGGCATCCTCAACTTCGTCCTGGACACCGGCGAGGCCCTCGACATCGTGCGGCGCCTGATGGCGGCGCTGCCCACCGGCAGCCATCTGGTGCTCACCCACCCCACCACCGACGCCGAGGTGGGCGGCGCGGGCAATGTCGCCGCGATGGAGTTCTGGAACGCCCACGCCACCCCGCCGATCACCGCCCGCAGCCGCGCCGAGATCGCCTCCTTCCTCCAGGACGCCGACGGCCTCGACCTGGTGGAGCCGGGCCTGGTGCCCTGCTCCCAGTGGCGCGCCGGGCCGGGCGCCGCGCCGGTCCCGCAGTTCGGCGCGGTCGCCGTGAAGCGCTGACACCGTGAAGGGCTGATCCAGTGAAGCGCTGGCACCGTGAAGCGCTGATGCCGTGAAGCGCCGACGCCCACGCGGCGGGCATCGGCGCGCCCCTCGGGAAGCGGACCCGAGGACACTCCCCCACCCGCACCGACCACCCCCACTGAACCGACCGCCCCCACCGGGCCCCGCCCGCAAAGGACACGTATGACCACTCTCGCCGATCCCGTGCCCGGCGGCCGTCCGGCCGATCTGCGGCGGGTCGCCGCCCTCACCACCGCACTGGCCGCGCAGGACGTGCGCGGCATCGTCCTCGCGTATGTGGACACGGCGGGCGTCACCCGGGTGAAGACCGTCCCCACGGCCCGGCTGGAGGCCGCCGTCTCCTGGGGCGTCGGGATGTCCCCGGTGTTCGACACCTTCCTGGCCGACGACTCGATCGTCAGCACCGATGTCCTCGGCTCCCCCGACGGCGACCTCCGGCTCTACCCCGACCTGGACCAGCTGGTGGCGCTGGCCGGGCAGCCCGGCTGGGCGTGGGCGCCGGTGGACCGGATCACCCAGGAGGGCGAGCGGCACCCCGGCTGCGCCCGCACCTTCCTGCGCCGCATGGTCACCGAGGCGGCCGAGCGGTACGGCCTCACCTTCAAGGCGGCGTTCGAGATCGAGTGGGCCCTCGGGCTCGGCTCCGCGCCCGCCGGGGAGTTCGTGCCCGCGGTGTCCGGACCGGCGTACGGCGCGATCCGCCAGGTGGAGCTGGGCGACTTCCTCGCCGATCTGCTGGCGGCGCTCGACGCCCAGGACGTGGATGTCGACCAGGTCCATCCCGAGTACGCGGCCGGGCAGTTCGAGCTGTCGGCGGGCGCCCTGGACCCGGTCGCGGCGGCCGACCGCAGTGTGCTGGTGCGCCAGACGATCCGGGCCCTCGCCCAGCGGCACGGGCTGCGGGTGTCGTTCTCGCCCGCGGTCCTCGCCGGGAGCGTCGGCAACGGCGGCCATGTGCATCTGTCCTGCTGGCGCGACGGCGTCAATCTGCACGCGGGCGGGGAGCGCCGGTACGGCCTGACGCCGGACGCGGAGTCCTTCGCGGCCGGGATCCTGGCCCGTCTGCCCGCGCTGACCGCGATCAACGCGCCCAGTCCGGCCAGCTATCTGCGGCTGCGGCCCTCCCAGTGGGCGGGCGTCTTCACCGCGTGGGGCCGCGAGACCCGGGAGGCGGCGCTGCGGCTGGTCACCGGCAGCGCGGGCCGGCAGCGGCAGGAGGCCAACCTGGAGGTGAAACCTGTCGACCTGGCCGCCAACCCCTATCTCACGCTCGGCTGTCTGATCGCCGCGGGACTCGACGGACTCGCGGGGCAGCGCCCGCTGCCCGAGGAGATCACCGGCGACCCGGCGCGCTACGACGCGGAGGCGGCGGCGAAGCTCGGCGTACGACGGCTGCCGACCACCCTGGCCGAGGCGGCGGGGGAGTTCCGCGCGGACGAGGTGCTGCGGGCCGCGCTCGGCCCGGTCCTCGCGGACGCGGTGAGCGCCGTACGGCTCGGTGAGGCGGCCGCCGCCGAGGGGCTGGACGACGAGCGGGTGGCGGCGGCCTACCGCTGGACGTACTGACCATGGCCGCCGCCGGGCCGGTCCACGAGGCGCTGGCCGCACTGGAGTTGGTGGACCACCACTGCCATGGCGCGACGATGACCGACCTGTCCTTCGAGGGGTTCGAGTCGCTGCTCACCGAGGGCGAGGCGTGGCCCGGCGTCTCGCCGTTCGACAGTCCGGTGGGCATCGCCGTACGACGGCACTGCGCTCCCCTGCTGGACCTGCCCCGGCACGCCCCGCCGGACGCGTATGTGGCCCGGCGTGCGGAGCTGGGGTGGCGGGAGGTGAACCGCCGTTTCCTGACGGCGGCCGGTGTCGGGACGTACTGCGTGGACACCGGCTACGCCCCGCAACCGCTCACCTCCCCCGCCGAGTTGGCGCAGGCGTCCGGCGCCGCCGCCTGCGAGGTCGTCCGTCTGGAGCACATCGCCGAGGAGGTGGCGGCGCGGGGTGTGGAGGCGGGCGAGTACGCGGCCGCCTTCCGCGCGGCGGCCGAGGAGGCGGTGCGGCGGCCGGGGGTGGTGGCGGTGAAGTCGGTGGCCGCCTATCGCACCGGGTTCGCCCTCGATCCGGAGCGGCCCTCGGACGCCGAGGTGACCCTGGCGGCGCGGCGCTGGCTCACCGCCGGCGGCCGCCTCGCGGACCCGGTCCTGGAACGGCAACTGCTGTGGACCGCCGTCGACCTGGGCCTGCCGCTCCAGCTGCACACCGGTTTCGGGGACGCGGACGTACGGCTGCACCGGGCCGATCCCGCGCTGCTCACCGACTGGCTGCACCGGATCGCCGGCACCGTCCCCGTGCTGCTGCTGCACTGCTGGCCCTATCACCGCCAGGCCGCCTATCTGGCCGCGGTGTTCGAGCGGGTGTACCTGGATGTGGGGCTCGCCCTGCATCAGACCGGCCCCACCCGGGCAGGGGTGGTGCTGGCCGAGGCCCTGGAGATCACCCCGTTCCGCAAACTGCTGTACAGCTCGGACGCCTACGGTGTGGCGGAGTTCCATCACCTGGGCGCCCTGTGTTTTCGTCAGGGCCTCGCCGAGTTGCTGCGACGTCGTGTGGAGGCCGATGAGTTGTCCCTGTCCGACGCCCTGCGGATCGCGTCCTGGACGGGCCGCGACAACGCCCGCCGGCTCTATGGACCGCCCGTATCCGAACCGGTCCGCGACCCCCGCGGCCGCCCCACCCGGAAAGTATGATCAAGCAATGTCTGACATGACCGATACCACGCCCGGCTGGCTGACCTCGGACGAGCTGGAGATGGCCAGGGCCCGGATGCCGATCCTGTACGTCGAGGCCGTGCCCGTGCGGGTCGACGACAGCGGCGAAGTCACCAGCATCGGACTGCTGTTGCGGATCGGCCCGGACGGAACGGTCAGCCGGACCCTGGTCTCCGGGCGGGTGCTGCACCACGAGCGGGTCCGCGACGCGCTGCTGCGCCATCTGGAGAAGGACCTCGGCCCGGTGGCCCTGCCCCGGATCCCGGCCTCGCTCCAGCCCTTCACCGTGGCCGAGTACTTCCCGACGGTGGGCATCACCCCGTACCACGACCCGCGCCAGCACGCGGTGTCGCTCGCCTATGTCGTCCCGGTCACCGGTGACTGCCGGCCCCGCCAGGACGCCCTGGACCTGGTCTGGTTCAGCCCCCAGGAGGCGGCCTCGGAGGTGCTGCAGAGCGAGATGCCGGGCGGTCACGGCGCGCTGCTGAAGCAGGCACTGGCCCACGTGGGCCTGGTGTTCTGACCCCCGGTCCGGTGCCGGGGCGGGCGAACCGCGCCCGGCACCGGATCCCGTCTCCTCCGTACCCCTGCCAGGTTTCTGCAAGGTCGCCGCAAGGCTTTCGTCCGGTGGGCCCGGGCAGAGCCTGGGCAACGGCCCGCAGGGGCACTCGCGAGAGACATCGGGGGTACATCGTGTCGGCATTGGGTTCTCAGGCCGATCCATCGGCCACCGGCAGGGAATGGCGGACTCTGGTCGGCCGCCGGACGGTCCTGACCGTCGCGCACACGATCACCTATGCGAAACGACTGGTCGACATCCTGTCGCTGGTCGACGACGACTTCCGCGTCCAGGTGGCGTTCACCGCGCCGCCGCACGTCTTCGGCGACGAGGTGCCGCGCTTCCTGGAGCGGCTCGGCTGTGCGGTGCTGCCGTGGGAGGAGGCGGTCCGGCTGCCCTTCGACGTGGCGGTGGCGGCGGGTCCGAAGGGCGTCGAACAGCTGTCGGCGCCGCTGATCACGCTGCCGCACGGCGCCGCGTATCTCAAACTCGTCCCGTCGGCCACCGAACCCGGGGTGGCCGGGCTGCGCCGTACGGACCTCGCGCCCGGCGGGAAGTTACCCGCGGCGCTGGTCATGCCGCACCACGCCGACCTCGCGGAACTGGCCCGCCAGTGCCCGGAGGCGGTGCCGCTCGCCCATGTCGTCGGGGATCCGGTGTACGACCGGATGTCCGTCAGCCTGCCGCTGCGCGAGCGCTACCGCGCGGCCCTCGGGCTGCGCGGGTCGCAGAAGCTGGTGGTGGTCGCGTCCACCTGGGGCGCGCGGTCCTCGTTCGGCCGGTTCGAGTCCCTGCTGCCCCGGCTGCTGTCCGAACTGCCCGGCGACGAGTACCGCTGCGTCGTCCTCGCCCACCCGAACGTGTGGTCGGGACACGGCGCCTGGCAGGTGCGGTCCTGGCTGCGGCGCTGCGCCCGGCTGGGCATCTCGCTGCTGCCGCCGGAGGCGGAGTGGCGCAGTGTGCTGATCGCCGCGGACTGGATCATCGGCGACCACGGCTCGGTCACCCTGTACGGGACACTCACCCCGGCACCGATCCTGCTCGCCTCCTCGCCCGCGGGGGACATCAACCCCGCCTCCCCGGCCGCCACCCTCGCCCTGACCGCGCCCGCGCTGTCGCCGGTGCATCCGCTGGCCGACCAACTCCGGTACGCGGCCGCCGAGTACCGGCGCGAGGAGTACACGGCGATCAGCGCGCGCATCACCTCGGAGCCGGGGCGCTTCCACCGCAATATGCGGCGGCTGCTGTACCGGACCCTCGGGCTCGGACAGCCCGCCCATCCACCGGTCGCGGCCCAGCTCCCGGCACCGGGGCCGCTGAGCGCCTGGCCGGCGGCGGGGCAGGAGGTGCCGGCATGAGCGGCCTGGTCGTCGTACGGCTGCTGTCCCCGCAGGGGGAGGCGGCCGGGCCCGGTCACTGGGTGGGGCCGGTGCTGCGGGTGCGCATGGGGGCGGCGCGGTCCGGTGGGGAGGTGATCGCCGAGGCCGGTCAGGTCCGGTCCGGGGCACGGGCGTTGCCGGAGGGTGACGAGCACTGCGCCGTGAACGCCGAGGCGGCCCCCGAGAACCGCCGGCTGGCCTGCGCCGATGTGCTGTACGGGGTACGGCCGCGGCCGCCGGCGGCGGCGGCACACTGGCTGACCGGGGTGGCGGCGCGCCATCCGTGGTGCGCGCTCGCCGCGGTGCCCCTGTCCGGGGGCGGCTGGCTGGCCCTCGCGGGCGCGGCCGCCGGTGAGCGGGGCGGCGGGCCGCGGGTCGTGGCGGAGGCCGTCGGTCCCGATCAGCCACTGCTGGCGTCCTGTCTGCACGCGTGGCTGGTCGGGGGCCGTTCGCTCGCCGAGCTGGCGTATGTACGGCCCCTGCGGCAGGCCGCCGCGGGTGGCCGTACGGCGGCGGGGGCGTGCGCTCACTCCAGGCGGCGCGCGTCGGCGGGGCTGGTGATCTCGTAGCGGGAGCGGGCCTCGGCGAAGTAGGCGCGGGCCTCCGTGTCGGCGCCCTGCTCCTGCGCGCCGTGCCCCAGCATCTCCAGGGTGCGGGCCTGCCAGTGCAGGGCGCCCGAGGCACGGAACACCTGCAGCGCCTCGGTCAACTCCGCCGTGCCCAGGGCGTGTTCGCCGCCCTGGGCATGGGCGCGGCCGAGGAAGGCCAGGGCCCGGTTCGCGTCGTGCGGGTCGGCCACCTCGATCAGGATCCGCCGGGCCTCCTCGAAGAGCGGGATCGCCGTGCCCGGGTCGCCTCGGCGCAGGGCGGTCTCGCCGAGCAGGATCCCGGCGAGCGCGACGCCCCGGCGATAGCCGCACTCCTGCCAGACCCGCACGGCGAGATCCAGCTGGCGCACGGCCTCCTCCAGCCGGCCGGCGGCCATGCGGCAGCTGCCGAGCCCGAGATGGGCCTGCCCCTCGTCTCGGACGTCACCGGCGGCGCGGGCGGCTTCCAGGGACCGGGTGTACCAGTCGGCGGCCTCTTCGACACGGCCCGCGGCGGACAGGCCGATGGCGCCCGAGTTGAGCATCTGGCGTTCGGCCTCGGCGTGTCCGTCGGCGCGGGCGGCCGCCAGGCCGATGGTGTGCGCCTCGGCCCACAGGTCGTAGTAGCGCAGCCGGAGGAACAACGGCCACATGGCGTCGACCAGTTGCCAGGCGGTGGCGTGCCAGCCCCGTCCGGCGGCGGCGCGCAGCAGGGCCATGAGGTGGTGGCGGTGGGCGTCGAGCCAGTCCAGTGCCCCCTTCTCCGCCGTGAACGGCGCGGGCAGCGGGGACGGGTGGGCGTAGGTTCTCGGGAGGGTGAACTGGGCGGGGGTGATGAGCTGTTCGGCGGCGGTGGTCGTGCGCAGATACCAGTCGGCGACGCGTCGTAGCGCCTCGGTCCGGGCGTCCTCGCTGTCGTGGGTCTCGGCGCAGGAGCGGGCGTGGACCCGGACGAGATCGTGGAAGCGGAAGGTGTCGGGGCCGATGTCCTCGACCAGGTTGGCCTCGATCAGTTCGTCGAGCCGGCGTTCCGCCCACTGCTCGCTCTCGGCGGAGCCGGCCGCCGCGGTGCGGGTGTCGAAGGTGGGCACGGGGAGCGTGCCCAGCGTGCGGTAGAGACGGGCGGCCCGCGGGTCCAGCACCGCGTACGACGCGTCCAGTGCCTTGCTCACCGTGATCTCCCCTTCCACTTCCAGTGCGGCCAGCCGGTCGGCGTCCGGCGCGAGGGAATCCGCCAGGGCGGCGATGGGCTGCCGGGGGCGGGCGGCGAGCCGGGCCGCCGCCAGGCACACCGCCAGGGGGACCCCGGCGCACAGCTCCACGACCTGTTCCACGGCGCCGCGTTCGCCCGCCACGCGGTCCGCGCCGACGCCGCGGGTGAGCAGTTCGAGACCGGCGGCGGGATCGAGCGCGTCAAGGCGGAAGAACGCGGCTCCGTCCAGGCGCAGTCCGGTCAGCCGCTGCCGGCTGGTCACGACCACGAGGGCGCCGGAGCCGCCGGGCAGCAACGGCCGGATCTGTGCCGCGGTGAAGGCGCTGTCCAGCATGACGGCGACCCGGAGCCGCGCCGTCACCGTCCGCCACAGCGAGGCCTGTTCGGCCAGTCCGGCGGGTGGGGCGGCGATCCCGAGGGCCCGCAGGAACTGTCCGAGCACCTCGGCCGGGTCCGCAGGTCCCTCGGCGGCGTGGCCGTACAGGTCGGCGTACAACTGGCCGTCGGGGAAGGCCGCTTCGTGGGTGCGCAGCCAGCGGGAGACCAGCGCGGTCTTGCCGATCCCGGCCGGGCCGTTGACCACGATCAGCGGGGGCCCGGTCCCCGGGTCGTCCGCGCTGGTCAACAGGTCGTTGAGTTCCGCGAGTTCATCGGCCCGGTCGGTGAAGTGATGTGGCACGGGGAGGAGTTGCCGGGGCACCGGCAGGGGCGCCTTCGCCGGCATGTGCACATGGACGTCTCGGGCCTGGACCACCGGTCCCGAGAAGGTGCCGCTCGCGATGCTGTTGCCGACCCCGCCGTCCCGGCCGCCGTCTTCCGTCGCTCCCATCCGTTTCTCCCCCGCCCGTTGTCATATTCATCTGTCACCGGGCTCTACCCCTGAGACGGCATGCCGTATGCGGCAGCCGCTCATTCCCGGCCACCGTGGCGCTTCCCGGCGCTCTTGAAGGCGGCACGTGCGGCCCGCACAGTGGAGGGGGCCACAAGGACGGGACGGGACGGGGGATGTCGCGCATGGATCCGGTGTCGATGGGGTTGCTGACGGCTCTGGCGGGAGGGGCCGGCGGGGAGCTGGGCCGCCAGGCGTGGACGGGGCTCGGGGAGTTGGTACGACGCCCGTTCCGGCGCGGCGGCGCGGTGGTACCGGAGGGATCGGCGCCGGAGGGTTCCGAACCGGAGGGAGCCGCGCCGGAGGGTTCGGGAGAGGCGGAGCTGGCCAGGCTGGCCCGGGATCCGGGCGACGTCGCGGCGGCGCGGGCGCTGAGTGTCGTACTGCACCGACGGGCCGCCGCCGACGCGGAGTTCGAGGAGCGGCTGCGGCGCTGGGACGAGGCGGCCCGGCGGGTCTCCCGCACCGGCGGGGACGTCCACAACTCCATCTCGGGCGGCACGTTCTCGGCACCGGTGATCCAGGGGCGCGACTTCACGGGCATCACCTTCGGGACGTCCCCGGCCGACGACTGACCGATTGCCCTTGGGTTCGGTAAGACGCGGTCAACAGTCGCACGAGAAGCGACAAAAACAATGGCAAAGGGGGCTGGGGGCGGGTGTCGCGCGCGTGCGAGGGTGCGGGGCATGAGCACAGAGCACGTCCTCGATCACCGGCCCGGCAGCCCCGTACGCGCGCGCCTGCGCGAGAGCGCGAGCAAGGTGCCGGAGGTCACCGGCTACTTCTGGATCGTCAAGGTCCTCACCACCGGCATGGGCGAGACCGCCTCCGACCTGCTCGCCAAGGTGCTCGGCCCGATCCCCGCGGTCGGCCTCGGCGGTCTCGCGTTCGCCGCCGCGCTCGTGCTCCAGTTCGCCGTCCGCCGGTACGTGGCGTGGATCTACTGGACGGCCATCGTCATGGTCAGTGTGTTCGGCACCATGGCCGCGGACGTGCTCCATGTCGGCCTCGGTGTGCCGTACACCCTGTCCACCCCGCTCTTCCTCATCGCCCTCGCGGCCGTCTTCGCGCTCTGGTACGCGAGCGAGCGCACCCTGTCGATCCACACCGTGCGCAACCGGCGCCGCGAGGGCTTCTACTGGGCGGCCGTGCTCGCCACCTTCGCCCTCGGCACCGCGGCGGGCGATCTCACCGCGAGCGTCGGCCTCGGCTACCTGGGCTCGGCCGTCCTGTTCGCGGTGGCCATCGCGGTCCCGGCCCTCGCCCACCGCGGCGGCGTCCTCGGCGCGGTGACCGCGTTCTGGGCGGCGTACGTCATCACGCGCCCGCTCGGCGCGTCCCTCGCGGACTGGATGGCCGATCCGACCGCGCGGGGCGGTCTCGGCTGGGGCCTCGGCCCGGTCACGCTGTCGTGGACCGTGGCGATCATCGCGTTCGTGGCGTTCCTCGCGGTGTCGCGGCGGGACAGCGGGACCGCCGTCTGACGATCGCCTCCACCGCTGACCGGAAGGCCCCCGTGGGAGAGTCCCGCGGGGGCCTTCCGGCTGTGCCGAGCGGTGTGGATCAGCGCGTGGCGCCCGCGCGGAAGCGCCGGTACAGGGCCGCGCCGCCGACCAGCGAGGCGGCACCCGCGAAGGCGGCCGTCAGGGTGCCGTCGGCGCCGGTGTGGGCGAGGGTGCCCGTCGGCCGGTGCACGGTCGCGGGCGGCTCGGGGGCCGTGCGCGCGGGCGGCACCCGCGGGTGCGCCGGGGGCGTGGTGTGCGCCGGCGGGGTGACCCGCGGCGGCGTCACCGGCTGCGTGGCGTGGGTGCTCGACGTGTTCTCGGAGTGGTTGCCGAAGACGGGGTTGAGGAGCCCCACCACGTTGACGCTGTCGCCGCTGATGTTCACCGGCAGATCGATCGGCAGCTGGATGCCGTTGCCCGACACCGCGCCCGGCGAACCCTTCTCCGCCGAGGCGGCCGTGGCCCCGCCCCCGTTGGCGGAGCCGCCCTTCGCGGTGCCGCCGCCCGTGTTGGCGCAGCTGTTGCCCATCGCGGGGTTGAGGAGCCCCACCACGTTCACCGTGTCCCCGCACACGTTCACCGGGATGTGCACCGGGAGCTGGATCCCGTTGCCGGAGATCAGCCCCGGCGAGCCGACCGCGGCCCCGTCCGCCGTGGAGTCGGCGTACACCGGCCCCGCCACAGCGATCGCGCCCGAGGCGGCCGCGAGGGCGATCACACCGTTTCGGGTAACCCGTTTCATCGGTTCCCTGCCTTCCGGAATCAAGCGCGGGCACTCGCCCGCACGGAGGTAAACGCGGGGAAAAACAGGTGAGTTATGGCTTGTCAATCATTCGGCCGGTATATGCCACGATCGCTGGTCCTCATGGCGCCGGGGCGCCGTCATAGTCGTACTACTTGCGAGCCGGGCGCGGCACGTTGGGTGGCGGCGGCTTCAGCGGCACCGCTCCGGCCACCAGCAGCGTCCCCCTGGGCGACCTCAGCGGCTGGTACGCACAGAGCTCCGAAGGGGTGCGGACCTGGGCGGTCTGCGTCTCCAACGGCTGATCCGGGCCGACCACCACCACGTCGCGGTCCATGGCCCGACGCCCTTTCAGCCTCCACGGGGGCGGCCCACCCCGATAGGATCGCCATGTGATCGAACTGGCGGAAATGATCAGGGAGTTGGGCCAGGAGCTGAACGCCGCCCTGAGCGAAGGTCCGGCCGGGGTGGTGCGGTTCGAGCTCGGGACCGTCGAGGTCGAGGCGGATGTCGTGGTGAGCCGCAAGGGCGGGGCGGGCGGCAAGGTGCGGTTCTGGGTGGTGGAGGCCGGTGCCGAGGGACAGTCGGAGACCTCGCGCACCCACCGGATCCGCCTCGCCCTGCACCCGAAACTCGTCGCGCCGGACGGCACACACGTGAAGGTGCTGATCTCGGGGGAGGAAGAAGAGGGAGAGCGCTGACGGAAAGCGCCGAGGCGGTACGGCCGTTCCGCCGTTCCGACACCCTGCCGTGGCGGGACGGGTGGCCGTACGCTGGTCGGCACCGCCGGTGGGAGAGAACCGGCGGCAGGTGACGATCGGAGGTCACGGGGGTGGAAGGGCGGAACCCCGCGCGGGTTCGCAACGAATTGGTGGCCAAAGTCGTCGACGTGCTCCAGGAATCGGCCACCCTGCGGCACCCGACCAGTGCCGACCTGCTGGTGACCATGCTGAGCCAGGAACTGGGCGCGCCCGTCGAACCGTTGCAGAACAGGACGCTGCGCCCGTATCTGCTCCAGCTCGTGGAGGTGTGCGCGCGGATCCCCGACGGGCTGCCCTGTCTGGTGCGCTGCCTCGGCTATGTGGAGGAGCAGTCCGTCACCGTGCTGGCGCTGCGCCGTCTGGTGGACGAGTGGGAGGCGGTCGACTTCTTCGACGGCGCCGATCTGCACCCGCTGCGCCCCGACCTGACGGAACTGCGCTCCTCGGCCGCGCTCGCCGCGATGGCGCGCCGGGCCAGCCGCTCCCGCACCCAGGAGCTGCCCGCCTGGTGCGACACCGGCTGGGCGGTGTTCTTACGCCTGGCCGGCGGCAACTCGGCGGCGCGGGAACTGCCCGTGAGCATGGCCTTTCTGTCGCTGGCCGCGGACCAGCTGGTCGAGGACGGACTGCGGGAGGCCGCCGAGCGGCTGCGCCGCTGGAACCGCGCACAGGCCCGCGTCTGGGGCTTCGAGGACCAGATGGCCGAGTGGCAGCACGACAGCATCACCGATCAGCCCGCCTCGCTGATGCCCGCCTATCTGATGATCCAGTTCGAGCCGGACGGCGTCGACCCGGACCGCTACTACCTCTCCCACTGGCGCCAGTCGGACGCGGAGAGCTGGCACCCCCTCCCGGGCGAGACGCTGCATCTGCACCGCGACGATCTGCCGGCCGAGGTGGACACGCTCATCGAGCAGACCGAGGAACGCTGGTCGGACCTGCGGCAACCCGTCGTACTCGAATTCATCCTGCCGTGGGAGCTGTTGGGGGAACCGGTCGAGTGGTGGCACAAGGAGGCGGACTCCGCCTCGCCCACTCCCCTGGTCATGGACTACACGGTCCTCATCCGCAGTTTCGAACGCCTGCGCAAGGCCGCGTGGCACCGGCCGTGGCACAACAAGTGGCGCCAGTTCAAGGAGCGTCCGGCGGAGACGCACTCCTACTGGAACCGCCCCGGCCACTCGCACTTCCATCTGGAGCGGGAGCTGAAGGAGGACGAGCAGGCCGTGTGCCTGGTCCTCAGCGAGCCGCCCGGCACGGACTCCGCCACCAGCCGCCAGGAGTATCTGGCGGGGCTGCGGGCGGGAGTTCCGGCCATGATCTGGCACCGCGGCGACTGCTCGGATCCCGCGTTCAAGGAGGCGGTGGCCGAGATCGTGCAGGACCGGGGGCTGGCCGGGCTGCTGGAGCGGACCGGACGTTGGCGCAAGGAGGCACTGGCCATGGGGCCGGAGGGGTGGGACAACCATGTGGGGCGCCATCTGGCGATCCTGCTCGACGATCCGGAGCGCAAGCCCGAGCCACCGGGGCCCGCGCATGTGCCGGTGAAGCCGTGAGGCGGCCGGCCGGATCCGCGTGTCCACCGACCGTCCGCGCGTGGTGAGTGGGGGTGCCCGGCATGCACCGGCGTGATTCCACCGGTCCGCGTCCGTTCCATGTCCGCCACCCTGCTTCCGCCATGCTGCGGCGTACACCGTCCGCGTGCTTCCGTGCGTCCTTGCTTCGGGGGTGCCCACGCTGCGAGGCTGGGTGCGTGGATGTCACGCATGCCTGGAGTCTGCGGGACTCCACCGCACTCTCACCGTCACTACGGCGCCTTGAGAGCACCCATGCACGATGACGACGAACAGCGACCGGCCAAGGCCGCGCGGGCCCGCCGGGAGGCCGCCCGTGTGCTGAGCCGGCTGGGCCGGGAGGGCGGGCCGCATCCCGTGGAGGCGGTGCTCGTCGTCGACGCGCATCCCACGATGCGGGTGTGGGACGGAGCCGTCCAGGGCGATCTGGCCGAGGAGCTGGAGCGGGCCGGGCGGTTCACCCGGGTGCGGGTGGTACGGCTGCTGGGCACCGACGAGACGGACCCCGCGCAGGTGCGCACCGAGGAGCCGCTGGGCGCGCCCGGCGCGGGCGCCCACCGGGTGGTCCTGGTGCTGACCGACGGCATCGCCACCGGCTGGCGCCTGGGCACCGTGCATCCGCTGCTGCGCGAATGGGGGCGCGCGCAGCCGGTCGCCGTGGCCCATCTGCTGCCCCCGCACCTGTGGTTCCGCACCGGGCTCGACGTGTACCGGGTGCGGATCCGCTCCCCGCGCCCCTGGGCGGCCAACAGCGCCTGGAACTGGGCCGAGCGCGAGGCCCCGGCCGGTTCGGGGGGCGAGGAGGGACGGGACGCGGAGGCGGAGGCGGCCGCCCCCGTCGTCGTACCGGTGCTGGCGCTGTCCGAGCGATGGGCGGCCGTGCTGCTCCGGCTGCTGTCCGGAGCCGATCCCGAGTGGCTGGATCTGGCCGCCGTACAGGCACGGGAGTGGAAGAGCAGGCCCGACGCGGCGCGTGCCCTGCCCTGGGCGCAGGACGTGCCCGATCCGCACAGCCCGGTGCCCGCCGCCGAACGCGTCTCCGATTTCCGGGCCGCGGCCAGCCCGACGGCGTTCACCCTGGCGACCCGCCTGGCCGCCGCGCCGCTGAGCCTGCCCGTCATCCGGGTACTCGTCGCCGCCACCCCGGACGCGGGCCCGGTGCATGTCTCCGAGCTGCTGATGAGCGGTCTGGTACGGCCCGTACCGGCGCGCGGTGACGGCCCGACGGACGTGGTGTTCGACTTCGCGCCCGATGTCCGCGAGGAACTGCTGGCGCTGGGCCGCCGCAGCGCGACCGCCCGGGTGCTGTACGACGTCCGGAGGTTATTGGCCGGGGACGAGACGACCCGTTCCCTGCTGCCCGCTCCCGACGAACCGCTGGACACGCTGGCGATGCCCGGCGTCAACAGCCGCAACATCGTCTTCCTCCGGGTGGAGCTGACCGCGCTGCGCGCCCTGTCGGGGCGCTACGACCAGCGTGCCGCGATGTTGGCCAAGGTGCTGAGCTGGCACGATCGGCGCTACGCAGTCAGCCTGGAGAAGTTCACCCTGGAAAAGACGCGCCGCACATCCACGGGATCCACGCCGACCGCCTCGGCCTCCGACGCGGACGGGCCCGCCGCCGGGCCGGAATCCCGGACCGTTTCCGAAGGAGCCTCATCGATGCCGACACCGCCTCAGGAAACCGCGGAGGCAGAGCGCACCGCACAGCCGCGCGTCTGGGGGAACCTGCCGCCGCGCAACCCCAACTTCACCGGGCGCGACGAGCTGCTGGAGCTGCTCGACCAGCGGCTGCGGGAGGGCACCACCACGGTGCTGCCGGAGGCGATCCACGGCATGGGCGGCGTCGGCAAGACCCAGCTCGCGATCGAGTACGCCTACCGGCACCAGTCCGAGTACGACATCGTGTGGTGGATCCCCTCCGAGCGGCCCGGACAGATCGGCCAGGCGCTGGTGGAACTGGCCCAGCGGCTGGGCCTGGTGACCACCACCGAGGCCAATATCGCGGGCCCGGCGGTGCGGGAGGCACTGCGGGAGGGCCGGCCGTACTCCCGCTGGCTGCTCATCTTCGACAACGCCGACAACCCCGAACAGGTGCGCCACTACTTCCCGCAGGGCGGCCACGGCACCATCCTCGTCACCTCCCGCAACCGCCGCTGGGGGCAGGTGGGCGGCTCCCTCGAAGTGGATGTGTTCACCCGGGAGGAGAGCAAGGAGCTGCTGCGCCGTTCCGGGCCGCCGCTGCGCGAGGAGGAGGCCGACGCGCTGGCCGAGGCGCTGGGCGATCTGCCGCTGGCCCTCGAACAGGCCGCCGCCTGGCGGGCCGAGACCGGGATGCCGGCGTCCGAGTATCTGCGGCTGTTCGAGAACAAGCGCATGGAGCTGCTGGAGGTGGCTCCGCCGCCGGACTACCAGCTCCCCGTCGCCGCCGCCTGGAACGTGTCCCTCGACCATCTGGAGACCCGCAGCCCCGCGGCCCTGCGGCTGCTCCAGCTGTGCTCCTACTTCGCGCCCGACCCGATCTCCCGCTCCATCTTCTCCGGTCTCGGCAACAGCAGCATCTTCCCGGAGCTGGACGCCGCCCTGAACGACCCGATGCGGCTCGCCCGCGCCATAAGAGAGGTCAACCGGTACTCGCTGGCGCGGATCGACCACCGTACGAACTCCATCGAGATGCACCGCCTGGTGCAGCTGGTCCTCAACAACCGCATGTCGCCCGAGGAGCAGGCGCGGATGCGGCACGGGGCGCATACGCTGCTGGCGGCGGCGGACCCGAAGGCGCCGATGGAACCGGCGAGTTGGCCCCGGTACGCGGAGCTGTACAGCCATGTCATCGCCGCCGGTGCCATCAGGTCCGACCAGCCCTGGGTGCGCCAACTGGTGCGCAACATCGCGGAGTACCTGTACTGGTGGGGCGACCACGAGGTGTCCCTCGACTTCTCCGAACAGGCCTGGAAGTCCTGGCTTGACATCTTCGGCGAGGAGGATCAGCAGACCCTGCTGATGGGGCAGTGGCTGTGCTTCATGTACTGGGTGGTGGGCCGGTTCGACGACGCGGCGCGGCTCGTCAGCCACCTGCGGGAGGTGTACGAGCGCACCGCCCCCCCGGATGTCGAGGACAACCGCGAGGACGCGCTCGACGCGATCCAGCTGGAGGCGGCGGTACGGCGCGTGGAGGGCAGGTTCGCCACCGGCGCCGAGCTGGACCGGATCGCGTACGACCGGGCACACCGGGCGTTCGGCGAGGACGACCCCACGACGCTCAACGTCGCGCACAACCTCTGTGTGAGCCTGCGCCTGGTGGGTGACTTCAAGGGAGCGTTCGAACTCGACCTGCGCACCCTGAGCCTGAAGATGCGGCTGTACGGCCGCGAGGACCGGCGGACCCTGCACTCCGAGAACCACGTCGCCGTCGACACCCGCGAGACGGGGGACTACATCGGGGCACGTGCCCTCCAGGAGTCCGTGCTCAGCGCCTGCCAGGACGTGTTCGGCCGCAACAACCCCACCACGGTCGAGGCCAAGCGCCAGCTCAGTGAGGCGTACCGCAAGGCGGGCGACCACGCGAGGTCGCTGGAGCTGGCCACCGAGGCGCACGCCCAGTTCACCCGCCGCTACGGCGAGACCCATCCCCAGTCGCTGGCCTCCGCGCTGGCCCTGTCGATCGCGCTGCGGCAGAACGGCGATCTCCAGGCGGCGCGGACGCGGGGTGTGAAGGCCTGCGAGGGCTACCGGCAGATCTACGACCCGCACCACCCGCACGTCCTGTCCGCGGACATCGACCTCGCCGTCACCCTGCGGTTGCTCGGCCGGCCCGAGGAGGCACGGCGGCTGGACGAGGCGGCGCTCGCCTCGCTCACCGACCGGCTCGGCGTGGCGCATCCCCTGTCCATCGTCTGCTCCATCAACCTGGCCAGTGACCTGGCCGCCGTCGGCCGGCACGAGGAGGCACGGCGGCGTGGCGAGGAGACGCTGGCCCGGTGCCGGGAGTCCTTCGGCGAGGACCACCCGACCACCCTCGCCTGCGCCGCCAATCTGTCCCTTGACCTCCTCGCGACCGGCGCCGAGGCCGAGTGCAGGACACTGCGTGAGGACACCCTGATCCGTATGGAGCGTGTCCTGGACGCCCCGCGCCTCCAGTCGGACTCGGGGACGCGGCATCCGGCGACGGTGCAGTTCAGGGAGCGCGGGCGGGCCAACTGCGACATCGATCCGCTGCCGCTGTGACGGGTGCTGGGGGTCCGCGCCGTCCGGCGGGCCCCCGGCAGCCGTGTCCCGGGGCCGTTCGCCGCTCCGCCGTCAGGCCCCCAGCCAGGCCGCCAGGCGTACCGGGTCCGCACGGCGGCCGGTCCTCGCCTCCAACGCGTCCTGTACGGCGCGGGCACGCTCGGGGTGATGGCGAAGGATGTCGGCGGCGGCCCGGTGGACCGGGTCGGCCGCGAGGGCGCGACCGAGGCCGGGCCAGGCGGACACCGGTGCTCCCTCGGCCGACAACCGTTCGCTGAACGCGGCGCGGGCTTCGGCGTGTTCGCCGTGGAGCAGCCGTATTTCGGCCGGGTCGGCGCCGTCGACACCGCCGGGGCGCCGCCAGGCTCCGTCGGGGTCGCTGAGGTGGTATCGGGCCAGGACCGCGGTGCTGTCCGAGAAGCGGACCCCGGAGTCGGGGACCAGGAGGGGTTCCGCCGTGAGCGCCGAAGGCGGCTTGTCGGCGCCCTGTCGCCAGGCGAGGACCGCTTCCTCGACGGCCTTCGCCGGTGGGCACAGATGGTGGGCGCGCCAGCGGGCGTGATGGTCGGCCGCCGCCTCCTCGGCCAGGCGCAGCGGCGTCGCGGGAATCTCCTCGGTCAGCCACGCGCCGCAGCGCTCGGTGAGGCGCTCGACCACGTACCGGCCGACCGAGGTGAGCCGTTCGTGTCCGCGCACCGTGTTCAGCGCGGCCCAGACCTGGGCGCGCCAGAGCGCGAACTCGAAGTGGGCGAGGGGGGCGTAGGCCGGGTCGGCGGTGTGCCGGTGGGCGCGCCAGAAGCGGGTCACGCCGAAGAAGGCGTAGATGCCCTGGAGCAGTCCGCCGAGCGGGCGCGGGTCGTCGCGCCAGGGGGCGTAGAGCAGGGTCTCGGGCGGCTCGGGGTCCGCGGGCGGCTCGGTCAGCGGCTCCAGGTGCATCAGCCCGCCGAGCTTGGTGTGCTGGAACTCGTGCACGAGGGTCGCGGCGAGTTGGGCGACGTCGTCCGGGCGGGACGCGGTGACACCGCCGAAGGCGTCGCCCGCCGTGCTGCTATGCGGCCGAAACCTTTCTCTCACGGGGGTGGGCGCCACCGACATCAGGCCCCGGCGCATCGCCTCGGTGCTCTCCGGTTCGTCGCGGAGCAGCACTTCCCATGCCTTGGCGAGCGAGGACTCCCAGTACGCCGCCTCCGCCGGTGGCAGCAGGCTGGGCTCGCTCGGGTGCGGGAAGGTGCGGTAGGGGTCGAGTTCCTCCAGCACCAGGGGCTTCGCCCGGCCCCCGGAACCCAGCGTCGTCCGGCGCACCGGTATCCACTCCGGCTCGTGCCGGTCCGGGTCGGCGGGAACCTCCACGGCACCGCTCGCGCTCGTGACCCGCACCCGGCCGTCGCGCCCCGTGACCCGGGCGATGCCCCACGGTTCGGGGTCCGGCAGGACCGCGCAGCCCAGCGTGGGCAGCGGCACCAGGCCGCGGCGCACGGGAACGGTGATGTCGAACTCCAGCCCGGCCCGTGCCGCGGCGGCGGCCGCCAGGGCGGCGAGATGACCCATGACCACCCAGTGCGGCGCGTCCTCGTAGACCCGGCCCCTGATCCGGCGCACCGCGAGCGACACCCACATACCGGTGTTCGGGGACATCAGCAGGTCCTCGCACACCTCGGGGGCGCTGCGCTGGGCGCGTTCCAGCAGGTCCCAGCCCTGCGCGAAGGCGTCCGTGCCGTCCGGTCCGGTGTCGTCGGGGGAGGCTCCGTTGCGCAGTGCCCGCAGCAGCAGGAGCCGACGGCTGCGTTCCGCGCGCAGCAGTTCCGCTATGACCGAACCGTCGCCCTCGCCCGCCGCGAGTGACCGCAGACCGGCCGCCGAGAGCCGGTGGTACGGCAGACGCTCCCCCGTCGTCGTGGCGTCAACGGCCACGTGTCCCCCACAGCACCCTGCTGATCACCTCGTCGCTCAGTCGAAGCGGGACGGGCTGTAGGACAGCGTGATGGCCTGCGGCCCGTCGATGTGGTGCAGCAGCTGCTCCAGGGACTCGGTGAAGGTCCGGTCGTCCAGGGAGCGCAGTGCTTCGAGGGAGATTCCCGAGAGATCGACGAGACCGGACTCGACGGCAGGCATCGGATGCTCCAAGGCTGCCAAGTCCCCTCCCGTATACACCAGTTATGCACTATCAATGCCTCGACCAGCATGACCCAGCACCGCACGCCCCGCAACCCTGCGGCCTTTCGGCGCCGCGAGATCGAGTCAGCCGCGAAAGCGGGCGAGCCGCGCCGCCGCGCTGTCCATCCGGTCCAGTTCGGGCGACGGTCCTTCCAACAGCCTTATCGCCTCCAGGAATTGATCGAGCGTTCCCGGATAGCGCAGACAGGTGCGCACGACGCCGTAGACGTCCATCCGCAGCCGGTGATCACGGGGGCTGTTGGCCGCCACCTGGTCGCTGATGCTGTCCAGCACGAATCCCATGCCGTTGCCACTGCGCAGAACCGGTAGCTCGATCAACGCCTCGACCAGCTCAACGAGTTCACGCAAGGGGAGATCGGACGGCAGCCCCGCGAGAGCGACGGCCGGGCGGGGCTCCTCGACGCCGTCGGTTGGGCCGAGAGCGGCGCGCGACGGCAGACCGGCGTACCGCCCGAGCCGTTGCAGGTCGGCCGCGGACAACGACTCGTACCACCGCTCCACCCGCCGTGCCGCGAGCCTGCCCAGGCCGTCGGCCCGGTGGTGGGCGCTGACCACGCCGATCACCGCGCCGTCCCACCACACGAGCGCGCCGGACATGCCCTCCCAGGGGGAACGGTGCGGCTCGGGGTCGGCGGGCGGGGCGGCGACCGCCAGTTCCAGGGTGCCCTCGCGGCGGTTGGACAGGACCGAGACGGTGCCGGTGACATGACAGGAGTCCCGGTAACGGCCGGGCGCCTCTCCGCCCCCGCCCCCGCTCTCGCTCTCGCTCTCGCTCTCGCGGAGCTTGAACCGCGGGAAGCCCATCGCGCTGAAGGGCAGCACCACGTCCGCGTCGGGTACGACGGCATAGCGCGGCGGGTCGACGCCGGTGCGGTCCGTCGGTACGTCCTCGATCTCCAGCAGCGCGACATCGGCGGCCGCGGCCGAGAGCACGACCCGCGCGGGGGCGCTCCACTCCCCCGGCCGGTCGGCGTCGAACCGTACCCGTACGGCGCTCGTCCCCGCCACGACATGGGCGGCCGTCAGCACATGCCCGTCCCCGACCCGGTACCCGGACCCGCGCCGCCCCGGCGTCCCCGCCACCAGCACCTCGGCGACCCGCGCCGCGTCCAGCCCCTCTTCCCCCGGTCCCCTCACGTCCGTCCTCTACCCCTCGGGCCCCGGGGGTACGCGACGTTCTGCCCCGGGTGATGCCTCGGGTGCCGGTTCCGGCCCGTGGGTCAGCGCCGCGAGGAGCCGTAGCTTCTCGTCGCTGTCGCTGTTCTTGTCGGGGTAGTAGACGACGAGGATGACGTCCGCCACGGGGAGCTTGTCGCGGTGCAGGCGCAGTTCGCCGACGACGGGGTGGTGCACGGTCGTCGTACCGCCGTCCAGGCTCCGCACGTCGTGCCGGGCCCACAGGGTGCGGAACCGCCTGCTGGACAGGGCGAGTTCACCGACGAGTTCGACGAAGCGGGGGTCGTCGGTGTCGTCCCCGATGGTGGCGCGCAGCGCGGCGACGAAGTCGGCGGTGGCCTTCGCCCAGTCCTGGTGGAAGGCCTGTTCCTCGGGGTCGAGGAGGAGGGAGCGCAGCCGGTTCTGACCAGGTGTCAGACGCGGGGAGAGCGCGACGGCCATCGAGTTGGCGGCCAGGACGTCGAACGCGCGGCCCTCCACGAACGCCGGGATCTGGAGGTGGGCGAGCAACTCGTGCACCCGCGCCGGTACATGCTCGGGGCGCTTGCGGCGCGGCGCCCTGGGGCGTGCCGCGGCGAGGCCGAGCAGATACGTCCGCTCGATGTCGTCGAGCCGCAGGACGCGCGCGAGCGATTCGAGGACCTGGGGTGAGGGGTTCTTGTCGCGGCCGCGCTCCAGGCGCAGGTAGTAGTCGGGGCTGATTCCGGCGAGCAGGGCGACCTCCTCGCGGCGCAGCCCGGGTACCCGGCGGTTGCCGCCGGGCGGGAGTCCCGCCTGCGCCGGGGAGACCAGCTCACGCCGGGCGCGCAGATAGGCGCCGAGCCGGTTGCCGGATTCCTCGTCTTTCATACGGCCACCGTAATGCGGTGCGCGTGTCCCAGCGGGGGCCCTGGCAGGACCAGGGAGAACGGGGGCCCTGCCACGGGCGGCGGACGCCGCCAAGACTGACGGAGCACCGTCTTCCCGAAGATCTCAGCAGAGAAGAGCTCAGCAGAAAGGAAGATCCCATGGATCTCTCCCACCGCACCGTTCTCATCGTCGGCGGCACCTCGGGCATCGGGCGGGAGCTGGCCCGGCGGTTCGCCGCGGCGGGCAGCACCGTGGCCGTCGGCGGCCGTAACCCCCGGGCGCTCGCGGAACTGGCCGAGGAGGGTTTCGGCACGTTCGAGGTGGATGTCACCGACGGTTCCTCCGTCGCCGCCGCCCGTGACGCCGTGCTCGCCCGCCACCCCGGGCTGGACACGGTGGTGACCATGTCGGGCGTCATGCTCATGGAGGACCTGCGCGACCCGGCGCACTTCGAGGCGACGCGGACGACGATCGAGACCAACCTGCTCGGCACCATCCGGGTGCTCGACGCCTTCACCCCGCATCTGGTCGGGCGGGGCGCCGGCACCTTCGTCACCGTCACCTCCGGCATCGCCTTCCTGCCCTTCCCGCCCATGCCCGGTTACGCCGCCTCGAAGGCCGCGGTGCACGCCTACTCCGAGGCGCTGCGCGCCCAGCTCGCCGGCACCGGTGTCGGCGTCGTGGAACTCGTCCCCCCGGCGGTCGCCACGGCGGGCCAGGAGCGGGTGAACCCGCACGCGCTGCCGCTGGACGCCTTCGCCGCCGAGGTCATGGAGCTGCTCGCGACGGACCCCACCCCCGACGAGATCCTCGTGCGGGGTGTCCTCATGCACCGCTGGGCCGAGCGCGACGGCACGTACGACGACCTCGTCGCCCAGCGCTCCCGGGCGCTGGCGATGCTCCCCGGGCGCGAGGGCTGACGCCCGGGGAGCATCGGCCTCCTGCGCTTCTGCCTCCCTGGTAGGAGGCTCCTGTCACACCCTTCACGACGACGGCGCGGGGGCCGTACTCGCGGTAACGGATGCCGAGGGGGCCTTACGGCGTATCTTCCCCGGCCACCGTCCCTCGACCCGATCTGCGAGGTCTACCCTGCTCGCATGGCCGGCTGCCGGGGGGAAAGCCGGGCTTCGCCTCCCCTGCGGCCCGCGGTGCGTGACACCTCGCCAGGGAGGCGTTCGGACATGGCACTCCTGAACCCGCTCACGGACGACGGACTCACCCGCGCCGATCGGCGCACTCGGCCGGCCGGGGGAACGCGACCGTCCGGCCCCGGTCGCACGCCGAACCCTCGAACCGGGTGGCGAAGCCGGTGCGGGAGAAGACCGAGCTGGTGCCGGAGAAGACCGAGCTGGTGTCGGAGATGACCGAGCCGGTGCGAGAGATGATCGTGACCGATCACGGTGACGGTGCGGGCCTGCCGCTCCGGCGGCGCGGGGCGCTCGTCGGATTGCTCGGCCCTCGCCGCCCCCACCGCCACCGCCCCCACCGCCGCCCGGGGCCCGTGCCCGGGTCCATGCCCGCGACGGCGCCGGTGTTCGCCTCCGCCTCCGCCTCCGCCTCCGCCTTCTGGCCGACGACGGATCGCCCCTCGCCCGGCCCGCTGACAAGCGAGCCGCCGACCACGGGACCCGCGACCCGTGACCCGCGACGCCCGCCTCGGCGCGAAGGCGCCGGTCCCGTGTCCGCACCGCCCTCTCGCCCTCCCGACTCCCGTCGAAGGAGCCCTGGCCGTGACCGAAGAGCAGCCTCTCGTCCTCGACCCCGCCGGTTCCGACCACCACGCCGAGCACCGGGCGCTGTACGCCCGCGGCGCGGCCACGCCCGTGGACGTCCTCGGGGTGAGCGCGTGGTCCGTCTCCGATCCCGACCTCCTGAAGCAGCTCCTGACCCGCACCTCGGTCTCCAAGGACGCGCGAGCGCACTGGCCGGACTTCGCCGCCACGGTCCCCACCTGGCCACTCGCTCTCTGGGTGGCGGTCGACAACATGTTCACCGCCTACGGCGGCGACCACCGCAGGCTGCGCCGACTGATCGCCCCGGCCTTCTCGGCCCGTCGTATCGCCGCCCTCACCCCCGTCGTGGAGGCTCTCGTCACCGGCATCCTCGACGATCTGGAAGCCCTCCCGGCCGGCGAGGTGGTGGACCTGCGCGAACGGTTGGCCTATCCGCTGCCGATCGCGGTCATCGGCCGGATGATGGGCCTTTCCGCCGCCCGGTCGAACGGGCTCCGTACGGTCGTGGACCGGGTGTTCGCCACCACCCTGTCCGCCGAGGAGGCGACGGCGAACACGGCCACCCTCTACCGGCTGTTCGACGAGCTGATCGCGGCGAAGCGTGCCGCGCCCGGCGACGACATGACCTCGCTGCTGATCGCCACCCGCGACGAGGAGGGCGACGGCGGTTCCCTGACGGACGCCGAACTGCGCGGCACCCTGGTGCTGATGATCAGCGCCGGGTACGAGACGATGGTCAACGTCATCGACCACGCCGTCACATCCCTGCTCACCGACCCGGCGCAGCTGGCCCACGTCGACGCCGGCCGGTGCGGCTGGGAGGACGTGGTCGAGGAGGCCCTGCGCCACGAGTCGGCCATCAAGCACTTGCCCATGCGCTTCGCGGTCCGGGACATCCCGCTGCCCGACGGGAGGACGATCCGGGCGGGAGAAGCCATCCTCGCCTCCTACGCCGCCGCCAACCGTCACCCGGACTGGCACGGTGCGGACGCCGACCGCTTCGACGCCACCCGGACCACCAAGGACCACCTGGCGTTCGGCCATGGCGTCCACTTCTGCCTCGGCGCCCCGCTCGCCCGCCTCGAAGTCGCCGCCGCCCTGCGCCAGTTGTTCGCCCGCTTCCCGGAGGCCCGGCTCGCGGTGCCCGCCGAGGAACTGCGGCCGCTGCCGACCTTGATCAGCAACGGGCACACGACCCTGCCGGTCCGCCTGCGGCCGCCGTCCGCCCCCCGGCCATAGTCTCCGCCCGCTTCCCGCAGGGCGGCCGTCGCGCCCTGGACGGGGTCAGCGCGTGGTGTATCCGCCGTTGAGGAAGATCGTCTGACCGTTGGCCCACCATCCGTCGGTCAGCAGATGGCGGATCCACGGCACGATGTCGTCGATCTTGGTGAGCTCGCCGTTCATCGCGGAGGACTTGTGGTAGGCGACGGAGTCGTCGTCCTCGGCGGGGTAGAAGAACGAGGTGTCCATCGGGCCGGGCGCGATGTTGTTGACCGAGATGTTCCGGCCGAACAGCTCCTTCGACAGGGCGCGGGTGAAGTGCTCGACCGGCGCCTTGCTGCCCGCGTACACGGAGTACAGGCCGGTGTACGCGGCGAGCAGCGAGGTGACGACCGTGATGATCTTCCCGCCGTCGTCCATCCGGCGGGCGGCCTCACGCATCACGAAGAACGCGGCCTTGGAGTTGACCGCGAACATACGGTCGTACTCCTCCTCGGTGATCTCGGTGAGCGGCTTCTTCAGCACCATGCCGGCGGTGTTGATGCTGTAGTCGAGCTTGCCGAACCGGTCCAGGACCTCTTCGAAGACCCGCTCCACCTCGGCGACCTTCGTCAGGTCCGCCTGGACGGCGAACGCCTCGCCCGGACCCTTGTTGATCTGGGCGACGACGTCCTCGGCCTTGGCGCGGGAGGACTCGCTGTTGTAGTGCACCGCGACCAGGGCGCCCTCGGCGCCGAGGGTCGTGCTGATCAGCCCGCCGAGATTGCGGGACGCGCCGCCGACGAAGGCGACCTTGCCGTTGAGTGTCTTGTCCGGGGTACTGGCCATGACAGCCCTCCTGCGGTGTTCCGAACGGGGTCGGCACGGTCCGGCGGACGCCGGGGCCCTGCCATGCCATGGACTCATCCGCACCGGGGGCCGCGCATCTTGAACGGTCCGATCGCCGAGGGAACAAGCCGCTCCGCACCACCGCATCCACCACACCGGGCACGTCCGTCTCAATGGCCCCGGGCCGGCTCGGTAACGTGGCCATCCGCCGCATGGAGTGGCCAGGTGTGCTGTGTTCGGCCGGCCCGTGCGAGGGCTCCCGACGGAAAGTGATGAGGCCCGATGAGTGAACCGACGAAGCCCGAGGTCGACGTCCCGGAGGGTGACGCTCCCACCGAGCTGACCGTCCGGGACCTGGTCATCGGGGACGGGCCCGAGGTGAAGCCCGGCATGGTGGTCAGGGTCCACTACGTCGGGGTGACCTTCGAGTCCGGGAAGGAGTTCGACGCCTCCTGGGACCGGGGCCGGCCGTACAAGTTCGCCCTGGGCGGCGGCAAGGTCATCAAGGGCTGGGACCGGGGGGTGCGGGGGATGAGGGTCGGCGGCCGGCGCGAGATCATCATTCCCCCGCGTCTCGGCTACGGCAATCAGTCCCCCTCGCCATTGATCCCGGCGGGCACGACCCTGGTCTTCGTGGTGGACCTGCTGGACTCGTACTCCAGCACGACCGGGTGGAGCAGCTCCTAGCGCCGCAGACCGCTCGCCCCCGACCGCTCGCTCACCCGCACGGCGACCGCGACCTCACGATTCACCGCCGTGCCCGTTCTTCCGGCACGGCCCTCGGTCTGGCCGGGCCCGGCGGCGAAGGTGCCGGGCCCGGTGATCCCTGCGGGAGCGTACGCCGGCATGGCGCGGCCCCGGGTCGTTCCCCCGAGCGTGCAGTCGTGGTGACCGGCGGCGGCCGGAGGAGAGTTCACCGGGGGGGCTCACCACGCGCGGAAGCGGTTCGCTCGGGCTCGGGAAGGCAATGTCCCCGGTTGCCCGACGTGCGTGAGGTCGCCGAGCGCGGAGCCGGTGCGGCGGTAGGCGCCCGGCCCGCGTCGTCCGCTGCCTGGGCGGGGCGTCAGATGTGGCACAGGCCCCGCTCGTAGTCGACCGTGGCGGTCTCCTTCGAGTGGGTCCACTGAGGACTCAGCAACTGTGCGTCGAGCTGCTGGGCCGCGCCGGGGCTCTCCACGATGTAACCGAAGTCCTGCAACCACGCCGGGTAGAGGTTCTTCGACCCGATGTAGAAGGCCGAGCCGTCGACCGAGACCAGCTTGTGGTGCTGGGCGTAGGGATGCCCGTCCGCCCAGCGCGCGTTCGGGGAGCTGCGGAAGGTCGCGAGCTGGAGGTTGGAGCAGAGCGCCGCCCGCGCGCTGGTCTCGTCACCGGTGATCCGGGCCAGTCGGTCCCGCAGCGCGCCGCTGACCTCGGAGAGGGACTTGATCTGCGAGTAGCCTCCGCTGCCGACGGCGCCACGGTTGGCGGGGTCGCTGACGACGATCCGCACCTTCACGCCGTCGGCGAGTTTGGTGGCGAGGGCGTCGTAGACCCGGGTGTCGTAGCGGGGCATTGGCGGGCAGGTCGCGTTGAGGTCCTGCTGGGAGATCTCGATGTGCCGGGTCGCGCTGGAGATCAGCGAACGCAGCGCGCTCTCTTCGGGGTTGACCGTGTCATAGGCGCGGTCCCCGTTGGTGTTGTCGTGCAGGCCGACCACGCACCGGGTGTCGGAGGTGGACGGCAGGGCCGGTCGCCAGGCCGAGGCGGGGTCGGAGTCCTCCATGCCCACGCCGAGTCCGCCGACGGCGATCACCGGCACATCGCCGGTGGCGGGGACGGCACGGGGGTTCGTGTCCCGTTCCATGGTGGCCATGCAGTCCGATCCGCCCGAGGCGGCGTACCACACGCTGGCGGCGTTGGCCTTGTTGCGGCAGGTCCAGCCCCACAGCCGGTCCAGGTAGCGCCCGGCCGTCCCGGCGGCGGGGCCGGTCAGGGCGAGGTCGACGTCGCTGACCGGATGGTCGGTGTCGAGGTAGTCGCCCCTCCAGTTGTTGATGCCGCCGGTGACCGCGGACTCGCCGTCCACGACCAGGAGTTTGGAGTGGTTCCAGGAGAAGGCGGTCTTCGACGTGGTCATCGAGGCGACGTTCAGTGTGATGGCGTCGGCGGCCGGGCCCAGCTTGTCGCGCAGGTCGTCCCGGTATTTCGAGGGCAGCACGGTCATGTGGTAGACCGGAGCGGCTCCGACCAGGACCCTGACCTTGAGCCGGTGCCCGGAGGCCACGGACGACTTCAGGCCCGCGACGATGGCGTCCTGGAAGGCGCCGTCAGGGAAGGGCGCCAGGCTGGAGATGTCGACCGTCCGCGTCGCCCGCGAGATGTTCTCGGTCATTTTGGCCAGCAGCCGCCGAGTGCCGACGCGGTCCCGGCATCCGGCGTCACCCCAGCAGCCGGGAGTCTGGAGCAGCCAGCCGGCGGGATCGTCCGCCCCGGCGTCGAGCCGGTTGCCTGCCGTCCGCTCCCACACATCCCCTTCGAGGCCGGGTGAGACCTCGCGCAATGTGCGCTCCACGGCGTCGAGATGAGGAGTCTCGGCGTCGGCGGCGGTGGCGGGCGCGGCGGGTAACACGGTCAGGGCGAGAGCGCAGATGAGAGCGGCCCGAGCCGGACGGGATAAGCGAAATGAAATGATCATCTACAGAAATTACCAGGTGAGAGGCCCTGTCTCCGGCCTCGGCGGTGCCCCGACGCGTGATGGTCCCATTCCGGCACCGGTCCGCCACCCCGCGCGCAACCCACATCAAAAAGGGACGGTCTCGGATCTCTCCGAAACCGCCCCTGATCTGCGACTCTCTCGAGTCGGGACGACAGGATTTGAACCTGCGACCCCTTGACCCCCAGTCAAGTGCGCTACCAAGCTGCGCCACGTCCCGTTGCCGTTTGACCTGCGGTTTCGCCGGTCGCAACGTGCAGGGAAACAATACCGCACTCGACTCGGTGATCGCGCACGACTTCCTGGGGTTGACCTCAAGTTTGGTCGAGGTTGCACGCTGTCGTACATGACGATCACAGCGGACGACCACCGCGCCCACGCGTACGCCGACCTGCCCGGGCTGATGAGCCTGATGACCGGGGACGAGAAGCACGGCCCGGCGGCCACCTCCACGCTCGATGTGCTGTGGGTGCTCTACGACCGGGTACTGCGCGTCACCCCGGAGCGGACGGCGGATCCGGGCCGGGACCGGTTCCTGCTGAGCAAGGGGCACGGGCCGATGGCGTACTACGCGGTGCTGGCCGCCAAGGGGTTCCTGCCGGTCGAATGGCTGCCCGGGTTCGGCGGGTACGACTCCCCGCTCGGCCACCACCCGGACCGGCTGCTGGTGCCCGGGGCGGAGATCGGCAGCGGATCCCTCGGGCACGGGCTGCCCATCGGGGTGGGGACCGCGCTGGGGCTGCGCGCCCAGGGCCTCGGCGATCCGGCGGTCTGGGTGCTGATCGGGGACGCCGAGCTGGACGAGGGCAGCAATCACGAGGCCATCGCCTTCGCGGGGCCCGCGGGGCTCGACCGGCTGCACACCGTCGTGGTGGACAACTCCTCCGCCAGCCATGCGCGGCCCGGCGGGATCGCCGCCCGGTTCGAGGCCGCGGGCTGGTCGGCGGCGACCGTCGACGGACGGGACCACACGGCGCTGTACGAGGCGTTCACGGCGCCGCATCCGGGACGGCCGCACGTGGTCGTGGCCCGGGTCGAGCCGAAGAACGCCTGAGCGCCCCACTTCTCCCAACGCCTCATTCCTCCTGACGCTCCGACTTTCCCTCACGCTCCGAAAGGGCGACATCTCCATGGACACCATGCGTGACCGTTTCGCTCCCGTCGTCTCCCGGCTCCTGGACGAGGACCCGCGGGTCGCGGTGGTCCTCGCCGAGATCGGCAAGGACGCCTTCCACGAGGCCATCGCCCGGCATCCCGAACGGGTGATCAACGTCGGCATCCGCGAGCAGTTGCTGGTGGGGGCGGCGGCCGGGATGGCGCTGACCGGGCTGCGGCCCGTCGTGCACACGTTCGCCAGTTTTCTGGTGGAACGACCGTTCGAGCAGGTCAAGCTGGACTTCGGGCATCAGGGCACGGGGGCCGTACTGGTGAGCGCGGCCGCCTCCTTCGACTGGCCGGCCGGCGGGTTCACCCATATGGCGCCGGGCGACGTGGCCCTGATGGACACCCTGGACGGCTGGACCGTACAGGTGCCGGGGCACCCCGACGAGGCCGAGACCCTGCTGCGGCACGCGGTCGGGGCGGGCGACGACCGGGTGTACGTACGACTGTCCGTGCAGTCCAACCGGCGGGCGCTGCCGGTCGACGGCGAGCGGTTCGTGACCGTACGGGAGGGGCGGGCCGGCGTGGTGGTCGCGGTGGGCCCGCTGCTGGACGCGGTGCTGGAGGCGACGGAGGGCATGGATGCGACCGTGCTGTACGCGACGACCGTACGACCGTTCGACGCGGCCGGGCTGCGCCGGGCGGCCGGCGCCGCGGGGACGGATGTGGTGCTGGTCGAGCCGTATCTCGCGGGCACGTCGACCGCCGCGGTGAACGACGCCCTCGCGGACCTCCCGCACCGGGTCCTCGGCCTCGGGGTCGGCCGCCGGGAGCTGCGCCGTTACGGCACCGTCGAGGAGCACACCGCCGCGCACGGCCTGGACGCGCGGAGCCTGCGGGAGCGGATCGGGGGGTTCCTGGGGGCGCGCGCCCGGGTGTGAGGCGGGGCGGGCGCGATGCGGCGTCAGCTCGGTGCGGGGGACGCGTCCGCTCGTACCAGGTCGCGGATCGCGGGGACGGCGAGGAGCAGCGCGACCACGGCGAGGCTGGTCACCGCGGCGACCAGCAGCACCCGGTCGGCGCCCAGCAGGACGGCCGCGGGGCCCGCGAGGGCCTGGCCGACCGGCATCATGGCGAGGGAGCCCGCGACGTCGTAGGCGTGGATGCGGTTGAGGGTCTCGGGCGGCACCTGGGTCAGGACGCTCGTCGCCCACATCACGCCCCAGAAGGACATCCCGGCCCCGGCGAGCGCGGCGCCCGCCGACATGGCCGGGACGCCGAGACCGAGGCCGACGGCGCCCGGGAAGGTGAAGTACAGGCACAGGGACAGCGCGCCCGCCCTGAGCATGCGGCGGGGGCGCAGCCGCAGGGCGAGCAGGCCGCCGGCGACGGTGCCGGCGCCGAGGGCCGAGTTGACCAGGCCGTAGGCGCGGGCGCCGTGGTGCTGGACGACCTGGGTGGCGACCAGCGGGACGACCGGGCCGTTCACGGCGATCATGTACAGGCACCAGATGGCGATCACGGCCCACAGCCAGGTGCGGGACCTGAACTCCCGCCAGCCGCGCACCAGATCGGTGCGGAAGTCGCGCAGGGCGCGGCCGGTGGCGACGAGGGTGTCCGGGGGCAGCGGGCGCAGCCGGAGCAGCAGCAGGCACAGGGCGCTGACCGCGTAGGTCCCGGCGTGGGCGGCGAACACCCCACCGGGTGAGGCGAAGCCGACGAGGAGACCGGCGAAGGCCGGCCCGGCGAGCTGGGCGGCGGACTCGGCGATGCGGATCGCCGCGTTGGCGCCCTGGACGTCGGCGGCGAGCCGGGGCAGTGTGCTGGCCACGCCGGGCTGGAACACGGCGGCGGCCACGCCGTTGACGAAGCCGATGACGCACAGTTCCCAGAGCACCACGTGCCCGGCGAAGAACAGGCCCGCGGCGAGGGACTGGGTGCAGACCCGGGTCAGGTCGGCGCCGATCATCAGACGGCGGGTGCTGAACCGGTCGGCGATCACCCCGCCGAAGACGACGAGTCCGGCGAAGGCCGCGGTCGACGCGGCCATGGCGAGCCCCACCGCGCCCGCGCCGTACCCGCGCTCCAGCAGTCCGGCGGCCAGCGCCACCGGCAGCATGGTGTCGCCGAGCCGCGCCACGGCCCGCGCCACGAAGAACAGCCCGAAGTCTCTCGACCAGACGCTCCGGCCCCGCTCCCCCGGGCCCTGTGCCCCAGCCGCTCGCAGCCCCGCCCGGCCCGCCACCCCGGCCCCCGGCTCCCCGCCGACCCGGCCCACCACCTCGACGGCCGCCTCCCCCTCCGACGAACCTGCTACCGCCCCGCCCACCCGGCCCACCACAGCGTCCGATCCCCGAGCCACCCGACCCGCCACCCCGCCATCCGACCCCCGGCCCGGCCGCTCCGGCACCGCCCCGGCGTCCGACCCTCCACCCGACCGCCCCACCACCACGCCATCGAGCCGCCCGCCTCCCCGGCCCACCACCACGCCGCCCGACTTCTGCCCCGACCCGCCCGCCACCGCGGCATCCGATTCCACCCCCGGCCGATCCGCCACCCCGCCATCCGACCCCCGGCCCGGCCGCTCCGGCACCGCCCCGGCGTCCGACCCTCCACCCGACCGCCCCACCACCGCGGCATCCGACTCCGCCCCCGGCCGATCCGCTCCCCCGTTCTCCGGCTCACCGGCCGACCGACCCGCCGCCCCGACGTCCGGCTCCGCTCCCCGCCGACCGCCACCATCCTGCCCACCCCGACCGCCACCGGGTTGGCCGTCCCAGCCGCCATCGGACTGTCCATCCCGGCCGCCACCGGGCTGTCCGCCCCGGCCGTCCCCCGTCCCGTCAGACCCGTCCGTTTCCGCCCCGCCCATTCCGGCTCCCTCCCTGGCGACCGCGCGGGATCATGCCATGCCGCCTTCCCGGGCCACCGGGATTTTCAGTGGGTGGGCGGGTGGCCCAACTCCGGGTGGGATTCCAGGAGTCGGGGTGGGGCGGCCTGGCGCCAGGAGTCGGCGAGGATGTCCCGGAGTTCGGCCTCGTCCTCCAGGGTGGCGAGGCGGGCCCTGATCCAGGCGAACTGCGCCTCGTGCCCGGCGATCCAGAACTTCTCCGGCTCGGCCAGCACCAGTTCGTCCCGCTCCTCCTTCGGGCAGCGCACGGCGACGGACGTCTCGTCCTCGGGCAGGGTCGCGAACATCTTCCCGGCCACCCGGAAGGTGGGCATGTTCCAGGCGGTCTTCTCCGAGGTGTCGGGGAAGGACAGCGCGATACGTCGTACGGCTTCGGCATCCGGCATGCCACGCACCGTAGCGCCCGCCACTGACAATGCCCGGCGGTCAGCCCCCCGCCGCCCCGCCCAGCGCCGCCAGCACCGGCCTGATCAGCGGATGCCCCTCCGCGCCCCGGCGCACCGCGGCGAAGACACGGCGGGTGGGGGCCACGCCGTCGACCGGGCGTACGACCACATCGCTGAGGTCCATGCCGCGCAGGGCGGAACGCGGGACGAGGGCCACGCCCGCGTCGGCGGAGGCGAGGGCGACGACGGCGCGGAAGTCGTCGGAGGAGTGTTCGAGGCGGGGCTGGAATCCCGCGCTCTCGCAGGCGAGTACGACGACGTCGTGGCACGGGTTGCCGGGGTAGGGCCCGATCCAGGGGTCCTTGGCCAGCTCGGCGAGCGGGACCTCGGCCGAGTCGGCGAGCCGGTGACCGACCGGGACCACGGCGTCGAACGGCTCGGCGTACAGCGGCACATGGGTGAGCCGGGGGTCGTCGGCCGCCGGTGCGCCCCGGTACTCGACGGCCACCGCCACGTCCACCTGCCGGTCCAGGACCATCGGCAGGCTGGCGTCGCCCTCCGCGTCCTGGACCCGGATGCGGATGCCGGGCGCGGTGCCGGCGAGGCGGGCCACCGCGGGGGCCACGACCTGGGCGATGCCGGTCGCGAAGGCCGCCACGGTGACCGTCCCGGCCTCGCCCGAGCCGTACGCCGCGAGTTCCGCCTCGGCGCGCTCCAGCTGGGCGAGGACCGCGTTGGTGTGGCCGAGCAGGATCTCGCCCGCCGGGGTGAGCCGTACGCCCTTGGCGCCCCGTTCGACCAGCCGGTGGCCGGTCTCCTGCTCCAGGGCGGTCAGCTGCTGGGAGACGGCGGAGGGGGTGAGATAGAGGGCGGCGGCCGCCGCGGTGACCGTGCGGTGGTCGGCCACCGCACGGAGGATGTGGAGCCGCCGTGCCTCGATCATGCCCCCGATTATCCCAGGTGATACCCCCTGGTCAGGCCGCCAGCTCCGCGCGCGCCGCGATGAACGCGTCCACCGCGCGGTTGACGTCCTCGGTGGAGTGCGCGGCGGACAGCTGGACCCGGATACGGGCCTGGCCCTGCGGGACGACCGGGTAGGAGAACCCGATCACGTACACGCCGCGCTCCAGGAGCAGCTCGGCCATGCGGCCCGCCTCGGCCGCGTCGCCGATCATCACGGGGGCGATGGCGTGGTCGCCGGGCAGGACGTCGAAGCCCTCGGCGGTCATCCGGGAGCGGAACAGCTTGGTGTTCTCGGTCAGCCGCACCCGCAGGTCGTCGGCGGACTCCAGCAGGTCGAGGACCTTGAGGGAGGCGGCGGCGATCACCGGGGCGAGGGTGTTGGAGAACAGGTACGGGCGCGAGCGCTGGCGCAGCAGGGCGACGATCTCGGCGCGGGCGGCGACGTAACCGCCGGAGGCGCCGCCCAGGGCCTTGCCGAGGGTTCCGGTGATGATGTCCACGCGGTCCATCACACCGTGCAGCTCGGGGGTGCCGCGGCCGCTCGGGCCGACGAAGCCGACGGCGTGCGAGTCGTCGACCATGACCATCGCGTCGTAGCGGTCGGCGAGGTCGCAGATTTCGCTCAGCGGGGCGACATAGCCGTCCATGGAGAACACGCCGTCGGTGACGATCAGCCGGCGGCGGGCGCCGGACGCCTCCTTGAGCTTCGCCTCCAGATCGGCGAGGTCGCGGTTGGCGTAGCGGTGGCGGCGGGCCTTGGAGAGCCGGATGCCGTCGATGATGGAGGCGTGGTTGAGGGCGTCGGAGATCACCGCGTCCTCCTCGCCGAGCAGGGTCTCGAAGACACCGCCGTTGGCGTCGAAGCAGGAGGAGTAGAGGATCGTGTCCTCCTGGCCGAGGAACGCGGAGAGGCGGGCCTCCAGCTCCTTGTGCACCTCCTGGGTGCCGCAGATGAAGCGGACGGAGGCCATGCCGTAGCCCCAGCGGTCCAGGGCCTCGTGGGCGGCGGCGACCACCTCGGGGTGGTCGGCGAGGCCGAGGTAGTTGTTGGCGCAGAAGTTGAGGACCTCGCCGGGGCGGCCGCCCGCGGTGACGCTGACGGTCGCGGACTGCGGGCTGCCGATGACCCGTTCGGGCTTGTGCAGGCCGGCGGCGCGGATCTCGTCGAGGGTGGTGCGCAGATCGTCACGGACGGTCTCGAACATGACAGAAGCTCCTAGGTGATGCGGGTGGCGTACACCGGGCGGGTGACGTACGCCGAGCGGGTGACGTACGGCTTACGCGGTCCGGGTCGGGTTACGCGGTCCGGGTCGGGTTACGCGGTCCGGTCGGGTTACGCGGTCCAGTCGAGGATGACCTTGCCGCCCTTGCCGCTGGCGGCGTCCGCGAAGGCCGACTCGAAATCGCGGTAGTCGTACCGGCCGGTGATCACGGGGGCGAGGTCCAGGCCGCCCTCCAGCAGCACCGACATCGCGTACCAGGTCTCGAACATCTCACGGCCGTAGATGCCCTTGATGGTGATCATCGAGGTGACGATCCGGGCCCAGTCGACGGGGAACTCCTGGGCGGGCAGGCCGAGCATGGCGATCCGGCCGCCGTGCGTCATGTTGGCGATCATGTCGCGCATGGCCTCGGGCCTGCCGGACATCTCCAGGCCGATGTCGAAGCCCTCGCGCAGCCCCAGCTCCCGCTGTCCGTCGGCGATGGTGGCCTCGGCGACGTTCAGCGCGAGGCTCACGCCGATCTTGCGGGCCAGCTGGAGGCGCTCCTCGCTGACGTCGGTGACGACGACATTGCGGGCGCCCGCGTGCCGGGCGACGGCGGCGGCCATCAGCCCGATCGGTCCCGCGCCCGTGATCAGGACGTCCTCGCCGACCAGCGGGAAGGACAGCGCGGTGTGCACGGCGTTGCCGAACGGGTCGAAGATCGCGGCGACATCGAGGTCGACCGGGACGCGGTGCACCCAGACGTTGGTCGCGGGCAGGGCGACGTACTCGGCGAACGCGCCGTCGCGGCCGACGCCGAGGCCGACGGTGGCCCGGCACAGATGGCGGCGCCCGGCCAGGCAGTTGCGGCACTTGCCGCACACCAGGTGGCCCTCGCCGCTGACCCGGTCGCCGATCCGGATGTCGGTGACGCTCCCGCCGACCTCCACGACCTCGCCGACGAACTCGTGTCCGAGCACCAGCGGGGTGCTGATCGCCTGCTGCGCCCAGCCGTCCCAGGCCCGGATGTGCAGATCGGTGCCGCAGATACCGGTGCGCAGGACCTTGATGAGTACATCGTCGGCCCCGATCGCGGGCTCCGGGACGTCCGTCAGCCAGAGTCCGGGTTCCGCCTTGTCCTTGACCAGCGCCTTCACTCGTGCGGCTCCTGTGCGTGAGGTCCCGTACGCGGGCATGCCGAAGGGCCGCGCCCGCGCCGGGTCAGAGGGGTGGAATCACCCTGCAATCTGCCGTATCGGCGCGCCGTAATCCATCGAGCTTTTCTTAACCGCCGCCTCAGCTTTCCTTCACGCCCCTCTTGTCGCATGAACCGACCCGCTTGTCGGCTGAACCGAGGGTCAGATGGGCAGCCCGTCCCGGGCGCTGCGTTCGATCCGTACGACGAGTTCGGCGGCCAGCGCCTTGATGGTCTCCAGTCCGTCCCTGCCCCAGGCGCGCGGCCCGGTGTCGGCGGCGCACACGGTGCCGAGCGTCATGCCGGTGCCGTCGAGGAGCGGGGCGCCGAGGTAGGAGCGGATGCCGTACTCGTCCACGACGGGGTTGCCCGCGAACCGCGGGTAGTCGCGGACGTCCTCCAGGACCAGGGCCTTGCGGCGGACCACCACATGGGGGCAGAACCCGTGGTCGCGGGGCAGCGTCCGGCCCCACTGCGCCGCGCTGCCGTCCTCCCGCAGCACCGGGGCGATCGCCGGGACGCGCAGACCGGCGAAGAACTGCCGTTCCTCGCCGATGAAGTTGACCATGGCGTAGGGCGCGCCGGTGCGGCGGGCGAGATGGTCCGCGAAGGCGTCGAGCGCGGGGTCGGGGCGCTCCCCGAGGCCGAGTGCCCGCAGCCGCCGGACGCGGGCGGGGGCCTCCTTGTCCTCGGGGGTGAGCAGCAGACCGCGGACCGGCCGGGGCGGCTCGTAGCTCATGGCCGGGCTCCGTCGCTGTGCGGGTGCCTCATCTGGGGAACTCCGTGGGCGGTCGGTCGGGTTCACCGGTGCGCGGCGCCGTGGCTCGGCGTGTGCTCCGGGGTGTGGGCGAGCAGATGGCGGACGAGGGCCAGCAGGGTCCCCACGCCGGAGCTGGAGATCCGGGCGTCGCAGCGCACGACGGGCACCTCGGGGTCGAGGTCGATGGCGGCGCGGACCTCCTCGGTGTCGTAGCGGTGGCCCCCGTCGAACTCGTTGACGGCGACGATGAAGCCGAGTCCGCGTTCCTCGAAGAAGTCCACGGCGGCGAAGCAGTCCTGGAGCCGGCGGGTGTCGGCGAGGATCACCGCGCCGAGCGCGCCCTCGGACAGCTCGTCCCACATGAACCAGAACCGCTCCTGCCCGGGGGTGCCGAACAGATAGAGCACATGGTCCGGATCGAGGGAGATGCGGCCGAAGTCCATGGCGACCGTGGTCTCCATCTTGTTCTCGATGCCTTCGAGGCTGTCGGTCGCGGCGCTGACCGTGGTGAGCAGCTCCTCCGTGCTCAGCGGGGCGATCTCGCTGACCGCGCCCACGAAGGTGGTCTTGCCCACCCCGAACCCGCCCGCGACCAGGATCTTGAGCGCGGTGGGGAACGGGTCAGAGCTGTCGTCGTAGTCCATCGAGCACTGCCTCCAGCAGGGACCGGTCGGTGGGAGTGTGGTGGAACGCGGGGGGCTTGGTGGTCAGCGCTTCGCAGTCGACCAGGTCCGCGAGCAGGACCTTGGTGACCACGGCGGGCAGTTTCAGGTGGGCGGCGACCTCGGCGACCGAGACGGGTGCCCGGCACAGGTCGAGCGCCTGGGCGTGCTCGGGGCCGAGGTAGCCGAGCGGGGTGACCCCGGTGGCCATCACCTGGGAGATCAGGTCGAGCGCGACGCTGGGTTCGGTGCGGCCGTTGCTGACCGTGAACGGGCGTACCAGCCGTCCGGCCGCGTCGTCCAGCCAGGGCCCGTCGCCGGCCGCGGCCACGCTCAATGCCTCGGCGCCGCGGGGTCGGCGGCGTGTTGCCTGGGGGCGGTGACCAGATAGGGGCGCACGCTCTTGACCAGCATCGCCATCTCGTAGCCGAGCACCGCCGCGTCGGCCTCGCGGCCCGCCATCACGGCGAGACAGGTGCCGGATCCGGCGGTGGTGACGAACAGCAGGGTCGAGGCGAGTTCCACGACGACCTGCCGTACGTCACCGCCGTCCCCGAACCGGACGCCCGCGCTGCGGCCGAGCGAGTACAGGCCGGAGGCGAGGGCCGCCATGTGGTCGGCGCTGTCCGGGTCGAGGCCGTGCACGGCCTTCACCAGCCCGTCGCAGGACAGGAGCACCGCGCTGCTGGTGTGCGGTACGCGCTGCACGAGGCCGCTGAGCAGCCAGTCGAGGTCGGATGCGTGAGCGGTCGGCGCATCGCTCGCCATGGTGGATCGACTCCTTGGGGTACGAAGGTCTGTGGGAGCGCTGGGGGTTGGGGGTGGTACGGCCTGGTACGGGGCCCGGTACGGGCCCGGTACGAGGGGTCAGCCGGCCGGTGCGCTTCCCTCGGTCGGGCCGGTGGACAGGGATGACGGGTCGGGGTGGATGTGGCGCAAGTCGCCCGGTGCCGACGGTCCTTGGAGTGGGTCCTGATCGGGGTGGAGGACACGCAGACGCGCGGGCTCGGCGGGTGTGCGGGCGGCGGGCCCCGCGGGTCCGGGGTACCCGGCGTGGGCGTGCGCGTGCTCGCCGCCCGTCGCCGGTGGGGCGGCCTCGGCGAGGCCGATGCCGCGCTGGAAGGCCGCCATCAGCCCGGGGTCGTGGCCGCCGAGGGTGTCGCCGTCCGGGCGGGGCGCGGGGCCGCCGCGGAGCTGGGGGGCGAGGTTCTCCTGGGCGCGGCGGCGCGGCAGTCGGGGCTTGGCCATGGTGCCGCGCACCGTGTCGAGGCGCGGGGTGGGCAGGACGCCCTCGTGCTCCTCGACCACCGCGCGGTGCCGGGCCCGGATGCCGGGTACCGCCTCGGCGGGGGTGGGACGTTCGCGACGGGTGCCGCGGACGGGGAGCGGGGGCGGGTCGTCGTGGGCGTGAACTTCGGTGTGGATGACGGGGGTTGTGCTCATCGGCACGGGCGCGGGGGCGTGCCGTACCGGCGGCACCTGTGCGGGCGGTTCCACCGGGACCTGCGCGGGCGGCAGGGCGGTGGCCTCCGGCGCGCAGTCCGCCTGCGGAGTCCCCAACAGCGCCTCGGGTACGACGAGTACGGCCTGGACCCCGCCGTAGATGTTGCTCTGGAGCCGTACCCCGATGCCGTGCCGCCGGGCGAGCTGGGAGACGACGTAGAGGCCGATGCGGCCGTCGGCCAGCAGGCTGGCGACATTGACCTGGTCGGGGTCGGCCAACAGGGCGTTCATCCGGGCCTGTTCGCCGACGGGCATGCCGAGTCCGCGGTCCTCGACCTCGACGGCGAGACCGGAGGTGACGAGACCCGCGCGCAGCAGCACCTGGGTGCCGGGGGCGGAGAACACCGTGGCGTTCTCGATGAGTTCGGCGAGCAGGTGGATGACGTCGGCGACGGCGTGGCCGCGCAGTTCGCCGTCGATCGGGGGCACCAGTTTGACCCGGGAGTACTGCTCGACCTCGGCGATGGCGGAGCGCAGCACCTCGGTCATGCTCACCGGGTTGCTCCACTGGCGCCGGGAGACGGCGCCGCCGAGCACGGCGAGGTTCTCGGCGTGCCGCCTGATCCGGGTGGCCAGGTGGTCCACGTGGAAGAGGCCCTTGAGCAGGTCGGGGTCCTCGATCTCGTGTTCCAGGTCGTCCAGGATGGAGATCTCGCGGTGCACGAGGGACTGGAGCCGCCGCGCGAGGTTGACGAAGACCTCCAGCTTCTGCTCGCTGCCCGTGTGGCTGGAGAGCTGGGCGGCCCGCACCACGGCGGCGGTGGCGCCCTCGTGCGCGCGGGCCAGGTCGGCGGCGAGCAGTTCGAAGTCGTCGGCGTCGGTGGGCGAACGGCGGCGGGACGGGCGCTGCGGCGGTGCCTCCCCCTGGCGCAGGGCGTCCACGAGTTCATGCAGGTCGGCCTCGCCGCGGGCGGCGGTGCGGCGCAGCGCGTCGATGCGCTCGGCGACCCCGCGGGCGGCCCGGTCGGCGGCCACGGCGGCGATCAGGATGCCCGCGACGGCCACGGTGACCGCGCCGCCGAGCACGGCCCACAGGACGGGGCCGGTGCGGGCGCCGGTGGAGCGGATGGTGAACAGGACGGCGGCGGTGGCGCCGAGGGCGACCGCGAGCGGGGGCAGCACGGCGAGCCGCATCAGCTGGGGCCGTATGTGCCTCTCGGGCAGTGCGGGAGCGGGTCGGGCGACCGGCCGCCCGTGCCGCCCGCCCTCCCGGCGGTCGGCACGGGTGCCCGGTGCGCGAAGGTGAGACATCTGCGTCCTCGTACTGGTCCGTCGGGCCTGGGGTCGGACACTGACGGTAGTCGCCTCCGGCTCATGTGCGAGGGGCAGTTGCCAAACTCCCCCGCCCAGCGTCCCGCTCTGGTATGAGGCTCCGTACGAAAGACCGATAACCGGGCCGCCTGTGCTCCGATCGGGTCGAAAAATATCGATAACGTGCGATCAAAAGCGGTCAGAAAGAGCAGGTGGGGCGGGAGGGTCGGCCCCCGCCCCCAACCTCGGCTCATGCCCGTTCGGCGACGTTCACCGCTCACCGGACCCCGCGCGGCCTCCTCCCCGGACACTCGCGAATGTCACTGAGCGTATTCCCCTTGGCCTTCGATGCGCTCGTGTCGCGTGCCCTGGCGCAGGGTGAGCGACATCAGGTCGCTGGGGGCGTCCAGCCGCACCCGGTGCCAGCGGCCACGGGGCACGATCACGGCGGAACCCGCCCGCAGCCGCACCGTCTCCTCGGCACCGCCCGGCTCGGCGGGCCGGAAGTGGAGGCGGACGGCGCCGGTCAGGCAGCACACCGCCTCGTCGGCCTCCGGGTGCATCTCCCAGTGGTCGGCGTGCACATCGGCGTCCGTCTCCGCGTGGAACGCCGCGAGATGCCAGGAGCCGGGACCGCCGGCCGTCCGCCGCCCGGAAGCCACGACCTGGCCGTCCCGGTCGATGTGCAGCGCGGCGGCGAACAGGTCGACGGGGGTGAGGGGTGTCGTCGTCATGGGGGTGTTCCTTCCGGTGTGCCTCTGATTTTCTGTACGTGTAAGAAAACTAGACCTGGCGCACCCCCGTTGTCGACCCGTGAAGGATGACCCGTGAGGGATGATGAGGGCATGCCGCAGCCGTCCGCACCGCGCAGGAACCCTGGCCGACCTCCCCGCTTCACCCGCGAGGAGGTTCTCGGGGCGGCCCGCCGGATCGTGGCAGAGGAGGGTGTGGAACGGCTCACCATGCGGCGGCTGGCCACGGAGATCGGCAGTACGCCGATGGCCCTCTACCACCATGTCCGCAACAAGGAGGAGCTGCTCGTCCTGCTGCTGGACGACCACGCGGCGCGGACGCTGCGCCGGACCGCGATGCCCGCCGAACCGCGCGAGCGGATCGTCACCGCCGCCGCCGCGCTCCACCGGGCGCTCGCCGACTGCCCCTGGATCGTGGAGGTGCTGACCGCGGACGATCTGCTGTCCGCCGCGGCGCTGTGGTTCGTCGAGCAGATCGTCGACGGGTTCGTCGCCTGCGGTCTGACGCCCGAGCGGGCCGTCCATGGATACCGCGCGATCTGGTACTACACCGCCGGGGAGATCGTGGTCCGTACGGCGGCGAACCGCCGGCGCGCGGACGACGACCGCCCCACCTACCGGGAGCAGGTCTTCACCGGCCTCGCCCCGGGGGAACTGCCACGCCTGGCGGAACTCGCCGACGCGTGGGGCCCGTTGACCGCCGAGGACACCTATCTCGACGGCCTGCGGGCCCTGGTGGGGGGTCTCACCGCGCGCGGCTGAGACCCCGGGGGATCAGCCGCGCTTCGGCGGCTCCGCGACCAGCGCGCCGACCGAGCGCCAGGTGCGGCGGACCTCGCCGGACACGCCTCGCCACCAGGCCTCGGCCGGGAGCTTTCCGGCGGGCTCGAAGGGCTCGCCGGGGCACGGCAGGGCGACCGCCTGACCGGCCTCCTCGGCGACCTCCTTGGTCCACTCCCCCGGCTCGGCCCACGGGTGCGGGGCGAGATTGAAGGTGCCCCAGTGGATCGGGAGCAGCACGCCGTGCGGTGCGCCGCCCTGGAGGTCCAGATGGGCGCGCAGGCCTTCGTCGGGACGCATATGGATGTCCGGCCAGAACTCGCTGTACGCCCCGATCTGCACCATCGTGGCGTCGAACGGGCCATGGGCGGCGCCGATCTCCCTGAAGCCGTCGAAGTAGCCGGTGTCCCCGCTGTGGTAGACCCGGTGCTCCTCACCGGCGACGACCCAGGAGGCCCACAGGGTGTGCTGGGTGTTGCGCAGACCGCGGCCGCAGAAATGGCGGGCCGGGGTGGCGGTGAGGGTGATCCCGCCGACCCGGGTCGATTCGTGCCAGTCCAGTTCGCGCAGCCGGTCCGGGCCGACGCCCCAGTGTTCGAGGTGGGCGCCGACGCCGAGCGGCACGGCGAAGACGGTGTCGGTACCGGCCAGCGCCTTGATCGTGGGCAGGTCGAGGTGGTCGTAGTGGTCGTGGGAGATCACCACCACGTCGACGTCCCCGAGCGCGGCCAGCGGCAGCGGCACGGGGTGCAGCCGCTTGGGCCCGGCGAAGGGGAACGGGGAGCAGCGCTCGCCCCACACCGGGTCGAACAGCACCCGGTGGCCGTCGATCTCGGCGAGCACACCGGAGTGCCCCATCCAGGTCAGCCGCAGGCCCGTGGCGGGCGGCCGGGCGAGGTCCGCGAAGGTCGTGGGGTGCACCGGGACGGTGCCCCGGGGGGCGCGCAGCGGCCGGGTCTCCTTGTCGAAGAAGACCTTCGCGAAGTCCAGCGTGGAGCCGGAGGGGCGGGTGCGCGCGGGACCGCCGGGGTTCTGGAAGACGCCGTCCTTGAAGTGCGGGGAGCGGCGGATGCGTTCCAGGCGCGCACCGCCCGGGTCCACACCGAAGGCCGCCGGGCGCGGCACACGGGGCCCTGGGGTCGAGGAACGCGGACCGGTCACAGTACCTCCCGGTTGAGTGCTGGGCCCCCCATTATGGTCGGCCCATCCGACAACCCGGGAACGGCCCGGCGTACTGAATGCCGATTCAGTACGTTGACGATCGCGCAACCTCCCCCAATACTGACCCGGCAGTCAGTAATGCCGACTCCGAGGAAGCGCCGATGACCGCCCCCTTGATCTCCCTCACCTGGACCGACGATGTCACCGGCCGGCAGGGCTTCCTCGTCGTGGACCGGCTGGTGCGGGGCGTGTCCAGCGGCGGGCTGCGGATGCGCCCCGGCTGCACGCTGGCGGAGGTGACCGGCCTGGCCCGGGGCATGACCATGAAGGAGGCCCTGCACTACGACCCCGAGAGCCGCTACGTCCCCCTCGGCGGCGCGAAGGGCGGCATCGACTGCGATCCGCGCGACCCGGCGGCGTACGGGCTGCTGGTGCGCTATCTGCGCGCGGTGCGGCCGTACGTCGAGAGCTGCTGGACGACCGGTGAGGACCTGGGGCTCACCCAGGACCTGGTGGACCGGGCGGCGGCCGAGGCGGGCCTCGTCTCCACCGTGCAGGCGGTGTATCCGCTGCTGGACGACGAGGCGGCGGCCCGGGCGCGGCTCGCGGACGCCTTCGCCGTCGAGGTGGACGGCATCGGCCTGGACGAGCTGGCCGGGGGCTGCGGGGTGGCCGAGTCGGTGCTGACCGCGCTGGACCGCGCGGGGGTGCCGTACCGGGGGACGCGGGTCGCCGTGCAGGGCCTGGGCACCATGGGCGGGGCGACGGCGCGCTTCCTCGACCGGGCGGGTCTGCGCGTGGTCGCGGTCGCCGATGTCGAGGGGACGATCGCCAACCCGGACGGCCTCGACGTCGAGGCGCTGCTCGCCGCGCGGGACGGCTACGGCACCGTCGACCGCTCCGCACTGCGCCCCGCCGACCACCGGCTGCCCGGTGCCGCCTGGTCGGCGACGGACGCGGAGGTGCTGGTGCCCGCGGCCGTGTCGTACGCCATCACCCCCGCGAACCAGGCCCGGATCAGGGCCCGTTGGATCGCGGAGGCCGCCAATATGCCGGTACTGCCCGAGGCGGAGCCACTGCTGGCGGCGCGCGGGGTGACCGTGCTGCCGGACGTGGTGGTCAACTCGGCGACGAACGCCTGGTGGTGGTGGACCCTGTTCGGCGACATCGGCGCCGACGCGGACGAGGCGTTCGCCCATGTCCGCCGCTCCATGCGCGCCCTGCTCACCCTGACCCTCGACCGGGCGGAGCGCGACGGTACGACACCTCGCGCGGCGGCCCATGCCGTGGTGGCCGACCGGCTGCCGGTGCTGGCGGCGCGGTTCGGGTCGTACCGGCACTAGGGTGACCGGGTGGCGAGAGTGCGGTTGAGCGTGGCCGAGCGGCAGGGGGAGCTGCTGCGTGCCGCCGTCGAGCAGATCGAGGCGCGGGGCGTGGCGGCGGTCAGGATCGCCGATGTGGCGGCCGCGCTCGGGGTGAGCAACGCGCTGGTGCTGTACCACTTCTCGACCAAGGAGAAGCTGGTCGCCGCCGCGTTCGCGCACGCCGCCGAGGACGATCTCGCGCATCTGCGCAAGCTGCTCGGGCGGCGGACGACCGCGCTGCGCCGGCTGCGGGCCGCGGTGCGCTGGTACGCGCCGACCGGTCAGGCCAAGGGCTGGCGGCTGTGGATCGAGGGCTGGGCCGTCGCCCTGCGCGAACCCGCGCTGCGCGAGGTCACCCGCGATCTGGACCGCCGCTGGAAGGCGGCCCTCGCGGAGGTCATCGCCGAGGGCGTCGGCACCGGCGAGTTCAGCTGCCCCGACCCGCAGGCCACGGCCCTGCGTCTGACCGCCCTCCTCGACGGCCTCGCCGTCCAGCTGACCTCGTACCCGGGCTCGGTCCCGCGCGCGCGGGCCCAGGAGTGGGTGGACGAGGCACTGGCCCGGGAACTGGGCGTGGAGCGGGAGAGGTTGACGGGGCGGGCCTGAGAGGGCAGGCCCGGCGGGACGGGTTCCGACGGGCACCTGGTCACGCCGACCGGGTCGACCCCGGAGCCCGGCCGCACGCGGTCACTCCGCGCGGACGCCCGGTCGTGGGCGACGGCGCCGGAGCGGCGGTGCTCCCGAGGCTGCACAATCCCTCACCGGTTCGACCGGCCACCTGGCCACAGCGACCCGATCGACCCCCGAAGCCCGACCACACACGGTCACCCCCCACGGCGTCCGGTCGTGAGCGACGGCGCCGGAGCGACGGTACTCCCGAGGCTGCACAATCCCTCACCAGGTTCGACCGGCCACCTGGCCACAGCGACCCGATCGACCCCGAAGCCCGACCACACACGGTCACCCCGCACGGCGTCCGGTCGTGGGCGACGGCGCCGGAGCAGCGGTACTCCCGAGGCTGCACAATCCCTCACCAGGTGCGACCGGAGCAGCAGCGTTCCCGAGGTTACGCGGGCCCCGACCGGGTTCGACCGGCTGCCTGGCCGCGTCCGCCGGGTCAGCCCCGAAGCCCGACCACACGCGACCACCCCACACGGACGCCCGGTCACGGCCGTCGACGCCGGAGCGGCAGCGCCCCCAGGACTGCACAGGCCCCGACCGGGTTCGACCGGCTGCCTGGCCGCGTCCGCCGGGTCGGCCCCGGAGCCCGGCCGCTCGCGGTCACCCCGCGCGGGTGCCCGATCACGGCCATCGACGCCGGAGCGGCGGCGTTCCCTAGGCTGCGCGGGCCCTGACGCCCCCCCCATCGGCTGGTCACCGAGCGCCGCTCCGGACCAGCGGCGTCCGCCGCCCGGCACCTCGCTCCGCCTCGGCCGAGCGCCGCCCCCGGCCGATCGTCCGCTTCACCTCACCCCCTCCCCCAGCCGTGTCAGCGCCCCCGTCACCATCGCCGTGATCCCCGTCTGCAACGTCAGCCGCACGCTGGGCAGATACCGCGGCGAGTGGTTCGCCGGCAGTGCGCGGAGCTTGGCCGCGGGGTCGGGGCCGGGGGCCGCGGCCCACTGGGCGGGGCCGGTGGAGCCGAGCATCCAGTAGCAGCCCCGGATGCCGCCGTGGCCGTGGAGATCCGCGCCCGTGCCCGTCAGCAGCGGGAAGTCCTCGGTGGCCAGGGCGGGGGGCCAGGCCGTGACGCGGGCGGTGCCGAACGCGGCCCGGTGGGCGGTGCGGACGCCGTCGGTGACCTCCGGGTCGGTCACGGTGACGCCGGAGCGGGAGACGGTGGTGACGGTGACCCGGGGCGGCAGCGCGGCCGTCGCGGCCTCGGCGTGGGCCAGGCGCGAGACATCCGCGGCGGCCCGGTCGAGGGCCGGCTCGGCGAACCCGCGCACGGAGACAAGCAGTTCGGCGCGGTCGGGGACCACGTTCCCCGGGTGCCCGGCGTCCCCGGCCCGCAGCGCGGTGGCGGTGACGGTGGGGCGCCCGCTCTCGCCCGCCGCGACCTCGGGCAGCCGCGTGACCAGCCCGGCCGCCGCCCGCAGCGGGTCCGCGGCGAGGTGCGCGGTGGCCGCGTGACCCCCGTCGCCCTCGAAGGCCACCGACAGGGTGCGGCTGCCGGCCAGCACCAGCCCCTCGGCGTGCGCCACCATCCCCGCCGGGAAGGGCGCGGTGTGCTGGGCGAGCACCTCGTCGGGCGGGGTGACACGGTCGTACAGACCGTCCTCCAGCATGGCCCGCGCGCCGCCGAGGGTCTCCTCGGCGGGCTGGCCGAGCAACAGCAGCGTGCCCCGCCACCGGTCTCGCCGGGCCGCGAGCCAGCGTCCGGCGGCCGCCACACAGGCGAGATGGGCGTCGTGGCCGCAGGCGTGCATCACGGGGACCGGGCGGCCGTCGGGCCCGATGGCGGTGGCGGTGCTGGCGTACGGCGCGCCGGTGGCCTCGGCGACCGGCAGGGCGTCGAGTTCGGCGCGCAGCAGGACGGCGGGGCCCTCCCCGTTGCGCAGTTCGGCCGCGACACCGTGCCCGCCGATGCCGCGCAGCACCCGGAAGCCGTCGGCGTCCAGCCGCTGTGCGAACCGGGCGGCGGTGCGCGCTTCGGCGCCGGAGAGCTCGGGGTGGCGGTGCAGGTCGAGATAGAACTCGGCGGTCGATGTCAACAGCTCGGTCAGGCCCGGGAGTTCATGGGTGGTTCGGGTGGGTTCGGTGCTCATGTCTGTGGCTCCTCGGGCGGGTGTCAGCGAGGTGACAGCGAACGGCAAGGGGGGTGCACGCGGACGCGCGTAGAACTGTGGAGAGCCGGAAGGCCGTGACGCTCCCGCGGATGCGGGAAGGGGTCGCGGTCCGAACCGCCCGACCGGCCGTACCGCACCGTCCCCACCATGGAAGGAGTCGTCATGTCTGACAACGCCCTCGCCTCTCTCGCCCAGGAGATCCTGGACCTCGAGTCGGAGACCTTCGAGATCACCGACTACTCGGACGCCAGCGAGGTCATGCTCGGTTCGTCCACGAGCTGCTCCTCCACGAGCACCTGCTCCAGCACCACCAGCACCACCTCCTGCACCGCCTGACGTCCGACGTCGGTGGAAAGGTCCCCGGCCCTGCCGGGGACCTTTCGCGTTCCCGGGGCCGGTCAGGGGAAGGGGTGCGGCACCAGCCGCAGGTCCTCGTCGCGCAGCGGGGCGGGCACCAGCCCCGCGCGGTACGGCGCGGTCCGCAGTCTCGGCAGGTGCGGCGCCCGCTGGCGCGGCCAGCCGAAGTCGATCGGCAGCAGCCCGGGGGCGAGCGTGGCGACCGTGTGCAGCCCCATCCGCCGCTGCTCCGGGGTGGTCTGGTCGACGGCGATGACATCGCAGTCCGCGTCGGCCAGCAGATCGCGCAGCAGCGTGACGTCGTCCAGCAGATCGGTGGTGCGCGGCCGGCGCTCCTCCCAGCCGGCGAACAGCTCGGCGAGCGGGGCCACTCGGGGCGGGGCCAGATAGCTGCGGGCGTGCTCGCGCATGGCGGGCAGCCCGAACAGGGCGGCGTGGTCGGGCAGTCGGACGACCTTGTCGAAGTCCTCGGCCATCGAGGCAAGTTCGGCGGGCCGTTCGGCGACCTGGCGGGGCAGGTGCGGGATGTAGGTGAGGATCTCGGAGAGTGCCGATTCCACGGCCGTCTCCGGGTCGAAGGAGGCGCCGGCGGCGAAGGCCAGGGTGCCGGGTCCGTCGTCGCGGCGGACGGCGAGGCCGGTGACGACCGGTACCGGGAGGTCCACCCGGTTGTCGAAGACATGGACGTCGTAGCCCTGGAGTTCGGCGCGGGCCGCCATCGCGCGTACCCGGGCGCCGCCGACCGAGTCCAGGTCGATCTCCGGCAGCGGCAGATTGCCGTACCAGCCGAGCAGGAAGGCGTCCCGCTCCAGGAGTTCGAGCAGTCCGAAGAAGACCGCTTCCTCCAGGCTGGCGCCGGTGGCGCAGCCGTTGGAGCATTCGAAGACGAAGTTGTCCTCGCGGGTGCCCGCGCTGTAGTAGACGAGCCGGGCGGGGACCAGGACGGGTCGCTCGTCGCGCAGCGACCAGCCGGTGACCCAGGGGATCGGCCGGGCCGGGTCGAAGGGCTGGACCATCGGGTCCTCGGCGTAGGTGTGCGGTGCGTACAGGCCGCAGGCGCGGGGGTCCAGGGCGCGTTCGCCGAGGTCGTCGTAGGAGGCGGTGACGACGGGGGCGCGGTGCCGGCGGTGGGTGCCGGCGTAGCGTTCCAGTCCCTCCAGGAAGGCCAGCTCCCGGCTGCGGGCGAAGGAGTTGGCCTGGCCGCTCCAGGTGACGTCGGTGAGTCCGGCGTAGCCCCGCATGAAGACGCTGCCCGCGACCGGCGCGGTGGTGGGCGAGGTCACATCGATCCAGGTGCCGCCGCCCAGTACCCCGCAGACCGGGTTCGCGAGGCCCTTGACGGGCACCGGGAAGTCGCCGGGGTGGCCCGAACGGTATTCGTCGGGGCCGGACTTGGGCCGGGAGGTCATGGGTCCCGCGGTGCGCCGGGCCGCCGCCTCGGCCACGGCTTCGCCGGTCACCGGGCGGCAGTGGGGGCACATCGGGTCGGGCAGCAGTGGGAAGGTGCGGACCTGGAGGGTCTCCAGGTCGAGTTCGGTGACGCGGGGCAACTCGGCGTCGGGGCCCGGTGGTTCGTGCCGGGCGCCGCCGGTGGCGATGAGCCGGTGCAGGGACCAGACGGCGTCCACCAGATGGTCGGGCAGGGCGGGCCAGCGACCGGCGACCGTGGTCTCGGTGCCGGTCTCCAGCGCGTCCCGTTCGGTGCGGGTGCGCAGCCTTTGGCGGCGCATCGCGAGGCAGCCGCCGCAGGCCCGGCCGGCCCGGCCGGTGCCGCCCCAGGGGCCCAACAGCACGGCCTGGGCTATGAGATGGACCTCGGCCGTGTGCGGGGGCACCGGTGCGGCCGGGGCGGGCCGCTCGCCGAGGACGTTGGTGTCGCCGATGCGGGAGACGGCGGGGGCGGGCAGGCCCGCCGCGGCGGCGCGGGCCGCCAGGCGGTCCTGGAGGGCCGCGCGGGCGGCCTCCAGGGGTGCCGTCGCCGGGGCGGGGGCGGTGACGGTGGTCATGTCCGGTTGCTCCAGCGGAAGATCCGGGTGGCGATCAGCCCGAAGATCAGGGCGAAGACGACGAGTCCGACGCAGTCCAGGCCGATGTCCCCGAGGTCGCCGCGGCCGCCCATGGCGTCGGTGAGGCCGTCGTTGAGGTAGTGCAGCGGCAGCACCTTGGCGACCGTGCGCAGCCAGCCCGGCATCAGGTCGTCGGGGAAGAACGAGCCGGACAGGAAGGCCATCGGCACCATCACCAGGTTGGCGATGGCCGCGACCGACTCCGGGGTGTTCGCGAGGCTGCCGACGACCAGCCCCATGGCGAGGAACGCGGTGACGCCGAGCACCAGCAGCGGAATGCCCGTCCACCAGGGGCCGTTCAGCTCAAGGCCGAAGAACGGCAGCAGGGCCACGGCGGTGAACAGCACCGTCTGCGCGGCGGCGACACCGAGGGCGAGGGTCCAGCGGGAGGCGATCAGCGAGCGCAGCGGGGTCGGGGTGCGCCAGATGAGGCGCAGCAGGTCGTCGCGGCGCCACTGCATCAGGGCGAAGCCGACCGAGAACACGCACGCGTTGCCGACGCCCCACGAAAGGACGCCGGGAGCGGTGTAGTTGATGGAGGCCATTCCGCCGTTGACGTGCTGGCCCTGGAAGATGAGGCCGAAGAGGACCAGGAAGGCGAGCGGGAAGAGGAAGGTGAAGAAGAGGGTCGTACGGTCGCGCACGCTCGCGACGTAACCGGCCCTGGTCAGTGCGGCGTAGGCGGTCAACTGCGGTGCTCCGTTCCATGGCCGGTGAGGCTCAGGTAGGCGTCTTCGAGGGTGGCGGTGCGCACGGTGACCGACTCGATGTCGACGAGGTCGCCGAGCGCGGTGAGGACGTGGTTGACGGCCGAGGTCTCCAGGACGAGTTCGTCGCCCTCGACGGTGGCCCGGTCCACGCCGGGCAGCGCGAGCGCGGCCTCGGCCGTCAACTCGGCTGCGGGCAGCATCAGTCGGGCGGGTGCGGCGAGGGCGCGGATCAGGCCCCGGGGGGTGTCGAGGGCGATGATCCGGCCGCCGGCCACGATCGCCACCCGGTCACACAGCGCCTCGGCCTCGTCCAGGTGGTGGGTGGTGCACACGATGGTGCGGCCCTCGGAGCGCAACGAGCGCAACAGCGCCCACAGTTCGCGGCGTGCCTCGGGGTCGAGGGCGGCGGTGGGCTCGTCCAGGAAGATCAGCTCGGGTTCGTGCAGCAGCGCGGTGGCGATGGCGAGGCGCTGGCGCTGTCCGCCGGAGAGATGGTCGACGCGCGCGTTCTCCTTCTCGGTGAGCCCGACCCGTTCAAGGGCGATGCGCACCGCGTCCGGATCCATGCCGTAGAGCGCGGCGACGGTGCGCAGATGCTCGCCCGCGGTGAGCCGCGCGAAGAACGCGGAGGCCTGGGTCTGGACGCCGATCCGGGCGAGCAGCGCGGTGTCCCGGGGCCAGGGGCTCTGGCCGAGGAGGCTGACGGTGCCGCCGTCCGCCTCGCGCATGCCCTCGACGATCTCCACCAGGGTGGTCTTGCCCGCGCCGTTGGGGCCGAGGATGCCGAAGAACTCACCTCGGCGCACGGTGAGGGAGACGCCGTCGAGCGCGGTGACCTCCCCGTACCGCTTGATCACGCCGTCGAGGACGACGACCGGCTCGGTGGCGCCGGCGGGGCCGGGTGCGGTCCCGGTCTGTGCGTGGGGTTCGTTCATCTCGCCTTTCCTTGCGGGGTCCAACGGGGTGCGGGCACCGGTGACTTGACCGGGTCCCGCGGACGGGGAGGTGGGCGCGGCGGACCGCGCGGGGCCCGGCGTCCGGTGTTCGGCAGGGCCCTGGGCGCGGCCTTCGGTACGGCTCTCCGTACGGCCATGCGCGCGGCTCTCGGTACGGCCTTGCGCACTGCTCTCGGTACGGCCTTCCGCACGACGTCCGCGCAGCCGCCGGCCCAGGTTGCCGAGTCCCCACAGCAGCAGGGCGGCGGCGAGCAGCCCGGTCGGCAGCCACCAGGCCAGGAGCGCCATGCCATCCGGCAGCAGATGGCGCAGGACCAGCCCGGCGAGGGCCAGCAACGCGGCCGTCTGCGCGGCGGTGAGCAGGGCGAAGCCGCCGTACAGCAGGCGCAGCCGGGGCGGGTAGGCCCGCAGGCCGGGGCCGCGGCGCAGCAGGGCGCGGGCGGCCAGGGCGGTGAAGGTGCGGCTGCCCTCGGCGAGTCCGGAGACCCCGAGGGCGTGGCCGAGGGCGCGGTAGCCGTCGAGCGGTGCCAGCGGCAGCAGGTTGGCGAGGCCGGTGACGACGCCGAGCAGCAGCAGCGCGCCGAACGCGGGCCGCGCCTGGGCATCGGCCGGGAGCACCAGCCAGATGACGTAGAACGGCACCAGGAAGAGGAGGTTGGCGAGGACACCGGCGCAGGCGGTGGCGACCTTGCGGGCCCGGCTGCCGAGGAACTGGACGTCGTCCACCTGGCAGTAGAGGTAGGTGGCGCCGAGGATCCAGCGCAGCCCGATCTCGCTGACGCGGCCGCCCCAGGTGCGCGCGAACAGGCCGTGGGCCAGCTCGTGCAGGGCGAGGCTGCACCACAGGACGCAGCCGACGGCGAACAGCAGCACGGGCTGTTCGGCGGTGTGCACCGTCTGCCGCCACAGGGTGTCGGCGCTGACGGCGACGGCGGCGAGCACACCGACGGCCAGCGCGGTGAGCACGGCCAGCAGGGCGGGCCTGCGGTCCAGCGCGGTGAGCCGGTGCAGCCGGTCCATGAGGGCGGGCGCGTCGGCGACCATCCTGGTGTGTCCGGACAGGAAGCCGCTCGGCCCCTCGGCGGGGGTGGGGACCGGTGTGGGCGCGACGGGCGCGGGGCCGCCGTCGAGGAGGCCCCGGGTGCCGAGCAGGCGCAGCATCTGCCCCCACTGGGCCTCGCCGAGCCGGGTGCCGAACGCGCCCGAGTAGGCCTGCCCGATCTCCTCCAGGGACCGGGTGCCGTCCAGCCGGGTGATGATGAAGTGCTCCTTGGCGCCGACCTCCAGGCGCCGTCCGGTGCGCGGGTCCTTCAGCAGATGGATGCGGGTCGGGCCGCGCAGCAGGCTGGGGCCGAGGACGAGGTCGGGGCGCACCCGCGGCCGGGCGGCCAGGAAGGCGTCGGTGGTCATCTGGTGTCCTCCGGGGCGCCGTCGCGCAGGGCGCGGGCGAGGACGTAGGAGAGGAACGCCTCGTCCCGGACGGTGATACCCAGCCGGTTGTTGGTCATGTGCATATAGGGCGACAGGAGCATCGGCAGGGCGTGCGCCGGGTCGGTGGCGTGGATGTCGCGGCTGCCGTCGAAGGAGCGGAAGACCAGGTCGCCCCGGCGCGCCGACAGCGCCGCGCGGTCGCGGAGTTCGGCGCAGTGTTCGGCCCAGCCGCGCAGGAAGGCCGGGAGCCGCTCCAGTTCCCCGCGGGCGACCGCCTCGCGGATGTGCCCGAAGCGTTCGGGCAGCCGCTCGCCCATGGCGGCGTACGCCCGCTCATAGCCCTTGTCGGTGGTGTAGTTGGTGGTGCTGAACGCGTTGTTCCAGAAGCCGTGGTAGCGGTCGAGGAAGGTCAGCAGGGCCTCGTCGGCGGCGAGGAAGGTGCCGGAGACGACCATCATCAGCTGGGCGGACAGGCCGAGGAGCACCGTGCGCAGATGGAGGTTCATGGTGCGGGTGGCCTCGATGACGAGGTCGCTGGAGTGCTGGAAGTGCCATTCGGCGAGCGCGATTCCGGCGGGGCCGCCGTACTTGCCGTACTCGGGCTCGTAGTCTCGGTCCTCGAAGCTGTTGTTGGGGCGCAGCTTCATCCGCCCGTCGGGGCCGAGGAACCGGGCGCGCTCCTCCTCGCTGTACTCCAGGGTGAACAGGGTCTCGTACAGCTCGGCGAAGAAGCCCGCCTTCACCTCGTAGAGGGCGGGGCGTTCGCGCAGGAACGCGTCGAGGGCGGCGTGGGTGCGCGCCCGGACGGTGTCGGCGTCTGCGGCGCGGGCCGGTTTCAGGCGCAGCCGCAGATGGGGGCCCTCCAGCCAGTAGTTGATGAAGAAATAGCCGGTGATCAGCCCCTCTTCGGTGAGGGTGTCCACCAGGGGTTTGACGCACTGGAGGAGCAGCGGGCGGGGGCTGGCCGCGTAGAAGACGTGCACCGCGAGCCAGGTGCCGGGCGCGTCCTCGGCGATGGTGTCCACGGCGGGGGTGTCCACGGCGGGGGTGGGTGCGGTCATCGGGCTTCGTCCTTCCGGTGCGGGCCGGCCGGGGCGGGCAGCATCTCTACGGCGAGTTCGGCGACATGGCGGCCGCGGGGCGAGGTGACGTGCAGCTCGTCCTCCCCGGGCAGCATCTCCTCGAACACGGTCCGGGCGCGTTTTCCGGCGAGGAGGCCTTCGAGTCCGGTGAGGGAGAGCGGGCTCGCGAAGTCGACGTACTGGGGCTTGGCGCTGCCGAACCAGCCGCCGGCCCCCTCGCCCTCGCGCTCCTCGTGGACGGTGGCGAACACCCGCTCGGGCAGGCCGTGTTCGACGCGCCAGCGGTGCCAGCCGAGGTACCAGTCGGCGTCGGTGACGCCCGGGGCGCGCAGCGGGAGGTGTCCGTCGGCGGCGGTCCAGGAGCGGCGCTGGAGGACGAGGCCCTGGTGGCGGACGCGGGGGCGCCGGGTGACTCCGTCGTGCTCGGGTCCCGCGGGCACTCCGCGCCAGACGTCCGGTTTGGGGCGGGCGGTCGGGGAGAACAGCAGCAGGGTGCGCGGGATCTCGGGCAGCACCATGGGCACCAGGTAGCCGAGGTAGAGCGGGACGACCTCGCGGTCCAGGCGGCGCGAGCGCAGCAGCAGCCGGTCGGTGGTCTCGTCGTGCACGGCGTACAGGTCGTCCAGGTGCAGGCGGGCCTCCTCGGGCGCCGAGCTGGTCTCGCCGGGGCAGACGATCTCGTGGTCGGTCAACCGGCCGTGCAGATTCAGGTTGGTGGTCGCCGATCCGGCGGTGACCTCGGCGAACACGGCGCCGGGCGGCAGCAGTTCGGGCAGCTCGGTGCGGATGGCGGCGGTCAGTCCGGGGCCTTCGGGGTCGTCGAAGCAGTGGGTGAAGCGGGTGAAGGGGAAGCAGAGGCCGCCGAAGGAGTCGTTGAGGACGACCAGGGGGTCGCCGTCGCGGCGGGCCAGCTGGAGGAAGTGGCTGTGCGGCTGGAACGCCGGGGCGGCGCCACCGAGGGCTTCGGCGACCTCGTCGGTGAGGGCGTCGTCCAGGACGAACTCCTCGGCGTCCGAGGGGAGTTCGGCCCAGCGTTCGCGCATGCGGGCGGTGAAGGTGGCGCGGGCCCTGTCCAGTGCGGTGATCTCGGGCAGGCCGAGCCAGTTCTCCTCGGGGGCGTGGCTGCCGTCCGGCAGGAAGTCCTCCTTGGCGGAGGTGAACTGGAGGTACTGCCGGAAGATGTCCTCGTGGAAGTCGTGCACCAGGCGCAGCAGATCGTCGCAGCGTCCGCCGCGGCCGAAGCGGGCGAGGAAGAAGCCCTTGAGGGTGAGGCGTTGGGGCAGCGCCACGTCGAAGGCGGGCAGCAGCCGCCCGAGCGAACGCAGCGGGCCCTCGGCGAGCCGCGTCCACTCGGCGAGGTCGGCGGTGGTGGTCCCGGCGGCGACGTCCTCGTAGACGAGGGTCTGTGTGAGGGAGGGGTGTTCGGCGCCCAATTCGCTCTGGAGCGAGAGGAGTTCCGTCCGGAGCGCGCCGAGCAGGGCCCGGCGGGTGGGGACGTCCGCCGCCGGGAAGCGGGCCAGGAGGTCGGCGGGGCCGTCCAGGCGGGCGGCGAGCGCCTCGGCCCACGGCCGGTCCAGGGCGCGCAGCGACCGCTGGAAGGCGCGCACCGGGTCGCCGCTGTGCACCCCCGTGGCGAGGCTCGGGAGCTGGAGCATGCCGAGGTCGCGCAGGGCGGCGAGATAGTGCTCGGCCTCCTCCGCGCCTGCCCCGGTGGTCTCGGCCAGCCAGTGCGCCAACTCGCCGTGTCTGAGCGGTCCTTCGTGGTCGTGCAGCAGGGCCAGCATGCCGTCCAGGGTGCCCTGGCGGCGCAGGAAGAACAGCCGGTCCTGGGCGGCGTCGAAGCTGACGGCGGCGCTGTCGTCGCCCGACGTGACGGCCCGCTGGACATAGCGGATGCGGTCCTCGTCCAGTTTCCAGCCGGAGGCCAGGGCGACCGGGAGGTCGGCGCGGCGCGCGGGGTCGGCGGCGACGAGTTCGGCGAGGCGGGCGAGCGCGACGACGTTCAGCCGGGGGTGGCCGCTCCAGTCGTCGCCGACCCGCGTGAGCGCCGTACCGTCCCCCTCGTCCCCGAACCGGCCGACGGCGACGCCCGTGAGCGTGCTGAACGGGCTGGTCTTGCAGGCGGTGCGGTAGACGTACGACAGCAGGGAGCGCTCCATCTTGCGGGCGCGCTTGCCCGGTACCGGCGCCGGGTCTGCGGCGAACGCGTCGAGGCGTTCCTCCAGCGTGGGCGAAGCCAGCAGCAGGCCCCGGCGCAGCCGGTCGTCCAGGGCCAGCTCGCGCAGCGCGGCGCGGGTGCGGCCGAACCCGGCGGCGAGCACCGACTCGCCCTCGGCCCGCAGCTCCTCCCAGCGGACCCGGGCCTCCAGCCACTCGGCGAGATCGGCACCGGTGTCCCCGCCGAGGCTCTCGGCGAGCGCGCGGGCGGCCGAAAGGTCCCCGGGAAGGCGGTTGTTGAACACCTGGCGGCGCAGGGCGAGCAGCCGGCGGCGCAGCACCGCGTCGTCGCTGCCGCCGACCGCGGCGGAGAGCGGATCGCTGAGCCGGGCGCCGAGCGCGGCGAGCCGGTCCTGCTCGGCGGCGGTGCGGACGGCCCAGTCGGCGGCCTCGGGGGCACGCAGGGCGAGGGCGGTGTCCACGGGGAGGCCGGAGACGCGCAGCATGAAGCGGTGGTGCAGGGCCGGGGTCGCGGTTCCGGCGGGGACGTTCCCGTGCGGCACGGCCGACGTGTGCGCGGCCGGGGTGCCGGACGGTGAGACCGAGGGGTCGGGCCCCGGGCCGTCCTGCGCGGGGACGTCCTCGGCCGGGGTGGTGGCGGTCGGGCTCACGCCCTCCCCCTTTCCTGTGGGATGTGCGGCCGCCCCGGGCGCGGGGCGGGGTCCTCGGGTCATGGGGCCACGATGTCGAAGCGGTAACCGGCCGGGCGGGGTGCCTCGTTGCCGATCATCATCACGAGCAGCGGGATCTCGCCCCGCTCGGCGAGGCCGAGTTCCTCCGCGAAGGAGACGCAGTCGAAGCCGAGCGCGACACCGCAGCCCATGCCCGCGGCCGAGGAGGCGGTGTACACGGCCTGCGCGGTGGCGCCGATCACGGCGTTGACCAGCCGCAGGCCCCGGTCGCCGACCGTGTCGAGGACGGTGTGGGTGCGGGCCGCGGGCACCAGGACCGCGGCGGCCTGCTCCAGGTTGTAGTTGGCGAGGAAGTAGTTCTCCTGGAGGAAGCCGCCGAAGTCGCCGGGCTTCATCAGGACCAACTCGTTCGTCTCCCGGTCGTGTTCGTAGACGCCGGGCGCGATGCCCTGGACATGGTTGACGAAGACGTACTGCCGGGTGAGGGGTGCGGCACCGGGTGTCTCCGCGTCGGTGTCCAGGGTGCCGGCGGCGACGGCCGCGGCCAGCGCGGCGGACAGCCGGGCCGGATCGAGCGGGGCGGCGGAGGTGAACCGGCCGAAGCTGCTGCGGCGTTCGCGCAGCGCCCGGCGCACGGTCGCGTCCAGCGCGAGCGGCGCGGGCAGTGCGACGCGCTCTCCGGGGCCGGGCGGGGTGACCAGCGCGGAGTCCAGCGTCCCGGGTGCCGGGCGGTCGGCGGCGCCTTCCAGGGTGGCCGCGTGGATCGCGTGCACGGTCGGGAAGGTCAGGACGCGCCGGGACCGCTCGTCGGGCACCTGGCGGACTTGGGCGCCGGGGGTGGCCGGAGCGGCCTCCCTGCCCGCGTCGTCCTCGTCCGCCTTCTCCCACTTCAACGGCACCACCGCGAACACCCCGTCCTCCTCGGGGTCGAGGCCGAGCACCCGGCCGAGGCGGGGCTCGTCGAACCACAGCGCGGCCCCGATGTGCAGCCCGTGCGCGCGGGCCCACATGCGCCAGGTCTGGAGGAGGGCGCCGATGTCCATCGTGACGACGTGGTAGGAGAAGCTGTTGTACTTGAAGGCGTTCTGCCAGAACGTCACGCCCAGCACCAGGAACTGGTCGGTTTCCGCGGCCTCTTCGAGATCGCCGAGGGCGGCCCGCACCTCGCCGGTGACATCGCCGGACAGGGTCCTGGCGAAGGCGTTGCGCGGGGTGTCGTAGTAGTGGACGCCGGGGGCGAGAGGGCCGCTCGCGCCGCTGATCCAGTGGATGCCGATGGGGTAGAGGCCGCCGCCGGAGGAGGTGCCGCGCGACCAGTTGGCATGGGTGTGGAACGGCAGGGAGCCGAGGTCGCTGTTGGCCTGGACGGCGAGCCGGCGGCCGGTCAGTCCGTAGGAGTCGCGGAGCATCGCGCCGAGCAGCGGCAGGCTGAACGCGCCGGTGCCGCGCTCCCCGAACAGGCCCCGGCCGAGCGTCGCGTCGTCCGCGCAGCCGCCGTCGGGCAGCGGCAGGACGGGGGCGCCGGGGAAGAACTTGCCCTTGCGGGGGCGGTCGGACCAGTTGGGCACGAAGTCGGCGGGTTCCATGGGGATCCTGCCCCGCCGCATCACCGCGGTCGCGTACTCATGGGCGTATCCCATGGTCACTTCCCTTTCTGCTGTCTGTGGTCGGGATCGGCTGCCGAGCCGCGCACGGGGCGTCGGGGCCAAGGGGGTCTGGGCGTGCCAAGGGGGTCTGGGCGTCGGGGCGTGGGGTGTCGGGTCAGGGGAAGGGGTGCGGCGCCGGATTGAGGTCGGCGGGCGTCAAGTCGTACTCCCGCAGGCCCGCTTCGCGCAGCGCGGTGCGCATCCGGGGCATCAGCGGGGCGCGTTGGCGGCTCGTGCCGAAGTCGATCGGGAGCAGACCTGGCACCAGGACCTTCACGGTGTGCAGGCCCAAGTCCCGTTGTTCCGGGGAGGTCTGGTCGACCACGACGACATCGAAGCCGTGCGCGGTGACGGCGCGGACGCACGCCGCCACGTCGGTGCGCAGATCGGCGGCGGGCGACAGGGCGCCCTTCCCGGTGGCGAGGGAGGCGAGCGGCACCCGTTCGGCGTCGTCGCGGCCGCGCAGCAGGAAGTCGGTGTACCAGCCCATCTCGGGCAGCCCGTACAGCAGCGGGTGGTCGTGCAGCACCTGGACCTCGCCGAAGTCCCCCGCCATGCGCCGCAGTCGGGGTGTGTCGCGGGCGGTGCGGCGGCGCAGATTGACCGAGTCGGTGGCGATCTCGCACAGTCCCCCGGCGAGCGCGGCCTCGGGGTCGAGGGAGGCGCCCGCGCCGAAGCAGAGCAGTCCGGGCCCGCCGTCGACGCGTTCGGCGACGGCGGTCACCACCGGCACCGGGAAGGTGACGCGGGTGTCGAAGAACCGGGCCCGGTAGCCGTACATCGCCAGCCGGTCGACCATGGCGCGGGTCGCGGCCCGGGTGCTGCTCGCCGGGTCGATCTCGGGCAGCCGGAGCCGGCCGAACCAGGCCAGCAGGAAGGCGTCGCGTTCCACGGTCTCCATCAGCCCGTGGTAGACGGCCTCGGTCAGACTGCCGCCGGAGGCACAGCCGTTGGAGCTCTCCTGGACGAAGCGCCGCCGGATCCCGCCGGGCGCGTGGTAGTAGGCGACGACCTCGGGCACGAGGACCGGCCGGTCGTCGCGCAGCGACCAGCCCCACACCCAGTCCACCGGGCGGTCCGGCGCGAAACGCGGCACCTCGGGGGCGGCGGCGTGGAAGGCGTCGGAGTACAGGCCGGTGACGCGTGGGTCGACGGCGAGGTCCCCGAGGTCGTCGAGGCTCGCGTTGAGCACGGTCCGTTTGGCGCGGGCCCGCATCCCGGCGAACCGCTCCAGGCCCTCCAGCACCCCGACGCGCACGCTGGTGCCGTAGGAGTCGGTGTGGCCGCCCCAGTAGCACTCCCGCAGGTAGTCGCCCGAGCGGGTGGTGAAGGCGCCGATCACCGAGGAGGTCGACGCGGAGGCCAGGTCGGGTGCGAAGGAGGGGCCGAGGGCGCCGGTGACGGGGTTGACGAACGCCTCCGGCACCAGGTCGTACGCGGCGAGCGGGCGGGCGCGGAAGTCGGCCGGGTCGTGCTTGGTGCCGGGGTCCAGGGTGATCCTGGCGCCCTCGGCGGTGTCCTCCTTGCGGGTTCCGCAGGACGGGCACTCGCCGTCGGGCACCAGCGCGATCCGGGAGACCCGCAGGGTCTCCAGGTCCAGCAGCCACACCCAGGGGTGCCGGCCGCCCCGGTCGCCGCGGGCCACCGCCGCGACCAGCGCGGCGAGGGCGTCCACCGTGAAGGCGGCCAGCCAGGGCGGGGTGCCGGTGGCCCGGGGTCCGGTGCCGCGTTCCAGCGCGTCCCGCAGATATCCGGCCCGCACCGCCTGCCAGCGGCGCGCGAGGCACCGGGGGCAGCCGGGCGCGCCCTCGGCCGGTACGGGACCGACCAGGGCGTGATGTCCGTACAGGCCGACCGGTACCGCGTCTCGCGTGAACTCGTCGGCGCCGACGGCGAGTTCGTCGCGGGCGCCGAGCGGGGTCACCGCTACCGGCGGGGTGCCCGGACGCTCGGCGAGGGCGGTGGTGAGCGCGGCGCACACCGCGTCCCACGGCCCGGCGGCCAGGGGCGGGGCGGGGTGCGGCGCGGTCACGGTCTCAGTGGGCACGACGCGTCCCGCGGGTCAGCACGACACGCGAGGCGAACACGGTGCCCTCGGCGAGGTCGGGCGCGGTGACCCGCACCGCGAACGCGTCCCGTCCGGCCGCGGCGAGCCCGTCGAGGACGGCGGGCCAGGTGGTCTCGACCTCGGGGGCCGGTACGACGCCGTCGGGGACGAGGGTGGCCGCGTCCAGGTCGGCCCACAGCGGGTCACCGGCGTCGGACTCGCCCCCGGCGCGGCGCAGTTGCTCGGCGCCGAGCAGATCGCGCAGCGCCTCCAGGACGGCCTCCCGGTGCCGCAGCCCGCTGCCGGTGGCCCAACGGGTCTCGCCGCTGGGCTCGTCGGTGAACCGGGCGAGCACGACCGGCAGCAACGGGCTTCCCAGGTCCAGGACTTCGGCCGTGACGCCGAGGTTCTCCGCCGAGCGCAGCAGGAACCGCAGTTCCGGGTCCTCGGTGAGGGTCGCGGGGTCCACGGTGCGTACTGGGTGCGCCCGGCGGACGGCGGCGTGCAGCGCGTCCTGGGCGAGCGCGGTGCGCAGGGCGCGGGCGAGTGCGGCCCGGGGGCTGCCCGCGGCGCCGGTGCCTGCGGAGGTCCGCTCGAACAGGCCCGCGTCGTTCCAGCCGCCGAAGGTGCGCACGGCGCCCGCGGGCACCAGCACGGTCCGCCCGTCGAGCAGCGAGGCGGCCTCGCTGAAGTGGGCGATCCGGTCGGCGGGCACGTCCAGGCCGCTGGAGACGGCGAGTTCGGCGGGGGCGAGGCGGGTCCACTTCCCGGCGGCGGCCTCCAGCGCGGTGGCCGTCAGCACCTGGGCCGGGACGACGTGTTCGACGTACACCTCGGCGGCGCGGAACAGCGCGTTCAGGCGGGCCCCGGCGACATGGTGGACATCGGCGGCGGACACCTCGCGCGTCCGTCCGGGCGCGAGACCCAGCCGTACGGTGCCGATCTTGAGCGGTGTCTGCTCCCACTCGTCGTCGGCGTACGCGGTGAAGACGCCTGCCGCCTCGCAGACCAGGACGTCGCGCTCCTCCAGCGCGGCGAGCGCGGCGCGGGCGGCGTCCTCGTCGGCGGCGCCGTCGGCGGGCTCGACCGCGGACTCGTCCTCGGGGCGGGCGGTGCGCAGGGCGTCGACGCCCTCCGCCTGCTCACCCTCGGGGGCGGCGGAGCAGTAGGGACATCGGGGATGCGGCAGCAGTGGCTCCGTCAGCACATCGAGGGAGTCGAGGTCCTGGACGACGAGCCGGCCGCGGGTCTCGGCGGGCAGCGCTCCGGTGACCAGGCGGAACACCTCGAAGGCGAGCAGGTTGCCGAGCATTCCGGCGAGCGGGCCGCCGATGAGGGGCGCGGGCGCGCCGAGCGGTGCGGCGGGTCCGACGGACGCCCACAGGTCGGCGCTGTCGGCCGCGTCGGTGCCCGCGCCGAGCCGCAGCGCGGCGCAGCACCAGCAGCCGGTGTGCCCGGCGGTCATCTCGGGTCCGATGACGGCGCGGTCGCCGAAGGTCCATGCGCCGAGCAGCCGGCGCCCGGCAGGCACGCCCTCGGTGAGCAGCCGCAGCAGTTGCCGGGATCCGGCGGCGGGGGTCACCAGGACGGTGTCCCAGCCCTCCAGTTCGGCCCAGCCGTACGTGCCGTCGGCGGCTTCCCCGAGGCGGGCGAGCCGGGGGGCGCAGCCCGCCTCGGCGAGGGCGGCGGCCTCGGCGTCGATCTCCGCGGCGCCCTCCACCCCGTGCCGTTCGGCCCGCAACTCGCTGTAGGGGCCGGGCTGTTCGGCGATGGCCACGGCGGCGCTGCCGTTGCGCAGCAGGCCGAGCGCGGCCCAGCGGGCCAGGGCGTCGTCACCGAGGACGGCGACCGGGGTGTCACGGAAGCGCGCGAACCGTCCGGCCGCGTCGTCGGCGTAGTGGTCGAGGTAGTCGAGCTGATGCGCGAAACGCTCGCCGACCTGCGGCGCGAGCAGGTCGCCCGGGGGCTTGGGACCGGCGTCCCGGGCGAAGCCACGCGCGTAGAGCGCGCGCACGAGTTGGACCACCATGTCGCGCTGCTTGTCCCCCAGGCCCGCGCACAGCTCCTCGACCCGCCGCTCGCCGTCGAAGTGCGGCACGATCAGCGTGGCGAAGCGGTACGCGTTGCGGGTACGGACGTTGAACCCGCCATGGGCGTTGTGGAAGAGCACTCCGTCCGGGGTCTGTGTGTAGAGCACGTCCCGGCGGATGCGGGGCCGCGACTGAGCGATCTCCTCGGGGGAGGCGGGAGCGTGGGGCATGGGCGGGGAGACCTTTCGAATGCTCACGGGGAGGGTCGGCCGGCGGCCGGGGGAGGCAGGTCCGTCGGGTCGTGCGGGACGGCGGGGGCGCCGGGGAGACTGGCGCCGGCCGCCTGGACGAAGAGGCGCAGCAGGTCGTGGACTCGATAGCGGCCGGAGGGGTCCTCCTGGAGCAGCCCGGCGTCCACGAGCGAGCTGAGCACCAGGGCGCCGGGGGCGCTGGGCGAGCCTCGTCCGAGCCCCGGGGGCGGCTCGCCCGACCCGCCGCCCCCGACCGGCAGCGGCAGCGGACGGCCACCGGACGGCAGCGCCGCGGCCGGTGCGCCGGTGGCGTTCGGCCCGTGCTGCCCGTCGGGTGACTCGCCGCGCAGTACGGCGAGTTGGAGGTCGCGAAGGACCGGTCCCGGCTCCACCCCGAGTTCCTCGGTGAGGTGGGCGTGGATCCTGCGGTACTCGGCGAGCGCCTCGGCGCGCCGGCCGGCGCGGTACAGCGCCTCGACGAGCAGGGCGGACAGCCCCTCGTGCCCGGGGTGGGCGCGCACGGCCTCGCGGGCCTCGGGGATCAGTTCGCGGTGTCGCCCCAGGCGCAGTTCACCGTCGAACACCCGCTCCACCGCGAGGAGTCGCTCCTCGGCCAGGCGGGGCGCGAGGTCGCGGTGGATCTCGTCCGAGTGCACGTTCGCCAGCAGGGGTTCGCCCCACAGTGCGAGCGCGGCACGGGCGAGCCGCAGCGCGGACTCCGGGTCGTCGGCGGTGTACGAGCGGGCGAGCAGCTCGCGGAAGTGCAGCAGATCGAGGGTGTCGGCGTCGGCGTACAGCCGGTAGCCGCCGGGCACGGCCTCGATGGCGTGATCGGCGATGCCGTACTTCGCGAAGAGCCGGCGCAGCCGCAGCACGCAGGTGTGCAGCGCGGATCTGCCGCCCGCCGGCGGCCGGTTGCCCCAGACCACCCGCTGGAGCAGTTCCGAGCCGACGACCGCGCCGGGGTGGAGCAGCAGGGCCGCGAGGAGCGAGGCGGGGCGGGAGGGCTGGAGTACGACCGTTTCGTGGCCGTCGGTGATGGCGAGCAGGCCGAGCACGAGGAACCGGGGCTGCCGGGTCCCGATAGCGGGGAGAGCGCTGTCCGGCGCGGAGGTGCCTGTCTTCACCGTGGCCTTTCAGCGTCGAGGTGGGGGGTGCGGTGGGGGTGCACAACGGTGGTACGACGGCGCGACGTTGGGCACGCCGAAGATCGTCGGCGCGCCCAATTCCACTACCGAGACGGGAACTTAGATTCGAACATGCGGTGTCGTCCAGTGCTCGGAGGAAAACGTCCGGTGACACGTGAGCGGCACAAAGGCCGCCGGGAGATGGGGCGTTGGCGATCCGATCGCAAGGGCATACGCTGCGACCAGGTGGGCCGGGTCGTATGCCGGGGCACCACGCACCCAGGGGAGGATCCATGCCGTGGTGGGCGCTGATCCCGGTCGTCTCGATGATCACCGGGCCACTCGCTCTGTACGTCATGACCCGGCGTAAACGCGCCGAGGACAGGGCCGACGAGCGGTACGAGGAGCTCTCGCGGAAGTACACGGCCCTGCTGGAGGAGACCGCCTCGGGCGAGCTTCCGAAGGGCCGGGACCGCCGCCGCGAGTAGCCGGCGGGCGGCGTCGCCGATTTCCATGCGGGAACGAGATAACTCGAACCGGCATTCCGAAAGCGGGTTTCATAATTTCCACCGCGGGGCGCGGACAGGCGCGCGGGCGGCGATCGGACATTTGCGGCGAGACGCGCGCGCCCCGCGCCGCACCCGGTGAGGTGCGAGGCGGGGCGGACGTGTTGCGGGCGGGTTCCGGACCGGTCAGGCCACGGACGCGATGCGCATCCGGATGTCCTCGGGGGACAGGGTGCCCTTCGCCGTGACGTGGTCACCGGAGGACTCGCCGCGCAGTCGGCGGCCGATCCAGGGGACCAGGTGCTCGCGGGCCCAGTGCACATCGTCGCGGCGGACGTCCAGGGTGCCGCGGGGCGGCAGCGGAGGCCACGGCTGCTCCGGGTCGGCCGGGATCTCCAGCCCGAGCGCCTGCCCGGCACGCAGGGCGACACGGGTGTGCCCCTCGGGCGAGAGGTGCAGCCGGTCGCTGTCCCAGGCCCGGCGGTCCTGCACGGACCTCAGCGACCACAGGTCGAGCACGGGGCAGTCGTACCGGTCGGCGATGGCCCGCACATGCCCGTTGTACGTGGCGATCTTGCCCCGCAGGTGCTTGAGCAGGGGGACGCCCCGGGTGTCGAAGCCGGTGGTCACCATGACGGTGCCGGCCACCTCGGCGAGCCGGGCCACCGCCGCCTCGAACCGCTCGGCCACCTCGTCCGGGTCGGTGCCGGGGCGGATGATGTCATTGCCGCCCGCGCACAGGGAGACCAGATCCGGGGCGAGTTCGGCCACCTGCGGGACCTGGTCGGCCACGACCTGGTCCAGCAGCTTCCCGCGCACGGCGAGATTGGTGTACTGGAAGTCCCCCTCGGGGCGCCGGTCGGCGAGCAGTACCGCGAACCGGTCGGCCCAGCCCACGAACGCCCCGTCGGGGCCGGGATCGCCGACGCCCTCGGTGAAGCTGTCCCCCACCGCCACGTACGACCCGATCACTGATCTGCTGTCATTCTTCGAATCGTCTGCCACGTCGGGCCATGATTCACCTTGGGATGTGACTTACGCGACCGTAGGCAAGGGTTGACGGACGGTGAGATGAGCCACTCCGAGAGATTCCCCGTTCCAGGAATACACCCGCTTGCGGGGCTGTTGGGCGGGGCCGTCAAGGCCTCACCGTCGCCGACAGCAACGCTGCATGACGCGCGTCAGCGGCCCCGGCCCGCCCCGCCGACAGGGCCCTGTGGACAACTCATTGCCCCACGAAACCAATGCCGTATGGTCGACGCAGCGCCCGCCGCGAGCCGTGACGGCGGGGACCGTTCGGGAGGAGCCCCCGTGACGCAGCAGGTCCCGTCGACCGAGCCGGAGCTGGCCGGTGTGCGCAATTTCCGTGACGTCGGCGGACTGCCGACCGTGGACGGACGCCGGCTGCGCCAGGGCGTGCTGTTCCGCAGCGGGCATCTGGCGCACGCGACCGCGCAGGACGCGGTCTTCCTCTCCTCCCTGGGCCTGCACACCATCTTCGACTTCCGTAACGCGGCTGACCAGAAGCTGGAGGGCCCGGACGTCGCGCTGCCCGGCGTGCGCAATGTGAATCTGCCGCTGAGCGACCCGGCGGACGGCGCCGAGTTCTGGACGATGGTCCGCGACGGCGACCTCGACCAGCTGCGCGCGATCCTGGACGACGGCAAGGGCGCGGCCCGGATGGTGGCCTCGTACCGCTCGACGCTCCGCAATCGCACGGCCGAGCACTCCCGGGTGCTGCACTCGATCGCCGAGGACAGCGTCCCGGCGCTGCTGCACTGCGCGGCCGGCAAGGACCGCGCGGGCATCTCGATAGCCGTCACCCTGCTCGCCGTGGGGGTGGAGCGGGACGCGATCGTGGCCGACTACCTGGAGTCCAACGCCAAGCACCGCCGCTACAAGGTGCAGCGCAGCGGCAGTGCGCAGAGCGCGTACACGCCCGAGGTGATGGAGCTGCTCAGCCCGCTCTTCGACGCGCGCGCGGAGTATCTGGCGGCCGCGTTCGACAGCATCGACGAGACCTGGGGCGGCGTGGACCGCTATCTGGAGCAGGGTCTGCGGCTGGCTCCCGAGACGCGGGAGCGGCTGCGGGCGCGGCTGGTGGACTGATCCGTTCACCCGGTCCGCGCCCGCCGTGTGCGCGGGCGCGGGCTCAGCCCTTGGCGCCGACCGCGAAGAGCAGATAGAGGAACGCGGCCAGGACGTGCCCGAGGGCGATGTAGATGAGCAGCCGGATCCACAGGGAACGGGGGAACTTGGTCTCGAGGTTGCTCATGACAGCTCTCCGTTCAGGTGCCCCAGGCACAGTGCGGCCGTGGGGCTCTGCAGCAGGGTGTGGACGAACAGCAGCTCCACGCCGTCCGGGTCCTCGGCGGCGAGGCGGTGCGGGGTGAGCGAGTCGAAGTGGGCGCTGTCGCCGGGGGCGAGCAGATGCGTGGCGTCGCCGAGGCGCAGCCGCAGCCGTCCCTTGAGGACATAGAGCCATTCCTCGCCGGGGTGGACGCGCACGATGTCGCCCTGGGTGCCGTAGGGCGCGTGCACCCGCAGGGCCTGCATCCCGCGGCCGGGGGCTCCGGCCTGGAAGTAGGTCCATCCGGCGGCCCGGGTCGGGTCCATGTCGGCGGCGCGGACGATCGCGTTCTGGTCGGCGACCCGTTCGCCGAGGAGTTCGGAGACCGTCGTACCGTAGATACGGGCGAGCGCGAGCAGCATCGGCAGCGAGGGCTGTCGCTGCCCGGTCTCCAGCCGGGACAGATGGGCCGGTGAGAGTCCGGCGTCCCGGGCCGCGGCCTCCAGGGTGAGTCCGGCCCGTCGGCGCAGTGCGCGCAGTTGCGGCGCCACGGCGGGCAGATCCTCACCCTGGCCCGCCGCAGGCGATGCGGCATCTGAGGCGTTCATGCCTCTATTCAGCGCCAATTTTGCCCGTCGGGCAAATTTCTTGCCTCCGAGGCAAAAGACGGCAATCGCCGCCTCGCCATGCTTTTGAACGCGTTCAGAGTCGAGGCTTTCGCTGCTACGATCACGCACATCTTTTGAACGCGTTCAAAGACTGGGGGATCACATGCCCGACCGCACCGCGCCCGGCCCGAGCGACTCACCGGCCACCCTCCTCGGCCCCATCTCCCTCGCCCTCGGGTGCGCGGCTCTCCTGGGCCCCGTCTGCCTCGCGTTGGGCTTCACGGACGCCGAGTGGCCCATCGCTCTGGCCCTGCTGCTGCTCCCGGTGACGCTCTTCGGGGGCATCCTCGCCATCACCCTGGGTCTCCCCGGCCTGCACTACGCACAGCGCGGGATCGGAAGGATGTGGCCGGCCGCCACCGGAACCGCTCTCGGCGCGGCCGCCTTCGTCCTCCCCTGTCTGCTGCTCGTCCTCGCGTACTGACCGGTCAGCGGTTGGCGACCGCCTGTTTGATCAGTGTCCTGCCGAAGTCCCACATCAGGCCGCCGCCGCTGTGCGCGTCGTCCATGACCGCGGCGAAGCCCTCGACGAACCGGTCCACGTCGGCCTCGCCGAAGACGAGCGGCGGGATCAGCTTGATGACTTCGAGGTGGTCGCCGGAGACCTGGGTGAGAATCCGGTGCCGCTGGAGCAGCGGTACGACGACCATCTGGGCGAACAGACCCTTGCGGGCGGCCTGGAGCATGGCCCAGCGGCTGCGCAGCTTCAGCGAGGACGGCTTGCCGAACTCGATGCCGATCATCAGGCCCCGGCCGCGGACGTCGGACAGCAGCTCGTACGTGTCGATCAGCTCGGTGAGCCGGGACCTCAGCAGCTCACCCGTGGTGCGCACACCCGCGACGATCTGCTCGTTCTCCATGACCGACAGCACGGCCAGGCCGCACGCCATCGCCTGGGCGTTGGCGCCGAAGCTCGCCGAGTGGACCAGGACGCGGTCCATGGACGAGTAGACCTTCTTGAAGATCCAGTCCTTGCCGAGGGTCGCGCCGACCGGGACATACCCGCCGGACAGGGCCTTGGCGACACACACCAGGTCCGGTTCCACGCCGTCCTCGTGCTGGTAGGCGTAGAAGTCGCCGGTACGGCCGAGGCCGGTCTGCACCTCGTCCGCGATCAGCAGGGCCTTGTGCCTGTGCAACAGCTCCTGGGCCGCGCGCAGATAGCCGGGCGGCGCCTCGTGCACGCCCTTGCCCTGGATCGGCTCCACGATCAGCGCGGCCACGTCGCCCTTCTTCAACTCCCGTGCCAGGGCGTCGAGATCGCCGAGGGGCAGGGCGGTGTCGGGCAGCAGCGGGGCGAAGCCGTCGCGGAAGCCGCTTTCCCCGTTGACGGACAGCGAGCCGGTGGTCAGCCCGTGGAAGGCGTGCTCGCAGTACAGGACGCGGGGCCGGCCGGTGGCGTAGCGGGCGAACTTCAGGGCCGTCTCGACCGCCTCGGTGCCGCTGTTGCCGAAGAACACCCGGTCCAGGTGCGGGCTGTGGGTGAGCAGCCGTTCGGCGAGCAGTCCGGGCAGCGGCTGGCAGTCGAACCGGGTGAGGTCGGCGAGGTCCAGGTCAAGGACGTCGTGCAGCGCCTTGCGGACGACCGGATGGTGGCGGCCGAGGCCCATCACCCCGAACCCGGCGAGCATGTCGAGATAGTCGTTGCCGTCGGCGTCGAAGAAGTGGGCGCCCTCGGCACGCTCGTAGACCTTGTCGAAGCCGATGGTGTGCAACATGCGCGGGAGCTGCGGGTTGAGGTACTTCGTGTGCAGCTCGTACCGCTCGGCTCCGCGCTCGGCGAGCAGGGCGCCGAGGTCGAACTCGCTGGTCATTCACTCTCCTTGACGGTGCCGTCGACATCCTTGACGGCCAGGCTCGCTGAAATGCGTCCGGCGATCTCCACCGGCGTGAGGCCGAGGTCGGCCAGTACTTCGCTGCGTTTGGCGTGCGGCAGGAACTGGTCCGGGATGCCGAACTGCCGTACCGGCACGTCCACTCCGGCATCCCTGAGAGCCCCCGCGACGGCCGAACCGACGCCGGAGGCACGGCTGTTGTCCTCCACGACGGCCACCAGACGGTGCTCCGAGGCGAGTTGAGGCAGGGCGGGATCGACCGGCTTGACCCACCGGGGGTCGACCACCGTGCAGCCGGTACCGCCCTCCGCGAGGAGCTCCGCCGCGCCGAGGCACACCGGCGCCATCACGCCGACGGCGACCAGCAGCACCTTCGCCCGCTCCGCGCGGTGCAGCACATCCATGCCGCCCACCCGGTCGAGTGCCGGGATGTCCGGGCCGACGTTCTCCTTCGGGAACCGCACCACGGTCGGCGCGTCGTCCACGGCCACCGCCTCCCGCAACTGGGCGCGCAGCCGGGTCGCGTCGCGCGGGGCGGCGATCCGCAGGCCCGGCACCACTTGGAGGAGCGACATGTCCCACATGCCGTTGTGGGAGGCGCCGTCGGGGCCGGTGACGCCGGCCCGGTCGAGGACGAAGGTGACCCCGCAGCGGTGCAGGGCGACGTCCATCAGCACCTGGTCGAAGGCGCGGTTGAGGAAGGTGGCGTAGAGGGCGACGACCGGATGCAGTCCGCCGGTGGCGAGCCCGGCCGCCGAGGTGACCGCGTGCTGTTCGGCGATGCCCACGTCCCACACCCGGTCCGGGAAGCGTTCGGCGAAGGCGCCGAGGCCGACCGGGTGCAGCATCGCGGCGGTGATCGCGACGACGTCCTCGCGCTCCTCGCCGATCCGCACGATCTCCTCGCCGAACACCGAGGTCCAGGACCGCCCGCCGGTGGCGGCGAGCGGTTCGCAGGTCGCCGGGTCCATCACGCCGATGGCATGGAAGCGGTCCAACTCGTCGGCGAGCGCGGGCTCGTAGCCGCGGCCCTTCTCGGTCAGGCAGTGCACCAGGACGGGTCCGTGGAAGCGCTTGGCGCGGCGCAGCGCGGACTCGACGGCCCCGATGTCGTGCCCGTCGACCGGGCCGACGTACTTCAGGCCCAGGTCCTCGAAGAGCCCCTGGGGGGCGAAGGCGTCCTTGAAGCCCTTCTTGGCGCCGTGCAGGGACTCATAGAGCGGCGCGCCGACGACGGGGGTCCGCTGGAGCACCTCCTTGCCCCAGGAGAGCACCTTCTCGTAGCCGTCGGTGGTGCGCAGGGTGGCCAGATGGTCGGCGAGCCCGCCGATGGTCGGGGCGTAGGAGCGCGCGTTGTCGTTGACGACGATGATCAGCGGCCGGTCCGGGGCGTCCGCGATGTTGTTCAGCGCCTCCCAGGCCATGCCGCCGGTGAGCGCGCCGTCCCCGATGACGGCGACCACATGGCCGCGCTCCCCCTTCACCTCGCGCGCCTTGGCGAGGCCGTCGGCCCAGCCGAGCGCGGTGGAGGCGTGGCTGTTCTCGATGACGTCGTGCTCGGACTCCTCGCGCGCCGGGTAGCCGGACAGACCGCCCTTGCCGCGCAGCTTGGAGAAGTCCTGACGTCCCGTCACCAGCTTGTGTACGTAGGACTGATGGCCGGTGTCCCAGAGGATCCGGTCGACCGGTGACTCGAAGACCCGGTGCAGGGCGATGGTCAGTTCGACCACGCCCAGGTTGGGCCCGAGATGACCGCCGGTGCGCGAGACCGCCTGCACCAGGAACTCGCGTATCTCCTCGGCCAGTACGCCGAGTTCCGCCCCGGACAGCCCCTTCAGATCACGCGGTTGCCGGATCGTCTCCAGAATCGTCACGTTCGTGGCCCCCTCTTGCTCCGTGCAGTTATGTGGACTCACTTCATCCGCTCGGCGAGCCGCTGCGCCTCCTCGATCAGGGTCTCGACGATCCGGGACTCCGGGACGGTCCGCACGACCTCGCCCTTGACGAAGATCTGCCCTTTTCCGTTGCCCGAGGCAACTCCGAGATCGGCCTCACGGGCCTCTCCGGGGCCGTTGACCACACAGCCCATCACCGCCACCCGCAGCGGCACTTCGAGTCCGTCGAGCCCCGCGGTGACCTCGTCCGCGAGCCGGTAGACGTCCACCTGGGCGCGGCCGCAGGAAGGGCAGGAGACGATCTCCAGACGCCGCTCGCGCAGCCCCAGCGACTGCAGGATCTGGATGCCGACCTTGACCTCCTCCACCGGCGGCGCGGACAGCGAGACGCGGATGGTGTCGCCGATGCCCCGGGACAGCAACGCCCCGAACGCGACGGCCGACTTGATGGTGCCCTGGAACGCGGGACCGGCCTCCGTGACACCGAGGTGCAGCGGGTAGTCGCACTCTTCGGCCAGTTGGCGGTACGCCTCGATCATCACGACCGGATCGTTGTGCTTGACCGAGATCTTGATGTCCCTGAAGTCGTGCTCCTCGAAGAGCGACGCCTCCCACAGCGCCGACTCGACCAGTGCCTCCGGCGTCGCCCTGCCGTACTTCTGGAGCAACCGCCGGTCCAGGGAACCGGCGTTGACTCCGATCCGGACCGGTGTGCCGTGGTCCTTCGCGGCGCGCGCGATCTGGGCGACCTGGTCGTCGAACTTCTTGATGTTGCCCGGGTTGACCCGGACCGCCGCGCAGCCCGCCTCGATGGCCGCGAAGACGTACTTGGGCTGGAAGTGGATGTCCGCGATCACCGGGATCTGCGACTTGCGCGCGATGACGGCCAGCGCGTCCGCGTCGTCCTGCGTGGGGCAGGCGACACGGACGATCTGGCAGCCGGACGCGGTGAGTTCGGCGATCTGCTGGAGGGTGGCTCCGATGTCCGACGTACGGGTCGTCGTCATCGACTGCACCGAGACCGGCGCCCCGCCCCCGACCGCCACCGGCCCGACGTGGATCTCCCGCGACCGCCGCCGCGGGGCCACCTGCCGGGCCGGTACCTCGGGAACGCCCAAGGGTACGGCGGTCATCGCCCTACTCCCGGTTTCCCGAGACCGTCTCGCGCATGGCCCGCAGCGACTCCTTCAGGGAACCCATGGTGGCGAGTACGGCGGTGGGCTCGTAGCCGCAGTGCGCCATGCAGTTGGCGCAGCGCGGGTCCTTGCCGCGGCCGTACTTGTCCCAGTCGGTGTCCTCCACCAGTTCCCGGTACGTCGGCACATACCCGTCGCTCATCAGGTAGCAGGGGCGCTGCCAGCCGAAGAGCGAGTAGTTGGGGATCGCCCACGCGGTGCACGGGAAGTCGACCCTGCCCTCCAGGAAGTCCAGGAAGAGCGGGGAGTGGTTGAGCCGCCACTTCTTGCGGTTGCCGCCGGAGAAGGCCTTCTTGAACAGCTCGCGGGTCTGCTCCACACCGAGGAAGTGCTCCTGGTCCGGGGCCTTCTCGTAGGCGTAGGCGGGCGAGATCATCATCTCGTCCACCTTCAGGTCGTCGTTGAGGAAGTTGAGCACCTCGACGATGGTCTGCGGGGTGTCGGTGTTGAAGAAGGTGGAGTTGGTGGTCACCCGGAAGCCGCGCCGCTTGGCCTCCTTGATGGCCGCCACCGCCTCGTCGAACACGCCTTCCTTGGCGACGGACTCGTCGTGCCGCTCGCGCAGCCCGTCGATGTGCACCGCGAAGGCGAAGTAGGGCGAGGGGGTGAACTTGTCCATCTTCTTGCGCAGCAGCATGGCATTGGTGCACAGGAAGACGTACTTCCTCCTGGCCACCAACTGCCGCACGATCTCGTCGATCTGAGGATGCATCAGGGGTTCGCCGCCCGCGATGGAGACCATCGGCGCACCCGATTCGAGCACCGCGCCCACCGCCTGGGCGACCGGCATGCGCTGCTTGAGCACTCCGGCCGGATGCTGGATCTTGCCGCAGCCCTCGCACTTGAGGTTGCACGCGAAGAGCGGTTCGAGCTCCACGATGAGCGGGAACTTGTCCCGCTTGCGGAGCTTCTGTTCGGCCAGGTATGTAGCGACCTTGATGGACTGACGCAACGGCATGGCCATCTGGGCTCACCTCCGGGGGAGCAGCAAAGAACGGTGCCATTCGAAATATGCGGGAAGTACGGAACGAAGTACACGGAATGCTGATATTCCACCGCGCACGGTGCCGATCCGGACGAGTTCGTGTTCGGGAGCGTCGACGACCACCCGGACGGCGGCGACCGGGCGCTTGCCCGCGGTCACGGCGCTGAGCAGGGTGGCCGCGGACTCCATGTCGACGGCGATCGCGCCGGTCGCGCGCAGGGCCGACCGTTCGGGACCGCGGACGACATGATCGGAGCCGGTGAGCGGGCCGGTGTGGACCGTGCGGCCGGGCAGCAGCCGCGCGAGTTCCTTCACCAGCAGTTCGGTGCCCACGCAACGGACGGTGCCGTGCGGGTCCCGGGTCTCCTCGGCGACCACCAGGTCACCGGGGTGCATCCCGGGGGCGAGGCCCGCGCAGAAACCGGTGGCCACCACGGCGGCATCGGTGAGCGCGGGCCGGGCCAGGTGCCGGGTGAGGGAGCGCTGCGCCGCCCGCGGCCCCATCCCGGTACGGACGAACGTGACCGGCCCGCCGGCCCCGCCGCGATCGCCCGAGCGCAGCGCGAGGTGCTCGATGCCGAGCGCGCAGGCGATCAGCAGCGGGGCCGGGGCGGGCTGGACGTTCACATCAGCTCCCCTTGGCCTCGGAGAGCGATGACCCGGCGGGCTTGGCCGCCTCGGGCCGCGGCCGGGGGGCCTTGGCGAGCAGCTGCCGCTCGAAGGGGTCGCCGTGCAGATACCGGCCGAGCGCGGTGAGCGGGAACACCTGCCGGTACAGGTGGTAGTTGATGGAGAAGTCCCAGGGGAAGCCGGTGCCGGTGAAGTACGGCTCGTCCCAGGTGCCGTCCTCGCGCTGGGTGGCCGCGAGCCACTGGATACCCCGCTCGACGGCCTTGGAGTCCTTCTCCCCCGCCGCGAGCAGCGCCATCAGCGCCCACGCGGTCTGCGAGGGGGTGGAGGCGCCCCGGCCGGCCCATTCCCTGACGTGTTTGTAGGAGCGCAGGTCCTCGCCCCAGCCGCCGTCGTCGTTCTGGACCGACTCCAGCCAGGTCACCGCCCGGCGGATCGCCGGGTGCGAGGCGGGCAGTCCGGCCGCGGTCAGCGCCGGGACCACCGACCCGGTGCCGTAGATGTAGTTGACGCCCCAGCGGCCGAACCACGCCCCGTTCTGCTCCTGTTCGGCGAGCAGCCAGGCGATGCCGCGCCGGGTGCGCGGATCGTGGGCGAGGCCCTCGGCGGCGAGCATCTCCACCACGTGCGCGGTGACGTCCGCGGACGGCGGGTCGATGACCTCGCCGAAGTCGCAGAACGGCAGCCGGTTGGGGAACGGGCTGGTGTTGTCGACGTCGAAGGCGCCCCACGCGCCGTTCTTCGACTGCATGCCGAGGTTCCAGCGCACCGCGCGCCCGATCGCCCGGTCCGTGCGCTCCGGGTCGTGGTGCCGGATCCGGCGCAGTGCGAGGGAGACCTCGGCGGTGTCGTCGATGTCCGGGTAGTTGTCGTTGTGGAACTCGAACGCCCAGCCGCCCGGGGGCAGTTGGGGGCGTTTGACGGCCCAGTCGCCGGGCCTGACGATCTCCTCGCCGAGCAACCAGTCGGCGGCCTTGACCAGTTGGGGATGGTCGACGGGCAGTCCGGCGTCGACCAGCGCGATGGCGGCGAGGCAGGTGTCCCACACCGGGGACTGGCAGGCCTCGATCATCCGGGCGCCGTCCTCGCGCCAGACGGCGAACCGGTCCAGCGAGGCCAACCCCTCGCGCAGCACCGGGTGTTCGAGGTCGTAGCCGAGCAGATGCAGGGCGATGACCGAGTACACGGCCGGGGGCTGGATGCCGCCCCAGCAGCCGTCGTTCTCCTGCCGCTCGATGATCCAGCGGGCGGCGGCGTTCATCGCGGCCTTGCGCAGCCGGCGCGGGACGACCTTGCGCAACCGCCGGAGCGCCTGGTCCAGGCGCTGGAAGGCGCCGTCCCAAGTGTTCGCGGGCGCAAGGGGCTTGGGCGGGTTGGGGTTGGCCGGGTCGGTGTGCAGCTCGTCCAGCGCGAAGGGCGCGGGGCGCACCGGGCGCTTGGCCGAGACGATGGTCAGCGGCACGATCGTCTGCCGGGCCCAGCACCCGAAGTCGTAGATGTTCAGCGGCATCCAGCCGGGGAACCAGATCAGTTCCGGGGGCATCTCCGGCAGGTCTTCCCATTTCCACCAGCCGAACAGGGCGAGCCAGATGCGGGTGAAGACCCGGGCGGCGGCGATGCCGCCGCGCTCGCGGATCCAGGCGGCGGCCCGCGCCATGTGCGGGGCGTCGGGCGCATCGCCGGCCAGCCGCAGGGCGACGTACGCCTCGATGGTGGCGGACAGTTCGCCGGGCCCGCCCCAGAAGGTGGCCCAGGTGCCGTCCTCGCGCTGCTCGCCGCGGATGAACTTCGCGGCGGCCTGCGTGGTCCGCTCGTCCTGGATGCCCAGGAACTGGCGGAGCAGCAGGTCCTCGGCGTCCATGGTGACGTTGGTCTCCAGGTCGCCCTTCCACCAGCCCTCGGCGTCCTGCCGGGAGAGCAGGAAGTCGGTGGCGCGGCGGGCGGCCCGGGCGGCGGCTTCCGGTGCCCCGGCCGCCTCGGGGGTCGTGAGGGTGGTGTCGCTGGCCGCGGCAGCGCGGGACGGCAAGGTGGCCCCGGTGCTTCCGTCGGTCGTCGCTGTCATGGCTTCCCCTTCGTACAGTCGTGCGAGACGTGCTGCTGTGGGTCCGCCGTCGGCCGGTGTGCTTCCTGTCGCGACACCGGCCGGCGACTACGCGAGGATGGTTCGACCGATAGTGATCATCTCTTTCGTACGACGACGAAGTCGGCGAGGTCCGTGAAGGCGGCCCGCACCCGGTCCGGCATGGTGACCGCGTCCAGGGCGCTGACGGCGATGGTGTGCTGGCGGCGCGCCTCCTCGGCGGTCCATTCGCGGCCGCCCGCCTCCTCGATGAGGGCGGCGCGGGCCGCGAACTCCTCCTCGGAGAAGTTCTCGAAGTCGCTGCTCTTGGCGTCGGCGGCGAGGATCTCGCCGAGCCGCTCGGAGGCGGGTCCGCCGGCCGCGAGCGCGGCGACCACCGGCAGCGACTTCTTGCGCTGGCGCAGATCGCTCCAGGTCTGCTTGCCGGTGGCCTCCGGGTCGCCCCAGATGCCGAGCAGGTCGTCCACGGCCTGGAAGGCGAGTCCGAGGTGGTAGCCGTAGCGCTCCAGCGCGTCGGCGGTGGCGTCGTCGGCGCCGCCGAGGACCGCGCCGATGGAGGAGGCGCAGGCGAGCAGCGCGCCGGTCTTGTTGCCCTCCATCTCCAGGCACTCCTCGACGCTGACGCGGTCGCGGTGCTCGTAGGAGATGTCCTGGGCCTGACCGTCGATCAGGGCGCGGGTGGCGGTGGTCAGCCGGCGGGTGGCGCGGCCGGCCTCGACCGAACCCAGCTCCAGCAGCAGCTCGTTGGCCAGCGCGAACAGGGCGTCACCGACCAGGATGGCCTGGGCGGGGCCGTGCACCTTCCAGACGGTGTCGCGGTGGCGGCGCTGCTCGTCGCCGTCCATCAGATCGTCGTGCAGCAGCGAGAAGTTGTGGACCAGTTCGACGGCGACGGCGCCCGGCACGCCGGTCTCGGGCGCGCTGCCGGTGACCTCGGCGGAGAGCACGGCGAGCGCGGGGCGTACAGCCTTGCCCCCGTCGCCGTCGGCCGGGTTGCCTGCGGCGTCGATCCAGCCGAAGTGGTAGGCGGCGACGGTGTCCATGGGAGGAGCGAGGCGGTCGACGGCCGCACGCAGGACCGGTGTGGCCAGGGTCCGTCCGCGCTCCAGCAGCGCGGTGACGTCCACCGCGGTCTCCGTCGAGGCCGGGGGCACAGTGGGCACAGTCTCTCCTCTTGTTGCGGTACCGAAGGTGCGGGGGCCTGCCGCCGGCTGCCGATGAGGCATCAGGCCGCCTCCTCGAAGGCGAAGAGACGGCTCGGGCGAGGCCGGCCCAGGGCGCGGAGCGCGGCATCGGCCGCGCTCACTCCGCTGCGGACCGCACTCTCCATGGTCGCGGGCCACCCGGTGGCGGTCCACGCTCCGGCCAGGTACAGGCCGGATGCCTTGGTGCGGGCGCCGGGCCGCAGACGCCCGACGCCGGGGGTGGGCGCGAACGTCGCCGTACGCTCCCGGGTCACGAAGAAGTCCTCGATCACGGCGCCGCGCGTCCCCGGGAGGAGTTTCTCCAACTCCGGGACGTAGCGCGCGCGGAGCTCCGCGACGGGGAGGTCGATGTCGTCCTGCGCGGCCGACTGGGACAGCGCGAGGTACTGGCCCGAGCGCAGCCCGGAGGCATGGGTGCGGTCGAAGACCCACTGCACGGGGGTGCCGAGGGCGGCGAAGAAGGGCCGCGCGAGCACCTTGCGGTCGTACACCACATGCACGTTGAGGATGGGGGCGGTGCCGATCTCGAGCAGCCGCTCGGGGGCGTCGAGGGCGCCGGGCGGCAGCAGTTCGTACGCCTCGCGCTGGGGTACGGCGAGGACGACCGCGTCGGTCTCGATGCGCTCGCCGGGAACCTCGACGCGCCAGCCACCGTTCTCCATGACAGAGACGGAGGTGACGCGTGAACGGACCTCGGTACGCACGCCCGCGGAGTCGAGCGCCCTGCGGGCCAGCCGGTCGTGCAGTTCGCCCAGCGGGACATGGGCCCAGCCGATGTCGGCCGCTCCCGGGTCGGACAGCAGACCGGTCTTGAACACCATCGCGGCGAGCCCCAGCGAGGAGTCGCCCGCGACCGCGTTGAGGGTGGCGACCCCGACCAGGTCCCACAGGGCCTCGATGGCACGCGCCGACTGGCCGTGGGCGGCCAGCCAGCTGCCGAAGTCCTGGGTGTCCAGGGTCGGATCGGCGAGGTCGAGACCCTTGAGCGCGAGCGCGGCACGCCCGACGGAGGCGCGCTCGGCGAGCGAGAGGTGCGGATAGGCGGCCAGGCTGCGCCCCAGATGCAGGGGCACGGGCAGCGGGTCGCGCCGCAGTCTGCCGAGCCGCCGGCCCGCGGGCTTGGCGAGGTCCACGACGGGCACGTCCAGGCGGTCCTGAAGCGGTGCCAGCGCCGCGCCCTCGATCCGGTCGAGGAACCAGCGGTAGGCGGTGCAGCAACGCAGGTACACATGCTGGCCGTTGTCGACGGTCAGTTCGCCGCGCTGGAAGGAGAAGGCGAGGCCGCCCAGCCTGGGCCTGCCTTCGAGCAGGGTGACGCGGACGCCCGCGTCGGCGAGGGCGAGCGCCGCGGTGATCCCGGCGAGGCCACCGCCGATCACGACGGCGCCGCGTGCCGCGCTCTCGGGGGTGCGCTGTCCCGGTGCGGGGCGTGCGCCGTCGCTCATGGTGCGTCCTTCCGTGCGTGCCGGCCGTGCTGGTTGAACGGTGCACGTACGGTCGTCGCAGTCAGGGACGCCACGCCGTGGCGCGGGGTTGCCCGGCGGAAGTCCGCTGGTTCGGTGAGGTCCATCAGACGCGCCTCCCGACGGACCGCCCGGCGCCATGTCGGGTGACCTGCCGGGTGTCGAGGCCGGACAGGCCGCGCACGGCGACATAGGCCTTCTCGTGGCCGGGCAGCGAGACCCGGCCGCGCAGCACGGCCTCGGGGTCGCGCGCGATACGGTCGAGGAGGCGGCGGTAGATGCCGGCCATGGCGGCCACGCAGGCGCCGCTGCGCCGGTCGAGCATGGGCAGCAGCTGGTAGCCCTCGGCGAAAAGGGCGCGGGCGCGGCGGACCTCGAAGTGCACGAGGCCGGCGAAGTCGGAGCCCTCCGGCGGCGTGGGCCGCTCGAATCCGGCCGCGCAGCCGAACTTGGCCAGGTCGTCGGCGGGCAGATACGTACGGCCGCCCAGGGCGTCCTCGCGGACGTCCCGGAGGATGTTGGTGAGCTGGAGCGCGAGCCCGAGCGTGTCGGCGTACTCGGCGGCGCGCTCGGCGCCGCGGACGCCCGGTTCGGTGCCGAACACGCCGAGCGAGAGGCGGCCGATGGCACCGGCGACACACCGGCAGTAGACCTTCAGGTCGTCCCAGGTCTCGTACGTCTCCCCGCGGGTGTCCATCTCGACGCCGTCGATCAGCTCGTCCAGGCCGCCGAGCGGGATCGGGAAGGTGTCGGCGGCATGGGTGAGCGCGACGGCCACCGGGTCGGTGTCGTCCTCCTCGACGCCGCCCTCCCGGATCCGGGCGAGCAGGGCCCGGGTCTCCTGGAGCCGTGTCACCTTCACGTCGTCGGCCAGATCGCCGTCGCCGATGTCGTCGACACGCCGTGAGAACGCGTACAGCGCCGACATGGCGCGCCGCTTCGGTGTGGGCAGCAGCCGGATGCCGTACGCGAAGTTACGGGCCTGCTGTCCGGTCACCGTCTCGCAGTAGCGGTAGGCGGCGAGCACCGGTGCGGACACGTGCGACGCAGACTCCACGGTCCGGATCACCCCTCTCCTCGCAGAATCACGCCCGCCTCACGCAGCAACTGGACCTTGCCTGGTTTGGGCGGGCCGGGAAGAACGTCGTATTCGGCGGCGGCGATCGCTCGGACCGCCGCCCTTCCCCCCGCCACGAACCCTGCGAGCAGCAGCTTCAACCTGCCGTGGACGCTACCCACCAGGGGGGCGCCTTCATTCAGCAGATCGCGGGCGCGTTGTGCTTCGTATGCAACCAGGGCGCGCAACGATGCGCCCGTGGTTTTCGCGGACAGATCCGTTTCCGAGACGTGGAAGCGCTTCATGTCCTCGGCCGGAAGATAGATCCGGTCGCGGCCGAAGTCCTCGGCGACGTCCTGGAGGTGTTCCACGATCTGGAGCGCGGTGCAGATCGCGTCGGACAGACGGATCCGCTCGGGGGTCGAGGTGCCGGTGACGGCGAGGACGAGGCGGCCGACGGGGTTGGCGGACAGTTCGCAGTAGGCGAGGAGGTCGTCGTACGTCTCGTACCGGGTGACGAGCTGGTCCTGGCGGTTGGCGGCGATCAGGCCGAGGAACGGCTCGGGGGTGAGCGCCCGGCGCCGTACGACGGGCTGGAGCCGGCGCAGCAGGGGATGGCTCGGGGTGGCGTCGAAGACCCGGCGCAGATCGGCCTCGAAGGCATCGAGCAGCAGCAGCCGATCGTCGGCTTCGGTGGCCGACACGCCGAGCAGTTCGGCGTCGGCGCCACCGGGGGCGAGGTCGCCGTCGCCGATGTCGTCGACCAGACGGGCGAAGCCGTAGACCGCCATGAGGTCGTCGCGCCAGTCGCGGGGCAGGAAGAAGGGGGCCACGGGGAAGTTCTCGCTCGCGGCCTTGTCGAGGGTGGCGCGTTCCAGGTCCGGCGCCGTATTGGTGGCCGTCATCGGGCGACGCCCGGGGCGGCAACGGCACATGCTGCGTTGAGCTGGGGAGTTTCCGTAGCCATTGCCGTCACATCTCCCGTTCTACACTGCCGACCCAATACACACTATTTCGGACACGCCGCCCGGCAATTCGCGGGGCGTGACCTGGCGCAGGGTGTCGCGCATTATCGCCCCACTTGCCGCTTTCCGGCACCGGTACAGCTTACGTTGTACAACACATCAAGATTCGAGGGGGTGTCCCGCACATCACAACAACACACCGATTGGCGTCAAGATTCCTGAGGGCCTTGGGAGTTGACGCTTCCTTTGCAGACGCGGGGCCCCGCCGGAAGGTTGCCGGCGGGGCCCTGGCCGAAACAGTTCACTTGCCGGTGAACTTCTCGTACTCCTTGAGCACCTCTTCGGTCGGCCCGTCCATGCGCAGCTCACCGCGTTCCAGCCACAGCACGCGGTTGCAGGTGTCGCGGATGGACTTGTTGTTGTGGCTGACCAGAAAGACCGTGCCGGCCTCCTTGCGCAGTTCCCGGATGCGTTCCTCGGAGCGCTTCTGGAACTTGCGGTCACCGGTGGCGAGGGCCTCGTCGATCATGAGGACGTCGTGGTCCTTGGCGGCCGCGATCGAGAAGCGCAGCCGGGCGGCCATACCGGAGGAGTAGGTGCGCATCGGCAGGGTGATGAAGTCGCCCTTCTCGTTGATCCCCGAGAAGTCGACGATGTCCTGATAGCGCTCCCTGATCTGCTCGCGCGACATGCCCATGGCGAGACCGCCCAGGATGACGTTGCGCTCGCCGGTCAGGTCGTTCATCAGGGCCGCGTTCACACCCAGCAGGGAGGGCTGGCCGTCGGTGTAGACCTTGCCCTTCTCCGCGGGCAGCAGGCCGGCGATGGCGCGCAGCAGGGTGGACTTGCCGGAGCCGTTGGAGCCGATCAGGCCGATGGCCTCGCCGCGGTAGGAGACGAAGGAGACCCCGCGCACGGCGTGCACCTTGCGCACGCCCCGTTCCTCGCCGCGCTTGAGGATCCGGCTGAGGGCGGCCGTCGCGCTGCCCTTGCCGGTCTTGGCGCCGTTGACCCGGTAGACGATGTGCAGATCGTCCGCGATGACGGTCGGGCGGCGCTCGCCGGTCTCCGTGGTGCTCTGCTGTGGGTTCTGCTCGGCGTTCTGCTCAGCCACGGCCGTACCGCTCCTCCGCCTTCCAGAAGTACACGAAGCCGCCGGCGAAGACCGCCACGGCCCAGAACACCGCGATCGCCCACACGTGCGGGGGCAGGTTCGAGGCGCCGTAGCCGTCGATCAGCGCGAAGCGCATCAGGTCCATGTAGATCGCGGCCGGGTTGACCTGGAGCAGCCGCACCGCCCACTCCGGGCGGTCCGCCATCATCGTGCTGATGGAGAACATCACGCCGGAGGTGTACATCCAGGTGCGCAGCACGAACGGCATCAGCTGCGCCATGTCCGGCGTCTTGGCGCCCATGCGGGCCACGATCAGCGCGAGGCCGGTGTTGAACAGGAACTGCAGCGCCAGGATCGGCACGATCAAGAGCCAGGACATCCCGGGGTAGCTGCCGAAGCCGATCGCCACGATGAACAGCACGATCATCGAGAACAGCAGCTGCTGGAGCTGCTGGAGCGAGAAGGAGACGGGCAGCGAGGCGCGCGGGAAGTGCAGGGCGCGCACCAGGCCGAGGTTCCCGGAGATGGCGCGCACGCCCGACATGACCGAGCTCTGCGTGAAGGTGAACACGAAGACGCCGGTGACCAGGAACGGGATGTACACGTCATGGGACATGCCGCGGCTGGCGTGCAGGATGACGCCGAAGATGAAGTAGTACACGGCCGCGTTCAGCAGTGGAGTGGCGACCTGCCACAGCTGCCCGAGCTTGGCCTGGCTGTACTGCGCCGTCAGCTTCGCCTGCGAGAAGGCGAGGATGAAGTGGCGCCGGCTCCACAGCTGGCGGATGTACTCCACCAGCGAGGGACGGGCGCCGCTGACGGCGAGCCCGTACCTGGCGGCCAGCTCGGCCGGCGTCAGCCCCTGGTCGGGCGACGGTATCGCGCTCACCGCGACACCGGCGTCATGCGTTGTGTGACTCACGAGTAAGAACCCGGACTCTCTCGGTAAGAAGCTTGCTGTTCAGGTAAGAAGCTTCTCAGATGACCGGAGGACGGCCCAGCCGGGTGAGCCGCCAGACCGTGCGCCAGCGCATCGGACGGCGCGGACCGCAGGGCGTGGTCCAGCCCTCCTTGAAGCCGCCGAACCAGGCCGCGAGGGCCGGCCGCGAGGGCCGCCGGGCGAGCGTGAGCAGCAGCCACACGCCCAGGTAGACGGGGACCAGCGGGGCGGGGAGGTTGCGCCGGGCGAGCCAGACGCGGTTGCGGGCCACCATGCGGTGGTAGACGGCGTGCCGCGAGGGCGCGGTCGTCGGATGGAACAGCACCATGTCGGAGCGGTAGTCGATCAGCCAGCCGGCGTCCAGCGCCCGCCAGGCCAGATCGGTCTCCTCATGGGCGTAGAAGAACTCGGCGGGCAGCCCGCCGACCTCGCCGAGCACCTTGGTGCGCACCGCGTTGGCGCCGCCCAGGAAGGTGGTCACCCGCGAGGAGCGCATCGGGTCCGCGGCGCGCAGCCGGGGCACATGGCGGCGCTGGGTCTCGCCGGTGACGGGATCGGCGATGCGGAAGCTGATGATGCCCAGCTCCGGGTCGGCGGCGAACGCCTCGCGGCACAGCTCGGCGGTGTCGTGCCGGGCGAGCAGGCCGTCGTCGTCGAGGAAGAGCAGGATGTCGACGTCCTGGCCGCCGGGGCCGAACGCCTCGATGCCGACATTGCGGCCGCCCGGGATGCCCAGGTTCTCGGGCAGCTCGACGGTGCGCACGCCCTCGGGGACGTCGGGCACCGGGGAGCCGTTGCCGACGACGACCACCTCGACGGGGTCACCGTCCTGCTTGGCGACCGAGTCGAGCAGGGCGCGCAGCTCCTCGGGCCGGTTGCCCATGGTGATGATGACGGCGCCGACGCGCCCGGCCGCGCTCACTTCAGCCTGCTGGAGGCGAGGATGGACACCAGGTGCAGCAGCGTCTGGAGCAGGGCGATGCCCGCGAGGACGGCGGTGCCGAGCCGGGTGAAGAACAGGTCGCCGTGGATCTGGTCCGCGATGGCGAGGAGCACGATCAGCAGCGAGGCCTCGATGCCGAGGATGAGCCGGTGGAACTTCAGCGCCGAGGCGGCCCGGCGGGCCAGCGCCATCCCGGAGGAACGCGGCTCGGCGGCGGCCTCCTGCACCGGCGGCTTGCCGGTCTGGTGCCGGGCGACACCGACCAGGTCGGTCTCCGCCTTGATCAGGATCGCGCCGAGCGCGGCCAGGGTGCCGAGGAAGGCCCACAGCCAGTCGATACGACCGGTGCCCCACAGGTCGGCGGCGCGCAGCCCGAGGCCGACCAGCACGGCCGCGTCGGTGAGGTAGGCGCCGACCCGGTCCAGGTAGACACCGGCGAGGGAGTACTGCTTGCGCCAGCGGGCGATCTCGCCGTCGACGCAGTCCAGCAGCAGGTACAGCTGGGTGGCGACCACGCCGAGGATCGCGCCCCAGATCCCCGGCACCAGCAGGGCCGGGGCCGCGAGCACACCGCACAGGGTCATCAGGTACGTGAGCTGGTTGGGCGTGACCCTGGTGTTCACCAGGTAGCGGTCGATGCGCAGGGAGACCTCACGCATGTAGAGGCGTCCCGCCCAGTGCTCACCGCTGCGCCGGTCCTTCACCCCGGCGGGGTGGACGACCGGACGGAGTTCAGCTACCGATGGCCTTGACATAGTCGGCGTAGATGTCCTTGATCTGGTTCGGCTTGAGGTCGAGGTGTTCGAGGATGGTGTAGCGGCCGGGCCGGGTCTCCGGCGCGAACTCCACGGCGCGGACGAACTCGTCCACGGTGAAGCCGATCTCCTCCGGCAGCACCGGAAGCCCGTGCCGGCGCAGTACCTGGGCGGTGTGCCCGGCCTCCTCGTGGGCCCCGCGCAGATACATGGCGAAGGCCGCGCCGAGCCCGCACTGCTCGCCATGGGCGGCCGCGCGCTTCGGGAACAGCAGGTCGAACGCGTGGTTGATCTCGTGGCAGGAGCCGGAGGAGGGCCGGGAGTCGCCGGAGATCGACATCGAGATACCGCTGAGGACCAGCGCCTCGGCGAGCACCTGGAGGAAGCCGTTGTCGCCGATGCCGCCCGGGTGCCGCAGCACCGCCTCGCCGGCCTGGCGGGCCATGGCCGCGGCGAGACCGTCGATCTTCTCGCCGTTGACCCGGTGGGACAGCTCCCAGTCCGCGATCGCGTTGATGTTGGAGATGGCGTCGCCGATACCGGCCCGGACGAAGCGGGCCGGGGCCGCGCGGATCACGTCCAGGTCGATGACGACCGCGATCGGGTTCGGCACACCGTAGGAGCCGCGCCCCGCGTCGTTGTCGAGCGTGGCGACCGGCGAGCACAGGCCGTCGTGCGCGAGGTTGGTGGGCACGGCGACCAGGGGCAGGCCGATCCGGGCCGCGGCGAACTTGGCGCAGTCGATGATCTTGCCGCCGCCGAGTCCGACCACCGCGTCGTAGTGGCCGGACTTCATCTCGCCGGCCAGCCGGATCGCGTCGTCCAGGGTGCCGCCGCCCACCTCGTACCAGGAGGCGCCGGGCAGCGAGGGGGCGAGGCGCTCGCGCAGCTGGGCGCCCGAGCCGCCGCTGACGGCGACGGCGAGACGGCCCGACTGGGAGATGCGCTCGTCGGCGAGGACACCGGCCAGGTCGTCCAGGGCACCCGGACGGATGTCCACGACGACCGGCGAGGGGATCAGCCGGGTCAGTAGCGGCACGCGATCTCCCGCCCCTTGGCCAGGTCGTCGTGGTTGTCGATCTCGACCCAGGAGACGTCGCCGATGGGCGCCACGTCGATCCGGAAGCCGCGGTCGACCAGCTCCTGGTAGCCGTGCTCGTAGAACTGCTGCGGGTCGGTCTCCCAGACCGTCTTCAGCGCGTCGCCCAGCTCCTCGGCCGCGTCGCCCTCGATCAGGGTCACGCCGATGTACTCACCCGTCGCCTCGGCGGGGTCCATCAGCTTGGTGATCTTCGTCATGCCCTTGGCGGGGTCGACGACGACCTTCATCTCCTCGTCCGCCAGGGACTTCACGGTGTCCAGCGCGAGGATGATCTTCCTTCCGTCACCGCGGGCGGCCAGCAG
>NZ_JBFBFF010000018.1:0-180497 GCF_040684035.1 Streptomyces sp. NPDC093018
CACCGCGACCATCAGCACCCGCTCGGCGAGCGGCAACGACCACGGCCGGCCCCGCAACGTGCCGTTGCCGCCCCGCTCCCGCACCACCTTCAACAAACCCGAAAACCGCGTCATCCGCAGCCCGGTGAACGTCTCCACCCACACTCTTTCAACACGTAACACCGCAGCCAAGCCTAGGAGATGCCCAGCTCACGGCCTTGTGCAACACCCTTTAAAGAGGGTTGCAGAAGGTCGGTGGTGGACAGGGTTGAGTGACAGCTGACCTGCTGCTTTCACCCTGTCAGTGTGCATAGTGGCGACGGCGTGGTGGAGGCCGTCGCCCCTTTGGGGGCAGTCGCGAAGGATCTTCCAGTTCTTCATCCGGGCGAAGCTGTGCTCGACACGGGCCCGGACGCACCGGTGTTCGGCGTTGTCTTCCTCCTGGCCGCGCAGGAGGGGGCGTCCGGCTCGTCTGCGGTGCGGGACGATCAGCCCGGTGCCCAGGTATGCGCCGCCCGCGATCACCGTCGTGCCCGCCGCCACGGCGGGCAGATCTGACTCGCGCCAGATGTGTGCGTCTGCCTTGTTGCCGGGAGCCGGCCGGGCCGAGGCCACCACCAGGCGGGTGTCGGCGTCGATGATGACCTGCACGTTCGCCGAGAACCGGTAGTTGCGGGAGGAGGCTGCGACCTTACGGTCACGGACCGGGATCAGGGTGCCGTCCACGATCCATGACCGGTCGGTGCCCGGCACCGGCCGGGGCGCCGGCTCCAGTGCGAGCAGGGGTTGCAGGCGCTGGATGACCCGGCAGACACGGCTACCACCAGCACCCGCTCGGCCGGCGGAAGACACCACGGCTGGCCACCACCGGGGCCGATGCCGCCCCGCTCCCGCACCACCCGAAGCAGCTTCTCAAAACGCCCCATCCGCAACCCGGTGAACGTCTCCACCCACACCGGCTCAGCCCTCAACACCCCACCCATACAGGGAAAATGCCCGCCATCAAACCTTCTGCAACACTCTTTACGAGTTGGTGCGTGATAGCGGGTGAGGGTCATCGCAGGTGGATGGCATGATCTCGCCGTGGCGATCACGGCCAATCGGACGGTGCTGGCGCACTGTCTGTTCACGGGGCTCTCTCGGCATCATCTTGCTTGCCTGGTCGATGAGTTGGCCGCGCCGTGGCAGGCCGGGGTCGAGGGTCGTCGCCATGCTGCGCGAGGAGGGGCCAGGAAGCGGGCCGAAGGTGCCGGCGCCCGTCATCAGCTCGTGTTCGTCGATCGGCTGGTGGCACGCTGATTCATCTGCGGCACGACTTGCCGCACTCGGTGCTGGGGCTGCTGTTCGGCGTCGACCGGTCGGCTGTCACCCGGGCGATCGCAGAGGTGCGCACGCTTCTGGCGGAGCGGGGGTGCGCGGTTCCCAACCGTCCCGGCCTGCGGCTCCGAACGCTGACGGACGTCTTTGCCTATGCCCAGGCCGAAGGCGTCGAGCTGCGCCTGGATGCCACCGAGATCCAGGTCCGCAGGCCACCGGCCGGCCGCGGCGGTCGCCGTGCGTTCGTCTCGGGCAAGAAGAAGCAGAACACCATGAAGGCCACCGTCGTCGCCGACGATCAAGGCCGCGCGTTATGGGCCGATGCCCTGCGACCGCGGCGTATGCACGACGCCACGGCCGCCCGCAACGAAGGTATCGCCGTCTGCTTCCAGCACTTCCCCGACGTCGAGGTCCTCCTGGACGACGGCTACCTCGGCCTGAGCCGCGACCACCGCGGACAAGCGATCACACCACCCAGAAAACCTCGCCCCGGAGCACTGCCCGGCAGAGTCGAACAGTGGGAACGCGACCGCCACGGCCACTCATCCGACCACATCACCGTCGAACACGCCCTCGCCGACCACAAACGCTGGAAGCAACTGACCCGCTGGACACACCGCCGCGACCGCCTGCCCGACGCTTACCGTGCCATCGCCGGCCTCGTCTCCGACCGCACGGCCAACATCTGAAGACGGCTGCAAGCAAGGCAAACACACCCCACCCGCTATCACGCACCAACTCGTTAGACGTATGCCGTGCCCGTCGGCGGCCTCGTGGACGGACTGCCACTCGGCGTCATGGGTTGGAGGCCGGAAAGAGATGGAAGGCGCCAGGACTGAGGATCATCGGCAGGGCTTCTCTCAAGCGTATGCCCCACGTCACCCGGGCGCTCGGCCAGGCGGCCTGATGGTCTGTGTCAAGAGGCAGAGGCTCTTACAGGAACCGCATTGGCCGGGTGTCCGGATGCTTACCGTCGGCAGCTCGTTCCGCATTGGGAAATCCAAATCTGAGCAAAGCGGACCACGGTTGATGTCAACGTAGTTGGCTGGATCTGGAGGTTCCATTTGCGCTACCTCCGCCGGAAATTCACGCCTTCAAAAAGGGGTGAAGGCCTGTTTTTAGTCCTAGGTCCAGCGAATCGCCCGTGTGGCCGAAACTGCCACCCTTCGGACCTGAGGAGTGAACGGTAAGCCCTTGACCTGCACACGTAAAAGCTAGGTAAGGTTCCTCTCCTTTGGAGATCTTGTGACTCCCGGGTGGGGGTTCTGTGGGGAAGAGGGCTTGTGTTGGGTGGGGTTGGGCGGGCGCCCTCGCGCCGGGCATGGAGAGCACTACTGGTGTCCGCGATTGTCGCCGGCGTGGTGCCTGCGGCCGGTTTGACGGCTGCCGGGCCAGCCACTGCGGTGTCACCGGTCAAAACAGCGAAGCCGGCGAAGTCGGTAACCTCTGGAGCGCACCGCTCCGCGCTGACACAGAGTGCGGCGGTGACGCAAGCCGCCGACACAGGCCAGCGGGTGGAGATCACCTCCCTGCGGACCGAGTCCAGCGAGACGTACGCCAGGCCTGATGGCGGCTTGGAGTCGGATCAGCATCTGCGGCCGGTGCGTGCGCGGGTGGGCGGGGCGTGGAAGGCGATTGACAACACCTTGGTCAAGCAGCCGGACGGCAGTGTCGCGCCTGCGGTGGCGGCAGTGGGGATGTCGTTCTCGGGGGGCGGCTCGAAGCCGTTGGCGACCTTGGAGCGGGCCGGGCGGAAGCTGTCGTACAGCTGGGCTTCGTCGTTGCCGGCTCCGACGCTCAGCGGCGACACCGCGACGTACAAGGGCGTGCTGCCGGACGTGGATCTGCAGCTGCGCGCGGACACCGATGGATTCCACGAGCTGTTGGTGGTCAACACCGCGGATGCTGCGAAGAATCCGGCTCTGGAACGGTTGACGTTCGGGGTGAAGGCCGATGGTCTGGCCTTGTCGGAGACGAAGGCCGGGGGCCTGGAGGCCACCGACAGTGCGGCCGGCGGAGTGGTGTTCTCCGCACCGCAGCCGATCATGTGGGATTCCGGTATCGATACCACTGCCGATGCTGGGGCCAAGACCAGTGCCAAGTCCCGCATCACGACGATGACGTCGGATGAGCCCTCGGGCGGCACCGCCGACTATCCGTCTCAGGGGCCGACCGACTCGTCGCAGGTGGCGCCGATCGGGGTCGCGGTCGACTCGGGCTCCTCCCAGCTGACGCTGACGCCGGATCACTCCCTGCTGACCGGATCGGACACGTCGTTCCCGCTGTTCATCGACCCGCAGACGTACACTCCCAAAGCGGGGGACTGGACGGTGGTCTCGAAGTACTGGGCCTCCAGCCCGCAGTACCGCTTCAACGGCGACTCGGACGAGGGCTTGGGCTACTGCGGCTGGTCCTACTGTGCCCCCTACGACACCAAGCGGCTCTTCTACTCCTTTCCCACGTCGAAGTTCGAGGGCAAGTCGATTCTCAGTGCGACCTTCGTCGCGCACGAGACGTGGTCGGCCTCGTGCAGCGCGCGGTCGGTCGAGCTGTGGCGGACGAAGGGCTTCTCGTCGGGCACGACGTGGAACTCCTCGTCGGACAACTGGCTGGACCGCCTGGACACCAAGAACGAGGCGCACGGATTCTCCGGCTGTGCGGCGTCGGATGTGGAGTTCGATGCCACGTCGGGGGTGAAGTACGCGGCGGCGCACAACTCCTCGACCACCACCTTCGGGCTGAGGGCCTCGGACGAGTCGGACGCGTACGGCTGGAAGCGGTTCTCCGACGACGCCTATCTGCGGGTCCACTACAACATGCCGCCGAAGCAGATCGGCATGTCGCAGCTGTCGATGAGCCCGGGCGGGACGTGTCACAGCCCCTCGAGCCCGGTGCGGATCGGCAGGTTGCCGTCGATCAGCGCCAGCAACGTCACCGACCCGGACAAGGACGAGGTGGCTGTCCAGTTCGAGCTGTCGTGGGACGCCGGGGACGGCAAGGGCTTCGCGACGCAGTGGACCTCGTCCAAGATCGGGCCGAAGAAGTCCGGGTCGACGTTCTCCACGACGTTGACCTCCACCCTGCCCAACGGCAAGACGATCCCGAAGAACAAGACCATCGGCTGGGCCGTGCGGTCCGTGGACTACGACCAGGGCACGTACTACAGCTATTCACCGTGGTCGTACACCGGATCGGCGACCGACTGCTACTGGGTGTACGACACCAGCGTGCCCGCAGGCCCGGTGATCACCTCGGGTGACTATCCGGCGGTGGACGACTCCAACCCGGACGACCCGACGTACGACGGGGTCGGCCGGGACGGCAGCTTCACCTTCGACTCGTCGTCCACGGACGTGGTCAAGTACTGCTACGGCGTGAACGCCGATCCGGTGTGCGACGCCGACCACACGGTGACGACGACGAGCGGGGCGGCGAAGTCGGTGACGTTCCGGCCGACCCGGGCGGGCACGAACTTCGTGTACGCGCAGGCGTTCGACGGCGCGGGCAATGCGAGTGAGCCGGAGGTGTACGAGTTCCGGGTCAAGCAGGGCCAGCCGGCCCCGGCCGAGTGGCAACTGGACGATGCCGCCGGTGCCACACAGGCCGTCGGCACGGCCGGCAACCGGACCCTCGACGTGGTGGGTTCCCCGACACTGGGTGCGCCGGGCAAGGTGAACACCGGAGTCGAGTTCAACGGGACGGACTCCTACCTGGCGTCCGACATACCCACCGTGCACACCAACACCAGTTTCTCGGTCGCGGCATGGGTGAAGCTCGATCAGATGCCTTCGACCGCGGCGGTCATCGCTGCCCAGCCGGGCAACAACGCGCCGGGATTCGAGCTGTACTACTCCCAGGGCTACGACCGGTGGGTGTTCAACCAGAACACCTCCGACTCGGCTTCAGCCACGCCGGTGCGAGCGATGTCCTCGACCGCCGGCGGAGTTTCAGCGGGGCAGTGGTACCACCTGCTCGGCAGCTACGACGCGGTCAATGGCGTGCTGGCGTTGTACGTCAACGGACAACTGGTCGGGTCGACGAGTTACACCACGCCATGGGACGCGCGGCGCGGTCTGCAGATCGGCGCCAGTAACTACTCCGGTTCGGCCGTGAACTTCTTCCCCGGCACGATCGACGACGTCCGTATCTACGACAAGGCCCTGGCCGCCGGAGACGTGACGCACCTGTACAACGGCGAGCCGATCGGGACGGGGCGTCCGGCCCGGGCTGTCTTCCCGTTGGACGAGCAAGCCACGCAGACCGACGGCACGCCGACCACCGAGGTGCACGGACGGGCGGATGTGGAGCCCGCCGTTTTCCACGGCGGCGTCACGGCGGGCAGCGCGGGCGCCCAGGACAAGGCACTGACGCTGGACGGCACGACCGGCTACGCGGCCACCCGCTCCTCGCACGTCAACAATGTGCACAGCTTCTCCGTGGTGGGATGGGCGAAGTTGTCGTCCAAGCCCGACCACGCCGCCACCATTGCCACCCAGACCGGCACCCATCGACCGGGTTTCGAGCTGTACTACTCGGCCACCTACGGCTGGTCGTTCGACGCCTACACCGAGGACTCCGACAGCGCGTCGATCGTGCGTGCCGCCCAAGGCGACACCACCCACTCACCGGCAGGCGTATGGACGCAGCTGATGGGTTCGTACGATGCGAACACCGATGACATGCGGCTGTACGTCAATGGTGCCTGGGTGGCCACGACGACGTTCGCCGCACCCTTTTATGGCGGTGGCCCGACGCAGATCGGCGCCAGTTCCTTCGACGGCGCCCCAGGGAACTTCTTCCCCGGCCAGATCGATGACGTGCAGCTCTACGACCGGGCACTGTCGGGGCCGGAAGCCGCGGCGATGTACCACAACCAGCTCCAGGTCGAAGGCCGTTGGCAGATGGAGTCCGCTTCGGGCACTCCGCAGGTCTCCCCCGACGCACTGCCGACGGCGGCCGACCGGCACGCGCTGACCCTGGGCAGCGGCGCACAGCTCGATTCCACCGGAGCCGACAGCATGGTCGGTATGGGCGCTCTGGTACTGGACGGCACATCGAACAGCTACGCGTCCACCACCGTCTCGCCGATCCACACCAACACCAGCTTCACCGCCAGCGCATGGGTATCCACGCCCGCCCGGCCGACCAAGCCGGTGACGGTGATGAGCATGGCCGGGGCGAACACCAGCGGCTTCTCCGTGCGGTATGTGCCCGACGCCACCGACCCGGCCAATGCGGGCAGATGGCAGTTGCAGATGGCGAACGCCGACAGCGCAACCGCGGACACCTCGATCGCCCCGGACACCAGCTTCCAGAACAACGGTGCCTGGGATCACATCGCGGTCGTCTACGACCAGATGGCCGGGCAGATGCGCCTGTACGTCAACGGTGAACTCCAGCAGAACGTGTGCGCGGACAGCGATGGAGACGGCACCCCGGACGATCCGACCTGCACGGAGTCAGTGTCGTGGAACTCCTCCGTGCTGCCGTTCGACGCGGCCAAGGGCCTTCAGCTGGGCCGCACCAAGACCGGTGCGTCCACCTGGGGCGAGTACTGGCCGGGCGTGATCGACGACGTATGGGTCTTCGCCGGGGTGGCCTCCGACAGCCAGATCGCCTCCCTTGCCAGTGGGACGGATCTGGATACCACCGCCGGGCCCTGACCGAGGGAACGACCGGGGCGGCGCACAGGTCACCACACGCCACCCCGAAGCGCGCGATCAACGCTCGGTGGTGACCACCAGACGAACCGTGAGCCGCCGCGTCACCGTGACGGTGACGCGGCGGACATCGAGGGATGGGGACGTACGAACGTGATACGCGGACGGACATCTTGGGTCCGGACGACGCGGCAGCTTTCCTTGCTGGTCTGCTGGCTCCTGGTCGCCGGAGTACTGCAAGGGGCTGCCGTGCAGGTGGCTCATGCGGATGACATGCCAGGCAAGCCGTCTCCGGGCAAACTGGTGGCCGGCCACCCGGTGACCACGAAGGTGCCGCGCAAGAGCGACGGCCTGCCCCACCATCCCGCACACGCCCCCGCGCACGCGTGGGCAAAGCCGGGAACGGCCAGCGTCACCATCCCGTCGGCCACGGCCAAGTCCGCCACGGTGCGGGCCGGAAGCCTGCCCGTAGCCCTGACCACCCCGGCGTCGAAGTCCGCCCACGGCATCAAGGCGGCGAGCGCGTCCGCACTCAGCGGGAAAGCGGCGGTACGGGTGCTCGACCAGAAGGCCACCCGAGCCGCCGGAGTGGACGGCCTGCTCTTCACCGTGGCACGACAGCCGGGCGCTCACGGGAACTCGATCGGGGTACGGGTCGATGACACCCAGTACGCCCGGACCTATGGAGGCGCGTACACGGCGCGGATGCACCTGGTCCGACTGCCCGCCTGCGCGCTGACCACCCCCCGGAAGTCGTCGTGCACCAGGCAGACCCCCGTGCGCACCGTGAACGACCCGGTCGCACACACCCTGACCGCCGGGGCAGTTTCCTTGTCGGCAGGTTCTGCAAGCAGCGACGCGGTCGTACTGGCGGCTACTTCGGGCACGTCCAGCGACCACGGCGACTACTCGGCCACCTCGCTCTCCGCGTCATCCACGTTCAACGTGGGCCTCAGCGCCGGAGACTTCTCATGGTCGTACGACATGCCCGTTCCGGGCGTACCAGGCAACTTCATACCGAACGTGGGCCTGTCGTATGACTCGAGCGGGATCGACGGCCGTACCAGTAACAGCAACAACCAGTCCTCCTGGGCGGGTGATGGCTTTGACCTGTGGCCGGGATACATCGAGCGCAGCTACAAGCCCTGCGCCGACGAAGGCGTGAAGGACTCCTCGGGCAACAAGGTCGGGGACATGTGCTGGGCGTACGACAACGCAACTGTCTCCTTCAATGGGCACTCCGGCCAGCTGGTGGCCACCGGCACCAACTCGTTCCGGATCAAGGGCGACGACGGTACAAAGATCGACCGGATCTACGGCAGCACCAGCGACGTGCGGTCCAACGGCGCCCACAACGACGAGTACTGGCGGATGACCACCACCGACGGCACCCGCTACTACTTCGGTTACAACCGGTTGCCCGGCTGGGCCAGCGGCAACACCACCACCAACTCCGCCTGGACCATGCCGGTCTACGGCAACAACGCCAACGAGCCCTGCCACGACTCCACCTACGCCACCTCGTGGTGCCAGCAGGGCTGGCGGTGGAACCTCGACTACGCCGTCGACCCGCACGGCAACGCCATCGCCTACTACTACAACAAGGAATCCAACTTCTACGCCCGGGACAACACCGCGTCCAACCCCACCCCGTATGACCGCGGGGGCTATCTGGACCACATCGAGTACGGCCTGAAGTCCGCCGCCATGTACTCGACCAAGGCGCTGGGCCGAGTGGACTTCACCACGGCGGAGCGGTGCCTGGAGACGACCACCGGCACCTGCGACGAGTCGAAGATCGACGCCAACTCCTTCTACTGGTACGACACGCCGTGGGACCTGAACTGCAAGTCGAGCGGCGACTGCGACAACTTCGGCCCTTCGTTCTGGTCGCGTAAGCGACTGACCTCGGTCACCACACAGGTACTCAAGTCCGGCAGCACGTACACGCCGGTGGACACCTGGGACCTGACCGACCAGTGGGGCATGGCAGACATCGACTACCAGCTGGAACTGGCCTCCATCCAGCACACAGGCAAGGCCGACACTCCTGAGGGAGCTCCGGATCTCACGCTGCCGAAGGTCACGTTCGGCTACGACCAGCGGACCAACCGGCTTGACATCACAGGCGACAACACTTCACCGTTCATCAAGGAACGCGTCGCGACCGTCGACGACGAGAGCGGCGGTCAGATCGACGTCACCTACTCCAAGGCCGCCTGCGACGCCGCCAGCCTTCCGACCCCGGACTCCAACACGACGCGGTGCTTCCCGCAGTACTACACCAAGCAGGGCGACGAGAACCCGTCCCTGCAGTGGTTCAACAAGTACGTGGTGAGCCAGGTCGTGCAAACCGACCGGACCACCAAGTCGCCCGACATGGTGACCCAGTACGACTACCTGGGCGGGGCGGCATGGCACTACGACGACGATGACGGCATCACCAAGGAGAAGTACAAGACCTGGTCGACCTACCGCGGATACGCGCACGTGCGGGTCGAGACCGGCGGCCAGGACCCGGTGGGCATGCTCTCGCAGACCGACCACTACTTCCTTCGCGGCATGGACGCCGACAAGACCTCCGACGGCACCCGGAGCGTCAGCGTCTCCGACGACAACGGCGGCACCATCACCGACCATGACTCGCTGGCCGGGGGCGAATACAAAACAGAGCACTACTCCGGGCCCGACGGCAAGGTGCTCGACAAGACCGTCAACACGCCCTGGCATCACCAGACCGCCTCGGTGACCCGCAGCTGGGGCACCATAGCCGCGAACCTGACCGGCACCGCCGAGACGCGCACATGGACCTCGCTGGACGGCGGCGACGGATCCTCGTGGCGTATCACGGACGTGAAGAACACGTTCGAGGACGCCACCGGACGCATCGTCCAGACCGACGACGAAGGCGATGTGTCCAAAGCCGACGACAACAAATGCACTCGGACCACGTACGCCGACAACACCACCGCCGGCATCCTGGACACACCCTCCCGGGTACAGACGCTGTCGGTGGCGTGCTCGGTCACCACTCCGGACTACTCCAAAGACATCATTTCCGACGTCCTGGCGGCCTACGACGGACAGGCATACGGGGCAGCGCCGACGACCGGTGATGCCACCCGCACCGCCACGCTGAAGTCCAACGACGGCACCACCGGCACCTTCCTGGAATCCGGCAAGGCCTACGACGCCTACGGCCGCGTCACCTCCTCCACGGATCTGACCGGCAACGTGACGGCCACCCAGACCGGCACCCCGCAGCGCACCGCCCGCTCCGACGGTGAGACCTCCACCACGGTCTTCGCACCGGCCACGGGCTTTCCCACCACGGTGGCCGTGACCTCGCCGCCGGCCACCACCGGAAACTCCGCCACCGCGCAGACGGCCACCACGACCCTCGACCCGGTGCGTGGCCTTCCGGTGACAGTGGTGGACGCGAACAACAAGCGGACTGATACCACCTACGACGCGCTGGGCCGCAGTCTGAAGGTCTGGCTCGCCGATCGTTCCAAGGCCAACGGCCAGACCCCCAACTACTCCTACTCGTACACCGTCACCGACGACAAGCCGGTGACGGTGGGCACCACCACGCTGGCGGGCACGGGCACGCAGACCGCCTACACCATTTACGACGGGTTCCTGCGCGCACGACAGGCCCAATCCCCGGGCCCGCAGGGCGGCATGCTGGTGGCCGACACCTTCTACGACGCCCGCGGCCTCGTCGCGAAGTCCTACGCCCCCTACTACCAGAAGCAGGCGCCCTCGACCGTCCTGTCCGCACCGGACGACGCCTCGAAGGTGGAGACGCAGACCTGGAACACGTATGACGGCCTGGGCCGGATCACCCAGAGCCAGGAGGTGGCCGGCAACAGCGACGGCGGCCAGGTCCTTTCGACCACGACCACGGCCTACGGCGGCGACCGCACCACGGTGACCCCGCCGCACGGCGCCACGCCGACCACTACCATTGTCGATGCCCGGGGCAACACGCGGGAACTGGACCAGTACCACGGCCCCACCGCGACCGGGGCGTACGACAAAACGCTGTACGACTACACCCCGGCCGGCAACCTGGAGAAGCTGACCAGCCCCGCCACCAACGTCTGGTCCTACACCTACGACCAGCGCGGCAACCAGACCACGGCGGTCGACCCCGATTCGGGCACCACCACCTCCCACTACGACGACCGCAACCAGTTGGTCAGCACCACCGACCAGCGCGGCAAAACGATCACCCACGTGTACGACGGGCTCGGCCGCGAGACCGAGACTCATGACGGTGACGCGACCGGCCCGCTGCTGACCAAGCACGTGTGGGACCCCACCGGATTCAAGGGCCAGCTCGCCTCCGCCACCCGCTACGTCGGCGGCGCGTCCGGCTCCGCCTACACCGTGGCCAACCAGCTGTACGACAACCTGTACCGGCCGCACCGAACCACCACCACCATCCCCGCCGCCGAAGGGGCGCTGGCCGGCTCGTACCAGAGCAACGTGCAGTACAACGCCGACGGCACCGTCCAGTCCATCGGCTACCCCGCGGCAGGAGCCCTGACAGCAGAGGCCGTAACTCCGACCTACGACGACCTTCTGAGGCAGACCAAACTGTCCGGCTCAGGAGGCGCCACCTACACCACGGACACCACCTACGACTACACCGGGCAGGTACTGCAGTACACCTACCAGGCGGCCGGGCAGAAGATGACCCAGGTCACCAACACCTACGAGTGGGGCACCCAGCGCCTGTCCAACTCGCGGGTCGACCGCCAGGACGTCCCCGGCACCGACAAGTCCGCGACCTACGGCTACGACCAGGCAGGCGACGTCACCTCCATCACGGACGTCACCCGCGACGGCACCGACGCGCAGTGCTTCAGCTACGACGCCCTCGGCCGGCTCGACGACGCATGGGCACAAGGCGCCACCGACTGCGCCACCACCCCGACGGCATCCGTGCTCGGAGGCCCGGCACCATACTGGCAGTCCTTCGGCTACGACACCGACGGCGACCGCACCTCCGAAACCGACCACTCGACGACCGGAGACACCAGCAAGGACACCGTTCACACCTACGACTATCCGGATCCCAAGAGCCGGCAGCCACACGCCGTCACCCAGGTGCACACCACCAGCGCCGCCGGCACCGCGCTCGCCTCCTACACATACGACGAGGACGGCAACACCAAGACGCGATCCGTCGGCGGCGACAACCAGTCCTTCACCTGGGACAGCGAGGGCCACCTGGCCAAGGTGACCGCGGACGACGGTCACGGCGGAACAGAGAGCACTTCCTACGTCTACGATGCCGACGGCAACCGCCTGATCACCCGCACCGACAGCTCCACCACTCTGTTCCTCGGCGCCACCGAGATCACCCTAGCCAAGGGATCGACCACCCCGAAGGCCACCCGTTACTACGACCTCGGCAGCGGCAACCAGGCCGTACGCACCGACGACAACCAGCTGTCCTTCCTCATCGGAGACACTCACGGCACCAGCCAGCTCGCCATCGACAGCAGCAACCTGAACATGCAGCAGCGCCGGACAACCCCGTTCGGTGAACTACGCGGCACGCAGCCGACAAGCTGGCCCGGCGACAAGGGCTTCGTCGGCGGAACCAACGACGCGAGCACCGGACTGACCCACCTCGGTGCCCGCGAATACGACCCCACTACTGGCCGGTTCCTCAGCGTCGATCCCATCCTCGACCCCACTGATCCGCAGAGTCTCAACGGCTACAGCTACGCCAACGGCAATCCTGTCACTCTGAGTGATCCCTCGGGGTTGAAGCCTGCCAGTCTCTGCGGCCGAGAGGGCAGATGCGACGACGGAACTCACGAGACCTTCACCCAGAACAATGACGGAGGGTGGACGTATCACTCTGGACAGGACAAGGTCGGCGCAGCCCGCGATGACGGATCGAATGTAGTCACGCACACCTACGTCGATGGCAACGCAAAGGTCCAGTTTAAAACAACTATTGTGGGCGATAAGGAATATCTAGGCGTACTTCCTGAAGGTGAGAATCGAAGAATAACGGAGGCGAAAGATCTCTTCCAGACATTCGTCTTCGACTACAAGCTGGCTGGTCAATGCGCGCACAATCTGACGTGGAATTGTGCCTGGCTGGCTGCGGATCTTCCATTTGGCAAGATTGCCAAGCTTGCCAAGCTGGGTAAATTGGGCAAAGGGGCTGAAGTTGGTGAAGTGTTGGAAGCTGCTGCATCGTGCGCCAAGCACAGCTTCCTGCCCGGTACTCAAGTCCTCCTGGCTGACGGAACCACCAAAGCAATCGAGGATGTAAGGACGGGCGATTTCGTCCAGGCTACCGATCCTGATACCGGAAAGACGGTTAAGAAGAAGGTCGTCGTCACCATCACTACGGCGGACGACAAGGACTTCACTACCCTCACTACCGCTACGAAGAGCGGCGGCAAATCTACAATCACAGCCACGGATACCCATCCCTTCTGGGTCCCTGAACTCAAGAAATGGGTGGACGCCGGCATCCTCAGACCCGGCCAGTACTTGCGCACCAGTACTGGCACCCACGTCCAGATCGTGGCGGTCGCCCGCTACACCAAGCGCCAGCGGACATACGACCTCACCATTGATGACGTTCACACGTACTATGTGCTGGCGGGGGTCACGCCGGTACTCGTTCACAACAGCAACTGCCGCTTCGGCGCCCCGCTCAAGGATGGGATTTTCGGCCAGAGCAAGGCCGCAACCCAGAGTCGAATCCAAGAGGTCGTTGACTTCTACGATATGAACGGGCGACCGCCTGCCATGACACACCAGGGCGGTCGGAGAGGTCGTCCTGCCGGAGAGTACGGAAATGGCAATGGGCAGCTCCCAGATAGGCCGCTCGGCTACTACACCGAGAGCGATGTTTGGCCTTCCGGAAGAGGGACGGGAAATCGAGGGACGGAGCGTCTCGTATTCGGGCGGAAGGGTGAGGTGTACTACACCTCCAATCACTACGACAATTTCATCCGGCTTCGATGAGGAGTTGGCGAAAGGTTGAGGAAACGTGCAGTGGCGACCGATCTCTAGCGTCATTCCAGGGCTGTCTGCCCCGCCCTATCTGCTTCCAGAGGCGGGCCGAGACGAGGTCAGGCGTTGCGTAGAGGGTCAGGGATTCGAGGTCCGATGCGTCGATGCCTCACGCTTTCAATCCGAGCGTGACGCCTCTCTAGCTGTTGGGCGAGAGCTTGACTTCCCGGGCTACTTTCGTGGTGGCTGGGATGGATTCTTCGACTTGCTGTCTGCCGAGTTCCAGGAGAAGCCGCGCCGATTGATCGTGGGGCTTCTGAACTCGGATGTTCTTGCAGGTCGGGATTTGCGCCTGTTCGTCAACACGTCGTGGCATCTTCAGAATGCGACAGAAACGATCGAGTCTGAGGGTGGCGGTGAATGGCAGCTGGAATTCTTCCACTGGGGGTCTTGGTGCCCAGAGGGGGAGTGAGGTTGGCTCTCTGCCCGTGATCGCGTTGTGAGCGATAGCGAACTGCAGGCCCTGCCGGAACCTTCCGGTGGGGCCTGTGCGGTGTCTGACGGCAGTAGTTGACGGCAACGTCAGCGGACGCCAGCGGCGCAAGGTGGCGGTTCGTCGCCGTCGGTCCCATTACGATGCTTGCTTGCTGCCAAGGCAGGGGGAAGAGGGGCGATATGGTGCTTTTGCCGGAAACTGTAAAAGTCCACGAAAACGCGTCTGCGGAGCGATAAAGCCGCAGGTCAGAAAGCCTGCTCCCCGCGCCCGCGGGGATGATCCCTGGTTCACAACCGGCCGGAAGTGGCGTGAGGTGGCTCGGAGCGTCAGTTCGCGAAGTTGGCGGCCCGTGGTAGTGATGTCGTATCGGCGCGCGTTATGAAGAGCCGCCTTGGCCAGGGCCTTACGCCGGTGAAGGTCCCGGCCCATTTCGTCTAGGGCTATGGCCAGCGAGCGCGGGTCGCCAGGAGTGAAGGGGACGCCAGTGTTCCCGAGGATCTCCCTCGCGCCGGGAAGATCGGAGTAGGCAACCGGAAGTCCGTGGGCTTGGGCCTCAATGAGGACGAGCCCGAAAGCTTCCAGACCTCTGGTTGTGGAAACGAAGGCATCGAAGTCCGGTAAACGGCGCCACAGTTCCGTGCGGGGCAGGAACGGATCGAACTTGACCCGGTCCTGCAAGCCGAGTTGGACAGCTCTTTGTTGCAGATGTTCCCGCAGGGGCCCTTTGCCGATCACAGTCAGACAGTGGGGCTGATCGGTGAGAGCGAGGGCTTCGACGGCCGTGATCGTGGACTTGTTGTCGTCAAGGCGACCGGCGTGCACCAGAGACAGGGGCCCGGCCCCCGCGGGCGGCTGATCGCGTACCTGGGCATCGGTCAGACGGATGCCCCACGGGATGACGGTGATGCGATCGGTGAACCGGCGTCCGGTGAGGCGATCGATCTGGCTGGCGAGGTCGGAGGTCGGGGTGACGATCGTGGTGCTGGCGGCGGCGACCTCGTTCATGGCGTCGTGTTCCGCTGGGCTGTGCTCGGCCGCCATCACCTCTGGGCCGTGGGCGATGGCGATGATCGGAATAGTGCCGGCGCTTCGGCTGAGGGCCAGGCTGAGTGCGAACCCGACGTACTGGGCGTGGATGGCGTCCGGCCGGAGCTGCTCGATGAGTGCCCCGACCTCTTGGGTCAGTTCGTCAACGTAGTGGTTGAAGCCGGGGCCCTGGGGGCGCTTTGTCGCGGAGAGGGGGATCAGGTGATCGAACGCGGCCTTCCACGCCTGATCGACTGGTGCCCTGCCGAGGAAGGTCGAGTGAGTGCCGGGCATGGCGCGGTAAAGGTCGTGGACGAGGATCAGGCTCCCGGACGAAGGCTCGGAAGCGCGGTTGATGCCGGTGACGATGGTCAGGGGTTTGGCGCTCATGCGGAGATCCCCTTGATGGATGGCCGGTGGGCGGGGAGCGAGCACGGGGCTGTGGCCCGTGGGGCGGCGGTGGTCTTGCGCCCGTGGTGATGAGGTGGTGCCCACCACGACGCCAGGTGCGGTGTGAAGACGGCGGTGATCTCCTGAGCCGGATGCAGGAAGCCTTTGCTGTCGCGCTTGGCGATCCAGCCGCTGACCGCTGACCGCTGACCGGGGGTAGACGGGGTGTACCCCGATCTCGCCCTTTGGAAGGATGCCGTTGAAGGGCGTGGGAATGCCCTCGTGGTTCCAGTAGTCCCATGCCTCCAGCGCCTTGGCCTTTTCGAAGCAGTGATAGAGCTGCTGGTAGCGCGGCATGTATCGGATCTCGCGGAAGATCATCTGGCCGATCAGTCCCGGCGCGACTTGCTGGAGCGTGCCGAGATCGGCGCCTTGGAAGGCGACCGATGCCGCGTCCTGGGACGGGTGCAGTGCGGTCCGGGCGAACAGGTGGGACAGCCGTTGCCGCACATACTCGGCGACCCCTGGGGCGAGCGACGGTTCCACGCTGTCGACGAGCTGGACGAGCTGCTGGTGGCGCGGATGGAAGCGGGCGAGGTCGAACAGCTGGTGTATGCCGTCCACGGCGGCGAACGCGATCCTCTTGTACAGCCAGTTGTTCAGCTCCCCGTTCTGGGCGTAGGTCTTGGTCTCCGGGGTTGCGGAGTGAAGCATGAGGTACTCGGACAGCACCTCGAAGTAGAGGTAGCCGAGGAACGGCACGGCGGGCACGGCGGCAGCCAGCTGGTCGATGAACTCGGCGGCCGCGGCGCGCAGACCGGCCATCAGGACGTGGTTGAGATGGTCGTTCTCAGCCGGGCTGAGGAAGTTCTGGTAGCGCAGGTGGATGGCGCCGAGATGCAGGTAGTCCACGCCCTTGGTGGGTATGGGAGCGTCCGGGGTGACCTCGAAGATCATGGGTGTGGTGTTGGGCTTTGTCCGCATCAGGTAGGCGCCGAGGTTGTGCGGGTACAGTCCTTCGCGCCGATGGGCCAAGGGGGAGCAGTACAGGGCTCCGACCAGGCATCCGGTGGAGACGTGCAGTTCTCCGCTGGTGCGGATGGCGGCGATGTCCTTGGTGACGTGCAGCAAGTACATCGGCCTGCCGCTGAGGAGCGTTTCGGCCATCGCGTTGTGCTGGATCAGCCACCCGTTGGGGGTGTCACCTTTCAGGTAGCGGCGTCAGTCGCCCTCGCTCTCGGCCAGTGAGGCAGGAGCCGGGCGCTGCGCGGGCTTGGTGTAGTCCGTGTGGGCGTGCTCCCATTCGTCGCGCAAGGGAACTCCTGGGGTCGACGTCAGTTGGTGGCCGGGGGAACTGGGGAGCTTTACAAGGTCTCGACGTTTACGCCGGACAGGCGATTGCGGCAATCGAGCACGTACGGCGCGTTTATTTCGATCATTGAGAGATCGAACAGTGTGTGATCCATGAGGAGCACCACGGCGTCAGCGGCTGCTACCTCCTGCGGGTTCGCATCGACCAGGGGCACGTTCAGCTTCCTGGTGTCGCTCTCCGGGACGTTCGGGTCGGCGCCGCGGACCTCGGCACCAAGGCCGATGAGGAGCTCGGCGACCCGAGCTGAAGGGGAGATACGCAGATCGGTGGCGTTGTACTTGTAGGTCAGGCCGAGCAGCAGAATGCGGGATCCCTCAACGGGCAGACCGCGCTTGCCGAGGCCGTCCACGATCCGCTGGACGACATAATCGGGCATATGCCGGTTCACGTCGTCGGCGAGGTCCACGAACCGGAAGGGGATCCCCAGCTCCTGCTCGATCTTCCATGAGAGGAACAGCGGATCGACGGGCAGGCAGTGCCCGCCGGCTCCCGGCCCCGGGGTGAACCGCGTGAAGCCGAAGGGCTTGGTCGCGGCGGCATTGATCGCCTCCCAGACATTAACGCCGAGGGGCGCCGCCAGCGTCGCCAGCTCGTTCACGAGCGAGATGTTGACCAACCGGAAGGTGTTCTCCAGCAGCTTCGCCAGCTCGGCGACCTTGGGCCCGGACACCGGGACCGTGGTTTGGAAGATGCTGTCGTAGAAGCCCCTGATCACGTCGAGAGACTTGGCGTCGATCCCGGCCACCACCTTCGGTGTCCCGTCGAACGAGAACCGCTTGTTTCCCGGAGCGATGCGCTCGGGACTGAATCCGGCCAGGAAGTCCTCCCCGGCCCGCAGGCATGACGCCTTCTCCAGGATCGGAACCATCAGTTCCTCGGTGCAGCCGGGGTAGGTCGTCGACTCCAGGACCACGGTCGCACCGGGGCGAAGACACGCACCCAGGGTCCGCGTGCAGTTCTCGATGTAGGAAAGGTCAGGCACGCCATCCCGCAGCGGGGTCGGCACAGTGATCACCGCGATGTCGTAGCCGGCCAGCGCAGCAGTATCGGTGGTCGCCCAGTAGCCGCCGGAGTCCAGCACGGCGCGCAGCCGCGCGGAGGTCACGTCCTCGACGTAGGAATGGCCGGCTGTGAGCTGATCGATCCGATGGGCGTCCACGTCGTAGCCGATCACGCGGTGTCCCACCTCCGCCGCGCGTACGGCCAGCGGGAGCCCCACGTATCCCTGACCAGCGACGACTATCTGCATGTCAGCTCCTACTCGGTTGCGGTGCTTGAATGGACCGTCATTCCTGATCTGGCAAGGAGATGCGCTGTGCCTCTGGTGTCTGTCGTGATGCCCGTCTACAACTCGGCGGCCACCCTCGGCGCAGCCGTCCGGTCGGTACTCACGCAGACCCACAGCGACCTGGAGCTGCTGGTCACCGACGACCAGTCCTCCGACGGCTCCATGGACCTGCTCCGGGAGTTTGCCGAGCAGGACGAGCGCGTCCTGCCGGAGCCGGCACCCGAGCGGGGCGGCGCGGGCCGTGCCCGCAACCTCGCGATTCAGCGGGCCCGCGGGGATTACATCGCGTTCCTCGACTCCGACGACATGTGGTTGCCGGAGAAGACCGAAAAGCAGCTCGCCTTCGCTGCGGACGGTGACGCGCCCTTGACGTTCACCTCGTACTACAAGATGGACGCCGACTACGACGGCGAGAGCACCGACTGGGTCCCGAACGGACGCGTGATCCGCGCACGGGAACACGTGGACTACCGCGCGATGCTGCTCCGGGACTACATCGGTGCCCTCACTGCCATGTACGACCGCAACGTCTTGGGCATGAGGCTGATGCCGGAGATGCGCAAGCGCCAGGACTACGCGCTCTGGCTGTCGATCATGCGGCACGGCGCTGACGCCCGGGGCTTGGCCGAGCCGCTGGCGGTGTACCGGGCCCATCAGGCTGGCTCGCTATCCTCCAACAAGCTGTCCCTCGTGCAGTACAACTGGGCCCTGTATCGCGAGCACGAGCATCTGTCGGTCCCGCGGGCGACGGTGGCGCTGACCGGCGCTGTGTGGCAGTCGTTGCGCAACTCCCGCGTCTGACCTCCTGGACGGAACCGGCGAGCCCGGTGCACGGCCGTTTCCCAAGGCGTCCGACCGGGCCCCGCCCCGCGGCCGTGCTGCGAGTTCGAGGGCGCAGGGCCGCCGGGGCAGAGCTGGGTGAGCCAGCGGTGCCGTCGGCCGGCTACATGGCCGGGCCATCGTCGGCCTTCGCGCGCAGGAAGAGCTGGAGGAGCAGTCGCCGGTCGGCGGTCGGGACGGTCTCCTGGCCGCTGTGGAGTGCTTCCCGGCCGTGCAGGAAGCGGCGCTGATTCACGACGAGGTAGTCCCCGGGCTGGAGTATGAAGGAGACCTGCCCTCGGACCAGCTCGTCGGCGAGTTCCCTCGCGGCTTCGGCGTGCGCCGGGCAGAGTTTTGACCGCTCCAGCATCTTGGCGCTGAACCGGACGAACCCTTTGCCCAGGTTGGAGCCGTCCAGGATCGGGAACGGCTTGTACTCCTCGCCGACACCGTAAAGGTCGAAGAAGGTCCCGTAGTGGTAGGCCGACTCCGTCAGCAAGGCACGGCAGTCCTCCGGCAGACGCGCCGCCGCCGCGTGGGCGTCGGAGAGGATGCTGGGGCCGCCGCCGAGCGGGTCGGGGCGAACGCACAGGAGTGTGGTGAAATCCGGTGGCAGGGTCGCGTTCACCAGGTCCATGTGGAAGGCGTTGTACCCGATGCCGCTGGACTTACCGGGGTCCTTGTCGGCCTTGACCCCGATGTCCTTCCAGAGAGGCCACCGGGGGAAGAGGGAGAAGGGGACCGCCACCTCGGCTGCGAAGCTCGTTGCGATCCGCAGGAACCGGTCGTTGTCGGTGCCCAGTTCCTTGGCGAGGTTCCCAAGGCGCAGCACGGCGTACCCGCCGCCCTCTCCGGTCAGCGCGTGGTGCCGCGTCACGGCGGTCTCCTCGAACTGCGGGGTGGCCGTCAGGTCGGTCCGATACCGCTCCATGGTGGACGTCGCCAGGAACGAATCGTCCATTCTCTATGGCGGGAGAGGAAGGGCGATCAGAGCGGCTTCGAGTTCGCTCGGGATGTCGATGAACACGCGGAGCTCCCTGTCTCTTGGGGTTTTCGCTGGATCGTCTGGACGGCGCGACCAACCGGTATTGGATCGCCGGACGTCATCCGGGGCCACCGGACAGGCGATCAGGGGCTTGGCCCTGACGCTGCGCGGCCGGAAGGCCACGCCGGCCACGGCCAGGGTTCGGTGCGCGAAGCTGTACGAGCGGCCGATCTCCTCGGCGAGTTCACAGATCGACTCGTTAGCGGCGTACCGGTTCTCAGCCCCTTGGCCGCGGTGGGCTGTTGCTCGGGTTTGAGCGGCACGTGGTGGCGCGGCAAACCGACCTCTTCGTCAGGCACGCCCGGTCTCCGCCTTGAAAGTTGCCAGCGGTGTGTCGGCACGAGCCCGGGCTTCTCCAGGGACCAGTCCCCGAACAGTTTGCCGATGGTGTGGGCGCTGCGGGGTGTGAAGGCGAGCCCGGCTGCGCGGAACGGGTTGATGAACCGCGACATCGCGTTGTCCTCGCCGAAGTCGGCGGCGTGGGTGATGGACAGGGCACTGCCCGGCGCCAGCCGTTCCCGCAGCACGGTCATGGCCTGCGTCACGGTCTCGTCGCTGTCGATCCAGAGCAGCACGTCATGCAGCAGGACGGCGATGGGGCGGCTGAAGTCGAGGAGGTACTGGACCCTGCCCGAGTCGAGGAACTGCCGCATGTACCGGATGTCGGCGCTCACCCACGCGGGACGGCGTGGGTCGTCCTCGAGTCGGTGGCGGACCCTTCCGAAGATGAACGTGTCGTGGTCGACGTAGACCGTGCGCGCGGTGCCCCCTCGGTACTGGGCCACCAGTTCATGGAGTGCGGCGTAGGAGGGGGCGTCGTCCATCGGCAGGGCGTCGCTCAAAGGATGGCCACATCCCAGGTCGAGGTACTGGTCGATGCCCCGGGCGGCGAGTGTTTCCACGATGGCCGGCTGATGGGCGCGGTTGATGGCTGCGGCGGTCTTGAGGGTCTGCCTGTCGTGTTCGGTGAGCGATGCGACCAGGCGCTGGTCTGACAGGTAGTTGTCCCGGCCGCCGAGGAGCACGTCGTAGACGCGGCCTCCGGCGGGTGCGGACAACTCGCGCTCCGGCAACGGTGTGACGGGGACGCGCGCATCTCGCCAGGTCTGCTCGGTCACATACGCGTTTACACCGGCCGGGTGGTAGCCCAGCATCTGCGCCATCCGTCTGCCGTGGTCGTCCCTGGTGCCGGTGTGCAGGCCCCACGCGATGTGACACGGGTCGTCGATCTCGTTGCCGTGGCTGTCGTCTCGCAGGTACGGGAAACCCGGCTTGCCGGCCAGTGCCTGAAGGACCTGTCGGGCCTGGGTCCAGCCGGCCACGCTCACCCGGCCCGCCACTCGCCGGCCGCCGACGGGTACGGCCAGGCAGGTGCCGTCGATGCCCTCCTCGCCCAGCCGGATCTCGATCGCATGGTCGAGCAGCTCCGGATCCGCCAGCCGTTCCGCCAGGACAGCTCGTCCGTGCGCGGCCCCGGACAAGGCGCCGTTGCCGGTCGCGCCCTGGTGTGCGTTGTCCGTCATGAGCTTGCTCCCACCATCACGTCGCATACCACCGGGAGGTGGTCCGACAACTCCCGGGCCCCAGGCGTGTCATGGATGAAGTAGTCGGACACCGCCAGGCCGGAGACCAGGGCGTAGTCCAGGCGCCAGGGCACCGGCTCGTTGGAGTACGCGTATCCGACACTCGCGGCCTCCGGGTCGCCGAAGTCCGTCTGCGGGTCCTGCCAGCCACTTTTGAGCAGTACCTGGACGGCACGCCGGTCCGCACGGCCGAAGGCCCCGTCACTTTTGACGAACCGGTACCGCGACTGCAGGTTCGCCGGGACGAGCGACCAGTCGGGCGGTTCCCGGTCCGGTGTATTGAGATCACCCAGGAGCAGCGCGCCCCGTGGCGCTCCCGGGAAGGGGCCGCCGTAGTCGGTGAGCATGCGGGCTTCGTTGAGCCGCGCGTCGCCCGAGGACCAGCTGAAGTGGGTGGCGAAGGCGGTGAAGTCGCTGCCGGGGTCGTCGCCGACCGCGACCGGGCGAGCCAGGCGCGGATCAGTGCGTGGTGGAAGACCCCCTCGCCCACGATCCAGTGGTCCATCACCCGGACGCTGGAGGGCCGGATCAGCAGTGTGGTGCCGTTGGGCGGGCCCGGGGCCCTGCGGACGCGTGTGGGCGCCATGTCGACGGGGACCATTCCCAGTTCGTCCGCCAGCCGGCGCAGGTGGCGGTTGGTCCACCCCGTGCACTCCTGGAGACTCAAGACGTCCGGGCCCAGGTGGGCGAGCATCTCCGTCTGCGCGCGAAGGCGCGTGTCGTCGCCGGCGTGCAGGCCGCCGAGTAGCAGGTTGTAGGTGATGGCACGCAGGGGGACGTGTGTTTTCAAAGCGGTCAACTTCTCCTCCACAGAGCTTGATCAGGAGCGACCGTGGTGGCCGTCTGCTGGGGGAGACGGGGGCACCACGGAGATCGTGGGCAGGGGTGCGGCCAGAGCCGGAGCTCGACCGGCTACGAGGGCGGCCCCACAGCGGTGGACCGGCTGTCGGCGGGGGCGGCGGCCGGCACAGCCGGGGCCAGGTCGGTGATCCGCGGCCACACCGCGGCCTCGCGGTCGAGCCGCGTGGCGCCCGGGCCCAGGCCCGGCTCGAGCTGGCGCTCGCCCGTCAGGCCGGCTGACTGCCATCGCTCAGCGCCGTAGTCGTGTCCGCATACTGGCGACCACTGGACCGGAGTGGCCTCAGCCTCGGCCTGGCCGTGCGTCGGCCGTGAGCCGACCACCGCGAGCTGCGGTGGCCTCCGGGTCATCGGGCCACCGCCCTCAGTGCCGGCACGTAGCGGCGCAGGCCCTGCGTGGGTGCGACCGCGGTGAACGAGACCACGGTGGTGCGGCGCAGCTCACGCACGGCATGGCGGGCGACGACGAACGACAGGTCGGGGGAGTCGTAGCCGACCACGGCACCAGGTTCGGGCACGCCCGGCTCGCCAGGGCGGGGGTGGAGCATTCCACGCACGCCGACCGGCTCGGCCTCCCGCACGCGCAACTGCACGTGGCCCCCGCGCAGTTCGGGGCACAGACGTGGGGACTTCTCCGCACAGGCCTCGCACACGGGCGGGATCGCGGTCCGCACGCCTTCCCAACTCGTCGTCACCGTGTCGAGCAGGGGGAGAAGCCACAGCATGCCGCGCCCATCGCGGGCCGCTGGCTCGTTGCAGCCCGCGCAGCGGAGATTCTCCATCGTCTCACGCTGCCGCCCCGGGTGGAGCTCGGCGTAGTCGGGCCGGCCGGTCGTCGTACCAGCGCACAACTCCCACAACACGCCGTCCACGTCGCGCGCCAGGGCATCGTGCGCAGGATCGGCGTACGACACCCCGGCTACGGCGACCACCACCTGGACGGGTAATCGGAGCTCTCCCGTCCGCGGCGTCACATACGGCGCTACTGGCTCTTTCACAGTGCTACCTCGATCATCGGCACCCACGGTGCAAGCGGATTTCAAAAAAAGGGGGGCTTGGTGCCGCGCTCGCCAGTGCCCTATGCCATGCGCCGACGAGCGCGGAGTTTCAGACGCTGATGCCGAGGCGCGCTGCGAGAGCGGCGTGCGGAGTCGGCTCGGGGCGAAACTGTGCGAGGGCGTCCCAGAGCGGCGCCATGGGGACGAGCCGGTCGCCCGTCGGCGCCCTCAGCCAGTACGGTCCCGGCGCTGCCCGCCGGCTCGGGGACGGCAGCGTGATCGTGTGCGGCGGGCCCAGACACACGGCATGACCGTGCCACGCCCACCGAGCACGGGATCCGGGCGGGACCAGCCAGTACAACCAGCCATTCTCGGGGTCCTCGATCACAGGGCCGCACCCGCCCTGGACCTCATCTATCACCGTCACCACGCACCGAGCCTCCACGACCGAGCTGGGTGATGACGACGTCGAACAGACCGCCCCCGAGCCGCACACGGGCCGCGCTGCGCGCCTCGACCGCGAGGAAGGCCCGGATCACCTCGGCGAGATCTGCCATATCGGCGGCAGGCGCCCGGGCCGCACCTACGCTCTCGTCCAGGGCGCGCATCATCTCCGCCTGGGTGTAGACGGCCGAGATCGTCACAAGCCCACCTGCCTGGGGCGCAGTACGGCGCGGACGGTCTTGCCGGCGAAGTCCGCCCTGGCGAACCAGGTGAGCGTCGCACCCTGACAAACGATGCCCCAAAGCCCGCTCCCGACCTCGCCGGTGATCGCTTTGTCGAACTGGGGGAATGTGGGGTTCGGGTCCGTCACGTCGATCAGCAGTTCGCGGGTCTCGGTGATGCTGAGACAGGTGCCGAAGCGCTGCTCGGCCGCAGCGCGGATGAGTGCGTGCTGCACGGCGTTGTCGACGAGGGTGTGCAACACGTCGACCGCGAGGTTCTGGTCACCAGACCGGCCCAGAACGGTGAGCAGAGTCTCCGCCTGGATGCGGGCTGATGCGGCAGCGCTCGAATCCGCAGGGAGACCCATGGGGATCTCGCGCAGGACCGGGGCGGTCACCACGGCGGGTTCCATCTCGGAAAGTCCTTCGGTCGTAGGGAGGGGAGTCACAGGGCTCTACCGCGAGCTAAGGCGTTTCCAAGGTCACCCACACGTCCTTGCCGCGGTCGGTGCTGGAGCACCCGAACTCGCCACAGATCGCGCGAAGGAGAGGAATGCCACGCCCTCCTTCCTGGTCGTCGTCAGCCAGGAGAAGGTTGGGGCGCCTTGGCTCAGGGTCGCTGACGCAAAGGAAGAGGCCACCGGGAGTGCGGGAGAGCATGAGCCGCACGAGCACGGTGGACTGGTCGGGCTGGCGGGCGTACTTGAATGCGTTGGTGAGGAGCTCGGACGTGGCGAGGCTGACCTGCCACTCGTATCCGGCCAGGCCCCAGAGGGCGAGGTGCCTCATCACGATTTCGCGGGTGGGCTTCACGGCCGCAGCCGTGAGCTGAAGGTCTATCTCAAGGACTCCTGGGCGGCTACGGGTCAGCGCTTGCGTCCCATCAGCCACGGTCTGCGAAGCATCCAGTAGGTCTGCGTTCACGGGAGTCCACCTCGTCCTACGAAAACTCACCAACGGGTTCGTGTTGCGGTGTGTACTGGTGTTGAACCAGCCAGCAACCATTGAGACAGGTGTGAAGGCCAATGTGGAGATGCTGGTTCCGAGAGCTGCAGTTATCGGATTCCGAAGACAGAGAGGCCTTTTATGCCTCGTCCGCAGAAGCAACCCGCCACCGGCGTTTCACCGCAGAAGTGGTTCGGTGAAGAACTACGACGGCTTCGCAGGAACAGCGGGATGTCTGCCAAGACCCTGGGCAAGTTGGTGCAGGTCAGCGACGATGTCATCTACGCCGTCGAGACGGCAAAGTACCCTAGTTGTCGGCTCGACCTCGCCAGAGCTCTGGATGAGGTCTTCGACAGCGGAGGTCTGTTCGAACGTGCGTGGCCGATGGCCTTCCGGCCCGACGAATCCGATAAGAAGGGCCCGATTTCCGAGAAAAGGACTCCGGCAGGGGCGGAGGCGCCTGTCCAAGTCCATGAGGGCCGCATCCTGGGCAGAAGTAGTTCGACACCTTCAAGTGAAAGCCTGAGCCCCGTGGACCGTCGCGCCCTGCTTCTCGGCGGCCTCGCCGCCCTCGCCCCTGTAGACCTCGTCAGCCTCGTCACCCCGACCACCGAGCCGGAGACACCAACGGTGATCCGCCCACGTGAGATCGCGCTGCTTGAACGTGCGGCCGACCATATCCATGCCTTGGACAACGCCCACGGTGGTGGGGGCGCTCGTTGCGGAAATCGCCAACCGGTCTCTCGCCTGGGCGGCCACCTTGCTGCCCGTCAAGTGCACGGAGTCGCTTTGCCCTCAACTCCTCTCCGCTGTAGCCCGGTTGGGGCTCGTCGTGGGAGCCAGCCAGTTCGATGCCTACGCCCATGACGACGCGCGCGTCTCCTTCCGCCTCGCAGCGGAATGCGCCGAAGAGGGTAAGAACTGGCACCTGCGCGCGAAGACCTACAGTTTCATGGCCCGCCAAGCGATCTGGGTAGGCGACCCGGATACAGGTCTCACCGACGCGGAGAAGGGGCTGGTGCGCGCAGACCGGATCACCGCAACCGAGCGCGCGATGCTGCACACGGCCCGCGCCAGGGCTTTCGGGAAGATGGGCGATGTCAGCAACACGCTCATGGCCGTAGGCGATGCCGACGCTGCGTTCGAGCAGTCCGACCCCTCACAGGACCCGCCATGGATGGCGTACTACGACCATGCGCAGCATCACGGCGACACAGCCCACGCGCTGTACGACCTGGCCGTCCGGGCCGGACAAGACCCCGGTCGAGCAGCCGAACGCTTCAAAATCGCGGTTGAGGGACATGGGCAGGCTTTTGCCCGTTCGCGGGCAATCTCCCGTACAAAGTGGGCATCGCTCAGCATGGCTATAGGAGACCCGCACGAGGCCGTCGTACTGGGGCACATGGCCCTGGACGACGTGGGGAAGCTGACCTCGTGCCGAGCCGCCGATGACCTCCGCGAGCTCGCACGCTTCGCAGGCAGGCACCGCACGCTGAGCGAGGCCGTTCACCTGCGCGAGCGCATCGCCGTCACGGTGGCCACGTGACCAGGGCCACGCGCTCCGATCGCGCCGTGCTCGAAAAGGCCTGCGAGGCGGCCGGCTTCGATCCTGTAGGGGCGGAACCCATCCGTCTGGCGGAAAACGCGATATGGCGACTGCCCGGCGGGGCGGTCGCTCGGATTGCACGGTCAGACCAGGGGGCCGCAGCCGGCCGTGAGGTCCGGGTGGCACGTTGGCTTGAGAGGAACGACGTTCCCGCGGTGCGAGCGCTCGACGTAGTGCAACCGGTCATGGCTGCCGGCCACCCCGTCACCTTCTGGCAGGAGCTCCCGCCGCACGAGAATGGCAGTATCGCCGACGTCGTCGGTCTCCTGAAACGACTTCATGCGCTGCCGAAACCCGATCATCTCAACCTCGGTGCCCTGGACCCTTTTGTCCGCGTTGCTGAGCGCATCGACGCTGCCACGACCCTGTTCGACGACGATCGCCAGTGGCTGCGGGACCTGCTGCACGACCTGGAAGGCAGATGGGCCGATCGGCCTGTGGGGCTGCCGGAATGCGTGGTGCACGGGGACGCCTGGGTGGGGAACGTCGTGGTGACAACCGATGGGCCGTTGCTGATCGATTTCGAGCGGGTGTCTCTCGGGCCGCCGGAGTGGGACCTCGTCTCAACCGCGGTAAAGCTGACCACAACAGGCAGCTTGAGCCGCCCGGAGTACGCCGAGTTCTGCGCCGCGTACGGTACGGACGTCACAAAGTGGGACGGGTATGAGCTCCTGTCCGCTGCTCGGCAGCTGCGCATGACGACGTATGCCGCCCAGCATGCCGCCACCTACAAGGAGTGGCGGGCAGAAGCCCAGTACCGCGTGGACTGCCTTCGCGGCCGCGCCGGTCACCCGCCATGGCGGTGGAAAGGGATCATGTAGCCACCTGCCGGATCTAGCGTGTGTCTCTTTGATGGGTTGGTCAGTTGATCGGATGCGTCTGTCCGATGAGTGATCACTGATGCGGTGTGGGACCGGATTGAGCCGCTGATGCCAGCCGATCCGGTCCGGGGACGACGGTGGGCGGACCACCGTCGCACCCTCGAAGCCATCCTTGGAAGTATCGAACCGTGTCGGTCGACTCCACCGTCGTCCGGGCCCACCAGCACGCCGCTGGAGCACTCAAAAAAGGGGCGACGGGACGCCGGAAACCGGCCGACCACGCACTCGGACGCTCCCGCAGAGGCCTGAGCACCAAGGCCCACCTGGCGTCCGACGGCCGGGCCCGGCTTCTGCCCTTCACCGTCACCACAGGCCAGGCCGGTGACGCGCCGGCCTTCGAGAGGTGATGAACCGAATCAGCGTGCCCCGCACCGGTCCGGGCAGACCCCGAACCAGACCTGCGGCCGTCCTCGCCGATCGCGCCGACTCCTCGCGCGCCGTCCGGGCCCATCTGCGGCGCCGGGGAATCCGTACCGTCATCCCGCAGCCGTCCGGCCAGACCGGCCACCGCCGACGACGAAGCCGGCACGGCGGCCGCCCGCCCGGCTTCGAGCGCGAGGCCCACAAACAACGCAACAGCGTCGAACGCCGCACCAACCACCCCAAGCAGTGACACGGCCCAGCCACACAAACCGACAAACCCGCCATCACCTACCAGGCCCCACTCCACCTCGCCGCCATCCCCATCCGGACCCACCACTGACCAAAGAGACAGGACCTGGCCGAAACTCCTTTACCGCCGAGCTGACTCAGGCCGCTCCGAACGCCGCGAACGCCCACCCCGTCGCCTGGTGCACGGTGTCGGACGGCAGGGTGGTCCGGGCGTCCCGCAGCGACTCGGCCAGCGAGAGGCCCGCGGTGAGGCCCTTGTGCAGGGCGAGCATCAGGGGGATCACCGCGGCGTCGTTGACCGGGGCGCTGCTCGCGACCACCCCGGCCGTGCCCAGTGGGAGCAACGCCGTGACCAGGCCGAGGAGTTCATCGGCGCCGACCGAGGCGAGCCGGGCGGTGTCGCAGCTGGAGAGGATGATCCGGTAGGGGCTGCGGGCCAGCCGCTCGAAGTCGTGCACGATCAAAGGGCCGTCCGACATCCGCAGCGCGGAGAACAGCGGGCTGTCGGCGCGGAAGGTGCCGTGCGCGGCGAGATGGGCGAGCCCGGCGCCGTCCAACTCGGACAGTACTCGGGGGACTTGGGCGTCGTCGCCCTCCAGGACCGTCGCCGTGCCGTAGCGGTCGGCGAGTTCGGGCACCTCCGCGCCGCCGGTGGCGAGCCCGGGGCCACGCACCAGGACGGTACGGCCGTCCCGCGGCGGCTCCGTCTCCCGGGCCCGCAGCCAACTGCCCGCCGACGGCGACACGCTGAGCACCCGGTCGCGCAGCGCGGGCAGCAGCGCCCACGGCACCCGGTGCAGCGCGCCCGGCGGCACGATCACCACCGGGCCCGCGCCCAGGTGCGGCACCGCCCCGGCGAGCAGCAGTTCCTGGAGCCGGGCGCCCGCCGCCTCCACCAGCGGCAGCCGCGCCTCCGCACCCGGGTGCGCGAGCCGCCGCAGCCCGGCCTGGACGTACTCCGCCTCGGCCACCGCGTCCGCGAGCGGCCCGCCGACGAACCGCCGTACCCTGCCCCGGCCGCACAGCAGCACATGCACCCGCCCCCGCACCACGGCGAGTTCGACCAGCCGGTCCTCGCCGAGCCGGTCCAGCAGCCGGGGCACGTCGAAGCGGGCCCCCTCGTGCGGGGCGGAGCCGCGGATATGGCGGGTGCGGGAGCGGATCTCCCGTTCCAGGCGCCGCTGTTCCCGCTCCAGGGCCGGTACCGGACGGCCCTCCATGCGGGACTCCTCCGCGCGGGCCGCTATCTCCCGGTACGCGGTGAGACCGCTGAGCAGTGCCGGGTCGGCGGGCGGCCGGGTCGGCGGGGTGGACAGCACGGTCGCCCGCCACCGCTCGCTCCACTCAAGGAGGCGCCGGGGCCTGTCGTCGGTCAGGCTCACCTCCTGGGCCAGCGCGGCCAGTTCGGCGCCCTGCGCGGTCACATGCGCGCGCAGCTCCGAGGCGCCCAGCGTCATCCGGTGGTCGTCCAGGACGTCCAGGCCGTGCCGGCACGCCTCCAGGACACCCCGCCGGGACCCGGCCGCGCGCGCCCGCAGCGCCTGCGCCGCCCAGCCGGTCATCCGGGCCGTCGGCGATCCGCCCCGACGGCTGCGCGCGGCGACCGCCAGATGCCGTTCCGCGTCCGCCGTCCAGCCCAGCGCCAGCGCGATACGGCCCGCGAGCAGCGACGCCTCGGGCGCCGCGGGCGAGCCGAAGGAGGCCAGCCGCTCCGCCACCGCCGCCGCGTCCCCGACCAGCCGCCCCGAGCGCCGCCCGGCCGCCACCCGCGCCTCGATCAGCACGAGCCGGGCGTGCGTCTCCCACCACAGCCGCCGCTGCGCCGCGAACAGCCGTACGGCGACGGCCGCGCGGGCGATCGCGGTGTGCGCGTCCCCGGCCGAGCGGGCCGCCCGGGCGGCGGCCAGCAGCAGCTCGGCCTTGCGGGTCGACTGCCCGCCCAGCCGGTCCAGCAGGGCGATCGCCGCGTCCGCCTCGGCCAGCGCCTCCGGGGCGAGCCCCGCGGCCATCAGCACCTCGCAGCGCCGTACCGACAGCATGTAGGTGGGCGTGCCGAGCTTCGCGTACCGCTCCTCGGCCTCGTCGAGCAGCCGCAGCGCGAGGGGGATGTCCCCGGAGCGGAACGCGGCCAGGCCCCGGCTCTCCACCGCGTCCGCCTTGTCGTGCTCCTGGCCCGTGGTGTCCCACAGCCGCTCCGCCGCCGTGAAGTCCGCGTCGGCCCGCTCCACCGCGCCGAGCGCCAGATGCACCGTGGCCCGCAGGGTCAGCGCCCGCGCGGTCCAGATGTCGTCGCGCAGCTGCCTGAGCACCGGCAGCGCCCGCCGTACGTCCTCCAGCGCCTCCGGGTGGTGGCCCAGCACCCACCAGACGTACGCCCGCCGGTACAGCACCCGGGCCCGGGTGTGCCCGGTGCCCCGCGCGACGCCCCGCTCGAAGGAGGCGAGCCCCTGCCGTGTGCGCCCCGCGTGCACCAGTGCGACCCCCAGGGTCGCCAGCACATCCGCCTCCCGGTCGGCGGAGTCGGCGCGCGCGGCCAGGTCCCGGGCCCGGCGCAGATGGGTGAGCGCGATCCGCAGATCGCCGAAGTCCCGCTGCCAGATGCCGAGGACCTGGTGGGCGATGCTGGCGGGCAGCGGGGCCGGGGCGGATTCGAGCAGCAGTTCGGCACGCGCCCGTGCCTCGCCGGGGTCGGCGAACACCAGGGGCAGCAGTTGGAGGGCCGGCTCGCTTCCCGCTGTCACGCCTCGCATGGTAGTGGCCTGTATCAGACGGCGGACCGGCGGCTCTCACTCTCGTACACCGCCTTTCAGGGGGAGGACACGGCATGGCACTCCAGCGATACCGCGAACAGTTCGATCACATCCAGCGCTCGATGCCCGACGTCCCGTTGGCCATGGGCCCGGACGACGACGCCCATCCGCTGTACGAGAAGGGGATCGTCCTCGCCCGGTCCGGGGAGGAGGCCCGCGCCGTGGAGGACTCGGTGCGCGCCCACTTCACCGAGACCCGGGGACTGCTGCCCGACCATGTGCGCCGCGACGGCCCGGACGGCGGCCGCACCGGCGTCACCCGCATCCGGGTCGGCGCCCCCGACCTCGGGGACGACGTGGTGCCGCACGCCCTAGGCGCCCTGCGCGCGGCCGAGGAGCGGCACGGGCGCCGGCTGGTCAGCCGCAACCATGTGGTGCACATCGCGGTCAACGCCTGCCCCGGGGACGAACCGGTGCCCATCGCGCGCTCCGCGGCGCCCAACCCGGCCGCCGCCGGGACCGGACACGACCCCGCCACCGCCGTCCGCGTCCTGGTGGTCGACACCGGTCTGGTGCACGACCACCACGCCTACCCGCTGCTCGCCCACACCACCGGCGACACCCAGGCGGCCGAGACCGACGGCGGCGGGGTGCTGCGCCAGTACGTCGGCCACGGCACGTTCATCGCGGGCATCCTCGCGGCCGTCGCGCCCAACACCGACATCACCGTCCGCGGCACCCTGAACGACGCGGGCGCCGTACTGGAGTCGGAGTTCGGCGCCCGGCTCTTCGAGGCCGTCGACGGGGCCGGCTGGCCCGATGTGATCAGCCTCTCCGCGGGCAGCCCCGCCCCGGGCCTGCACGGGCTGCTCGGCCTGGACGCGTTCATGCGCGAACTGCGCGAGCAGCGCACCCTGCTGGTCGCCGCCGCCGGGAACAACGGCAGCGATGTGCCGTTCTGGCCCGCCGCGTACTCGGCCCTGCCCGAGTACGCGGACAGCGTCGTGTCGGTCGGCGCGCTGCGCTCGGACGGCGAGGGCCCCGCCTGCTTCAGCAACCACGGCCGCTGGGTCCGCGTCTTCGCCCCCGGCGAGCGCCTCACCAGCGCCCTCACCGGCTTCGGCACCCCGGTGCCGTACCTCTACCAGCACTCCACCTACGACGACTGCCGGTACGGCTTCGACTACTCCTGCACCTGCCAGTACCCGCGCCACACCGGCGCGTTGAGCGAGGCGCGGGAGAGCACCGGGGGCAAGCCGGACCAGGTGATGTTCGACGGGTTCGCGCAGTGGAGCGGCACCTCCTTCGCCACCCCGGTCGCCGCCGGGCTCGTCGCCGCCCTGATGACCTCCGAGCGCGAGCGCGATCCCCGTACGGCGGGCGCCCGGCTGCTGGCGGACGCGACCCACCGCACCGACGTCCGCGGGGCGAAGGTGCGCGCGCTCCGGCCGCCCACCTGGCGCCCGGTCCCGGTCACGGCCCCGGCGCTGCCCGCATGAGCGCCGGAACCCTCCGTTCCACGGCGTACCATGACGAGCCCTATACGAGGGGTGGAGCCGTGGACCGAACAGAGGTCGGCGCGCTCGTCCGGTCCGCCGTCGACGGGGACGCCGCGGCCTGGAAGGCGCTGGTCGAGGGCATGAGCCCGCTGGTGTGGTCGGTGGTGCGCGCCCATCGGCTCTCCGACGCGGACGGGCACGAGGTCTACCAGACCGTGTGGTTCCGCTTCGCCCAGCATCTGGGGCGGATCCGGGAACCCGACAAGACCGGCGCCTGGCTGGCGAGCACCGCCCGCCATGAATGCCTGAAGGTCATCAAGGGCATGACGCGGCTCACCCTCACGGATGATCCGCAGGTCCTGGACCGGGCCAGCGACGACCGTACGCCGGAGCAGACACTGATCGACTCCGAGGAGGCGGCGGACCGGGCCGAGCGGGTCCGCCGCCTGTGGCAGGAGCTGGACGAACTGGGCGAGCGCTGCCGTCAGTTGCTGCGCGTACTGGTCTCCTCGCCGCCGCCCAGCTATGTGGAGATCTCGGCCGCGCTCGGCATCGCGGTCGGCAGCATCGGCCCCTTGCGCCAGCGCTGTCTGCGCCGGCTGCGGGCCCGGATGGACCAACGGGGTGCGGCATGAACAAGGACAACGGGTTCCCCTGCGACGGGGCGGACGGGGACGGCGAGGAGTCGGCGGACGCGCTCTCGGCGGACGCGCTGCTGGAGGCCACGGCGGACGCCCTGCTGGAGGAGGAGCTGCGGCAGGCCGCGGCCGTCCTCGACCCCGTGCCCGGCTTCCTGCGACAACTCGCCATCGAGGCCTACGCCTTGCGGGACCTCGACGCGCGGATCGCCGAGCTGACCTTCGACTCGCTGGTGGACGCGCTGCCGGTGCGCGGGGTCACGGACGCGCCGCGCATGCTGACGTTTCGCGCGGGGGCGCTCACCGTCGATGTCGAGGTCACGGGCGAGGGGCTGATCGGGCAGGTGCTGCCGCCGGGTTCGGCGCGGATCGAGGTGCTCGGCGGTCCGGGCGCCGCCCGCCCGGTCACCGTCGACACCCTCGGCCGCTTCATCAGCGACGCCCCGCCCTCCGGGCCCTTCGCCCTGCGGCTGCGCACCGGCACGGAGGTGATCGTCACGGAGTGGCTGCGGGCCTGAGCGGGGACCGGCTCACCAGGTCACCGGCAGGGTGCGCGGCCCCCGGATCATCGTCTGCTGCCGCCACCGGACCTCCTCCGGCGGCACGGCCAGCCGCAGCCCCGGCAGCCGGTCCAGGAGCGTGTCCACCAGCAGTTCCAGCTGGAGGCGGGCCAGGACCGCGCCGGTGCAGTAGTGGTGGCCGTTGCCGAAGGCGACATGCGGGTTGGGGTCACGGTCCGGGGCGATGCCGTCCGGGTCGGGGAAGACCGCCGGATCGCGGTTGGCGGTCAGGTAGGAGACGTAGACCGCCTCGCCCGCGGCGATCCGGTGCCCGGCGATCTCCACGTCCTCCAGGGCGATCCGGGCGAGTCCGACGGTGCTGCGGTGCGGGATCCAGCGCAGCAACTCGTCGAACACCGGGCCGCGTTCGTCGGGCCGTTCGCGCATGCGGGCCATCAACTCCGGCCGGGTCAGCATCAGATAGAGCATCTGCCCGCAGTTGTGGGTGACCGCCTCGCCGCCGATCTGGAGCGGACCGGCGAGCCCGACGGCCTCCTCCTCGCCGATCTCACCGCGCGCCACGGCGCCCGCGAGCAGCGAGTAGACGTCCTCCCCGGCGCTGCGCGCGCGGGCCCGGACGATCTCGGTGATCCAGCCGTACAGGCCGTTCTTGGCCCGGTCGGCGGCCTCCGCGCCCCCGGACAGGGAGATGATCTGCCGGGTCCAGTCGTGCACCTGCTCGCGGTCGGTGCCGGGGACGCCCATCACCTCGCTGACGATGTACAACGGGAACGGCTCCAGCACCCGTTCGACCAGGTCGGCGGGCGGGCCCTCGCGGACCATGCCGTCCACCAGCTCGTCCAGGATCTCCTGGGCGCGGGGCCGCAGCCGCTTCATCGCGCCGACCGTGAAGGCACCCGCGATGGGCTTGCGCAGCCGGTTGTGGTCCGGCTGGTCGGCCCAGGCGAGCGAGCCGGGGCGGGGCGCGAAGTTCGGCGCCAGCCGGGTGACGCGGCCGCGGGCGACCTCCGCGCGGCTGAACCGGGGATCGTTGGTGATCAGCTTCACGTGTTCGTAGCGGGTGGCCAGCCAGGCCCAGCCCTCTCCGAACGGCAGCCGTATTCGGGTCAGCGGTCCCTCGCGCACCAGTCCCGCGAGCACCGGGTCGAACTCGGTGCCGTCCAGATCGATCGCGGGCCAGTCCCGCACGGGCGGCGGTTCCTGGCCGGTGGGCGCGCTGGTCTCCATGGTCGTCATGCCCTCCACGATGGGGTGGGGCGCGGCGGGTGTCGTGCGGGACTGCTCCAGGCGGAGGGTCCACGGCGCTTCGACCGGCGTGGCTGCGGGGATTTCGACCAGGTCCGGCTAGAGGGCGTCGAGCAGGGCGGCCAGCGCCGCCGCGAGCCGGTCGAGGCCCGGTCCGGCCGGTCCGCCGGGCTCGTCCATGTAGGTGTCCCGCCGCAGCTCGATCATCAGCGCCTCCACGCGGGGATCGCTGCCGTAGTACGCCAGTGGCACATAGGTCCCGGCGAACGGGCTGTCCAGCCCCGTCTCCCCGCACCCGGCGAACGCCTCGCGGGCGGCGGCGAGCAGCTTCGGCGGGGTGTGGAAGGGGTCGGTGCCCAGGCACACCGGCGGCCGCGGGCCGTCACCGTGCAGCTCGTAGGGGAGCGCCCGCGCCGGGTAGGAGTGCACATCCACGATCACGGCCCGCCCGGTCGCCGCCAGCCGCCCGGCCACGGCCCGCGTCATGGCCTCGGCGTACGGCCGGAAGTACCGCTCGACCAAGGGCCGCGGGTCGGTGTCCGCGGGCCGCAGCTCCGCGCGGTGCGTGGTCCGCGTGTACACGGCGCCCATCCCGACGGCCAGCATCTCCTCCCGCTCGTCCGGGAACCGCTCCGGATCCACCACCAGCCGGGACAGCCGGTTCACGAACCGCCATGGCATCTGCCCGGCCGCCCCCGCCGCCCGCCCGGCCAGCTCCGCGGTGTGCGCGTCCGTGAGGTGGTCCAACTCCCGCTCCAGAGCGGCGTCGTCCAGCAAAATCCCGTCCCGGACGTCCCGGGGGATCGCGCGGGCGGAGTGCGGCACGTGCAGCAGGACGGGGGAGCCGGCGGCACCGGGCAGGAGTTCGAACGCGGGCATCGGCGGCTCCGGGCGTCGGCGGTGGGGTCGTTGTCTGTGGCGTGATGGTCAGTGGCGTGGTGCAGGATCGCGGCAGGAAGGAACATACCTTCCCGAGACCGGGCGGCCCGCCGATCTGCCCGGGCGTACGGCTTCGGGAAGGCGGACGTGGAGGAGCTGATCGCCCCGCGCGAGTGGTGACGATCAGCCCAGCAACTCCGTGACCAGCGCGCCCACTTGCGCCGTCTCGATGAGGAACCCGTCGTGCCCGTACGGCGATTCCACCACCCGGGTCCGGTCCGCGCCCGGGATCGCGGCGGCCAGCTCGTGCTGCTGGGCGAGGGGATAGAGGCGGTCGGAGTCGACGCCGGCGACCAGGGTGGGGGCCGTGACACGGGCGAGGGCCGAGCGGAGGCCGCCGCGGGCGCGGCCGGCGTCATGGGCGTTCATGGCCTCCGTGAGGACGACGTAGCTCGCCGCGTCGAAGCGTCGTACCAGCTTCTCGGCGTGATGGTCCAGATAGGAGTCCACCTGGTAGCGGCCGCCCCGCCAGGGGTGCTCGGTGCCCTGCGGGGCCCGGCCGAAGCGGGTGGCCAGTTCCGGCTCGCTGCGGTAGGTGACATGGGCGAGACGGCGGGCGAGCCCGAGACCGGTGTGCGGGCCGCGGGCGGCATCGTGGTAGTCGCCGCCCCGCCAGTCGGGGTCGGTGCGGATCGCCCGCAACTGGATCCCCGCCCAGGCGATATGCTCCGCGCTCGCCGCCCCCGTGGTGGCGAGCAGCAGCAGCGCCCCGGTGCGCTCCGGGTACGACGCCGCCCACTCCACCGCCCGCATCCCGCCCATCGAACCGCCCGCCACCAGGGCCCAGCGGTCGATGCCGAGCGCGTCCGCGAGCGCCGCCTCCGCCGCGACCTGGTCGCGCTGGGTGAGGAACGGAAAGGCGCCGCCCCACGCCCGGCGGCCGTCCGGACGCGCCGAGGACGGCCCCGTGCTGCCCTGGCAGCCGCCCAGCACATTGGGGGCCACCACGAACCACCGGTCGGTGTCCAGCGGCCGCCCGGGTCCGACCAGCGGCTCCCACCAGCCGGGCGTGGGGTGCCCGGGTCCGGCGGGACCGGCGACATGGCTGTCGCCGGTCAGCGCGTGCAGCACCAGCACCGCGTTGGACGCGTCCGGCGCGAGCCGCCCCCAGGTCTCGAACGCGAGGCGCACGCCGGGGAGTTCACCCCCCGCCTCCAGCGGCAGCGGCCGGTCGGCCGTGAACCACCGCCGGTGGCCCGGCGGGTCCCCCTCCCGCCAGGCCCCGGTGGCCGGCAGCCGCTCGGTCGCCGTGACCGCGTTCACCTACGCGCCCTTCGCCGCGCGGAAGCCGGCCTCCAGATCCGCCTTGAGGTCGGCCAGGTTCTCGATGCCGACCGACAGCCGCACCAGACCCGGCGCCGTGCCGGTGGCGGCCGCCTCCTCCTCGGTGAGCTGACTGTGCGTGGTGGACGCCGGGTGGATGATCAGACTGCGTACGTCCCCGATGTTCGCGAGATGGCTGAACAGCTCGACCGCGTCCACGAACCGCTTGCCCGCCTCGATCCCGCCGCGCAGCTCGAAGGAGACGATGGCACCGGCCCCGCGCGGCAGGTACTTCTGCCCGGCCTCGTACCACGGGCTGGACTCCAGGCCCGCGTAGTGGACGGTCGCCACCTCGTCCCGCCGCTCCAGCCACTCGGCCAGCGCCTGCGCGTTGGCGGTGTGCCGCTCCAGGCGCAGGCTCAGCGTCTCCACGCCCTGGAGCAGCAGGAACGCCGAGTGCGGGGCGAGCGCCGGGCCGAGGTCGCGCAGCAGCTGCACCCGCAGCTTCACCGCGAACGCGCCAGGACCGAGCGCGGGCCAGTAGCGCAGCCCGTGATAGCTCGGGTCCGGCTCGCTGAAGTCCGGGAACCGGTCCGCGTGGGCGCCGAAGTCGAAGGTGCCGCCGTCCACCACCACACCGGCGACCGCGGTGCCGTGCCCGCCGAGGAACTTGGTCGCCGAGTGCACCACGATGTCCGCGCCGTGCTCGATCGGCCGCAGCAGATACGGGGTCGGCACGGTGTTGTCCACGATCAGCGGCACCCCGGCCGCGTGCGCCACGTCCGCGACCGCCCGTACGTCCAGCACATTGCCGCGCGGATTGCCGAGCGACTCGGCGAACAGCGCCTTGGTGGTGGGCCGGATCGCCGCCCGCCAGGCCTCGGGGTCGTCCGGGTCGTCCACGAACGACACCTCGATGCCGAGCCGCGCCAGCGTGTGCCGGAAGAGGTTGTACGTGCCGCCGTACAGCGCCGTGCTGGAGACGATGTGGTCACCGGCGCCCGCCAGGGTCAGGATCGCCAGGGTCTCCGCGGCCTGCCCCGAGGCCAGCGCGACCGCCCCGACCCCGCCCTCCAGCGCGGCGATCCGCTGCTCGAACACGTCCGTGGTGGGGTTGTGGATCCGGGTGTAGATGTTGCCGGGCTCGGCCAGCGAGAACAGGTCGGCCGCGTGCTGGGTGTCCCGGAACACGAACGAGGTGGTCTGGTAGACGGGGGTGGCCCGTGCGCCGGTCGCGGGGTCGGGGACGGCGCCCGCGTGGATCTGCTTCGTCTCGAAGGACCAGGCGGCGGTGTCGGGCTGCGTGCTCATGGTGCGTGCTCCTCGTGCGCGGGAGGCGGTGACGTGGCACGAGGCAACCATGCGCTCTCTTCGGCCAACAGGCTTACGCGCGAGGCGACATGAGGACGTCATGGACGACACGCGGCCGCAATGTTCCCGACACGGGGCGCGGTTCGGGCGGCCGGCCGTACGTACGGCCGGGGCGAACGTCCATGCGGCGCGCCCGGGGTGATCGTCCCGGCCGGGTACCAGTTGTCACCGTCCCGTCACAGCAGTGGGGGCCGGTGAAACCCGTGACCCCGGTCCGCTATCTCCCTCGATGTCAGCAGATCTTCGATGTCAGCAGATCTTCGTAGCACTCGTAGCAGAGGACGCTCAATGAACCACCGTCATGTCTCCGCCGCTCTCGTCGCCGCCTCGGCCGCGGCCCTCCTCGCCACCACGTGCGGGTCCGCCGGCGCCGCCCCGCGGGAGGGGGCCGGCCACGCCGCCTCGGCCACCACCTGGAAGCCCTGCCACCTGCCCGCGGGCCGGCACTTCCTGAAGCTGGACTCCGCGAAGAACGTCAAGGGCAAGGCCGTCGTGCGCGTCACCCCGCAGACGTGCAAGGTGAACACGAGGAACGACGAGGACGTCGTCTACACCCCGAGCGGCGCGGCCCGTTCGCTCGGCTTCGCGCCGGGCGCCTCCGTCGAGGTGCTGCGCGAGACCACGAGCGTGAAGGTCGCCCCGACATGGCTGGCCAACCACAAGCTCGCCAACAGCCCGTACTTCACCTACCACGTCAACGCCAAGGGCCAGATCACCGCCCTGTCGGAGATCTACCACCCGTAGGCGGGAACAGCGGAGCGCCCCACCGCCCGGCGAGGGTGGTGGGGCGCTCCGCTGCGATCAGCCGGGATCGGCCGGGATCAGCTCAGGGAGGCCAGCACCGTGTTCCAGGTGGCCGACGGGCGCATCACCGCGTCCGCCTTCTCCTGGTCGACGCGGTAGTAGCCGCCGAGGTCGGCCGGCTTGCCCTGGACGCTGTTCAGCTCGGTCACGATCTGCTGCTCGTCGGCCGCGAGGGCCTCGGCGAGCGGCGCGAACGCCTTGGCCAGCTCGGCGTCGTCGGTCTGCTTGGCCAGCTCCTGCGCCCAGTACAGGGACAGGTAGAAGTGGCTGCCGCGGTTGTCGATGCCGCCGAGGCGACGGGTCGGGGACTTGTCCTCGTTGAGGAAGGTCGCCGTGGCGCGGTCCAGGGCGTCGGCCAGGACCTTGGCGCGGGTGTTGCCGGTGGTCGTCGCGTACTGCTCCAGGGAGGGTACGAGCGCGAAGAACTCGCCGAGCGAGTCCCAGCGCAGGTAGTTCTCCTTGACCAGCTGCTGGACGTGCTTGGGCGCGGAACCGCCGGCGCCCGTCTCGAACAGGCCGCCGCCCGCCATCAGCGGGACGACCGACAGCATCTTGGCGCTGGTGCCCAGCTCCAGGATCGGGAACAGGTCGGTCAGGTAGTCGCGCAGCACGTTGCCGGTGACCGAGATGGTGTTCTCGCCGCGGCGGATGCGCTCCACCGACAGCTTGGTGGCCTCGATCGGGGACAGGATCCGGATGTCCAGGCCCTCGGTGTCGTGCTCCGGCAGGTACCGCTCGACCTTGGCGATCAGCTGCGCGTCGTGGGCGCGCTCCTCGTCCAGCCAGAACACGGCCGGGTCGCCGGTGGCGCGGGCGCGGGTGACGGCCAGCTTGACCCAGTCGCGGATCGGGGCGTCCTTGGTCTGGCAGGCGCGGAAGATGTCGCCCCGGGCCACGGACTGCTCCAGGACCACGTTGCCGGCCGCGTCGACCAGGCGGACCGTGCCGTCGGCCGGGATCTCGAAGGTCTTGTCGTGGGAGCCGTACTCCTCGGCCTTCTGCGCCATGAGGCCGACGTTCGGCACCGAGCCCATGGTGGACGGGTCGAAGGCGCCGTTGGCGCGGCAGTCCTCGATCACGGCCTGGTAGACGCCGGAGTAGCTGTGGTCCGGCAGCACCGCGAGGGTGTCGTGCTCCTGGCCGTCCGCGCCCCACATGTGGCCGGAGGTGCGGATCATCGCGGGCATGGAGGCGTCCACGATGACGTCCGAGGGGACGTGCAGGTTGGTGATGCCCTTGTCGGAGTCGACCATGGCCAGCGCCGGGCCGTCGGCCAGCTCGGCGTCGAAGGACGCCTTGATCTCGGCACCCTCGGGCAGGTTCTCCAGGCCCTTGTAGATGCCGCCGAGGCCGTCGTTCGGGGAGAGACCGGCCGCCTTGAGCGTCTCGCCGTACTTCGCGAACGTCTTCGGGAAGAAGGCGCGCACCACGTGACCGAAGATGATCGGGTCGGAGACCTTCATCATCGTGGCCTTCAGGTGCACGGAGAACAGCACACCCTCCTCCTTCGCGCGGGCGACCTGCGCGGCGAGGAACTCGTTGAGGGCGGCGGCGCGCAGCACGGCGGCGTCCACGACCTCACCGGCGATGACCGGCAGCGGCGCGCGCAGCTCGGTGGTGGTGCCGTCGGCGCCGACCAGCTCGAAGCGCAGGGTGGTGTTCTCGGCGATCACCGCGGACTTCTCGGTGCCCGCGAAGTCGTTCTCGCTCATGGTCGCCACATTGGTCTTGGACTCGGCGGTCCAGGCGCCCATGCGGTGCGGGTGGGTCTTGGCGTAGTTCTTCACCGAGGCCGGGGCGCGGCGGTCGGAGTTGCCCTCACGCAGGACCGGGTTGACCGCGGAGCCCTTGATCTTGTCGTAGCGGGCGCGGATGTCGCGCTCCTCGTCCGACTTCGGGTCGTCCGGGTAGTCCGGCAGCGCGTAGCCCTTGCCCTGCAGCTCGGCGACGGCGGCCTTGAGCTGCGGGATGGACGCCGAGACGTTCGGCAGCTTGACGATGTTGGCCGAAGGGGTCTTGGCGAGCTCGCCCAGCTCGGTCAGCGCGTCCGCGATGCGCTGGTCCTCGTTCAGGTACTCCGGGAAAACGGCGATGATGCGCCCGGCCAGCGAGATGTCGCGGGTCTGCACGGGCACACCGGCCTGCGCGGCATACGCCCGGACCACCGGCAGGAACGAATGCGTCGCCAGGGCCGGGGCCTCGTCTGTGTACGTGTAGATGATGGTCGAGTCAGTCACCGGGTGCTCCGCTCCACGTCTGCAACATTGCTCGACATCAAGATATCTCGTGCCGGGGGCGGGCTCGACAGGGGTGGCGCCCGGGGCCGCTGTTTTCCGCCGACCGGACGCTCGCCTGGTCAGTCGCCTCCGCTTGTTTCCACGGGCCCGCGGGTGAGCTCGCGCTCGATCCAGCGGCAGATCACCTCCACGACGTACAGGTGTTCGGCCCTGCTGAGCTGCCGCCCCTTGGGAATGCCGTGCAGGCGGAGCAGGCAGTTGCGGCAGCAGGTGGCGGTCGCGTGCTGCGCCACGAAAACGGGGTGCCCCCGGTACGGCGTCTGCTTCCCGTCCTTGTACGGCTCGGCCGGCGCGAGCCGCTTCGCGACCAGGTCATAGGCGTGCCACCTGATGGTGGCCGGCCCCTTCTCCGCGGCGGTGACCCGCTCCGGCCCCCGCAGCCGGAACCGGGCCCGGAACGGCTGCCGGGCGAGGGCGTCGAGCCGCTGGTCGAGGGAGCGGGGGTCGGGTGAAACGGTCATATCGGTATGAGGGTACGGGGTGGCGGATCCGGCATGCGTGGCGGGATTTGTGCTGCGGGTCCGATCTTCGCGTCGGCGTGAGTGACGGGCCCCCGTCGCCGTCCCCGAATGATGGCGTGCCCCCGCTTCCGTCCGGCGGCCGGAACCCCTACTCGGCGGTCTCCCGTGCCGGTTCCCCCGCGGTTCGCTGCTGGGGGATCGTGAAGGAGCCCTGCTGGATGGCGACCGTGCGGACCGGGGAGGGGATGTGGATGTTCTCTTCCTGGTAGCGGCGGTGCAGGCGCTTGATGAACTCGTGTTTGATCCGGTACTGGTCGCTGAACTCGCCGATGCCGAGGATCACCGTGAAGCCGATGCGGGAGTCGCCGAAGGTGTGGAAGCGGATCGCGGGCTCGTGGTCCGGCAGCGCGCCCGGCACCTTGTGCATGACCTCCGCGACCACCTCGGCGGTCACCCGCTCCACCTGCTCCAGGTCGGCGTCGTAGCTCACCCCCACCTGCACCGGCACCGTGAGCCGCTGCTCGGGCCGGGTGTAATTGGTCATATTGGCCTTGGCGAGCTGGCCGTTCGGGATCACCACCAGGTTGTTGGACAGCTGGCGGACCGTCGTCTGACGCCAGTTGATGTCGACGACGTACCCCTCCTCACCGCTGCTCAGCTGGATGTAGTCGCCCGGCTGGACCGTCTTGGACGCCAGGATGTGGACGCCCGCGAAGAGGTTCGCGAGGGTGTCCTGAAGCGCGAGCGCCACCGCAAGACCGCCGACGCCCAGCGCGGTGAGCAGCGGCGCTATGGAGATCCCGAGCGTCTGGAGCACCACCAGGAAGCCGATCGCCAGGACCAGCACCCGGGTGATGTTGACGAAGATGGTCGCCGAGCCCGCCACCCCCGAGCGCGACTGCGTGAACGTGTGCACCAGACCGGTGATGACCCGCGCCGCGGACAGCGTGGCCACGAGGATCAGCCACACCTCCAGCACCTGATCGGTGTGGTGCTGCACGGACCTGGTGAGCGGCAGCACGATCGCCGCGGCCGCCACACCCGCCGCGATCAGCGCCCACGGCACGATCGAGCGCAGCGCGTCCACGATGATGTCGTCACCGCTCCACCGGGTCCGCTTGGCGTGCCTGGCCAGCCAGCGCAGCAGCGAACGGGAGAGGAAGGCGGCCAGCAGGCCCGCCGCGACCGCGATACCGGCGACCACCGCGTCGTCCAGGGTCAGCGCACGGTTCACCGGGCACCCCCGGAACCCGGAGTCTGCGCGGAGGGCCGTATATGAGGTCTCGTCACGTGGTCACCTGCTCGATGTGCGGGAAGTACGAACGTGCCGGCCCCGGAACTCCGGTGACCGGCCGAAGCGTTCATCCTGCCGTATCCGGAACACGCCCTACCACCCGGTCCACCGGCGCCCCGGGACCCCCGATCAGATGATGCCCTCGGCGAGTTCGGCCTGGTCGCGGTCGCTGCCGTACGCCGCCGTCGGGGTGCCGTACGAGCGGCGGGCGACGTACCACCAGACGCTGGCGAGGAGCAGGACGACGGCCAGGGCCACGGCCGCGTAGTTCATCGAGCCGACGGTGACCGGCGAGGACTGCGGCAGGCAGAACAGGACCGTGACACAGGCCACCCAGACCACCGCGACCCAGCCGACCGGCCTGCTCCACCGGCCCAGATGCCAGGGCCCGCGCCGGAACCGGTCGCCCGCCCGCAGCCGCAGCAGCACCGGGATGGCGTACGCGGGGGTGATGCCGATGACATTGATGGCGGTCACCGCGTTGTACGCCGTCGCCGAGTACAGCGAAGGCAGCGCCAGGATCCCGGCGACCCCGACCGACAGCCAGACGGCGGCCACCGGGGTCTGGGTACGGCCGCTGACCGTGCGCCACAGCCGGGAGCCGGGCAGCGCGCCGTCCCGGCTGAACGCGAACACCATCCGGCTGGCCGCCGCGACCTCGGCGTTCCCGCAGAACAGCTGGGCCACGATCACCACCAGCAGCAGCGCCTTCGCGCCACCGGTGCCGAGGCCGTCGAGCAGGATCTGCGCGGGCGGCACCCCGGTGGCCGTGGTGCGCGTGGCGTCGTAGTCCTGGATGGCGAAGGTGAGCCCGGCCAGCAGGACGAAGCCCGCCAGCCAGGACACCCAGATGGCCCGGACGATGCCCTTGGCCGCGGACACCGAGGCGCGCGAGGTCTCCTCGGACAGATGGGCGGAGGCGTCGTAGCCGGAGAAGGTGTACTGGGCGAGCAGCAGGCCGATCGCCGCGACGTAGACGGGGTTCGACCAGCCGGTCCCGTTGACGAACGTGGTGAACACGAAGGACGGCGAGCGGTGGTGGTCGGGCACGATCGCGAGCGCGCCGACGATCAGCGCGACACCCGCCAAGTGCCACCAGACGCTGACCGAGTTGAGCAGGCTGACGACGCGGACACCGAACAGGTTCAGCACCGCGTGCAGCAGGAGGACGGCGCAGAAGATCAGCATCGTCCGGCCCGGCGTCGGCACGAAACCCCACTGGAGATTGGCGAACGCGCCGGTGAACAGGGCGGCGCCGTAGTCGATCCCGGCGATCGCGCCGAGCAGCCCGAGCAGATTCAGCCAGCCCGTGTACCAGCCCCAGCGGCGGCCGCCGAGCCGGTCGGCCATGTAGTACAGGGCGCCCGAGGTCGGATACGCGCTGGTGACCTCCGCGAGCGCGAGCCCGACGCACAGCACGAACAGTCCGACACCCGCCCAGCCCCACAGCATCACGGCGGGCCCGCCGGTGTTCAGGCCGAACCCGTACAGGGTCATACAGCCGGACAGGATCGAGATCACGGAGAAGCTGATCGCGAAGTTGCCGAAACCGCCCATGCGGCGGGCGAGCACGGGCCGGTAGCCGAGCTCGCGCAGGCGCCGCTCCTCGTCCTGCTGGGGCAGCTCTGGGGAAGGGGACATGGGGGACCTCCGGGGGTGGGGACCTGGGGGCTCGGGAGTGCGTCGGGACGGTCGGGGGGCTCAGGGGGGCTCAGGGGTGGGTTCCGGTGCAGGTGCGAGGCTCGGTGCAGGCTTCGGCGCAGACTCTGGTACGGGCCCCGGTGGCGCTGTCGGCCGCCAGGGCGCGGCTGTGGTCGCGGGCCCGGGTGAACACGTCCACCGCACGGTCGCCGTCCTGGGCGCGGTACATCCAGGGCGGCGGGCTGAAGTACGGGCCGATCGCCTCGAACACCCGGTCGGCGCAGGTGAATTGACGGGCTCCCCACAGGGCGTGCGCCAGATGGTTGAGGTCGGGTTGCGCACGCCGGCCGGGCGGCGCGTGCTCGAACCAGGAGTGCAGGGCGGACCGCGCCTCCTCGACGGCCGCGTCCATGGCCCAGTGCGTGTCGGGGCGGCGCGCGCGGCGATGGCGCTCGACACGGACGTACAGGGGGAGGAGGTGGAGCGCCGATCCGGGCGGGGCCCCCGCCGCCGCCCAGCGGGCGTAACCGGCGGCGTCCGTCAGCCTGTCGGAGTCGTCGGCGGCCGGTGCTCCGGTACGGCCGTCCACGCCCCCGCGCGCGTAGAGGAACTGGAGCATCCGGTGATGCGCCTCGCGGTTGACCGGGTCCCGTTCGGCGGCCTCGGCCAGCAGTCCCCAGGGGCCCGGCACGAGCTGCGGCTCGGGCGGGTCCGCCCGATGCTCCGCCCAGCGCTGCTCGGGGTCCAGCTGGGCCAGGGCGAGCAGGCAGATCCAGGGCACCGGATCGCGCGGCGCGAGCAGGGTGGCGGTCTCGGCGGCGTCCCACGCCTCGATCCACAACTCATGGGCCCGCAGGTGCCGTTCGCGACGGGCCCGTAACGCCCGCTCCACGCCGATCCGGGCCCGCATCACCCCCGCGTGGGCGCTGTCCGGCTCCTCCGCGAGCCAGGCGCGCACCACATCGCTGCCGGCGGCCGCGGCCGCGAGGATCTGGGTGCGCTGGGTCCACAGCCACCACTCGGTGGTCTCCGCGAGCAGGGTGCGCATGGCCACCCAGCGCCCGGTGCGTAACTCCTGGAGCACCGCGCGCAGGGCGTGGTCGGGTCCTGCGGGATCGTAGGAGGGTCTCGCTCCCTCGCGTGCCATCAGCCGAAGCCCCGGAGCCGATGACGCACGGACGAGGCGGCGGAATGAGGTGGCAACAGCCCTCCCCTGGGCGGTGCGTGGTGGTCGGCGGCCACTATAGGGGTGGTGGTTCAGCCTCACCATTGTTGCCAACTCAATGAGCCAGCCAGGTGAGTTGGAAGATCATCGGTCTGCCTCGGGTCGGCTTGACGCCGGATGCGCACGGCGGCAGGCTGACGCGGTGATCTCTGGTGCCGGGCGCGGGAGGGTACGGATGGCAGGATTGGCGCGCCGGACGGCGGTACCGGAGCGGCGGACGGCTGGACCGGCGTGACAGCGGGGCCGGTACTCGCCGTCGACCAGGGCACCTCCGGCACCAAGGCCCTCGTGGTCTGCCCGGAGCGCGGTGTCCTCGGCACCGGATACGCCGAGGTCCGCCCCCGGCACCGGCCCGGCGGGCTGGTCGAGGTGGACCCGGACGCGCTGTACGACTCGGTGCTCACGGCCGGCCGCAGCGCCCTCGCCGAGGCCGGTGAGCCCGTCGTCGCGCTGGGCCTCGCCAACCAGGGCGAGACCGTCCTCGCCTGGGACCCCGCAAGCGGCCGCCCGCTCACCGACGCCCTGGTCTGGCAGGACCGCCGCGCCGAGACCGTCTGCGCCGAACTCGAAGGCCACGGCGAGGAGTTGCGACACCTCACCGGCCTCCCCCTGGATCCGTACTTCGCCGCGCCCAAGATGGCCTGGATCCGCCGCCATCTCACCCGCGAGGGCGTCGTCACCACCTCGGACGCCTGGCTGGTGCACCGCCTCACCGGCGCCTTCGTCACCGACGCCGCCACCGCCGGCCGTACCCAGCTCCTCGACCTCGACCAGGTCCGCTGGTCCTCCCGCGCCCTCGACCTCTACGGCCTCACCGGCGAACCCCTCCCGGACATCACCGATGTCGCCCAACCGATCGGACACACCCGGGAGTTCGGCCACGACATCCCGCTCACCGGTCTGATCGTGGACCAGCAGGCCGCGCTGCTCGCCCAGCGGGTCACCGCCCCCGGCGCCGCCAAGTGCACTTATGGCACCGGCGCGTTCCTGCTCGCCCACACCGGTGAACGCCCCCGGCGCGGCGACTCGGGACTCGCTGCCTGCGTGGCCTGGCGGCTTGGCGGGACCACCGGCTACTGCCTGGACGGCCAGGTCTACACGGCCGCCTCCGCGGTGCGCTGGCTCGCCGACCTCGGGGTCATCGGCTCGGCCGCCGACCTCGACCCGGTCGGCGGTGCCGTCCCCGACAGCGGGGGCGTCACCTTCGTACCCGCCCTCGCCGGACTCGCCGCCCCCTGGTGGCGCGGTGAGCTGCGCGGCTCCCTCACCGGGCTCGGCCTCGACACCACCGCCGGCCATCTGGTGCGCGCCCTGTGCGAGGGCATCGCCGCCCAGGTCGCCGAACTCGCCGAGGCGGCCGCCACCGACCTCGGCACCCCGCTCGGGGCGCTGCGCGTCGACGGCGGCCTCACCCGCTCCGCGCTGCTCATGCAGACCCAGGCCGATCTGCTGCAACTCCCCGTCGAGGTATCCGCGTTGCCCGACGCCACCGCGCTCGGCGCCGCCGCCCTCGCCCGCCTCGGCGCCGACCCCGCCCTCGACATCGCCGAGGCCCTGCCCGAGGAGCGCCCCGCCGCCGTGTACGAGCCCCGCATCCCGGCCGACCTGGCGGCCGAACGCCGCGCCCGCTTCCGCGCGGCCGTCGCCGCCCTGCCCGGCTCATGACGGACGCCGGGAACCCCCTGAGGGGACGGCCTCCGACCGTCACCGTCGAAGGGGCCCTGCCCGAGCGGTCGTACGACATCGCGATCGTCGGCGCCGGAGTCGTCGGCTGTGCCATCGCCCGCCGGCTCGCCCGCCACCCCCGCCTGCGCGTCGCCCTGATCGAGGCGCAGGACGACGTGGGCCAGGGCACCTCCAAGGCCAACACCGCGATCCTGCACACCGGGTTCGACGCCGCACCCGGCACCCTGGAAGCCCGGCTCGTCCGCGAGGGACACACCCGGCTCGCGGCCTACGCGGCCGAGTCCGGCATCCCCGTCGAACCCGTCGGCGCACTGCTCGTCGCCTGGGACGAGGAACAACTCGCCGCCCTGCCGAAACTCGCGGCGAAGGCGAAAGCCAACTCCTACGACGAAGCACGGCCGTTGAGTGGAGCGGAGCTGTACGAGCGCGAGCCGCGCCTCGGCCCCGGTGCGCTCGGCGCCCTGCACATCCCGGGCGAGAGCATCATCTGCCCCTGGACCACCACCCTGGCGTACGCCACCCAGGCCGTCCGCGCCGGAGTCGAACTGCACCTGAACACCGGTGTGGAGCAGGTCACCTGGGACGGCGGCCATCACCTGCACACCTCCCGCGGCACCCTGCGCGCCCGCCATCTCGTCAACGCGGCCGGACTGGGCGCCGACACCCTCGACCGCCGCCTCGGGCGCGACGACTTCACCGTCACCCCGCGCCGCGGCCAGCTCCTGGTGTTCGACACATTCGCCCGCCCACTGGTCCGGCACATCCTGCTGCCCGTACCGACCGCGCTCGGCAAGGGAGTTCTGGTCGCCCCCACCGTGTACGGCAATGTGCTGCTCGGCCCCACCGCCGAGGACCTGGACGACAAGCGGGCCACCGGCACCACCGCCGAGGGCATCGCCCTGCTGCGGGAGCGGGGCCGCCGGGTGCTGCCCGCGCTGGTCGAGGAGGAAGTCACCGCCGTCTACGCGGGGTTGCGCGCGGCCACCGGGCAGGAGGACTACCGGATCGCCGCGCACCCCGAGCGGTCGTACATCACCGTCGGCGGCATCCGCTCCACCGGCCTGACCGCCTCCCTGGCCATCGCCGAGCACATCACCGGACTGCTCGCCGACAGCGGCCTCGTCCTCGGTCCCGAGCGCGACCTGGAACCGGTGCGCATGCCCAACCTCGGCGAGGCGTACCCGCGTCCCCACCAGCGCCCCGAACTGATCGCCGCCGACCCCGCCTACGGCACCCTCGTCTGCCATTGCGAGCGGGTCTCCCTCGGCGAGATCCGCGACGCCCTCGCCGGACCGATCCCGCCCCGCGGCCCGGACGGCCTGCGCCGCCGCACCCGGGCGCGGGCGGGCCGCTGCCAGGGGTTCTACTGCGGGGCGGCGGTAAGGGAGTTGCTCGAACGGCAGGGCAGGGGTGAGCGCGCATGACGGTCGTACGCCAGGTCGACGTCCTCGTGGTCGGGGCCGGGCCCGCCGGTCTCGCCGCGGCGGCCCGGCTCGCCGGCGCCGGAGCCGGACACGTGGAGGTCCTGGAGCGCGAGGCCCGGCCCGGGGGAGTGCCCCGGCACTGCGCCCACGGCGGCTTCGGCACCTGGACCCGTCCGCTGACCGGCCCGCGCTACGCCCACCTGCTCACGGAAGCGGCCGAGCGGGCGGGCGCGGTGCTCAGGACACGAACCACCGTGCTGGACTGGGAAGCCGGAGTCGGCTCCGGCGCGAATGTGCTGCTGACCGTCGGGCCGCAAGGGCCGGAGGCCCTCGCCGCGCGGGCCGTCGTCCTCGCCACCGGGGCCCGTGAACGCCCCCGCGCGGCCCGCCTGGTGCCCGGCACCCGGCCCGCCGGTGTCTACACCACCGGTGAACTCCAGCAGGCGGTCCATCTGTTCGGGCAGCGCATCGGCACCCGAGCGGTCGTGGTCGGGGCGCGGGACGTGTCGTACGCGGCGGCCGGGACCGTCCGCACGGCCGGTGCCGAGGTCGTCGCGCTGGTCACGGAACACCCCCGGGCCCTCACGAGCCCCGCCCGCGCCCGGACGGCCCGGCTGGTCCGGGGCATTCCGCTGCTGACCGGCACCACGGTCACCGAGCTCCTCGGCCACGGACGGCTGTCCGGCGTCCGGGTCCGGCACCGGGACGGCCGTACGACCGTACTGCCCTGCGACACCGTCGTGTTCACCGGCGACTTCGTCCCGGACCACGAACTCGCCCGGCGCGGCGCCCTCGACCTCGACCCCGGCACTCGGGGCCCGGCCGTCGGCGTCGCCCTGCACACCTCGCGCCCCGGCGTCTTCGCGGCCGGAAACCTCCTGCACGCCGTGGAGCCCGCCGGCACCGCGGCCCGCGAGGGGGCCAGGGCGGCCGCCGCCGTCCTCAACCGGCTGGCGGGCGCCCCCTGGCCGCGCCCCGGCATCCCGGTCACCGTGGCGGCGCCGCTGTGCCGGATCACCCCCAACCGCGTCGACCCCGACCACCTCCACCCGGCCGCCCCGCCCCACCTCCTGCGCCTCGACATCCCCCTGCCGCGCCCCGTCCTGTCCGTCCACCAGGACGGCCGCCTGCTGCACCGCGCCCGCCTCGGCCCCCGTACCGCCCGGCCGCACCGCACCCTGACGCTCGACGCGTCCTGGCACGGGCGGGTGGATCCCGGGGGCGGGGAGGTGCGGGTCAGCGCGGGCTGAGCCGGGGGCGCTGTCCGTGGTGTGTGCGGCCGTGACCGGGATCAGCGCTCCGGCGTTCGCCCGCGCCCTGCGGCGCTCGGCACCGTCGACCGGTCCGCGCCGACGCCCGCCGTGCGCGGCGGACTCAGCCGAACGAGCCGTGCCGTCCCGCCCCCGAGGCGAACCGGGCGGCACCCTCCGCGCTCTGCGCCAACACACCCGCCCCATGGCGGAGTTCACCGAGCAGCGCCGCCTCCTCCGGCAGTCCCTCCTGGTCGAGGAGCGAGGCGCGGTCGCTGCGCAGACACGCCTGCGGGAACCGGGCGATCTCCGCGGCCAGCGCCTGCGCCGCGGCGCGCGCGGTGCCGGTCGGCACCACCCGATTGGCGAGCCCCATCGCATACGCCTCCGGCGCCGGCACCGGACGGCCGGTCAGGATCAGGTCCATGGCCCGGCCCGTCCCGATCAGCCGGGGCAGCCGTACGGTCCCGCCGTCGATCAGCGGCACCCCCCAGCGGCGGCAGAACACCCCGAACACCGCGTCCTCCTCGGCCACCCGCAGATCGCACCACAGGGCCAGCTCCAGGCCGCCCGCCACCGCCTGCCCGGCGACGGCCGCGATCACCGGCTTGGACAGCCGCAGCCGGGTCGGACCCATCGGCCCGTCGCCGTCCTCGGCCACCCGGTTGCCCCGCTCGGTGCCGATCGCCTTCAGATCGGCCCCCGCGCAGAACGTGCCGCCCTCGCCCCACAGCACCGCCACCCGGGCACTCTCGTCCGCCTCGAACGCACGGAACGCGGCGGCGAGTTCGGCCGCCGTCGGACCGTCCACGGCATTGCGGACCGCGGGCCGGGACAGGACGACGGTGGTGACGTACTCCTCGCGCTCCACACGGACCGGCACGGCGGGCACTCCCTCTCCAGACGGCTGGGAGGGCCACTCTGCCTCAGATGACCTTCAGCCGCACCAGTGCCCCGAGGGTCAGCGCCCCCGGCAGCAGCGGCGCCCAGACCGTGATGATCCGATAGGCCAGCACCACCGCCGTGGCCGGCGCCGCCGGACCACCGACCGCGACCAGCGCCACGATCAGCGCGGCCTCGACCGAACCGAGCCCGCCCGGAGTGGGCACCAGCGCCACCGCGACCGTCGCCGCGAGATAGGCGAGCGCCATATGGGCGGGCGGCACCGGCAGCCGCAGCGCCTGGCCGACCGCGGCGAGCCCGGCCGCCTGGAGCGCAGGGAAGGCCAGCGACCCGCCCCACAGGGCCAGCGCGCGGATCGGCCGGGTGTGCACGCGGCGCGCCTCGCCCACAGCGTCCCGCACGAACGCGGCGACCCGCACGCGCAGCGGTCGTACCAGCGTCCCGGCGGCCACCGCCGCCACCAGCAGCCCGGCCGCGCCCAGGAGCAGCGGCGGCGTCGAGCCGTCCGGCAGCAGCGGGCCGAGCCGCAGCGCGTCCGGGAAGACCAGCAGCAGGGCCGCGAGCAGCCCGAGCCGGCCCGCGCTCTCCGCGAGCAGATACAGCGCGAGCGCGGCCGAGGAGCGGGCCAGCGGTACCCCGCACACGGTCATGAAACGCAGGTTCACCGCGCCCGCGCCGAGCCCGGTGGGCAGCAGATGGTTGGCTGAGGCCGCCGCGAACTGGGTGGCCAGCAACCGCCCCTTGGGCAGCGCCTGGACCACCGCGCCCTGCCGGGTGACGGCCGCCGCCACCCAGGTCAGACAGGTGGCACCGGCCGCCGCGAGCAGCCAGGGCCAGGACGCGGTACGCAGCTGCCCGAGGCCCGCCGCGAGCAGCGGGCGATTGCGTACGGCGGCCACCGCGACCAGCGCGAGCGGCAGCAGGCACAGCGCCTGGCGGACGGGTACGCGACGGGGGAGTCGTACCCGGGAGAGCGGGGGAGTGGGGACGGCGGTCACATCCGCAGAGGGTTCCGGCGCCGCCTCAACGGGGGATGGCGCGGTCGGGGACGGCGGCTTACGGGCAGCGGTCGGCGGGGTCATGGGGGCCGTCCGGTTCGTCGGGGCGCCCCGGTCGACGGCGCCGGAGCGGGTGAAAAACCTCGGACCTTGACCTCAACGATGCTTGAGGTTCTACGTTCTCCTCATGAGCATGGAGACCACCGCATGGACGCAGCTGCACAGCGTGATGAACGCGCAGGCCGACCGCCGTCCCCTCGCCCGCGCCACACTGCGCCGCATCGCCGCCTTCGCCCGCCCGCACCGCGCCGGCATCGTCCGCTTCGTCCTGCTCGGGGTCCTGACCGCACTGCTCGCCGTGGCGACCCCGGTGCTCGCCGGACACGTCGTGGACGCCATCGTGTCGGGGCACGACTCCGGGACCGTGGTCCGCCTGTCCCTGCTGATCGCGCTGGTCGCGCTCGCGGAGGCCGGGCTCGGCATCCTCGGCCGGCGGCTGTCGTCCACGCTCGGCGAGGGACTGATCCTCGACCTCAGAACGGCCGTGTTCGACCATGTGCAGCGCATGCCCGTCGCCTTCTTCACCCGGACCCGCACGGGAGCGCTGGTCAGCCGTCTCAACAACGATGTGATCGGCGCCCAGCGGGCCTTCGCCAACACCCTCTCCGGCGTGGTGACCAACCTGGTCACCCTGCTGCTCACGCTCGCCGTGATGCTCACCCTGTCCTGGCAGATCACCCTGCTCGCGCTCGTCCTGCTGCCCGTCTTCGTGCTGCCCGCGCGCCGCATGGGCAGCCGGATGGCCCGGATGCAGCGGGAGGCGGCGGCGCTGAACGCGGCCATGGGCACCCGGATGACCGAGCGGTTCTCCGCGCCCGGCGCCACCCTGGTCAAGCTGTTCGGCCGCCCCGACGAGGAGTCGGCGGAGTTCGCCGCCCGCGCCTCCCGGGTCCGGGACATCGGGGTGCGCACCGCCACCGCCCAGTCGGTGTTCATCACCTCCCTCACCCTGGTCTCCGCCCTCGCGCTCGCCCTCGTCTACGGCCTCGGCGGCTGGTTCGCGCTGCGCGGCACCCTGGAGGCCGGGGCCGTCGTCTCGCTGGCCCTGCTGCTGACCCGCCTCTACGCCCCGCTCACCTCGCTCGCCGGGGCCCGGGTGGAGGTGATGAGCGCCCTCGTCAGCTTCGAGCGGGTCTTCGAGGTGCTGGATCTGAAGCCGCTGATCGAGGAGAAGCCGGACGCGACCGAGGTGCCCGAGGGCCCGGTGGCCGTCGAGTTCGGCGCCGTCCGCTTCGCCTACCCGGCCGCCGACCAGGTCTCCCTCGCCTCCCTGGAGGAGGTCGCCGCCCTCGACACCCGCGGCGGCACCGAGGTCCTGCACGGCATCTCCTTCCGCGCCGAACCCGGCCAGACCATCGCCCTCGTCGGCTCCTCCGGCGCCGGGAAGTCCACCATCGCGCAGCTGCTGCCGCGGCTCTACGACGTCGACGGGGGCGCCGTGCGGGTCGGCGGGGTGGATGTGCGCGAGGTGACGGCGGCCTCGCTGCGGGCCACGCTCGGCATGGTCACCCAGGACGGCCATCTGTTCCACGACACCGTCCGCGCCAACCTGCTGCTCGCCCGCCCCGGCGCCGCCGACGAGGAACTGTGGGACGCCCTCGGCCGGGCCCGCCTCGCCGAGGTCGTACGGTCCCTGCCCGACGGCCTCGACACGGTCGTCGGCGAGCGCGGCTACCGGCTGTCCGGCGGTGAGCGCCAGCGGATGACCATCGCCCGGCTGCTGCTGGCCCGCCAGCGCGTCGTCATCCTCGACGAGGCCACCGCCCATCTGGACAACACCTCCGAGGCCGCCGTCCAGGAAGCGCTCACCGAGGCACTGGAGGGGCGCACCGCCGTGGTCATCGCCCACCGCCTGTCCACCGTCCGCTCCGCCGACCAGATCCTGGTGATCGAGTCCGGCCGGATCGCGGAGCGGGGCACGCACGAGGAACTGCTGGCGGCGGACGGGCGGTACGCCGAGCTGTACCGGACGCAGTTCGCGCAGGGGGCCGGGGAGACGGTGGCCGCGGAGACGGAGGTGGGGGCGGTCTGAGAACCCGCCCGCCCCTCCCCGTGCGCGTGCGCCCCGTACGTGTGAGCCCGGTGAACCTGGATACGCGGAGCGCACGGCACCACGGTCCGTCCGGAAGGCCCACGCCCATGACCAGCGAGAACGCGCCCGCTCCGGGATCGGAGATCACCCTGAGGGTGAACGGCAAGCCGCACACCCTGTACGTCGACCACCGCCGCGTCCTGCTGGACCTGCTCCGCGAGGATCTGGGGCTCACCGGCGCCAAGAAGGGCTGCGACCACGGCCAGTGCGGGGCCTGCACCGTGCTGGCCGGCGGGCGGCGGCTCAACAGCTGTCTGCTGCCGGCGGTGACCCTCGACGGCGCCGAGGTCACCACCGTGCAGGGCCTGGGCGGCGACGGCGAGGAACCGCATCCGCTGCAGCGGGCCTTCCTCGACGTGCCGAGCCCCTCCTGGATGCGGGCCCCCGGCGAATCGCCCGGCAGATACGCCCCGGAGTCCGTCAGGGACGAACTCGCCGAGGCGCTCGCCGTGGACCCCGTCCAGCCGCGCATCCGCAACGAGCCCGAGCCCGAGCCGGGCACCGGCATGCCGTTCAGGAGCAGGCACCTGGTGCGGTGCCCGCGCGAGGGCCTCTGGCTGCTCGGTACCGGTGTCGCCGCCGCCACCTACCCGGCCTCCGCCACCGCGCGCGCCCTGCCCGACGGCACCTTCGAGGTGCGGATCGACGCGACCGACATCGGCACCGGGGCCCGTACCGTCCTCGCCCGGATCGCCACCCGACTCGCCGTACGGGAAGGCCCGTTGCCGCCCGACGGCCTCGAAGTCCGCGCCGCCGCCATCGGCAACGCCGTCCACCACGCCACCGGCGTCCGCTGCCGCGAACTGACCCTCACCCCCGACCGGATCCTCGCCGGTCTGCCCGCCGCGGGATGACGATGGCCGGGCCGACCTGGGAGTACGACGGATACCGGGCCGAACGGGAGCGGCTGCGGGAGTCCCTGTGCACCCTGGGCAACGGCTATGTCGCGACCCGGGGCGCGCTGCCCGAGTGCGCCGCCGACGAGATCCACTACCCGGGCACCTACGCGGCCGGCCTCTACAACCGGCTCACCTCCGAGATCGCGGGCCGCCGGGTCGAGAACGAGGACATGGTCAACCTGCCCAACTGGCTGCCCCTGCGCTTCCGTCCGGCGGCCGACGGAGCCGACTGGCTGACCCCGGACACCACCGGCGTCACCGAACACCACCTCACCCTGCACCTGGACGCGGGCCTGCTGGAGCGCCGTACCCGCTACTCCCTCGGACCTGACGGGTCCCTGCTGGTACGGCAGTCGCGCCTGGTCCACCTCGGCGACCCCCATCTGGCCGCGCTGCGCACGGAGTTCACCGCCGAGGGCGCGGCCCTCGACCTGGATGTCGAGGCCGCGCTCGACGGCGACGTCACCAACGCGGGCGTCGCCCGCTACCGCGATCTGGACGGCCGCCATCTCACCGACGTACGCACCGCAGCGGCCGGCCCCGCCACCGTGTGGCTGGACTGCCGCACCCGCACCTCCGACATCCGCATCGCCCTCGCGAGCCGGCTCACCGTCACGCGAGGCCCGGGGGCGCAGGACACCCCACCCCCCGTCACCGCCACCGCCGAACCCCGCCGCGCCGTACAGACGGTGCGCCTCACCCTGCTCCCCGGCCGTACCGTCACCGTCGACAAGACCGTCGCCCTGCACACCTCCCACGACCCCGCCATCGGCGACCCGCTGCGCGCGGCCCTGGACCGGCTGGCCGATGCCCCCGGCTTCCCGGAGCTGCGGGAATCGCACCGCGCCGCCTGGGCGCGGCTGTGGCGGCGCACCGTCCTCGACGTGCCCGGCGAGGCCGGGCGGATCCTGCGGCTGCACCTCTTCCACGTACTCCAGACCCTCTCCCCGCACACCGCCGACCTGGACGCCGGTGTGCCCGCGCGCGGACTGCACGGCGAGGCGTACCGCGGCCATGTCTTCTGGGACGAACTCTTCGTGCTGCCCTACCTCGACCTCCATCTGCCCGAGGTCTCCCGGGGGTTGCTCCGCTACCGGCACCGCCGTCTGGACGCCGCCCGGCACGCCGCGGCCCGGCTCGGCAGACGCGGCGCGTGCTACCCCTGGCAGAGCGGCAGCGACGGCCACGAGGAGACCCAGGAACTCCATCTCAACCCGCGCTCCGGCCGCTGGCTGCCCGACAACTCCCGCCTCCAGCACCATGTCGGCTCGGCGGTCGCCTACAACGTGTGGCAGTACTGTGAGGCCACCGGCGACAGCGCCTTCCGCGCGGGCGAGGGCGCCGAGATGCTCCTGGAGATCGCCCGCTTCTGGGCCGACTCGGCGGTGTACGACGAGGGGCTCGGGCGGCACCGCATCCGGGGCGTCGTCGGCCCCGACGAGTACCACGACGCCTATCCCGGCGCCGACCGGCCGGGCCTGGACGACAACACGTACACCAACGCCACCGCCGCCTGGGTGCTGGCCCGCGCCCTGGACCTGCTGCGCACCCTGCCCGAACCGCGCCGCCGCGAACTCATCGAACGCCTCGGCCTCGAACCCGGCGAGACCGACCGCTGGACGGAGGTCGCGCACACCCTCCATGTGCCCCGGCACAACGGTGTGATCAGCCAGTTCGCGGGCTACGGCGACCTCGCCGAACTGGACTGGGGCGCCTACCGCGAACGCTACGGCGACATCCGGCGCCTGGACCGGATCCTGGAGGCCGAGGGCGACACCGTCAACCGCTACCAGGCCTCCAAGCAGGCCGACGTACTGATGCTTGCCTACCTCTTCGCCCCCCGTGAACTGCACGCCCTGTTCCGGCAGTTGGGACACGACATCGACGAGGACACCTGGGCCGCCACGGTCGACTACTACCTGGGCCGCACCAGCCACGGCTCCACCCTCAGCGGACTCGTGCACGGCTGGATCCTGACCCGCGCCCGCCGCGCCGACGCCTGGCGGTACGTCCAGGAGACGCTGCGCGGCGACATCGCCGACATCCAGGGCGGCACCACCGGCGAGGGCATCCACCTCGGCGCGATGGCCGGCACCCTCGATCTGGTGCCGCGCGGACTGACCGGCCTGGAGACCCGCGACGGCGCCCTGTGGCTGGACCCCGTCCCGCTCCCCAAGGTCTCCACCTACGGCTTCTCGATCCGCTACCTCGGCCACTGGGGGATCGGCGTCCGGCTGGCCCGCAAGCAACTGGAGATCGCCGTTCCCGACTCCGCGGGCGCCCCCGTCGACGTACGCCTCGCGGACCGGGTGGTGACGGTGCGGCCGGGGCGTACGGTGCGGCTGGTGCTGCCGGAGTGAGCACCCCGGGGGTCGAAACCGGGGCCGAAGCTGTGTAAGTTCACCTGCGTTGACGTTGTGCTGGTGTGGCTGGAGGTGTGCGGGCTGTGCTGATGACCGGCAAGGTGCTGCGTTTCGACGAGGTCCGCGGATACGGGTTCATCGCCCCGTCCGAACCGGGCGAGGACGTCTTCATGCACGCGAACGACCTGCTGGACGAGAAGTACCTGTACCACGAGGGCAGCGAGGTCGAATTCCACCTGGAGATGGGGGAGAAGGGCCCGAAGGCCTCCCAGATCCGGCTGGTCTACCAGCCCTCCTCGCACCGCCTGCCCAACCGCCCGGTCTTCTCCGACGGCTCCGCCACCGCCGAACGCCCCGCCGCCGCACCGTCCGACGAGGGCACCAGCACGGGCCGCTTCCGCACCGAGCTGACCGAGGTCCTGGTCACCTCGGTCGACTCCCTCACGGCCGCGCAGATCCGCCAGGTCAGGGAGCGGGTCGTCGAACTGGCCCGGGAAAAGGGCTGGTTGACCGCCTGACCGCCTGACCGCCCGACCGCCTGATTGCCCAACCACCTGACCGCCTGACCGGCTCCGGCCGAGCCGCCCTCGGCCGGACCGGCGAGGGATCCTGCCGCACCCCTCCTCCCGGCCCCTGGAGCACATCGTGACGACAGCCTGCCCGACCGGCGACCCGTGGGTGCGCCGCTTCCACCCGGCACCCGAGGCGCCCGCCCGGCTGGTGTGCTTCCCGCACGCCGGGGGTTCGGCGACCTTCTACTTCCCGCTCTCCGCGGCCCTGCGCGGCGTGGCCGACGTGGTCGCGGTGCAGTACCCGGGGCGGCAGGACCGGCACGCGGAGAAGGGCATCGAGACCATCGCGGAGCTGGCGGACCGCGCCCATGAGGCGCTCCAGCCGTACGCGGACCGCCCGTTGACGTTCTTCGGGCACAGCATGGGGTCCATCGTCGCCTTCGAGGTGGCCCGCCGCTTCGAACGCGACGGCGAGGGCCCCGTCCACCTCTTCGCCTCCGCGCGGCGCGCCCCGTCCGCCCACGCGGGCGAGAACGTGCACCAGAAGGACGACGACGGCATCATCGCGGAGATGCGCCGGCTCAGCGGCACGGACGCCCGGCTGCTGGACGACGAGGACATCGTGCGGATGATCCTCCCGGCCCTGCGCAGCGATTACACCGCCGTCGAGACCTACCGGGCCACGCCCGCCACCGTCATCACCACCCCCATCACCGCCCTCACCGGCGACACGGACCCCCGTGTCACTCCCGAGGAGGCCCACGCCTGGCGCGGTCACACCACCGGGACCTTCGACCTCCGGATCTTCCCCGGCGGTCACTTCTATCTCTCCGAGCAGATCCCCGAGCTGGCCGAACTCCTGCGGACCCGGCTGACGGCGTAGGGCCCCTCGCGCGACCAGCCGGTCCCGGCCGTCCCGCTACCCGAGTTCCTTCGGGCCGTAGAACGCCGCCGGGGCCCCGGTCGCCAGGGCCCAGTACCGGTCGCCGTAGGACCAATGCCACCATTCCGTGGGGTAGTTCACCAGGCCGGCGGTGGTCAGGGCCGAGCCCAGGACGTCCCGGTGGGCGCGGGCCGTGTCGCTGATGTTGCCGGCTCCCGTGTAGCAGGCGCCCGCGCTGTCCTCGGGGTTGGCGTTCATCGCCGTTCCCATGTCCAGCTCCTGGCCGTCGGCGTCGATCAGGGTGAGATCGACGGCCGCCCCGGCGCTGTGCGGCGCGATCTCGGGCGGCGAGACGTACCGGCTCGCCGCCGAACGCACCAGCTCGGCCGACCAGTCGGGGTGCGCGGTGCTCAACTCCGCGCCGTACTCCTCGAAATAGCGCCGCTGGAGGGACGGCGGCCGGTACCCCTCGACGAACAGCAGCCGCAGCCCCTCGGGCAGCGACTCCTGCGCCTTGAGCAGCCGTTCGAACACACCCTCCCGCAGCCGGGCGAACGCTCCGTCCCCATCCACCTTGCGCGCGTCGACCGGCAGCCGGCCGTCACGGCGCACATCCACCAGCCGCTCACCGCACTCCCGCACGGGCACGGCGGCGACCTTCGGATCGGACATCAAGATGATCTCTGCCATGGGCCGATCGTCTCAGCCCCGCGCCGCCGGGGGGAGCAGTCCGGCCAGTCAGAGCCGCAGTGTGAGATGGCGCGGCCCCCGCAGCATCGCGTTCTGCCGGTACGGCGGCGGGTCCTCGACCAGCTCCGCCGTGCCCAGCCGGGGGAGCAGCGCGGTGAGCGCGGACTGCGCCTCCAGCCGGGCGAGCGGGGCGCCGTAGCAGAGGTGGATGCCGGAGCCGAAGCCGAGGTGCTCGTTGTCGGCGCGGGTCGGGTCGAAGCGGTCGGGATCGGTGAAGCGGCGCGGGTCGCGATTGCCCGCGGCCAGGGCCAGGAACACGGAGGAGCCGCGCGGGAGCGTGGTGCCGGCGACGTCGAAGTCGGCGAGCGGGATGCGCTCGCGCATATGCACCGGGGGTTCGAAGCGCAGCAGTTCCTCCACCGCCCGCGGCATCAGCTCGGGTTCGCGGCGCAGCCGGTCCAGCTCCTCGGGATGGCGCAGCAGGGTCAGCACCCCGTTGGTGATGAGGTTGACCGTGGTCTCGTGCCCGGCGATCAGCAACAGCACCGCCGTCTGGGCCAGTTCCTCCTGGCTGAGCCGCAACTCGGGGTCGGGCTCGGAGACGAACGCGGACAGGAGGTCGTCGCGCGGGTCGCCCCGGCGCTGCTCGGCCAGGCCCACCAGGTATCCGCCCATCTCCTGGCGGGCCCGTTCGGCCTCGTCGCGCGGTGCCGAGCTCGCGTCCGGCCGTACGTCCGCGGACGCCACCAGCGTGTCCGACCAGGCCCGGAAGAGCGGTTCGTCCTCGTGCGGCACCCCGAGCAGCCGGCAGATCACCGTGACCGGCAGCGGATAGGCGAAGTCGTCCACGACATCGACCTGCCCGCCCGACTCGAACGGCGCCAGCAGCTCCTTGGTGATGTTCTCGATCTCGGTGCGCATCCCGTCCACCCGGTGCGGCGTGTGTGGCGGGCCGAACGGCCGCATGGCCAGGTTGCGCAGCCGGTGGTGCTCCGGATCGTCCAGGCGCAGGAACGGCGGCTTGGCGGTCTCCAGGCCGCGGGTGCGGGGATCCGCGCTCATCCGCGGATCGTGCAGCAGCGCGGCGACCTCGTGATAGCCGCCGATCAGCAGGCTGCCGTCGGCCTGCGGGACGACGGCCCCGGCCTCCCGCAGCTCCGCGTACAGGGGGTAGGGGTCGGGGCGGCTGGCGTAGTCGGTGATCCTGGCCAGCAGGGTGCCGGGGTCCATGTCGGCTCCTCGGAGTGGGGGTGGGCTATACCACCGTCAGCCGGCGGTCCGGCAGATAGCCGGTCAGTGCGACCGTCGGGCCGTGCGAGAGCACCGACGGGTCCGGTACGTCGGACGGGATCGGGATCTCGGCCGCGAGCGCCCGGTCGGCGGCGCCCGGCGGGGGCGGGAACGGCGCGCCGGTCTCGATCAGATGCTGGTAGTAGTCGAGCGACTTGGCCATGTCGACGGTGACCGCGGCGGTGACCCGGCCCCGGTAGCCGTAGACCATGGCGAGCCGGCGCGCCTCCAGGGAGCCCTGCGCGATGACCACGTGGTCGGAGTAGGTGGGCACCCCCACCGATTTGATGTTGAGCCCGAACTGGGTCGACCAGAATGTCGGCAGGGCCAGGTGCGGGCGCCGCAGCGGTCCCGGGCTGACCATGTTGTGGGCGGCCACCTCGGCCTGGGTGACCGCGTTGCCCCAGTGCTCCAGGGACAGCAGCTGGTAGCCGAAGAGCGGGTGCGGGAAGCGGGAGACGTCACCGGCCACGAAGACGTCGTCGGTGACGATGCCGTACATATTGAAGGCCCGGCATCCGGCGTCACAGGCCAGCCCGCGCGGGCCCGCCGCGAGCCCGGAGTCCGCGAGCCACTCCACATTGCGCACCGCGCCGAGCGCCACCACGCACACATCCGCGTCCACCTGGTTGCCGTCGGACAGCTCCACTCCGGTGAAGGTCTTCTCGCCGAGCAGCCTGGTCACCGTCACCCCGGTGCGCAGGTCCACGCCGTGGTTGCGCTGCATGGCGGCCGCGAGCTTGGAGAGGGTGCCGCCGAGCGCGCCGACCAGGGGCGCGGGGCCGCGCTCGGTGACCGTGACCTCCAGGCCGCGCTCCCGGCAGGCCGAGGCGATCTCGGAGCCGGTGAACCCGCCGCCGATCACCAGCACCCGCCGCGGCCCCGCGTCCAGCGCCGCCGCGAGCCCCGCCGCGTCCTCGCGGGTGCGCACGGTGAACACGCCGTCCAGCGCGGCCTCCGCCGGGTTCGGCCAGGGCCGGGCGCGGGTCCCGGTGGCGATCAGCACCCGGTCGTACGGCAGTGACTCCCCGTTGTCGAGCAGCACCCGCCTGCCCAGCGTGTCCAGGCCGGTGGCCCTTACACCGAGCACCCATTCCGCCTCGGGGTCGCGGCGCATCGGCAGCCCGGTGGAGTCGGCGGGCGCGACGCCCAGCAGTACCTGCTTGGACAGCGGCGGGCGGTCGTACGGCGGATGGGGTTCGTCCCCGACGACGGTCAGGGAGCCGGTGAAACCCTGCTCGCGCAGCGCCTCCGCGGCCCGCAGCCCGGCCAGCGAGGCGCCCACGACGACGATCCGGCCGCCTGTGAGGTCATCGGGCACCGCCGCTCACCTCTTCCCCGAGGAGGATGGCCTGCACCGGGCAGGCCGCGGCGGCCTGGCGCACCCGTTCGACCTGATCGTCGGGGACGGCCGGGGCGTACAGCAGCCCTTCCTCGCCGTGCAGCCGGAACACGTCCGGCGCGAGGAACACGCACTGTGCGTAGCCCTGGCAGCGCGTGAGGTCGACAACGGTCTGCATCGCAACCACTTCCTCCTCCGCCGTACCGCCCCCTCACGTCCAGCATGGGGCGAGACCGGGGCGCGCGCACGGCCACCCGGGCGGCGGCCGGGAGCGGCGCGCCAACGCCTCGCGGGAAAACGCCGCTTGACGGATCCGGACGAACGCCGACATGTCCACGGGTCCGCGCGGAAAAAAACTGGTCCAACCAGTTGACCACTGTACGAAGCGCGTCCACCCTGATCGCCATGACTGAGGGACACATACGGCGCGAGGCGGTCTCCGACCAGCTCTTCGCCCTGTTGCGGGACAGGATTCTCGGCGGGGTGCTGCCGGCGGGCAGCGCGCTCACCGCCGAGCGGGAACTGGCGGCCGAGTTCGGGGTGAACCGGCACGCCGTACGGGAGGCCGTCAAACGCCTTCAGCAGGCCCGGCTGGTCGAGGTCAGCCATGGCGGCCGCACCCAGGTGCTGGACTGGCGGCGCACCGCCGGTCTGGAACTCGCCGTGGGCATCGCCGCCGCCGACAGCGGGCCCACCGTGCAGGACATCGCCCGCGACGCCCTGGAGATGCGGGCCTGTATCGGCGCGGACGCCGCCCGGCTGTGCGCGCTGCGCTGCTCCGCGCGGGCCGCCGCCGAGATCGCCGCGGCCGTCGAGGCGCACGCGCAGGCCGGGCCCGATCTGACGGAGCTGGACGAGACCTACATCGCCTGGTGGCGGCTGATCGTGGAGGGCTCCGGGAACATCGCCTATCTGCTGGCCTTCAACAGCCTGGTCGACGGACTGATCCCGGTCGCCGACGTGCCCGCCGACCTCGGCGCGGGCGAGATCCTCGACGTCGAGGCCCATCGGCGGCTCGCCGGGCACATCACGGCCCGCGAGGCCGGTGCGGCCGAGCTGCTGGCCCGTGAGCTGCTGACCCGCAGCGTGCCCGCCGCGCCCCGCGCCCGCAAGGGGGCACGGCGATGATCCCCACCGTGATCTACGCGATCCCGGCGTTCGTGCTGCTGGTCGTGGTGGAGGCGCTGTCGTACCGCTTCCTGCCGGACGACGACGAGCGCGGGTACGAGCTGCGCGACACCGTCACCAGCATGTCCATGGGCGCGGGCAGCCAGGTCATCGCGGTGCCGTGGAAGGTCGCGACCATCGTGGTCTACGCCGCCGCGTACACCGCCGTCCCCTGGCATCTGTCGCCGTCCTCCGGCTGGACCTGGCTGCTGCTGTTCTTCGGCGACGACCTGGCCTACTACGCCTATCACCGGGCCCATCACCGGGTACGGGTGCTGTGGGCGAGCCATGTGGTCCACCACTCCAGCCTGCGCTACAACCTCTCCACCGCGCTGCGCCAGACCTGGACGCCGATGACCGGCCTGCCGTTCTGGCTGCCGCTGGCGCTGCTCGGGGTGCCGCCGTGGATGATCCTGGTCGAGCAGGCGGTCAGCCTCGTCTACCAGTTCTTCCTGCACACCGAGCGGGTGGACAAGCTGTGGCGCCCGGTGGAGTGGTTCTTCAACACGCCCTCGCACCACCGGGTCCACCACGGCTCCAACCAGGTCTACCTGGACCGCAATTACGGCGGCATCCTCATCATCTGGGACCGGCTCTTCCGCACCTTCGAACCGGAGGGGGAGCGGGTGGTGTACGGGCTGACGAAGAACATCGACAGCTACAACCTGGTGCGGGTGGCCTTCCACGAGTACGCGGCGGCCTGGCGCGACGTCCGGGCGGCGGTACGGTGGCGGGACCGGGCCGGGTATGTGTTCGGGCCGCCGGGATGGTCACCCCGCGTCGGCCGATGAGATGATGATGATCAAGTCGAGCCGGAAGTTCGGGGGGTAGCAGTGGCCGGATCGGTCCCGTGCCGTGTCGTCGTGTGCCGTGACTGCTGCTGCGGCAGCCCGAAGGTGACCGGCGTCGACCACGCGGCGCAGACCGCCCGGCTGGAGGCGGCGGTACCCCTGCGGATCTCCGACTGCCTCGACGTGTGCGACCAGGCCAACGTCATCGTCGTACAGCCCTCCGCCACCGGCCGCGCCGCCGGTGGCCGGCCGGTCTGGCTGGGGCTCGTCAACGACCCGGAGGCGACCGAGGACATCATCACCTGGGTACGGTCCGGCGGGCCGGGCGTGGCACCACTGCCGGAGATCCTCGGGCTGTACGCCTTCACACCACCGGGACGCCCGGCCAACCCCTGAGCCCCAAGGGCCGCGGAATCAGCCGGAGTTCTAGTCCGTCTTCACCAATTACCCCTAGAATGAACACCGTTCGCACAACAACCGCATAAGTGCGTGACTGGGGGAAGCCGGTGGGAATCCGGCGCTGACCTGCAACCGTGTGCGGCCGTGGGCCGCGAGTCGGGCTGCCCGGCACGTGCTGGAACCGCTTCCCACTGTCATGGTCCGCAGCGCGAAGCCGAGAGCCATGCCCGGAGCACCGGGTCCGGCCCGTCCACCGGTCCGCGCGAGCGGCGGTGCCCGGAGCCGCCCGGGTGCGCCTCGCTCGCCCGGCGACGAGGCCGCGGGCCGCCCGCCCAGGAAGGCTCAGCTCTTGCACGGCACCTTCGCACGCCGCACCCTGATCACCGCGACCGCCCTCGGCATGGCCCTCGTCGCCGCGCCGGCGACCGCCCACGCCCAGAGCGCACCGGGCACGAACGCCCCGGTCAGAGTGACGCTCACCGTCCAGGGACCGGACGGGACCCTCTTCAAGGGGAAGATCAGAACCCGCGGTCACGACGTCACCACCGCGACCGGCGGCACGCACACCTGCGACGGCACCAACGGCGGCGCCAACCCCTCCGCCGTGCCGACGCCCACCGCGGCCCTCGACGACGCCGCCCACCGGCGGCACTTCAGCTGGGACGGCGCCTGGTACGCGTCGTTCGACGACTACTCCGTCGACATCATCAAGAACGTCAGCGGCGGCGCCTCCGCCTACTGGAACATCTCCGTCAACGGCACGCCCACCCCGGTGGGCGGCTGCCAGTTCAAGCTGAACGCCGGAGACACCGTGGCGTTCACCTGGACGGCGTTCTGATCCGGCCCGCTCCTCACCGGCCGGGGAACGGACGCGCCTCGGCCGGTGCGACCGGCTCCCCGGCCCGCACCCCGTGCAGGACATGGGCCAGCACCTCCGCCCCGCGCACCACCCGTGGCCCCGGCCGGTTGTAGTACGACGGCCCGTCCAGCACCCAGACCCGACCGGACCGTACGGCGGGCAGCTCCGGCCAGCCCGGCAGCTTCGTGAGCAACTCGGCCTCACGCAGGGTGCGTTCGGGCGGGAAGCCGCACGGCAGGACGAGCAGCACGTCCGGCCGCGCGGCGCGCACCGCCGACCACTCCACCGGTTCCGTGTGCTCGCCGGGCGAGGCGAGGAGCGGTTCGCCCCCGGCGGCGGTGATCTGCTCCGGCACCCAGTGTCCGGCCGGCCACAGCGGGTCGAGCCATTCGATCGCCGCCACCCGGGGCCGGCCGAGACCGGCGACCGCGCCCCTTAACCGGTCGAGCCGGTCCCGCAGTTCGGCCCGGCGGCGCAGCGCGCGCTCACGCACGCCCAGCAGTTCGCCGACGGTGACCAGGCAGTCCAGTACGTCGTCCAGCGTGCGCGGTTCCAGGCTGAGCACCCGGGTGTCCGCGTCGAGCAGCCGTACGGCCCGGCTGACCCGCTCGTACGACACCGCGCACACGGCGCACAGGTCCTGGGTGAGCACCACATCGGGCCGCAGCGCCGCCAGCGCCTCGGTGTCGAGCGTGTACAGGGACGACCCCGAGTGCGCCGACCCGCCGACGGCATCGGAGATCTCCCGGCTGGTCAGCACGTCCTGGTCCAGCTCCGCCCCGGTCACCACCGGCACCGCCGCCACCTCCCGGGGCGGCCAGTCACATTCGTGCGTACGCCCGACCAGGCTCGCGGAGAGACCGAGCGCGGCGACGATATCGGTCGCGGCAGGAAGAAGGGAGACGATCCGCATGCGCTGAGCCTATGCCGGGCGTGCTTGCGGTGGCGCCGAAAGGAGGGCGGCGGTCCGGGCGGCTCGGGGCGGGGGCCGACCAGGGGGTACGTCCAGCGCCGACGGGGGCCGCCTGGGGCGGGGCCGAGCGGGGAACGGCGGGCCGGACACCTGGAGCGGGGCCCGCCGCGCGCTGTACCTCCGGTGCCGGGTGAGCACGCCTACATCGCACCTCGTACGCCGAGCGGGCATCGCCGTGCCGTCGCAGGGCATGGCGAGCTGGACGAGCTGCTTCACGCCGATCCTCGTCCGCCGTGTGCCGCGTGCATTGGGTCTCGGGGTGAGTGGTAGGAGGCGCGTGCCGTACCGATGCGCCGGTCGGGCGACCACGCCGCTCCGCACTCTGCTGCGCCGAGTGGCCGCTGCCCTTGCCGTGCGGCGGGCGCCGCGTCCCGAATCTCCTTCAGGACGGCGCGGCGGGGGCGAGTGCCGGATAGCCGGTGGCCCGCGCTGACTCCGCGCGCCGTGCCCCGGGCGCCCGGTGTCGGATCCGGTGTGCGATGCGCCGGATGATCTGGCGCCTCCGGCATCGGCCGCTGAGTGCTCCCCGGGGTGAGCGCGCCATGCCGAACGCCTCGCGGCGAGCGCCCCCTTCGAGCGCCCGCCTCGCAGAGCACCACTCCTAGGCACCGCCTCTCAGGCACTGCCCCCCGTCACACCCCCCACCGCACCGCGATCGTGTCACCGACCCCGATCGTCATGTCGCGGGTGGCGGTGGTGAAGGCCGAGCCGTCGATGCTGGTCTTCCAGGTGCTGGAGCCGCTGTTCGCCTTGCCGTTGAGGGTGGTGACGGTGCCGGAGCCGGAGGCCGGGGTGAGGTCCGTGACGCAGCCGGACGGAGTGGCCGCGCTCTGGGCGGCGTCGAGGACGGCGCCCAACGTGGTCGTCGTGCCGGTCGGCGTGAGTGCCACGGAGCACACCTTCAGGTTGCCCGCCCCGTCGTCCACGCTGAGCGCCAGCTTCGTCGCCGTACCGGAGGTGAACGAGCTCTGGCCCACCCACTGCGGGGCGCCCGGCGTCGTGGGCGCGGGCGGTGCCGCGGTGAAGCCGCCGCCGGCCACCGCGCGCAGGGCGTCGATCGAGGAGTACGCCGTCGGCGAGGTGTCACCCGGCTGGTACCGGAAGCCGCCGCCGGGGTTGAACTGCTGCGCGATCAGGAAGTCCACCGGGGTCTTCCCGGCCGAGGTGAGGAAGTCACCGGTCTGCGGATTGATGCCGCACGCGTTGAGACCGGACACCGCCCAGCCGTTGGAGTCGGAGTTCACACCGAACATGGCGTTGAAGGCACCGCTGTTCGCCACCAGCTTGCTCTTCAGGAACGCCTTGGCCCGGACGATGCCGCTGTCGGTGTTCGGCACCCCGGACGTGCACAGCGCGGCCATCGCGGCACCGGTCATGTCGATGTCGCTGGTGGCGGCGAGCTGGCTCGCATCCCCCTCGGCCTTGCCGTAGTTCCAGCCGCCGTCGTTGTGCTGGTTGGCCCGGATCCGGGCGACGACGGAGTCACGCAGTGCCGCCGGTATCCGCGCCTGCCCGGACTGCGTCTTCGCGCCGTTCAGGGCGAGCGCGGCGAACACGGTGCCGTTGAAGTTGGCCGACGGGCCGAAGTAGCCGTTCTCCGAGGTCTGCCAGTAGCCGTAGATGTCGGCGATCAGATCCCGCGAGGCGGACACCCGGGCCGGATCGATGCCCGCCGCGTAGGCGTTCAGCACCGCACGCTCGTAGTCCGTGACGACGGGGGACGCGGACAGCCAGGCGGCGGTCGAGAGCAGATTCCGGTAGACGGTTCTCGCGTTCTTGCTCGTGTCACCCCCGGGTGTCACATCCACCGCGGCGGTCCCGGCCGAGGCGAGCGCGCTGAACGCCCACTCGTTGGACAGCCCCGACCCGGCGTACGAACCGTCCGCGGCCTGAAGGGACTTGAGGTAGCCGACGCCGTTCGTTTTCGACGTGGTGATCTGCGCCGGGGAGGACGTGGCCGCGGCGGGCAGGGTGGCGAGGGTGAACGCGCCGAGCGCGGCGGCTGCCACGAGCGCGGGTCGGCGGAGGGACAGCGGACGGATCATGGCCTGCTCCTTGGATGGAGGACGCCGACCCGGCCCGGTGCCACGGCCCGTCGAACCGGCGGAGCAGCGAGCGCTGGCCGCCGTCCGGAACGCGTGGACCGGCTTCCAAAAGTGCTGCGCCGCCTGGGCATTCGGGCTCGGAACGGCCCCGCCGTCCCATACCGCTGCGCGTCAGCCCCGGACTCCCACCGGGTTCCCCCATTCGGCAGACCGAGACGGTACCCGACGGCCAACCCGCCCGCCAGCGCCCGCCCTTCACCCGACGGCCACACCTCCCACCGCTCTTGACGCATTCGGTGAAGCGTGCTCAAATCCGGCTGATACGCAATGAGTTCCAGGGGAAGCCGGTCGAATTCCGGCGCTGACCCGCAACCGTAGGCCCGGCACCGTCCCGGGCGAGCCGGACTGCCTGGAGCGTGACATCTGCAACAGACGCCGTCGTGGACTGCGGCGTGGTGCGACCGGCTTCCGGGCTCCTACCGTGCTCCCGGGGCCCCTCTGCCACGCCCGTGCCCGCGCCGGCCGACCGAGGGGGCCGTGGTGGGGACCGGGCAGCGAAGAGACGAGCGGGCGAGGGCGGTCCCGCCCCGCGTGGCGGCCCTGGCGGCGGCCCTGTGCACCCTGCTCGCGGCCTGCATGGCCTTCCTCACGATCACGATCACACCCGCGACGGCGGACGGCACCGGCGGCTGCACCGCGACCAAGGGCGCACTGGTCGCCGTGGACTTCGGGCCCTTCGGCGGCCCGGTGGAAGAGGGCTGCGACCTCACCCCCACCACCGGCTACGACCTGCTGCACGACGCCGGGTTCAGCACCGCCGGCACCCAGCACGACGGCCCCGCCTTCATCTGCCGCATCGGGTACGGCTCCTTCGACTCCGGTACGCAGTACCCGACATCGGACAAGGAGTCCTGCGTCCTGACCCCGCCCGCCACGGCGTACTGGTCGTACTGGATCGCCTCCCCGGGCCAGAGCGACTGGACCTACAGCCCGTACGGCGCCATGGACCGCAAGCTGAAGGACGGCGACGTCGACGCCTGGGTCTACGGCGGCACCGATGTCCAGGGCTCCACCGGCAAGCCCACCTTCACCCCCGACGACGTACGCGGCGGCGACCCCTCCGGGCCCGGCCCCGGCGAGCCCACCGGCGCCCCGGGCAAGATCGACACGAAGGCCGCCGCCACCTGGCTCACCGGTCAACTCACCGACGGTGAGCGGATCGTGGACGACGGCGCCACCACCCCGGACTACTCGCTGACCGCCGACACCGCGTTCGCGCTGGCCGCCGCGAACGGCAAGAGCGCCACGCTCGACAAGGTCACCGACTATCTCGCCGCCCACACCGCGGACTTCGCCTACCCGAACGGCACCGACCAGGCCCCCGACGCCACCGCCGTCGCCCGGCTCGCCCTCCTCGCCGAGAGCACCGGCCGCGACCCGCGCGCCTTCGGCGGCCACGATCTGCTCGCCGCCCTCACCGGCCAGGTGTGCGCGGCGGGCCCGGAGTCCGGCGAGGCCACCCCCGGCTGCACCGCCAAGGGCGACTTCCGCGCCTCCTCCTACGCCGAGGGCCAGGCCCTCGCGGTCCTCGCGCTGCTGCGGGCCGGGGTGACACCCCCGGCCGCGACGGTCGACCGCCTCACCCAACTCCAGTGCAAGGACGGCAGCTTCACCAGCATCCTCATCCGCTCCGGCGAGTACTGCGACCCGGACCCCGCCACCACCGGACTGATCGCCCTGGTACTGCACCGGGCGGGCGGCCACGAGGACGCGGTGACCGCCGCCCGCACCTACCTCGGCGGCGCCCAGCGCGCGGACGGCGCCTTCCCCGGCTACACCGGCTCGACCACCGGATCCGTCAACGCCACCGCGTACGCCGCCCAGGCACTGGCCGCCCTCGGCGACACCACCCGTGCGGCCGCGGCCGTCGGCTGGCTGTCCCGGCAGCAGCTCGACGGCGGCGGCTTCGGCTTCGAGGAAGGCGCCACCGACCCGGCCGTCTACGCGACCTCGCCCGCCGTCCTCGCCGGAACCGGCACCAGCCTCGTCACCCTCACCACCAAGACCACCGAGCCCACCCCGCCGCCGACCTCCCCGAGCGGCACCCCGACCACCCCCGCCCCCGCCCCGGGCACCGGCCCCGATCTGAAGAAGGGCGTCGCCTACCTCACCAAGGCGGCCAACCTCAAGCAGGGCCAGTACTACGGCGACGGCACCACATCCGGCCGCGCCGACTTCGGCCTCACCATCGACGGCGCCTACGCGCTCGCCGCCACCGGCCTGGACAACGCCAGGCTGCGCGGCATCGTGGACTTCCTCGACCACCGGGGCAAGGACGGCGCGGGCCGCACGGTGGACGACTGGACGAACGTCGGCACCTCGTACGCGGCGGCCGGGTCCATCGGCAAGACCGCCCTGCTCGCCGAGGCCGTCGGACGCGACCCCCGGCACTTCACAGGACACGACCTCATCGCCGCCCTCGACCAGGCCGTCTGCGCCAAGGCCAGCACCGGCAGCGACCGCTCCTGCGCGGCCGCGGGCGCCTACACCTACGCGCCCTCCGTCTTCGCCCAGTCCCTCGCCGTCATGGCCCAGTTGCGCGCGGGCGACACCACAGCGGCCCAGCGGCCGATCGCCTACCTGGAGAGCCTCCAGGAGAGCAGCGGCGCCTGGCCCAGCCTGATCCCGTCCACGAAGGACTCCGACGTGGACTCCACCGCCATCGCCGCCATGGCCCTCGACCTCGCGGGCGGCGCCAAGGCGGACAAGGCCGTCGACAAGGCGCTGAGCTGGCTCGCCTCCCGGCAGCTGGCCGACGGCGGCTTCCCCGGCACCGCGGGCGACTCCGTCAACTCGGCGGCCCTCGCCGTACAGGGACTGTCGCTGGACGCGCCGAAGTACGCCGAGCAGCTCGCCAAGGCCCGTAAGTTCCTCGCCTCCCAGCAGAACGGCGACGGCGGGTTCGCGGTGGCCAAGGGCGGTGACCGCCGCTCCGATCTGCGCGCCTCCACCCAGGCCGTCGGCGGCGCCACCGGCATCTCCTTCGGCACCCTTGAGCGCAGCCTGACCGGCACCTCCCCCCAGCCCACCCCGAGCCCCAGCGGCAGCGCCCCGGACATCGTCACCACCGGAGACACCGCAGACACCGGCGGCACCGGAAGCACCGGCGGGGCCGACGCGAGCGGCGGTGGCGGCATCCTCGCCGCCACCGGCGTCCAGGCCGGTGCCCTCGCCGCGATCGCCGTGCTGCTGATGCTCGCCGGCTGGCGCACGGTGGTCGTCGCCCGCCGCCGCACCGGCACCGGGAGCGGACGATGAGGGCGGCGGCCCGCCCGATACGGGCCCTGGCCGCCCTCGGCCTCGGCGCCGCGGCCGTCGTCCAGGCCGCCACCCCGGCCGCCGCCGCCCCCCAGCCGATGGGCCGCTGCACCACCACCTCGGGCGCCGTGCTCGCCGTCGATCTCAGCCACTGGGGCGGCCCGATCCTGCGCTCCTGCGGCACCACCCCGACCACCGGGTACGAGCTGCTCAACCAGGGCGGCTGGAGCACCACCGGCACCGGGCACGACGGCCCCGCCTTCATCTGCCGCATCGGCTACAGCGGTTACCAGCACGGCCGGCAGTACCCGACCCCCGCCCAGGACGACTGCGTGCTCACCCCGCCCGCCTCCGCGTACTGGTCGTACTGGCACGCCGATCCCGGCGCCACCGACTGGACGTACAGCCAGCTCGGCGCGATGCTCTACAAGCCCAAGCCCGGCAGCGTCGACCTGTGGGAGTTCGGCGGCACGAACATCCAGGGCACCGAGGGCCGCCCGAAGGTCACCCCCGACCAGCTGCGCGCCCACAACACCGCGCCGCAGGGCGACGCGGGCAAGCCCGCCTCCACCAGCAGGGCCCCCGAGCTGCCGCCCGGCGTGAACACAGGACCGGCCCCGGAGAAGCAGCCCGCCCCCTCCGCCCCGCCGTCGGCGAAGCCGAAGCCCGAGCCGAAGCCCAGCAAGAGCGCGAGCCCGTCGCCGTCGCCGAGCACCACCACGAGCGCCCCGGCGACCCCGCCCCCGTCCCCGAGCAGCGGCACCCGGGTGGTCGACGCCGCCCCCGCCGCCGAGGCCCGGCACGACGCCGGCTCGATCGTCCCCGTGGTCACGGGCGCCGGTCTGGTCGTCCTGATCGGCGGCGCGGCGGCCTACGCGGCACACCGGCGCCGCCGCTCCGGGTGACCGCCGTGTCCCGTACGGCCGTCGAGGCACCCGCCGCCGCGGCGGCACCGGATCGCGGCGGCCGGCGGCTGCCCCGCACCCTGCACCCCATGGCCTGGTGGGTGTGGGCGCTCGCCCTGGCCACCGCGGTCAGCCGCACCGACAACCCGCTGCTGCTGCTCCTGGTGCTCGCCGTCCTCGGCTACGTCGTCACCGCCCGCCGCACCGAGGCGCCCTGGGCCCGCGGCTTCGTCTACTACCTCTACCTCGCCCTGTCGGTGGTCGCGATCCGCGTCGTCTTCCGGGCCGTGTTCGCCACCGGCATCACCCCGCACGACCACTTCCTCTTCTCCCTGCCGCACCTGCCCACCCCCGACTGGTACGCGGGCATCCGGATCGGCGGACCGGTCTCCCTGGAGGCCCTGCTGTCCTCCGCCACCGACGGGCTGCGCCTCGCCTGCATGCTGGCCTGCGTCGGCGCCGCCAACACCCTCGCCAACCCCAAGCGCGCCCTGCGCGTCCTGCCGGGCGCCCTGTACGAGCTGGGCGTGGCCGTCACCGTCGCGATCAGCGTGGCGCCCCAGCTGGTGCAGAGCGTCCAACGCGTCGCCCGCGCACGGCGGTTGCGGGCCGGCCGGGCCAAGGGCGTCAAGGCGCTGCGCGCCATCGCGGTCCCGGTCCTGGAGGACGCCCTGGAACGCTCCCTGCGGCTGGCCGCCGCCATGGACTGCCGCGGTTACGGCCGGGCGGGCAGCGCCACCCGCCGCTCCCGCCGGATCACCGGCGCGCTGATGCTGCTCGGCATGTGCGGTCTGTGCGCCGGGGCGTACGGACTCCTCGACGCCACCGCGCCCACCCTCCTCGGGCTGCCCGCGATGACCTGCGGGGCCGCCCTGTGCGTGGCGGGCCTGCGGCTCGGCGGCCGGCGTGTCACCCGCACCGCCTACCGGCCCGACCCCTGGGGCCTGCCGGAGTGGTGCGTCGCGGGCAGCGGAGTGCTCTCGGCCGTGCTGCTGTTCAGCGATCTCGGCTACGACCCCGCCCAGCTCAACCCCACCTACTACCCCCTCACTTGGCCCGGTCTGCCGCTGGTGCCGACCGCCGCCGTCCTGCTCGCCGGCACCGCCGGCTTCCTCGCCCCGCCGCCCGGCCCCGTCCCGAGAGCCACCGCACCGTGATCACCTTCGACCAGGTCACCGTCCACTACGACGACATGCCCGAGCCCGCCCTGCGGGACGTCGCCCTCACCGTGGACGAGGGCGAACTCTGCCTCGTCATCGGCCACACGGGCGTCGGCAAGTCGACCCTGCTCGGCGCCGTCAACGGGCTGGTCCCGCATTTCACCGGCGGCACCCTGTACGGCCGGGTCACCGTCGACGGCCGCGACACCGCCGACCATCCGCCCCGCGAACTCGCCGATGTCGTCGGTGTGGTGGGCCAGGACCCCATCGACGGCTTCGTGACCGACACCGTCGAGGAGGAACTCGCCTACGCCATGGAGCAGTTGGCGATCCCGCCCGCGACCATGCGCAAGCGGGTCGAGGAGACCCTCGATCTGCTCGGCCTCGCCGATCTGCGGCACCGCGCGCTGCACACCCTCTCCGGCGGCCAGCAGCAGCGCGTCGCCATCGGCTCCGTGCTCACCGCCCACCCGCGCGTCCTGGTCCTGGACGAACCCACCTCCGCGCTGGACCCGACGGCGGCCGAGGAGGTCCTCGCCGCCGTCACCCGGCTCGTCCACGACCTCGGTGTCACCGTCCTCATGGCCGAGCACCGCCTGGAGCGGGTCGTGCAGTACGCGGACCGCGTCATCCACCTGCCCGGCGACGGCCGCGCCCGCATCGGCCCGCCCGCCGAGATCCTGCGTACGGCCACCATCGCGCCGCCGATCGTGGAGCTGGGCCGGGCCGCTGGCTGGTCCCCGCTGCCGCTGTCCGTCCGCGACGCCCGCCGCGCCGCCGCCCCGCTGCGCGCCCGGCTGGCCGAGCGGACCCCGGCCCCCGTACGGCCGCCGGTCCCGAAGGGCGGCGGGAACCGGCTGCTGGCCGCGCGCGGGGTCACGGTCGCCTACCGGGACCTCGCCGCCGTACGGGCCGTGGACCTCGATCTGCACGCGGGCGAGGTCGTCGCGCTGATGGGCCGCAACGGCTCCGGCAAGTCCTCCCTGCTGTGGGCCCTCCAGGGTTCCGGACCCCGGCGGGCCGGAAGCGTCCGGGTGCACGGCGAACACGGCGCGAAGGACCCGCACGCGGAGTCCGCCGCCGAGGCCCGCCGACTCGTCGGACTGGTCCCGCAGACGCCCGCCGACCTGCTCTACCTGGAGAGCGTCGGACAGGAACTCGCGCAGGCCGACGCCGAGTCGGCGGCCGGGGTGACGGCGCGCGAACTGCTCGACCGGCTCGCGCCCGGCATCGAGGACACCACGCACCCCCGTGATCTGTCGGAGGGACAGAAGCTCGCGCTCGTCCTCGCCGTCCAACTGGCCGCCGCGCCCCGGGTCGTGCTGCTGGACGAGCCGACCCGGGGCCTGGACTACCGGGCCAAGGCGGCACTGACCGGCATCGTGGACGCGCTGGCGGCCGAGGGCCGTGCGGTCGTCATCTCCACCCATGACGTCGAGTTCGCGGCCCGCGCCGCCGACCGTGTCGTCGTCATGGCCGAGGGGGACATCGTCGCCGACGGCCCCACCGCCGAAGTCATCGTCTCCTCCCCGACGTTCGCCCCGCAGACGGCCAAGATCCTCGCGCCCCTGCCTTTCCTGACGGTAAGCCAGGTCGAGCGGGGGCTCGCGGACACGGGCGAGGCGCGGTCATGAGCGGACGCGCGGGGGCCGGGGGACCCGCCATCCGGCTGACCGGCCGGGCCGCAGTGGTCATGGCGCTCGCCGCCCTCCTCGGACTCGTCGCGTTCTTCTGGCCGTTCGTGGTCGCCCCCGGGAAGTTCGGCTCCTCCTACGCGCCCCCGCTGATCTTCGGCGTGCTGCTGGTGCTGGTGCTGTGCGTGGTGCTCTCGGAGATCGCCGAGGGCGGCATCGACTCCAAGGCGCTCGCCATGCTCGGGGTGCTCTCCGCCGTCGACGCCGCCCTGCGCCCCCTCGGGGCCGGTACGGCGGGCATCGAGACGGTCTTCTTCGTCCTGGTCCTGGCCGGCCGGGTGTACGGCCCCGGTTTCGGCTTCGTCCTCGGCTGCACCTCGCTGTTCGCCTCCGCGCTGATCACCGGGGGAGTGGGGCCCTGGATGCCGTACCAGATGTTCGGCTGCGCGTTCGTCGGCATGCTCGCCGGATTCCTGCCCCGGGCGAGCGGTCGCCGCGAGGTGCTGATGCTCGCGGTCTACGGCTCGCTGTCCGGCTACCTCTTCGGCTTCCTGCTCAACCTCTCCTTCTGGCCCTTCTCCCTGGACCCGAACAGCTCGATCGCCTATCTGCCGGGCCTGCCCTTCACCGAGCAGTGGCACCGCTACGTCGCCTTCGACCTCGCCACCTCGCTGGGCTGGGACACCGGCCGCGCCGTCACCAACTTCGTGTGCGTGCTGCTGGCCGGTCCCGCGGTGCTGACCACCTTCCGGCGCGCCGCCCGCCGCGCCCGCTTCCGGGCGCCGGTACGCTTCGCCGGACCCCGCGAGCGGCCGGCGGAGAGCGCGGACGGCGTGGCCTGAAGACGTACCGGATCTCGTGAGGACGCACCGGATCCACGGGGACACTGGATTTACTAGGACGTCCAACTATATATTCGGGGGAGAAGGCCCGCGGTGCAGGGAAGCCGGTGCGAATCCGGCGCGGTCCCGCCACTGTGACCGGGGAGTACGCCGTCGACAGGTACGCCACTGACGAGCTGGATGTCGGGAAGGCGGACGGCGCGCGCTGATCCGGGAGTCAGGATACCGGCCGCGGGATGTTCCGTGTTGTCCACGAGGATGGAGCCGACACGCATGGCACCCCTGCGCACCCATGATCCCGGCGCGAGCCGACGCGGGCCGTCCCCGCGCGGCAATCCCGCCGTACCGGTCTGAGGGCTCGTCCCGCCACCGCGTCTTTCGCGCCGCCCCGGCACGCCCATGTGCGCCCTCGCGCACCCCGGCCGTGTGCCGCCGCTGCGCGCCATCCCGGATCACCCCCACCTGACGAGAGCAGGCAGCCATGATCCGTCCCCAAGCACCCTCCGCCGTACGCGAGTTGACCCACTTCGTCGACGGCGAGCACTTCCTGGGCACCTCCGGGTCCCACAGCGAGGTGTACGACCCCAACACCGGCGAGGTCCAGGCCCTGGTGCCGCTCGCCGACCGGGGCGAGACCACGGCGGCGATCACCTCCGCCGCCGAGGCACAGCGCGCCTGGGCCGAGTGGAACCCGCAGCGCCGCGCCCGCGTCCTGCTGCGCTTCCTCCAGCTCGCCGAGCAGGAGAAGGACACGCTCGCCCGGCTGCTGTCGGCCGAGCACGGCAAGACCGTCGCCGACGCCCACGGCGACCTCCAGCGCGGACTGGATGTCGTGGAGTTCGCCGCCGGCATCCCGCACCTGCTCAAGGGCGAGTTCAGCGACAACGCCGGCACCGGCATCGATGTGCACTCCCTGCGCGCACCCCTCGGCGTCATCGCGGGCATCACCCCGTTCAACTTCCCCGCCATGATCCCGCTCTGGCAGGCCGCACCCGCGCTGGCCTGCGGCAACGCCTTCGTCCTCAAGCCCTCCGAGCGCAACCCCTCGGTGCCGCTGCGGCTCGCCGAACTCTTCCTGGAGGCGGGCCTGCCGCCGGGCGTGCTCAATGTCGTCAACGGCGCCCGGGACGCCGTCGACACCCTCCTGGAGGACCCGCGCGTCGCCGCCCTCGGCTTCGTCGGCTCCACCCCGATCGCCGCGCACGTCTACGCCACCGCCGCCGCCCACGGCAAGCGCGCCCAGTGCTTCGGCGGCGCCAAGAACCATCTGATCGTGATGCCGGACGCCGATCTGGACCAGGCGGTGGACGCGCTGATCGGCGCCGGGTACGGCTCGGCCGGTGAGCGCTGCATGGCGATCTCGGTCGCCGTGCCGGTCGGCGAGGCCACGGCGGACGCCCTCGTCGCCCGGCTCACCGAACGCATCGCCGCCCTGCGCATCGGCCGCAGCGACGACCCCGAGGCCGACTTCGGCCCGCTGGTCGCCCCCGAGGCCCTGCGCAGGGTCCGCGACTACGTCGACCTCGGTGTCCAGGAGGGCGCCGAACTCGTCGTGGACGGACGGGACTTCGTGCTCCCCGGCCATGAGAAGGGCTTCTTCGCCGGAGCCTCCCTCTTCGACCGGGTCACCCCGGACATGCGGATCTACCAGGAGGAGATCTTCGGCCCGGTCCTCTCGGTCGTGCGCGCCGCCGACTACGAGGAGGCCCTGCGCCTGCCCAGCGAGCACCGCTACGGCAACGGCGTCGCGATCTTCACCCGCGACGGGGACACCGCCCGCGACTTCACCCGCCGGGTGAACACCGGCATGGTCGGCGTGAACGTGCCCATCCCGGTGCCCGTCGCCCACCACACCTTCGGCGGCTGGAAGCGCTCCGGCTTCGGCGACCTCGGCCAGCACGGCCCGGACGCGATCCGCTTCTGCACCCGCACCAAGACCGTCACCTCCCGCTGGCCCGCCGGCCGCCGCGAGGGCGCCTCCTTCACGATCCCCACGATGGGCTGAGCGCCGTATGACCACCACCCTGCTCACCGAGGACCAGCAGGCCCTCGTCGAGACCACCCTCGACTTCGCCCAGGACCACCTCGCCCCGCACGCCCTGGACTGGGACCGCCACAAGCACTTCCCCGTCGACGTCCTGCGCAAGGCCGCGGGGCTCGGCCTCGGCGGCGTCTACGTGCGTGAACAGCACGGCGGATCCGCCCTCGGCCGCGCCGACGGCGTGCTCGTCTTCGAGGCCCTGGCCTCCGGCTGCCCCGCCATCGCCGGCTATCTGTCCATCCACAACATGGTCGCCTGGATGATCGACCGCTACGGCGACGACGCCCAGCGCGAGCGGTGGCTGCCCCGGCTGTGCGCGATGGACGACCTCGCGAGCTACTGCCTGACCGAACCCGGCGCCGGTTCCGACGCGGCCGCCCTCACCACCCGCGCCGCAGCCGACGGCGACCACTACGTGCTCACCGGCGTCAAACAGTTCATCTCCGGCGCGGGCGCCGCCCAGGTGTACGTGGTGATGGCCCGCACCGGCGAACCCGGCCCCCGCGGCATCTCCGCCTTCCTGGTCGACAAGGACGACCCCGGCATCTCCTTCGGCCCGAACGAACGCAAGATGGGCTGGCACGCCCAGCCCACCCGCCAGGTCGTCCTGGACGGCGTCCGGATCCCCGCCGACCGGCTCCTCGGCCGTGCGGGCGAGGGCTTCCGGATCGCGATGAACGGCCTGAACGGCGGCCGCCTCGGCATCGCCGCCTGCTCCCTCGGCGGCGCCCGCAGCGCCCTGGACCGCAGCCTCGCCCATCTCGCCGACCGGGAGGCGTTCGGCGCCCGCCTCCTGGACGCCCAGGCCCTGCGCTTCCGCCTCGCCGACATGGCGACCGAGCTGACCGCGGCCCGCGCCCTGGTCCAGCAGGCGGCCCGCGCCCTGGACGCCGGGGACCCGCAGGCGCCGTATCTGTGCGCCATGGCGAAGCGGTTCGCCACCGACACCGGGTACTCGGTCGCCGACCGCGCCCTGCAACTGCACGGCGGATACGGGTACCTCGCCGAGTACGGCATTGAGAAGATCGTCCGCGACCTTCGCGTCCACCAGATCCTGGAAGGAACCAACGAGATCATGCGCGTCATCGTGGCCCGCGGCCTGACGGAGGCCCTCGGATGAGCAACGACACCGAGGAACCCGTCCTCCTGCGCACCGAAGGCCGGGCCGCCCGGATCATCCTCAACCGGCCCAGGGCCCTCAACGCCCTCACCCATGAGATGGTCACCCGCATCGACGCGGCGCTGACCGACTGGGAGCACGATCCGGCCGTGCGGACCGTCGTCATCAGCGGTGCCGGAGCGCGCGGACTGTGCGCGGGCGGCGACATCCGCGCCATCCACGACGACGCCCGGACGGGCGACGGCACCGCCTCGGCCGCGTTCTGGCGGGACGAGTACCACCTCAACGCCCGTACCGCCCGCTACCCCAAGCCCTATGTCGCCCTCATGGACGGCATCGTGATGGGCGGCGGGGTCGGCGTCTCCGCGCACGGCGGCGTCCGCGTCGTCACCGAGCGCTCGCGGATCGCGATGCCGGAGACCGGGATCGGCTTCATCCCGGACGTCGGCGGCACCCACCTCCTCTCCCGCGCACCCGGCGAGCTCGGCACCCATCTCGCCCTGACGGGAAACCAGATCGGCGCCGGTGACGCCCTGCTGTGCGGGCTCGCCGACCACTACGTGCCCTCCGACGCCCTGGACGCCCTGCTGGCCGACCTCGCCGCGCTGCCCGTGACCGAGGCCCTGGCCCGGCACGAACAGCCCGCGCCGAAGGGGGTGTTGACCGAGCAGCGGAGCTGGATCGACGCCTGCTATTCCGCCGACTCCGTCGAGGAGATCGTCGAGCGGCTGTGCGCGCACGGCGGCACGGAGGCCAAGGAGGCGGCCGAGACCCTCCTCGCCAAGTCGCCCACCGCGCTCAAGGTCACCCTGGCGGCCCTCCGCCGCGCCCGGCGGCTCGGGACCCTGGAGGAGGTCCTCGACCAGGAGTACCGCGTCTCGTGCGTCGGGCTGAAGAGCCCCGACCTGGTGGAGGGCGTCCGCGCCCAGATCATCGACAAGGACCGCGACCCGCACTGGTCACCGGCGACCCTGGCCGAGGTCACCGACGCCGACGTGGAGCGCTTCTTCGCCCCGCTCGGCGACCGCGAACTCGGGCTCGCGGGGCCCGGCGGTACGACGGGGGCGACGCGGTGAGCGGGGACGGCGGGGCGCGCCGCACCGTCGCCTTCATCGGGCTCGGGCACATGGGCGGTCCGATGGCCGCCAACCTGGTCGGGGCCGGGCATCGGGTACGCGGACACGACCTGGTGCCCGAGGCCCTGGCGGCCGCCGCGCGGGCCGGGGTGGAACCCGCCGGATCCGCGCCCGCGGCGGTGGCCGACGCGGACACCGTGATCACCATGCTCCCCGCGGGCCGCCATGTCCTGGACCTCTACGACACCCTCCTCGGGGCGGCCCGGCCCGGCACCCTCTTCGTCGACTGCTCCACCATCGACGTCGCCGACGCCCGCACCGCTCATGAGCGCGCCGTCGCCGCCGGGATGCGGGCGCTGGACGCACCCGTCTCCGGCGGAGTGGTCGGCGCCGAGGCCGGCACGCTGACCTTCATGGCCGGCGGCGGGGAGGCCGAATTCGCGGGCGCCCGGCCCCTGTTGGACGTCATGGGCGGCAAGGCCGTGCACTGCGGCGGCCCCGGCGCCGGGCAGGCGGCGAAGATCTGCAACAACATGATCCTCGGCGTCTCCATGATCGCCGTGAGCGAGGCGTTCGTCCTCGGGGAGCGTCTGGGACTGTCCCACCAGGCCCTGTTCGACGTCGCGTCCACGGCGTCCGGGCAGTGCTGGGCGCTCAGCGTCAACTGCCCGGTCCCGGGCCCGGTCCCGGCGAGCCCCGCCAACCGGGACTACCGGCCCGGCTTCGCCGCCGCGCTCATGGCCAAGGATCTGGGCCTCGCCGCCAACGCCGTCAAGGCGGGCGGCGTGCAGGCCGAACTCGGTCTCAGGGCCGCCGAGTTGTACGCCGAATACGCCGAACGGGTCGGTGCCGCCGAGGACTTCTCCGGCATCGTACGCACCATCAGGGAACAGAGCGGAGAGCGCGCATGAGCACCGAGTACGAGACGATCCGGGTCGAGCGCAAGGGCCGTACCGCCCTGCTCACCCTCGACCGCCCCAAGGCCCTCAACGCGCTGAACCTCCAGGTCATGAACGAGGTCGTGGCCGCGACCGAGGCCCTGGACCGGGACCCGGAGTGCGGCTGCGTCGTGATCACCGGCTCGGCGAAGGCGTTCGCCGCGGGCGCCGACATCAAGGAGATGAGCCCCAAGGGGTACATGGACATGTACCTCGCCGACTGGTTCACCGCCTGGGACCGGCTCGGACAGCTGCGCACCCCGACCGTCGCCGCGGTCTCCGGGTACGCCCTCGGCGGCGGCTGCGAACTGGCCATGCTCTGCGACATCCTGCTCGCCGCCGACACCGCCGTCTTCGGGCAGCCCGAGATCAAACTCGGGGTGATCCCCGGGATCGGCGGCTCCCAGCGGCTGACCCGGGCCGTCGGCAAGGCCAAGGCCATGGAGCTGGTGCTGACCGGCCGCACCATGGACGCCGTCGAGGCCGAGCGCGCCGGGCTCGTCTCCCGGATCGTCCCCGCCGCCGAGCTGCTCGCCGAGGCCCTCGCCGTCGCCGAGGTCGTCGCCGGGATGTCGCTGCCGGTGGCGATGATGGCCAAGGAGGCGGTGGGCCGGGCCTTCGAGACCACCCTCGCGGAAGGCGTCCGCTTCGAACGGCGGCTCTTCCACGCGGTGTTCGCGACCGCCGACCAGAAGGAGGGGATGGCCGCCTTCGTGGACAAGCGGCCGCCGGAGTTCCGGCACCGCTGACCCGGGAGGTGCGTCCCTTCGACCTGAGGGGTGCGTCTCCCGGCCACTTGTCTGATTGACGGACGATGCTGGTTTCCGTACGCTCCGCTTGTAGTGATGGCCTGAGGAAGCTGGTGGGAATCCAGCACGGTCGCGCCACTGTGTACGTGCCCCTCCGCGAGGGCGGGCACGAAGTCAGACACCGGGCCATCGCGACGCTCCACTGGCTGAGGGACGCACGATCCCCTGAAGGAGGCTCACTCATGAGCAGTCTGTCCGCGCCCGCCGCACTCCCCACCCCCGTCGTCCTCCCGGCGACGAAGGCCGTCTTCTGGCTGGTCGGGACCGCGCTCTTCGCGCTGGCGATCTACTACTTCATCGGGGTCGACCAGGGCGCCTACTCCGTCTTCGGCAAGGACATGCACGTCCACGAGTTCGTGCACGACGCCCGCCACTTCCTGGGCTTCCCCTGCCACTGACGAGAGCAAGCACGGACATCTGAACATGGAAAAGAGACTCATTCTGCGCGGCGTCATCGCCGGCGCAGTCGCCGGGCTGCTCGCCTTCGTCTTCGCACGGATCTTCGCCGAGCCCCAGATCGCCAAGGCGATCGACTACGAGAGCGGCCGCGACGCCGCGCAGGCCGTCCTCGACAAGGCCGCCGGGATCACGGCCGAGGCCGAGGGCCCCGACATCTTCAGCCGGACGATCCAGGCCAACGTCGGCATCGGCGTGGGCATGGTCCTCTTCGGCGTCGCCATGGGCGCGCTCTTCGCCGTCGCCTACGCGATCTGCCTCGGCCGCGTCGGCAAGCTGCGCCCGCGCAACCTCGCCATGCTGGTGGCGCTGGGCGGCTTCGTCGGCATGTACCTGGTGCCGTTCATCAAGTACCCGGCCAACCCGCCGGCCATCGGCCACCCCGAGACGATCAAGGACCGGGGCAATCTCTACCTGGCCATGGTGGTCTGCTCGGTGGTCTTCCTCGTGGCCGCCGTCTGGCTCGGCAAGCGCCTCCAGCCGCGCTACGGCAACTGGAACGCCACGCTGCTCGCCGCCGGCGCCTATGTGGTGGCCATCGGCATCGTGATGGCGCTGCTCCCCGCGCTCGGCGAACTCTCCGCCAATGTCAAGGAGTACGGCCACCACGCCACCGAGACCCCGCTGCCCCTGACCAACTCCAAGGGCACCATCGTCTACCCGGGCTTCCCGGCGGACGTCCTGGCCTCCTTCCGCTTCTACTCCGTCGCCGCCCAGGCCCTGCTCTGGGCGACCCTGGGCCTCGTCTTCGCCCCCATGGCCGAGCGGCTGCTCGACCCGGCGGCGCGGGCGGCCGCGAAACCGGCACCCCGGCAGCCGGAAGAGGTCGGCGCCGCCTGACCCACGCCGACCGGCGTGATCACATCCACGCCGACCGGCGCGCAGGACGCACCGAGGGCCGTATCGAGGGCCATACCGAGGGCCGCACCCCCAACAGGGTGCGGCCCTCGGCCCGTTGGCAGCCGGGTTCACGCCTCCGGCGCGACCAAGGGCCCCCCGAGCCGCAGATTCCACCGCCCGGCCCGCCCGCTGAGCTCCGTCGCCGTCAACGGCACCACGTCCAGCCGCCAGAACGCGCTCATGGGCAGCCCTAGCGCCCCGACGACCGCGGCCCGTACGATCTCCGGCTCGACCACGGCCACCGTACGGCCGTCCGCCGCGCCGTCCAGCCAGGCCCCGACCCGTGCGCACACCTCCCGCACCGACTCCCCGCCGTGGCCCGCCCATCCGGGGTCGGTGAGCCAGTGGCCCAGGGACTCCGGCTCGGCCCCCGTCACCTCGTCCAGGGTGCGTCCGCGCCAGCGGCCCACGTCCACGCCCCGCAGCGCGGGCGCCTCCACACCGCCGTCGAGGCCGAGGGCATGCGCCGTCTCCCGGCAGCGCGTACTCGCGGACACCACCACCCGGGCGGGCACGGGCAGCGACCCGGCCGCCGAGCGGGCCCGCGCCGCCCCGAGGTCCTCGATGGAGTCGCCGTCGTAGAAGCGGGCCCGGCGCAGTGCGGGGGTCATGGCGGGGGAGACGAGAAGGATACGGCTGGTCACGCGGGACACTCCTGCGGGGTCGTCAAGGGGTACGGGTCTCCACCGGGTACGGCACGTACGTGCGCCGGTCCGGATCGATGGCGAGGTGTCCGCCGGCCGGTGGCCGGGCCCGCTGGGCGCAGTCGCGGCGCTCGCAGATCCGGCAGCCCAGGCCGATCGGGGTGGCGGCCCGCGGGTCGTCCAGGGCGATGCCCTCGGCGTACACCAGCCGGTGCGCGTGGCGCAGTTCGCAGCCGAGGGCGACGGCGAACTCGGCGCGCGGCGCGTGATGCCCGAACCCGCCCCGGGTGATGGTGCGCGCCACCCAGAAGTACCGCTTGCCGTCCGGCATCTCGGCGACCTGGGTGAGTATCCGGCCGGGCGCGGAGAACGCCTCGTACACCGTCCACAGCGGGCAGGTGCCGCCGAGCCGGGAGAAGTGGAAGTCGGTCGCCGACTGCCGCTTGGAGATGTTGCCGGCCCGGTCGACCCGCAGGAAGGAGAACGGCACCCCCCGGCGTCCGGTGCGCTGGAGGGTGCTCAGCCGGTGGCAGACCGTCTCGAAGCCGACGCCGAAGCGGGCGGACAGCAATTCGATGTCGTAGCGCACCTCCTCGGCCGCCGCGTGGAAGGTGGTGTACGGCATCAGGAGCGCGCCCGCGAAGTAGTTCGCGAGGCCGATGCGGGCCAGTGCGGTGGACTCGGGTGAGGTCAACTCGGTCGCGTGATCGGCGAGTTGGCCGAGCAGTGCGCCGTGTTCCAGCAGGGCGAGCTGGGTGGCGAGCTGGAAGGCGCGGCGGCCGTCGCTGAGCCAGGGGGAGAGGAACAGCAGCCCGGACTCGGGGTCGTAGCGGCGGGCGTCGGCGAGCCGCCCCGGGCCCGCCTGCACCACCCGTACCCCGTGCCGCTCGGCGAGCCGGGCCACCAGCGGCTCGGCGGCCCGGCCCGGACGCAGCGCCAGCGCCTCGGCGATCCGCTCGGCCTCGGTGTCCAGCGGCTCGAAGTGGTTGTGGTGGGCGTAGAAGAAATCCCGCACCTCGTCGTGCGGTTCACCGGGCAGCAGCCGGGCGCCGCCGCCCGCGCCTGGGGTGGCCAGCGCGGCGGCCTGCTCGGCGGTGTCCCGGTAGCGGCGGTGCAGGGCCACCAGGGCGCGGGCCACCTCCGGATGGGCGCGGGCGGCCTCGGTGATCTCCTCCTCGGGCGGCGGTGGCACCCCGCACGCCTCGTCGGCGAGCGCGGAGCGCAGCTCGGTCGCGAGGCGGTCGCCCTCGGCCTCCGAGAAGAACTCGGTGTCGACGCCGAAGACCTCGGCGATCCGCAGCAGCACGGGTGCCGTCAGCGGGCGCTGGCTCTGTTCGAGCTGGTTGGCGTAGCTGGTGGAGATGCCGAGCGCGCGGGCCATGTCGACCTGGTTCATCCCGTGCTCGCGGCGCAGCCGGCGCAGCTTGGAGTGGGCGTAGATCTTCCGTTCGGCCGTTCGCCCGGCCATGCGCACACCTCCTGATTCTGGGTGCCTGTCCTGCGAACATAGCATTCGCAGGATTCGCAGATTTCACAGATTCGCAGGTCCGCTCTGTACGGAATCCGCACTTTGGGGTGGTGGCCGCCGGGCCCGCGGCGGGGCAGGCTCGATCACATCCCCCGAGGTCCCTCCCTCCAGCCCCGACATCGCGAGGAGTCCCGTGATCGAGCATCACGTCCGTGTCCACCCCAGCGCCGACCGCCTGCCCCGCGAGGAGCAGCTCGCCTGGAAGCTCGCCGCCGTGGCCACCGGCACCGAGGAGCTGGCCCCGGACAGCGCGGCCATGGCCGTCAACCGGGTGATCGACAACGCCTCGGTCGCGGTCGCCTCCCTGCTGCGCCGCCCGGTCGCCGTCGCCCGCGCCCAGGCCGCCGCCCACCGCGCCCCGCGGCACGGCGCCTCCGTCTTCGGTGCCCCGTACCGGGTCAGCCCCGAGTGGGCCGCCTGGGCCAATGGCACGGCGGTGCGCGAACTCGACTACCACGACACGTACTTGGCGGCCGACTACTCCCACCCCGGCGACAACATCCCGCCGCTGCTCGCCGTCGCCCAGCACACCGGCCGCACCGGCGCCGATCTGCTGCGGGCCGTCGTCGCCGCCTACGAGATCCATGTCGCCCTGGTCAAGGGCATCTGCCTGCACGAGCACCGCATCGACCATGTCGCCCACCTCGGCGCGGCCACCGCCTGCGGCCTGGGCGCCCTGCTGCGGCTGCCCACCGAGACGGTGTACCAGGCCGTCCAGCAGACCGTGCACACCACCACCTCGACCCGCCAGTCCCGCAAGGGCGAGATCTCCAGCTGGAAGGCGTACGCCCCCGCCTTCGCCGGAAAGGCGGCCATCGAGGCCGTCGACCGGGCGATGCGCGGCGAGACCTCCCCCTCCCCGATCTACGAGGGCGAGGACGGCTTCCTGGCCCGGATGCTGGACGGCCCCGGCTGCGACTACACGGTGTGGCTGCCCGAGCCGGGCGAGCCGCGCCGCGCGATCCTCGACACCTACACCAAGGAGCACTCCGCCGAGTACCAGGCCCAGGCGATCATCGACCTGGCCCGGCGGCTGCGCGAGAAGACCCCGCTGGACAAGGTGCGTTCGGTGGTGCTGCACACCAGCCACCACACCCACCACGTCATCGGCTCCGGCGCGAACGACCCGCAGAAGTACGACCCGGCGGCCAGCCGCGAGACCCTCGACCACTCGGTGCCGTACATCCTCGCGGTCGCCCTGGAGGACGGCACCTGGCACCACGAGCGCTCCTACGCCCCCGAGCGGGCGCGGCGCCCGGAGACCGTGGAGCTGTGGCGGAAGATCAGCACCGTCGAGGACCCGGAGTGGACCCGCCGCTACCACGACCCCGACCCCGCGCGCCGGGCGTTCGGCGGACGGGCCGTGATCACCCTGGCGGACGGCACGGTGATCGAGGACGAGCTGGCCGTCGCCGACGCCCACCCGGCCGGTGCCCGCCCCTTCGACCGGGCCGCCTACACGGGCAAGTTCCGCACCCTCGCCGAGAACACCGTCGCCCCCGCCGCCCAGGACCGCTTCCTCGCCGCCGCCGAGCACCTGGCCGACCTGTCCGCCCCCGACCTGGACGGCCTGTTCCCCGCCGTGGACACCGGGGCCGTCGCGGAGTACGACGCACGTCTGCCGAAGGGCCTGTTCTGATGCTGCACACCCGCACCACCCCCGCCGCACGCCGCCGCGCCCTGCGTCAACGGCTCCAAGAAGGGCGGCTGTTGATGATGCCGGGCGCTCTCAACCCGCTGTCCGCCCGGCTGATCCAGGACACCGGCTTCGAGGCCGCCTACCTCTCCGGTGCGGTGCTCGCCGCCGATCTGGGCCTGCCCGACATCGGCCTGACCACGTCCACCGAGATCGCCGCCCGCGCCCAGCAGACCACCAGGGCGACCGACCTGCCCGTCCTGATCGACGCGGACACCGGCTTCGGCGAACCGATGAACGCCGCCCGCACGGTCCAGCTGATGGAGGACGCGGGCCTGGCCGGGCTGCATCTGGAGGACCAGGTCAACCCCAAGCGCTGCGGCCACCTCGACGGCAAGTCGGTCGTCGCGCGCGAGGAGATGACCCGCCGGATCCGGGCCGCCGTGGACGCCCGCCGCGACCCAGACTTCCTCCTCATGGCCCGCACCGACGCCCGCGCGATCGAGGGGCTGGACGCGGCGATCGACCGGGCCAAGGCGTACGTCGACGCGGGCGCCGACGCGATCTTCCCCGAAGCCCTCGCCGACGAGCGGGAGTTCGAGGCGTTCCGCGCGGCGGTCGGGGTGCCGCTGCTCGCCAACATGACCGAGTTCGGCAAGTCCCGCCTGCTGGACGCGCACACCCTCCAGAACCTCGGCTACGACATCGCGCTCTACCCCGTCACCCTGCTGCGCCTCGCCATGGGCGCCGTCGAGGACGGGCTGCGCACCCTGGCCGCCGAAGGCACCCAGGAGACCCTGCTGCCCCGTATGCAGGCCCGCTCCCGGCTGTACGAACTCCTCGGCTACGCCGACTACTCGGCCTTCGACTCGGCCGTCCACGACTTCACGCTGCCGCCCGGCGCCTGACCCACCGGAGACGATCCCCATGACCATCCATCGCGGACTCGCCGGTGTCGTCGTCGACACCACCGAGATCTCCACCGTCATCCAGGAGACCAACTCCCTGACCTACCGCGGCTATCCGGTCCAGGACCTGGCCGCCCGCCGCTCCTTCGAGGAGGTCGCGTATCTGCTCTGGTACGGCGAACTGCCCGACGCCGGACAGCTGCGGGCGTTCCAGGCCCGTGAGCGCGCCCTTCGCCCGCTCGACCGCACCACCGCCGAACTGCTGGCCCGGCTGCCCGAGACCTGTCACCCGATGGACGTACTGCGCACCGCCGTCAGCTTCTTCGGCGCCGAGGACCCCACCGAGGACGACGGCAGTCCCGCCGCCAACCGCGCCAAGTCCCTGACCCTGCTGGCGAAACTGCCCACCGTTGCCGCCGCCGACCAGCGCCGCCGAAAGGGCCTCGACCCGATCCCGCCCGACCCGGACCTCGGCTACGCGGAGAACTTCTTCCACATGTGCTTCGGCACGGTGCCCGACCCCGAGACGGTCCGCTGCTTCGAGATCTCCCTCGTCCTGTACGCCGAACACAGCTTCAACGCCTCGACGTTCACCGCCCGCGTGGTCACCTCCACCCTCTCCGACCTCTACAGCGCGGTCACCGCCGCCATCGGCGCCCTCAAGGGCCCCCTGCACGGCGGCGCCAACGAGGCCGTGATGCACATGCTGGAGGAGATCGGCGACCCGCGCCGCGCCGAGGAATGGCTGGACCGGGCCCTCGCCGACAAGCGGAAGATCATGGGCTTCGGGCATCGCGTCTACAAGGAGGGCGACTCCAGGGTCCCCATCATGCAGGGCGCGTTGGACCGTCTGGTGGCCCGCGCCGCCGACCCGGACACCACCCGGCTGGCCACCCTGCACGCCGCCCTGCGGCACGCCATGCTCCAGCGCAAGGGCATCCACCCGAACCTGGACTACCCGGCCGGCCTCGCCTACCACCTGATGGGCTTCGACATCCCGGCCTTCACCCCGATCTTCGTGATGAGCCGGATCACCGGCTGGACCGCCCACATCACCGAACAACTCGGCCACAACGCCCTGATCCGGCCCCTCGCCTCCTACGCGGGGCCGGACCAGCGGGCGGTGCCGGTCAGCTCCTCGCTGGCGGCCCACAGCTGAGCGGCGACGGCCGGATCGGCCATGTGGGAGGGCACGGGCTCACTGCGCGGGGTGCCCCGCAGCCCGAAGACCCGGGGCCCCCACAGCTGCCCTCCCGTCACCTCCGGGTCGAGGACGGCACGGACGACGGGCCACGCTCCGGCCTCCTTGCCCTGCACCAGCAGCGCGGCAGGCAGCGCGCGCAGCCGCGCGCCGGAGGTCGTCCGGTGGACCGGCGGACGGGACGGGGTGAGGGAGTCCAGCGCGCCGCCGGGGTGGGCCACCACACTGAGCACCGTGCTCCCGGCGGCACGCAGCCGGCGGTCGAGTTCGAAGCCGAACGACATCTGCGCAAGCTTCGACCGGCCGTACGTCTGCTTGGGCCGGTAGTCCCGGGCCGACTGGAGATCGCCGAGGTCCAGTCGCTCGGACCGCGCCGCGAAGCTGCCCACCGTCACCACGCGGCCCGCCCGCGCCGCGGACAGCAGCGGAGCCAGCCAACGGGTCAGCGCGAAGTGGCCGAGGTGGTTGGTGGCGAACATCAGCTCATGGCCGTCCGCGGTCTCCCGGCGCGGCGGGGCGTCGAGCGCGACCCCCGCGTTGTGGACCACCGCGTCGAGCCGATCGAGGTCCAGCCCCTCCACGGCGGCCTTGAGGGACGACAGGTCGGCGAGGTCAAGGCGCAGGTGCCGTACCCGCGCGCCGGGAACGCGTGAACGGATCGAGGCCATGGCGGCCTCGGCCTTCGCGCGGTCCCGGCAGCCCAGTACGACGACGGCACCGGTGGCCGCGAGCTGCTCCGCGGTGAAGTAGCCGATCCCGGCGTTGCCCCCGGTGACCAGGAAGTTCCTGCCCTCGGCGGAGGGCAGCCGATGAACGTCCCACGGGCGGCTGTGCGTTGCGGAAGACACGATGACAGGCTCCTTGCGCTCGGGGGCCGTGTGCTCAGGGGGAGCACCGCCGACCCGCCCAAGGTGGCAACCCGCACCGACATACCGCCGACAGCTCACGTCCGCCGCCCACAGAACGCCTACGCAGGCGCAGAGGCTGACGCCGGTGCCGACGCCGGTGCCGGGCAGCCGGTGGCCTGTGCGGGCACCTCGGCGGTGTCCTCGCCGGGCAGCAGCACCTGGGCGCCGTCCAGGAGGGCCGCCGTCACCTCGTCGAGGTCCAGCCGCCTCTCCACGGCGTGCAGCTGCGGCAGTCCGGCCCGGGTGCTGGCCCGGGGCGGGGCGAGCAGCGAGCAGCAGTCCTCGTCCGGCAGCATCGAGATGTCGGCGGTGCCGATGGCCCTGGCCTCGTCGATGATCTCCTGCTTCTCCCGGCCGATCAGCGGCCGCAGCACCGGCAGCACGGCCACCTCGTCTACCGCCACCAGATTGGCCAGCGTCTGGCTCGCCACCTGCCCCAGGCTGTCGCCGGTGACCAGCGCCTGTGCCCCGGTCCGGTCGGCCAGCGCACAGGCCGTGCGCACCATCAGCCGCCGCTGCGCGACCACCTGGAGCCGGCCAGCACCGGCCACCGCCAGCTGCTTCTGGGCCTTGCCCAGCGCGATGACGTGCAGCTTGCCGGGCGGTTGGTACCGGTTCAGCTCCCGGGCCAGCGCGTACGCCTTGTACACGGAGGCGGCGTTCGTGTAGGGCGCCCCGCTGAAGTGCACGAAGTCGCAGGCCAGGCCCCGGCGCATGATCCGGTGGGCGGCCACGGGGGAGTCGTAGCCGCCCGAGAGCAGCACCAGCGCCCGCCCGCTGGAACCGACGGGCAGACCGGTCAGCCCGGGGTGGCGGGCCCAGGACAGATAGGTCTCCTTGCGGTCGATCTCCACGGTCAGTACGACATCGGGGCGGGTCAGATCGACGCGGGGCCCCTCGACCTCCGCGAGGATCCGCGCCCCGAGGTGACCGGCCAGCTGGGACGAGGTCAGCGGGAACTGCTTGTCCCGCCGCTTGGCCCGTACGGCGAAACCGAGCCCCGGCCGTTCGGTGTTCAGCGCGCGCAACGCGGCCACGGCCGTCGCGGTGATGTCCGCCATCGTGCTGGGCACCCGTACGGCCGGCTCGACCGAGGCGAAGCCGATCACCCGGCGGGCCCGCTCCACCAGTGCCTCCTGCGGGACCTGACCGCCCAGCACGGTGACGTTCTGCGCGACCTTGATCCAGGTCGAGCCCCCGACGCCGCGCAGCGCGAGCCGCAGATTGTCGTGCAGCCGCTCGACGAAGCGGTGCCGGTTGTGCCCCTTGAGGAACACCTCGCCGTGCTTGAGCAGCACACAGGTGTCGCCGAATTCGTCCATGCGCATCCCTCAGAAGTCCCAGTCGTCGTCGGCGGTGTCCTCGGCCTTGCCCATGACGTAGGAGGAACCGGAACCGGAGAAGAAGTCGTGGTTCTCGTCCGCGCCCGGCGAGAGCGCCGCCAGGATCTCCGGGTTGACCTCGGTCTCCGCCGCGCCGAACCGGGCCGGGTAACCCAGGTTCATCAGCGCCTTGTTCGCGTTGTAGCGGACGAAGACGGCCACGTCGTCCATCAGGCCCAGCGGCTCGTACAGCTCGCCCGAGTACCGCAACTCCAGCTGGTACAGCTCCTCCAGCAGGGCGTACGTGAACTCCCGCATCTCCTCCTGCCCGGCCGGTGTCAGCTTCTCCAGGCCGCGCTGGTACTTGTAGCCGGAGTAGTAGCCGTGCACCGCCTTGTCCCGCAGGATCAGCCGGATCATGTCGGCCGTGTTGGTGAGCAGGGCGTGGGTCGAGAAGTGCAGCGGCAGATAGAAGCCCGCGTACAGCAGCAGGGACGACAGCAGGGTGGAGGCCACCTTGCGCTTGAGCGGGTCCTCGCCGTAGTAGTGCGCGAGGACCGTCTTGCAGCGCCGCTGGAGGATGTCGTTGCCGACCGCCCAGCGGTAGGCGTCGTCGATCTCCGGGGTGGTGGCGAGGGTGGAGAACACCGAGGAGTAGCTGCGGGCGTGCACCGCCTGCATGAAGGCGATGTTGGTGTACACCGCCTCCTCGTGCTCGGTGCGCGCGTCCTGGATCTGCACGATCTCGCCGACGGTCGCCTGCACCGTGTCCAGCATCGTCAGACCGGTGAACACCCGCATGGTCAGGGTGCGTTCCTCGGCACTGAGCCGCTGTCGCCAGGCGCCGAGGTCGTTGGAGAGCGGGACCTTCTCGGGCAGCCAGAAGTTGGCGGTGAGCCGGTTCCACACCTCCAGGTCCTTCTCGTCGGTGACCCGGTTCCAGTTGACCGGGCGCAGCCGGGCCGTGGGGTCGTGCCGGTAGGACGGGGGCGTGACCGACAGTTCGGTCAGGGGCGCGGGGGTGGTGGTCATCGTCGGTTTCCTCGGAGCGTACGGGATCGGAACGTGCGGGATCGGCGCGCGCGGGATCAGAGGGTGCAGGAGAGGCAGTTCTCGATCTCGGTCCCGGCCAGGGCCTCTTGGCGCAGCCGGATGTAGTAGAGGGTCTTGACACCCTTGCGCCAGGCGTGGATCTGCGCCCTGTTCAGATCGCGGGTGGTGGCGGTGTCCCGGAAGAACAGCGTGCAGCTCAGGCCCTGGTCGACGTGCTGAGTGGCCGCGGCGTACGTGTCGATGATCTTCTCGGGGCCGATCTCGTACGCGTCCTGGAAGTACTCCAGGTTGTCGTTGTCCATGTGCGGCGCCGGGTAGTAGACCCGGCCGAGCCTGCCCTCCTTGCGGATCTCCACCTTGGCGGCGATCGGGTGGATGGAGGCCGTGGAGTCGTTGATGTAACTGATGGATCCGGTGGGCGGTACGGCCTGCAAGTACTGGTTGTAGATGCCGTGTTCGCGCACCGACCGGCTCAGCTCGCGCCAGTCCTCCCGGGTCGGGACGCGCACCCCGGCCGCCGTGAACAGGGCGCGCACCCGCTCGGTGGCCGGTTCCCACGTCCGCTCGGTGTACTTGGTGAAGTACGAGCCGTCCGCGTACGCCGACTGCTCGAACCCGTCGAAGGCCGTGCCGCGTTCGATCGCGATCCGGTTCGAGGCGCGCAGGGCGTGGTAGGCGACGGTGTAGAAGTACATGTTCGTGAAGTCGACGCCCTCCTCGCCGCCGTAGTGGATCCGCTGGGAGGCGAGATAGCCGTGCAGGTTCATCTGGCCGAGGCCGATGGCGTGCCCGAGCCGGTTGCCGTGTGCGACGGACGGCACCGCGTCGATGTCCGACTGGTCGGAGACGGAGGTCAGGCCGCGTACCGCGGTCTCCACCGTGGCGCCGAGGTCGGGGGAGGCCATCGCGGCGGCGATGTTGAGCGAGCCCAGATTGCAGGAGATGTCCCGGCCGACCGTCTCGTAGCCGAGCGCCGCGTCGTACGTGCTGGGCGTGTTGACCTGGAGGATCTCCGAGCACAGGTTGGACATGTTGATCCAGCCGGGGATCGGGTTGGCCCGGTTCACCGTGTCCTCGAACAGCAGATACGGATAGCCGGACTCGAACTGGAGCTCCGCGACGGTCTTGAAGAACTCCCGTGCGCTGATCGTGGTCTTGCGCACCCGCGGGTTGGCGACCAGGTCGTCGTAGTGCTCGGTGACGGACAGATCGGCCAGCGGCCTGCCGTACTCGCGCTCGACGTCGTACGGCGAGAACAGGTGCATGTCCTCGTCGCGCTTGGCGAGTTCGAAGGTGATGTCGGGGACGACCACACCGAGCGAGAGGGTCTTGATGCGGATCTTCTCGTCCGCGTTCTCCCGCTTGGTGTCCAGGAACCGCATGATGTCCGGGTGATGGGCGTGCAGATACACCGCGCCCGCGCCCTGGCGTGCGCCCAGCTGGTTGGCGTACGAGAAGGAGTCCTCCAGCAGCTTCATCACCGGGACGACACCGGACGCCTGGTTCTCGATCCGCTTGATCGGCGCGCCCTGCTCGCGCAGGTTCGTCAGCAGCAGCGCCACGCCGCCGCCCCGCTTCGACAGCTGGAGCGCGGAGTTGACCCCGCGCCCGATGGACTCCAGGTTGTCCTCCACCCGCAGCAGGAAGCAGGAGACCAGCTCGCCGCGCTGCGCCTTGCCCGCGTTGAGGAAGGTCGGGGTGGCCGGCTGGAAGCGGCCCGTCATCATCTCGTCCACCAGCCGGGACGCCAACTCCTCGTCCCCGGCGCCGAGATACAGCGCGGTGGCGACCACCCGGTCCTCGTAGCGCTCCAGATAGCGGGAGCCGTCGAAGGTCTTCAGGGCGTACGAGGTGTAGTACTTGAACGCGCCGAGGAAGGTGCGGAACCGGTGCTCATGGGCGTACGCCTGCCGGTACAGGCGCTCGGTGAACTCCCAGTCGTAGCCCCGGAACACCGCCTCCTCGTAGTACTCGTTCTCGATCAGATGGCCGGTCTTCTCCTTCAGCGTCCCGAACACCACCGTGTTCGGGTTGACGTGCTGGAGAAAGTACTGGCGTACGGCCTCACGGTCCTTGTCGAACTGGATGCGGCCCTCGCAGTCGTACATGTTCAGCATGGCGTTCAGCGCGTGGTGGTCCTTGCGCGTCCCGACCGGTTCCCGCTCGCTCATGCCGCCGACCGCCCCGCCGCCGATGCCCCTCGTGTCCAAAATGTCCGCAGTCCTTCCCGCACGGCACGGACATCGCGGTCCGTGCCCAGCAATTCGAATCGGTACAGCTCCGGGACCCGGCACTTCGCCGCGATCACCCGGCCGGCCAGGCAGTAGTCGGCGCCGAAGTTGGTGTTGCCCGAGGAGATCACCCCGCGCAGCAGCGCCCGGTTGGCCTCGATGTTCAGGAAGCCGATCACCTGCCTGGGCACCGCGCCCGCGCGCTCGCCGCCGCCGTACGTCGGTGTGATCAGCACGTACGGCTCGGTCACCACCGGCATGCCGGTGCGGCGCGGGTGCAGGGGGATGCGCGTCGCGGGCAGACCCAGCTTCGCCACGAAGCGCCGGGTGTTCTCCGAGACGCTGGAGAAATACACGAGACCGCTCATCGGTCCGCCGCCTCCTCTCGCTCGTTCCCGTCCGGCTCCGAGAACCGGGAGGAGGGCGCGGCGGCACGCGAGGCGGGCATCGGGGCGGGCGGAGAAACACACGCCGGGCCCCGGGGTCCGTACGACGGCCACGCGGCCCTCCCTCGGGGCCTCGAAGCGCGCACGCCGTCCGTCGGCGTACGCGCCGGTGGCAGGTCTTCGGACTCGCGGGCACGTCCTCATCGCCTGAGGACACCTACCGGCCGTCGCTTCCCAGACCCGTCTCACCGGGTCCAGTGCGTATGACGGCGGTCGTTCCCGCTCACCGCTGCGGGGCAGTCCCGGATTCCCACCGGGTTCCCTCTTGCCTCACCGGACACCACGGCGCCCGGCGAACCACCAGCGCGTTCAACACTACATCTAGAACTCGCCTGGGGTGCACAGCCCCAGATGTTGTGTCGCGGGTGAAACTTAGGTATACCTAAGTGTGCCGGGCGGGGCGGCCCCGGCGGTCCTTCGCCGCGCGCCCCGCGCCCGTGACGGCGCGGAGGTCCCGGGCGCGCTGCCGTATGCCCGCGACCAGTTCGGCGTGCCCGGCCCCGAGTTCCGCGTGCGGCTCGTGCGGGGCGGGCTCCCGCTCGCCGGCCAGGACCTCGGCCAGCTGCTCCAGGAACTCCACCGTGTCGAAGAGCGTGTCCCGCAGGGCGCGCATCCGGGCCGTCTGACTGCCCAGTTGCCGGCGCATCGCGAGCAGGCTCTCCAGGTCCTTCGCGGGCACGGCGACCAGGGGCCGCCCGTCCACCACGACGTCCTGCGGTTCGTGTCTCACCGTCGGGCCCCCTCCTGCTCCTGCGGTGGCTGTGCTGCCGGGCGGGGCCGGGACGCGTGCGCCCCGGCCCCGCCGCCGGGTGTGGATCAGGCCCCGGCCAGCTCCTCGCGGACGGTGCGCGCGGCCGCGACCAGGTTCTCCAGGGACGCGCGGGTCTCCGGCCAGCCGCGGGTCTTCAGTCCGCAGTCCGGGTTGACCCACAGCCGCTCCGCCGGGATCGCCCCGAGCCCGGTGCGCAGCAGCCCGGCCGCCTCCTCGGCGCTCGGGACGCGCGGGGAGTGGATGTCGTAGACACCGGGACCGGCCTCGCGCGGATAGCCGTGGTCGGCCAGTTCGCGGGCGACCTGCATATGGGAGCGGGCCGCCTCCAGGCTGATCACATCGGCGTCGAGATCGTCGATGGCCCGCACGATGTCACCGAACTCGGCGTAGCACATGTGCGTGTGGATCTGGGTGTCCGGGCGCACCCCGCAGGTGCTCAGCCGGAACGCCTCGGTCGCCCAGTCCAGATACCCGGGCCGGTCGGCGGCGCGCAGCGGCAGCGTCTCGCGCAGCGCGGGCTCGTCCACCTGGATCACCGAAGTCCCCGCCAGCTCAAGGTCATTGACCTCGTCCCGCAGCGCGAGCGCCACCTGCCGCGCGGTGTCCCCGAGCGGCTGGTCGTCGCGGACGAAGGACCAGGCGAGCATGGTGACCGGACCGGTGAGCATGCCCTTGACCGGGCGGTCGGTGAGCGACTGGGCGTACGACGTCCAGCGCACCGTCATCGGCTCGGGACGGGAGATGTCGCCGGCCAGGATCGGCGGCCGCACATACCGGGTGCCGTACGACTGGACCCAGCCGTGCTGGGTGGCGAGGTAGCCGGTGAGCTGCTCGGCGAAGTACTGCACCATGTCGTTGCGTTCGGCCTCGCCGTGCACCAGGACGTCGAGACCGGCCTTCTCCTGGAAGCCGATCACCTCCCGGATCTCGGCCTTGATGCGCTCCTCGTACCCGGCGGTGTCGATCCGGCCCGCCCGCAAGTCGGCGCGTGCGGTGCGCAGTTCACCGGTCTGCGGGAACGATCCGATCGTCGTCGTGGGCAGCAGGGGCAGCCCGAGCCGGGCGCGCTGCGCGGCGGTGCGCTCGGGGTACGGCTGGGAGCGGCGGGCGTCGGCCCCGGTGACGGCGGCGGCGCGGGCGCGCACGGCCGGGTCGTGGGTGAGGGCGGAGCCGGCCCGGGAGGCGAGGTCGGCCCGGTTCGCGGACAGCTCCGCGGCGATGGCGTCCGTGCCGAGGGTGAGGCCCTTGGCGAGCGTGGCGATCTCCGCCGTCTTCTGCTCGGCGAAGGCGAGCCAGCGCAGGATCCCCGGGTCGATGTCGCGCTCGGCGGCCGCGTCCAGGGGCACGTGCAGCAGGGAGCAGGAGGCCGAGACGTCCACCCGGTCGGCCAGGCCCAGCAGGGTGCCGAGGGTGGCCAGGGACTTCTCCAGGTCGTTGACCCAGATGTTGCGGCCGTTGACGACGCCCGCGACCAGCCGCTTGCCGGGCAGCCCGCCGACGGCGGCCAGCGCGTCCAGGTTCCGGGCGGCGGCCTCGGTGAAGTCCAGGGCCAGGCCCTCCACCGGCGCCTTCGCGAGCACCGGCAGGGCCTCGCCGAGCCGGTCGAAGTAGGACGCGACCAGCAGCTTCGGGCGGTCGGTGCGGGCGCCGAGGTCCCGGTAGGCGCGCTCGGCGGCGTTCAGCTCGGCCGGGGTGCGGTCCTGGACCAGAGCGGGCTCGTCGAGCTGCACCCAGTCGGCGCCGGCCGCCCGCAGATCGGCGAGGATCTCGGCGTACACCGGCAGCAGCCGGTCCAGCAGGGTCAGCGGCTCGAAGTCCGCGGGCACGCCGGGCGCGGGCTTGGCCAGCAGCAGATAGGTCACCGGGCCCACCAGCACCGGGCGGGCGCTCAGCCCGAGGGCGAGGGCTTCGGTCAGCTCCGCGACCTGCTTGGCCGAGTCGGCCGTGAACACCGTGTCCGGGCCCAACTCGGGCACCAGATAGTGGTAGTTGGTGTCGAACCACTTGGTCATCTCCAGCGGCGCCACCTCCTGGGTGCCGCGGGCCATCGCGAAGTAGCCGTCCAGCTGATCGGCGGCGACGGCCGCCCGGTGCCGGTCGGGGATCGCGCCGACCATGACGGTGGTGTCCAGGACATGGTCGTAGTACGAGAAGTCGCCGGTCGGCACCTCGTGCAGGCCGGCCGCGGCGAGCCGGCGCCAGGTGGCGCTTCGCAACTCGGAGGCGGTGGCGCGCAGCTCGGTGGCGGTGACGCGGCCCTTCCAGTAGCCCTCGACCGCCTTCTTCAGTTCCCGGTTCGCCCCCTGGCGGGGGTAGCCGTACACGGTGGCCCGTGCCGCCGCGGCTGCGGACTTCGTGGTCACGGAGATCTCCTTCGCGAGATGAATCCCTGAGATCCCGGGGACGGGACGAGAGCGCGAAGGGTGACGGACCGTACGGCAGCGGCCCACGGCCGTCCGTTCGGTTCTGTGTCGCCGACCCGCCCTCGAGGTCACCGGGATGTCCGCGCACGGGACGTCCCGCGCACGGGCAGTTGGCAGGTCTTCGGACTCGCGGGCCCGTCCTCGTCGTCCGAGGACACCTACTGGCCGTCGCTTCCCAGATCCGTCTCACCGGGTCCAGTGCGTATGACGGCGGTCGTTCCCGCTCACCGCTGCGGGGCAGTCCCGGATTCCCACCGGGTTCCCTCTTGCGACGCTCCCGCCTGGCGGACGGGGCGAACCAGCTGCACGGGCCAGCCTACGGGCCGAAGGGCTCGTGTGGTGGATCAGGTCCAGCATTCGGATGGCGCGCCGAGACGGACGGCCTCAGACCAGATCGCGGCCCGGCTCGATGACCCAGTGATTGCTGCGCAGCGCCCGTCCGGCGAACTCCATGTCGATCTCCGCGAGGAACCGGAAGTCGAGGGAGCGGCAGATCCCGTTGGACGCCGCGTTCCCGGTCGCCGGGAAGGCATGCACCGGGCCCCAGCGGTCCTGGTCGCGGGCCTGCTCCAGGAGGGCCCGGACGGCCTGTTTGCCGAGTCCGCGTCCCTGGAACCCGGGCAGCACCATCCAGCCGATCTCGGAGACCGGGCCATCGGCGCTCTCATGGCTCCACAGGGTCACCGTGCCGGCCACCACGTCGGGCCGCGCCGGATCGGGCACGATCATCTTCAGCCAGGCGCGGTCCGCCGCGGCCTCCTCGGCGTCCCGGCGCACCTTGTCCGCCATCCCCTCCCGGGGCAGCGGCCCACCCAGGTCCGCCATCATGCGGGGATCGCACTGCATCCGCACATAGGCGTCCACGTCGTCCGGTGTGACATCGCGCAACTGCACCTGTTCCTCCAGGGGTTCGCCCGCGATGCTGCCACACGCAGAGGGCGGGAAGCGCCGCACACGCGCTTCCCGCCCTTCCCTCCGCGCGGCCGGTCCGGACCCTCGGCCGGTGACCGCGGACCGGGCCCCTCAGCCCGGCCGGACCAGGTTCCTCAGCCCTGGTCGTACACGTGGAACCCCCGGCCGCTCTTGCGGCCCAGCAGCCCCGCCTCGACCATTCGCCGCAGCAGCGGGGGCGGGGCGTACAGGGGTTCGCGGAACTCGTCGTGCAGCGACTCGGCGATCGCGGCGACGGTGTCGAGACCGATCAGGTCGGCGAGCCGCAGCGGCCCCATCGGATGGGCGCAGCCCAGCTCCATGCCGTTGTCGATGTCCGCGGCCGAGGCGAATCCGGACTCCGCCATCCGGATCGCGGCCAGCAGATACGGCACCAGCAGCGCGTTGACCACGAAACCGGCCCGGTCCTTCGCGTGCACGACGGTCTTGCCGAGCACCTCGGTGGCGAAGGTCTCCACCTCGGCCACGGTCCGGGCCGAGGTGTGCAGCGAGGCGACGACCTCCACCAGCGGCAGCACCGGTACCGGGTTGAAGAAGTGCAGTCCGACGACTCGGTCCGCCCGCGAGGTGGCCATGCCGAGCCGCATCACGGGCAGCGAGGAGGTGTTGGTGGCCAGCACCGCCGCCGGATCCGCCACGATCTTGTCGAGCGCGGCGAACACCTCGGTCTTGGCGTCCGCGTTCTCGGTCACGGCCTCGATCACGAGCTGCCGGTCGGCCAACGCGTCCAGATCGCCGCTGAAGACGATGCGTGCGAGGGCATCCCGCGCCTCGACCTCGGCCAACTTGCCCCGCCGTACGGCCTGTTCGAGCGAGTCGGCGACCCGGTCCCGGGCCGCGCGGGCGGCCACCGCGTCCGCCTCGCAGACCACGGTGTCAAGGCCGGCCCGCGCGCACACCTCGGCGATGCCCGCGCCCATCCGGCCGCCGCCGACCACTCCGACGCGTGCGAAGCGCCCGCTCATGACGCCCGCCGCACGAGATGCCGGGTGTAGGCCTCCGGCGTGAAGAACAGCGGCAACTCGCCCTGGAGAGCGGTGCGTTCGAACAGCGCGCGGACCTCCTCCACCGGCGCCCACGGATACTCCGCGCCGAGCGCCGCCGTCTCCTCCGCAAGCAGCTCCGCCACCGTCTCCCGTTCGATCACCCGGTGCCGTAGCCACTGCCAGATCTGCACCCGGGCGATCTCCGCCGTGGCCGCGTCCTCCATGAGGCCGTCCAGGGCGACGGCACCCCGGCCGTCCAGCCAGGCGGCGAAGTAGCGCAGCGCGACCCGGAGGTTGGTGCGCACCCCCTCCGCCGTGGGCGGTCCCGCGATCCGCCGCACCGACAGCAGCTCGGCCGCGGTGACCGCCACGTCCTCACGCAGCCGGTCCAGCTGGTGCGGCCGCTCGCCCAGCACGCCGTCGAACACCTCCCGGCACACCGGGACCAGACCCGGATGCGCCACCCAGGAGCCGTCGAAGCCGTCCTCCGCCTCACGCTCCTTGTCCAGCCGCACCGTCGCCAACGCGGCCTCACGGGCGGCCGGTTCGGCACCCGGCACCTGCGCCGCCATGCCGCCGATGGCATGCGCGCCCCGCTTGTGGCAGGTGCGCACGAGGAGTTCGGTGTACGCCCGCATGAACGGGGCCGTCATGGTGACCTTCGCCCGGTCCGGGAGCAGGAAGTCGGTGCGGTGGCCGAAGGTCTTGATGACGCTGAACAGATAGTCCCAGCGGCCCGCGTTGAGACCCGAGCTGTGCTCGCGCAGCTCGTAGAGGATCTCCTCCATCTCGAACGCGGCCGTGATCGTCTCGATGAGCACAGTGGCGCGGACGGTGCCCCGGGGGATGCCGAGCAGTTCCTGGGCGAGCAGGAAGACATCGTTCCACAGCCGTGCCTCGTACCGGTTCTCCAGCTTGGGGAGGTAGAAGTACGGGCCGTACCCGGCGTCGATCTGCCGCTGGGCGCAGTGGAAGAAGTAGAGACCGAAGTCCACCAGCGCCGCGGGCACCGGCCGGCCGTCGTACTCCAGGTGCTCCTCCTCCAGGTGCCAGCCGCGCGGCCGTACGACGATCGTGGCGAGGTGCTCGCCCAGCCGGTACTCCCGGCCGTCCGCGGCGGTGAAGTCGATCCGCCGCTCGATCGCGTCCAGCAGGCTCAGCTGGCCGCCGATGACATTGCCCCAGGTGGGCGCGGTGGCGTCCTCGAGGTCGGCCATCCACACCTGGGCCCCGGAGTTGAGCGCGTTCACCGCCATGCGGCGCTCCGGCGGCCCGGTGATCTCCACGCGGCGGTCGGTGAGGCCGGGCGCGGGCGGCGCGACCCGCCAGCCGGGGTCGGCGCGCACGGCGGAGGTGACCATCGGGAAGTCGAGCGGGGTACCGGCGGCCAGCCGCAGGGCCTGCCGGCGCCGCTCCTTCATCAGCTCCTGGCGGCGCTCGCCGAACGCGGCCGCGAGGGCGCCGACGAAGTCCAGGGCGGCGGGCGTGAGGATCTCGTCGTGCCGCTCGCCCTCGGGGGCGAGCACGCGGACCCGGTGGGTCAGTGCACTGGTGGTCATCGGTGTCTCCTGGAGGAGGTGCGAGGAGGTGTGCGGGTCGGCCTAGTGGAACTGCTCGGCCTCCGTCGACCCGGCCAGTGCGGTGGTGGAGGAGGCGGGGTTGACGGCGGTGGAGACCAGGTCGAAGTAGCCGGTGCCGACCTCGCGCTGGTGCTTGACGGCGGTGAAGCCCTGCGCCTGGGCGGCGAACTCCCGCTCCTGGAGGTCGACATAGGCGGTCATGCCGTGCTCGGCGTAGCCGCGGGCCAGGTCGAACATGCCGTGGTTGAGGGAGTGGAACCCGGCCAGGGTGATGAACTGGAACCGGTAGCCCATCGCGCCCAGCTCCCGCTGGAACTTGGCGATCTGGTCGTCGTCCAGCGCGGCCTTCCAGTTGAAGGACGGCGAGCAGTTGTAGGCGAGCATCTGGTCCGGGTAGCGGGCGTGGATCGCCTCGGCGAACTCACGGGCCTGCGCGAGGTCGGGGGTGCCGGTCTCCACCCAGAGCAGATCGGCGTACGGCGCGTACGCCAGACCGCGGGCGATCACCGGCGCCATCCCGGGCCGCACCCGGTAGAAGCCCTCCGCCGTGCGCTCGCCCGTGACGAACTCGGCGTCCCGCTCGTCCACATCGGTGGTGAGCAGATTGGCGGCGAGCGCGTCGGTGCGGGCGACGATGATGCTCGGCACATCGGCGATGTCGGCGGCCAGACGCGCCGCGTTCAGGGTGCGGATGTGCTGCGAGGTCGGCACCAGGACCTTGCCGCCGAGGTGGCCGCACTTCTTCTCCGAGGCGAGCTGGTCCTCGTAGTGGATGCCGGCCGCGCCCGCCGCGATCATGGCCTTGGTCAGCTCGAAGGCGTTGAGCGGCCCGCCGAAGCCGGCCTCGGCGTCGGCGACGATCGGCGCGAGCCAGTCCGTGGTGTCCCCGGCGTCCTCGGCGGTGGCGATCTGGTCGGCGCGCAGCAGCGCGTTGTTGATCCGACGCACCACCTGGGGAACGGAGTTGGCCGGGTACAGGCTCTGGTCCGGGTAGGTGTGCCCGGCCTGGTTGGCGTCGGCGGCGACCTGCCAGCCGGACAGGTAGATGGCCTGGAGACCGGCCTTGACCTGCTGGACCGCCTGCCCGCCGGTGAGCGCGCCGAGGGCGTGGATGTAGTCCTGCTCGTGCAGCTGCCGCCACAGCCGCTCGGCGCCGCGCCGGGCCAGGGTGTGCTCCTCGCGGACGCTGCCGGACAGCCGGATCACGTCCTCGGCGCTGTAGGTGCGCTCGACGCCCTGCCAGCGGGGGTCGGTGGCCCAGCGCCGCGCGAGCTCCTCGGCCGCCTGCGTCCTCGTCGCCTCTGCCATGACTGTCTCCTCGGTCTGTACTGGCTGCCAACATCCCCGCTCGGGTGAACAGGTGTGGCACTACGTGTCGAAAAGTTGAGGTACGGCCCGCCGGCACCTGGGGGACGGAGCTGAGCAGTGCTGCCGGTGACGACCCTCACCCGCGCCGGGAAACCCGATGTCAGGGCCTGATTCGGGCCCCAGCCGCGAGCGGTGGCCGCCGGTGTCCGGCGGGCCGTACTCACACTTTGGCAGTGGCACTGAGTGCCATCAATGGTGGACGTCTGCCAACTTCTGCGAATCTTCCAGCGGCCATTTGCCAACTTTGCGAAGGCCCCACCGGGCCATTCATCACCTACGCTGACCGGAAGCCGGAAGGAAGAGGAAGGACCCGGGGATGGGCAAGACGTACGCGGGCGCGCGGCTGCGGCGCCTGCGCGAGGAGCGGCGCCTCAGCCAGGCCGAGATGGCCCGCGTGCTCGACATCTCGCCGAGCTATCTCAACCAGATGGAGCACGACTCCCGGCCGCTCACGGTCCCGGTGCTGCTCCGGCTCACCGAGACGTTCGGCGTCGATGCGGGCTTCTTCTCCGAGCGTGACACCACACGCCTGATCGCCGACCTGCGCGAGGCGCTGGCCGGGGAACTCGCCGAGGCCGGGCTGTCCGCCGCCGACCTCGCGGAACTCGCCGCCCGGATGCCCGCCGTCGCCCAGGTGCTGCTCGGTCTCGGCCGCCGCAACCAGCTGCTCGCCGAACGCCTCGCGCAGGCCACGGACAGCCGCGGCACCGACCCCGAACTGCCCCGCTCACCCCACGAGGAGATCCGGGACTTTTTCTACCGCCGCCGCAACTACCTCCATGACACCGACCTCGCGGCCGAAGCCCTCGCCGAGGACATCGGCATCGGGCCCGGCGAGGTCCTGCCCGCCCTGACCGCCCGCCTCGCCGACCGGCACGGCGTCCGGCTGTCCGTCGGGGCGGCCGACCACCTCCACCACTACGACGCGCCGACCCGCACCCTCCACCTCTCCACCCGGCTGCGCCCCGGCCAGCGCGCGTTCCGCCTGGCCACCCAGCTCGCCCTGCTCGAACACGGCACCGAACTCGACCAGTTGGCCGCCGAGGACTTCACCCCGGGCTCACCCGCGCACGCGCTCGCCCGCATCGGCATCGCCAACTACTTCGCGGCGGCGCTCGTCCTGCCGTACCGCGCCTTCCACACGGCCGCCGAGGAGGTGCGCTACGACATCGAGCGCCTCACCGACCGCTACGGCCTCGGCTACGAGACCGTCTGCCACCGGCTGAGCACCCTCCAGCGCCCCCGGCTGCGCGGGGTGCCCTTCTCCTTCGTCCGGGTCGACCGGGCCGGCAACATGTCCAAGCGCCAGTCGGCGACCGGCTTCCACTTCTCCCGGGCGGGCGGCACCTGCCCCCTGTGGAACGTGTACGAGGCGTTCGCAGCGCCCGGCCGCATCCATGTCCAGGTCGCCGAAATGCCCGACGGACAGCGCTACTTGTGGACCGCGCGGGCCGTCGCCCGGCACCGCGGCGGCTGGGGCGAACCCGGCAAGACCTTCGCCATCGGCCTCGGCTGCGAGATCCGCCACGCCCACCGGCTCGTCTACTCCGACGGCCTCGACCTCGCGGGCACCTCCGCCGCCACCCCCATCGGCATGGGCTGCCGGGTCTGCGAACGCCTCTCCTGCCCCCAGCGCGCCGCCCCGCCGCTCGGCCACCGGCTGCACATCGACCAGGACACCAGCACATTCGTGCCGTACCGCGTCACGGAACCCGAAGGCTGAGGGCGCCGGCCCCGCCGCGCCCACCTCCGCGAAGAGCTCCTCCTGGCTGAGGGGTCAGCCCCTTCGCGCCGCCTTCGGGGGGCGGGGGTCGGCCTGTAGCGTCGCGGACGGACTGACCGCACCGCACGCAGCGGACGACGGAGGGTTTCATATGATCGACAGGCGTACCTTCGGGAAGGCCGTCGGCCTGGGGACCGGCGCGGCCGCGCTCTCCCTGACCGGCTCGCAGTCGGCCGACGCCGCCCAGGCCATTCCCGGCGGGGCGGACGAGGCCCCCGCACCCGGGGGGCACACCACTTTCCCCGCGCTCAAGCAGGTCGACGCGGGCGTCCTCGACATCGGGTACGCCGAGGCGGGCCCGGCCCACGGCCCCGTCGTCATCTGCCTGCACGGATGGCCGTACGACATCCACAGCTACGTCGATGTCGCCCCGCTGCTCGCCGCGCAGGGGTACCGGGTGATCGTGCCCTACCTCCGCGGCCATGGCAGCACCCGGTTCCGGTCCGGCCGTACGGTCCGCAACGCCCAGCAGTCCGCGGTCGCCCTGGACATCGTCGCGCTCATGGACGCGCTGGAGATCCGCGAGGCCCTCCTCGCCGGCTTCGACTGGGGCTCGCGCACCGCCGACATCATCGCCGCGCTGTGGCCGGAGCGCGTCACCGCGCTCGTCTCCACCAGCGGTTACCTCATCACGAACGTCGAGGCGCAGAAGTCGCCCATCGCGCCCGCCGACGAGCACAACTGGTGGTACCAGTACTACTTCGCCACCGAACGCGGCCGCCAGGCCATGGAAACCCCTAAGCTGCGCGACGAGTTGTGCCACCTGGTGTGGCAACTGGTCTCACCCGGCTGGAAGTTCGACGAAGCCACCTTCCGGCGCACCGCGGCGGCCTTCGAGAACCCCGACTACGCCGCCGTCGTCATCCACAACTACCGCTGGCGCCTCGGCCTCGCGGACGGTGAACGCCGTTACGACCGCTACGAGAAGGAACTCGCCGCCCGGCCCGTGATCCACGTCCCCACCATCACCCTGAGCCCCGAACTGGACCCCTTCACCGCACCCGGCGACCCCACCCGGGACCGCTTCACCGGCCCCTACGAGCACCGGGTCGTGGCGGGCGTCGGCCACAACCTCCCGCAGGAGGCACCGGCCGTCTTCGCGCGGGCCGTGCTGGACGCCGGCCGCCTCTGACCGCAAATCCGGGAAACCGGGAAACAGGGGAACAGGGGCTGGACGGTGCGAAGTCCAGCCCCTGCGGCGGGACTCAGTCCCAGTTGCACCGGTGCGCGAGGAAGTAGGTCAGGCTCGTGGCGTTGTCCATGCCCACGTCCGCGTGCCAGGACTCCAGGTCGAAGGTCGGCCCGGTGCTCCAGCCGCTGTCGTCCAGCGGATCCTCCACGACGAACTTCGCGTGGCAGGCGAACTGCTCGAACAGGGACCGGTGTTCGGTCTCGTCCACGTCGTCCGGATAGGGCACCAGACGCCACAGCTGCGCCCACGCCCCCTGGAAGTCCGTACGGGCGTCACGGTATCCGTCGTCCGTGGGGTACGGCCGGACCACGGCATTGCCGGTCCCGTACGGGATCTCCACCCGGACCTTCTTGAACCAGTCGGTCCTCGTGCTGCCCTCGTAGCCCACGCACTCGCCGTGGCAGCCCTCGATGCCGTTGCCCGGACTCCAGAAGATCGACAGGTTGTTGGACGAGAAGGTCTGGACGACCTCCTTGTCCGGGTCGTCCGGCTTTTCGTCGGACGTCGGGTAGCCGAACGGCCCGCCCTCCCAGCCGTACCGCGCCCACAGTTCCCCGATCTTCCCCCACACGGGGTGGGCGCCGTGCGAGAGGGTGGGATGCCAGTAGACGGTGCCGCCCTCGAACTCCTGGCGCCTGCCCTGCCCGTCGGGGTTGGTCAGCTCGTCGCCGACCGGGAAGCCGAGGGTGCCCGCCTCCCAGCCGAGGGCGCCCCACTTGTCGCCGATGGCGCCCCACACCGGATGGGCGCCCGTGGTGGCGGTCCAGTAGATCGAGCCGCCCGTGAAGGTGTTGTACCTGCCGCGCCCGTTCGGAGTGGTGAGTTCGTCGGTCGTCGGGCAGCCCAGTGGGGACTTCTCGCCGCCCATGTCCTGGTACTTCTTCAGGATGTCGCCGCCCACCCGGTGGCCGCAGATCGTGGCGTCGTCGGCGAGCGCCGGGGGCGCCTGGACGGCCAGGGCGACCAGCGCGGCGGCGCAGACCACGGCCGCGGACCTGAGCAGGGCGGCCGGCCGGGCTCGTAAGCGATGGGATACCTCTGTCCGAGAAATCCTCGGAGTCCTCTGTCGAGTCACCCGCCTCACGCTAACGACCGGCCCGGGGCCGGGAGGAAGCGGTGGCATATATCCCAGGATTCCTCACACGACCCCCATCCCGCCCCTGCCCAGCACCCGTTCCACCATGCAGGGCCCCACTTCACTCCCCGTGCAGCGCCCATCTGCTGCCGTCCACGGCTTCCGAGCCCGGCAGGGCGATGAGTTCGGGTTTGAAGAGCGGGGGCGCGCCCATGGCGGGCTCCCAGGTGGCCAGTTCGTCGTCCTGGGCGACCTCGACGCGGCGGCCCTTGGCGAGGTCGGTGACCACGCGGACCAGCAGGCGCACACCGAGGGGGGCGAGGTGTTCGCGCCACAGGGTCTCGGGGGTCGAGCCCGGGGGTACGAACAGATGTTCCTGGGCGGCGATGGGGCCGCCGTCGGTGCGTTCGGTGAGGTGGTAGACGCTGCCGCCGGTCACCTTGTCGCCGTCGCGGATCGTCCACCGGATCGCGTCCCGGCCGCGGTGCAGCGGCAGCAGGCTCGGGTGGTAGCCGATGGCCGCGACGGCGGCGCGGGCGCGGGTCGCGCGGCCGATGAAGGCGTGCGAGTGGGCGGCGACGATGAGGTCCACCCCGTCGGGGACATGCATCGCGCGCAGTTCCGCCGAGTCCGTCCAGGGGACGCTCCTCGGGTACGCCCACGCGCGCAGCCGGTCCCAGGACAGCGCGTTGTCCTCGTCGGAGTGCCCCTTGCGCAGCCGGGGGGCGGCCACGCCCGCGATCCGGTGGCCCTCCTCGCCCAGGGCGTCCGCGACCTGGACCGCGAACGCCCCCTGTCCCGAAAGGTAGATGTTCACTGGGTTGCCGCCTCTTTCATCGAGCGGGGGTCGGGCCGCAAGCGCACCGGCAGCGTGGAGAACCCGGTCAGGAAGTTCGACCGGATGCGCAGCGCCTCGCCGGTCTGCTCGAAACCGTCGGTGAAGTCTCGTAGCGCCAGGAGCAGTTCGGTGATCTCCACCTTGGCCAGATAGGAGCCGAGGCAGAAGTGCGGGCCGTAGCCGAAGGCCAGATGCTTGTTGGGGGAGCGGCCGAGGTCGAACTCCCCGGGCCGCGCGAAGACCCGCTCGTCCCGGTTGCCGGAGGCGTGCCAGAGCGTGACGATCTCGCCGGGACGCAGCCGTACGCCGTGCACCTCGGTCTCACGGACCACGGTGCGCCCGAAGTGCATGGTCGGGGAGGCCCAGCGCAGCACCTCGTCCACGGCGGTGTCGATCGCGACCTCGCCGTCCTTGAGCCGCCGCCACTGCTCGGGCCGCGCCGCGAGGGTGTGCACACCGTCGATCATCGTCAGCCTGCTGGTCTCGTCGCCGCCGATGATCAGGCTGTAGCAGTTGAGCACGATGTCCTCGTCGGACAGCGGCACCCCGTCGACGGAGCTCGCGACCAGCATGCTGATCACATCGTCACCCGGCGTCGCCCGCCGCTCCTCGACCATGTCCATGAAGTACAGCAGGATCTCGTTGCGGGCCATCTCGGAGTCGGTCTCGTCGACGTCCTCGGTGTCGGCCGACAGCGCGGCCTTGGTCTGGGCGAGCAGATAGTCGCGGTCCTGCTCGGGCACGCCGAGCAGATTGGAGATCGTGGTCATCGGGATACGGCTCGCGATCTCCGCGGCGAAGTCGCAGCCGCCCGCCTCGACCGCCGCGCGGATCAGCCGCCGGGTGTTGGCCCGCACCGCCGCCGCGACCTCGCTGAGCACCCTCGGCGAGAGCACCCGCTGGAGGATCTTGCGCAGCTCGTGGTGGCGGTGCCCGTCGGTCACGGCCAGCATCCGCCCCGCCCCGGCGTCACCCCCGCCAAGCAGCGTGACCAGCACATTGCCGCGCTCGGAGGTGAGGTTCAGATCGTCACGGTAGGCGGCCATGATGTCGTCGTACCGGGACAGCACCCAGAACCCGCGGCGGCCGCCCACCGGCGGGTTCCAGTACACCGGCGCGGTCTCCCGCAGGGTGCGCCAGAACCCGTCGAGGTCATGGTCCGCGAAGGTGTCCGGGTCGCCCAGGTCCACGGTGGCCGGCGCCGGGGCGCCCGCGGTCACCATTCGGTGCGCCAGAACCGGCGCGGCCGGAACGGGTAGGTGGGCAGCGGCACGCGATGGCTCGCCTCCCCCTTGTGCAGCGGACGGAAGTCCACCCGCCGCCCGTTCACCCAGGCGGCGGCGAGCGCGGCCAGCGCCCGGTCGTCGTCCGGCGCGGCCGGGACGATCCCGTGGTCGCCCTGCGGGAGGGCGTCGACGTCCACCTGAGGGGCGGCACCGGTCGTGACGGCCGGGCCGCCCGCGGAGTCGGCGGCCAGCGCCTCGATCAGCTCCTCGCGGCTGCGGACCACGGCCGCCCACCGGCGGTCCATCGTCCGGCGGCCCAGGTTGAGGCTGAAGCACACATCGTCGAGCCGCAGACCGGGGTCGGCCAGCAGCCGGTCCCGCAGCCGGGCGCGCTGCCGGGCGAGCGCGTCGTCGTCCAGGGCGGACAGGGTGGCCAGGCGCGGCCTGCCGACGGCCTCGGGGGCGCGCTCGGCGAGCGTCGGCGCCTCTTCGAGCACCAGGTGCCCGTTGTAGCCGCCGCCCCCGATCGCGGTGATCCCGGCGCGCCGGATGCCGGCCTCCGGCTCCCAGTCCGCGGACTCCAGTTGGGGCACGAACGGGGTGCTCGGAAAGTCGATCTCCGGGTCGGGCTCGGTCAGGTTGATCGTCGGCGCCAGCGTCCGGTGGTACAGCGCCATCGTGGCCTTCATGGCGCCGAAGCCGCCCGCCACCACCCCGCCGTGCCCGACGTTGCCCTTGACCCCGCCGATCGAGCAGGTGCCGGTCTGCTTGCCGAACGCCATGTTCACGGCGTGCACTTCGAGCTGGTCGGTGATCGGCAGCCCGAGTCCGTTGGCCTCGTACATGGACACCGTGTCCGGGCTGACGCCGCCGACCTGCATGGCGGCCGCGATGCACGCGCTGAGCCGCTCGGGCTGCGCCAGCCCGTAGGCCATCGCGCTGACCCCGTTGTTGTTGATGGCCGAGCCCTTGACCACGGCGTAGACGTGGTCGCGGTCGGCGACGGCCTGGGCGAGCGGCTTGAGCAGCATGGTGACGACACCGCTGGACAGCGCGGCGCCGGTGCCGGCCGCGTCGAACGGGCGGCAATGGCCGTCCCGGGACAGGATCCGGCCCTCCTCCCACAGATGACCGCGCGGGTGCGGCAGCCGGACCATCGCGCCGCCCGCGATCGCCATGTCGGTCTGCCCCAACAGCAGTGACTGGCAGGCCAGATGCACCGCGTAGTGGAATCCGGCGCACGCGGTGGTGACGGTGACGGCCTCGCCGGTCAGCCCGATGTAGTACAGCGCGTTGGACGTCATGGTGTCCGGCGACCACGCCAGACCGTGCTCGATCGCCTCGGGACCGACCGACACCCGGTCCGGCGGAGTGCCGTAAAGGGCCGCCGTCTGCGGGTTGTTGGCGCCGTAGATGCCCATCTCGCCCGGCACCCGGTCGGGGTCGTAGCCGCCGTCCTCCAGCGCCTCCCAGGCGCTCTCCACGAACAGCCGGTTCTCCGGGGTCATCGCGGCCGCCATCCGGTCGCTGATGCCGAACACCGACGGATCGAACGCGTCGTACCCGTCGAGGGTGCCGCAGGCCCGCACGTAGTACGGGTTGTTGATCAAAGTCTCGTCGACCTTGATCTCGTCCTTCTCCAAGAACCGCACGGACTCCCGGCCGTGCACCAGGTTGTCCCAGAACTGTTCCTTGGTGCGGGCGCCGGGCGCCTTGCACGAGATGCCGATGACGGCCACGTCGCCCGGGTCGTAGTCCTGCTCGGGACTTTCGGACATGAGAGGCTCCTGCTCAAGTGGGTTGGGGGAACGCTCAGTTACCGGTGGAGGAGGCGCGGCCGCGCAGCGCGGCACGGCGTACGGCGGCCCGTCGGCGGGCCGACTCGACCACCTCGGGGGTGGCGTCGCCGTCCTCGTCGAGCCAGCGGCCCAGCGAGTGGATGTCTCGGAAGCGGAAGAGGTCGGGCACCCGGACGCGGCGGTCGAAGCGCCGGGTCATCAGCCGGGCCAGCCGCACCAGCAGGAGCGAGTCGCCGCCGAGGTCGTAGAAGGCGGCCCGCACATCGATGCCGGCCGGTTCCAGGCCGAGCAACTGGCCCCAGATCTCGGAGAGCGCCACCTCCGTCGGCGTACCGGCGGCCGTCACGGGCCCGCCCTCGGCGGCCGGTGGCTCGGGCAGCGCGGCGCGGTCGAGCTTCCCGCCCGGCGTCAGCGGCAGTTCGTCCAGGACCACGATCGCCCCCGGCACCATGTACTCGGGCAGTTCGGCGGCCAGCTTGCCGGTGATGGTGGCCTGGAGTTCGGCGTCCAGCCGGGCGCCGCCCCGGGGCCCGCCCTCGGTCACGACGTAGCCGACGAGCCTGCGCCCGTGTACGACGGCCGCGGCCTCGCGTACCTCGGGGCAGCCGGTCAGCCGGGACTCGACCTCCTCCAGCTCGATGCGATGGCCGCGCACCTTGACCTGGTTGTCGGTGCGGCCGACGAACTCCAGTTCACCGCTGTCGGTGCGTACGACGACATCGCCGGTGCGGTACATGAGCCCGCCTGCGAACGGGTCCGGCACGAACCGTTCGGCGGTGGTCTCCGGCCGGTTGAGATAGCCGTGGGCGACGCCCGCCCCGCCGAGGTACAGCTCCCCGGGGACACCGTCCGGCACCGGCCCCCGGTCCTCGTCCAGCACATGGAGCCGGGCACCGGCCGCCGCCGCGCCGATCGTGGGCTCGCCGGTCCCCTCCCTCGGCACCGGGCCCAGCGTGCAGAAGACGGTGCCCTCGGTGGGGCCGTAGGCGTTGAAGACCTCCGCGCCCGTCTCCGCGTACACCCGGTCCACCAGCTTGCGCCGCAGCGGCTCGCCGCCGAACACGACCGTGCTCAGGTTCGGCGGCAGCCCGCCGGCGTCCAGGAGGGCGTTCGTCACCGACGGGATGGCGTGCAGCAGGGTGACCTTGTCGGCGTGCGGGCTCTCGGGCAGATGGACGGTGCTCTCCACGAGCACGAGGGCGCCGCCCCGGCTCAGCGCGGGGAAGATCTCCATCACGGACATGTCGAAGCAGATCGAGCTGGCCGCGCAGACTCCGCCGAGGTCGCGGTCGCCGAGGACCTGGTCCCAGGCGGACAGCATGGCCGCGCAGCCGCTGTGCCGGATCGCCACGCCCTTGGGCTTCCCCGTGGAGCCCGAGGTGTAGATCACGTAGGCGGTGTCGGCGGGTACGACCGGTACGGGCTTCTCGCCGGGCTCGGTCGTCACGGCCCCGTCCAGCACCACCAGGGTCGGGCCCGCCGGGCAGTTCTCCCGGGACGCGGGCGTGGTCAGCAGCAGATTCGTGCCGCTGTCCCGGACCATGAACTCCAGCCGCTCGGCCGGGTACCTCGGGTCCAGCGGCACATAGCAGGAGCCGGCGCGCAGGACGGCCAGGACGGCGACGAGCAGGCCGGGCGTGCGCTCGACGCAGACGCCGACCGGGACCCCGGGTCCGGCGCCCTCGGCGATGAGCCGCTGGGCCAACTCCTCTGACAGCTCGTCCAGTTCGCGGTAGGTCAGCGCCCCGGTGTCGGAGTGGACAGCGGTGGCGTCCGGGCTCTTCCCGGCCTGTTCGATGAACCTGGTGTGCAGGGTCTGGGTCACTGGTCCGTCTCCTTGGCCCGGCCACCCGGCGCGATGGCGTCGAGTGCCAGGTCGGGGTGGGCGATCGAGTCGAAGAGCACGGTGCGGTAGAGCGCGAGCAGTGCCGTCACGGTCCGCCTCTCCAGATAGCTCGGCTTGTACTGGACGTGGCCGACGACCTCGCCGCCGATCTCCGCCATCGAGATCTCCAGGTCGAACTTGGCGAGGTGCCTGCGTACGGGCAGCGGCTCCAGGGGCAGGGCGCCCTCGGGTGCGATGGTGTCGCCGATGCCGTGGAAGAGCTTCACGGAACGCGGAAAGGCGTCCGAGGAAAGCCAGTTGAGGACGACGTCGAACCATGGCGAGCGGCCCTCGGCCCGCGGCGGCTTCAGTTCGGACGCCAGCAGGTCGAGCGGATAGTTCATGTGCTCCAGCAGGCCGAGCGAGAACGCGTGCACCTCGCGCAGCAGCTCCCGGAAGCCGCGGTCACCGGCCGGTTTCGCCCGCACCAGGACCGTGTTCAGGTAGTAGCCGATGGCGGACTCCCAGCCGGATTCCGCGCGCTGGGCGATGGCGGTGGCAAGGACGGAGTCCTCGACGCCGGCCGCGCGGTTGAGCGTCGCGAAGAAACCGGCCAGCACCACGGTACTGATCGACACCCCCTCGCGCACCGCGAACTCCCGCAGTGTCCGCGTCTCTTCGGCGCTCCAGCGGAAGGTGAGGTCGCGGCCCTCGTAGGTGACGCCGGGCGGGCGCTCGACGGGGGACAGATCGAGGTGGGCGGGCGGATCGGCGAGCCGCCGCGACCACCAGTCCAGTGCCGCCTCGGCCGCCGGACCGGCCAGCCACTGCCGCTCCCACTCCACGAACTCCGTGTACGGCGCGACCGGTTCAGCGGCCGCCGGATCAACGCCCTCGTAGAAAGCCTGGAGTTCGCGGATCATCACATCGGCCGACGCCGCGTCCGAGGCGATGTGGTGCACGAGGACCAGCAGATAGTGGTCGGCCGGGCCGCGCCTCATCAGGACGACCCGCACCAGCGGCCCGTTGTCCAGGTCCAGCGGCAGATGGCCGTACACGGCGAGTTCCTCGCGGGCCTGCTCGTCGTCCAGGTGGGTGCTGTCCGTGACCAGGAACTCGTACTCCGGTTCGTCGAGGATGACCTGGTACGGGCTGCCGCCCGCCTCCACGAAGATCGTGCGCAGCGCGGGATGCCGCCGCAGCACGGCCGCCACGGCACGCTCCAGGGCCGGTGCGTCGACCTCGGCCCGGACCCGGGCGGCCACCATGAAGTTGTACGGCACGGCGTCCGGGTCGATCTGCTGCATGAACCACAGCGAGGCCTGGCCGTGCGACGCCGGGGCCAGCTCGAACCCGAGCCCCTCGGCGCGGAGTTGATCAAGAGCGGGGGCGTCGGTGGGGTCGAGCAGACCGCGGGCGGCGAGCTCGTCCAGGAGTTCCTCGGCGTCCAGTTCGCAGAGGGCGTCGAGAGGGGTGCGGTGGGGTGGGTTCGAGGAGGCGACGGGGGCGGGGGCGGGGGTGGAGACGGGTGAGGGTGAGGCGGGTGCGGGCAGTGGGGTGGCGGGCGGGGCCTGGGTGGGGGAGGCCGGCGCGGGCGGGGCCGCTGCGTGCGGGGCCCGCGCGGACGGCTCCAGGGCGACCGGCGCCGCCCCGGCCGCCGCACTCCCGCCCGTCCCCGCGCTCTCCCCGCCGACCACCTCACCGAGATGGCCGACGATCTCGGAGACGGTCCGCCCGTCCAGGAACACCACGGGCGACACCCGCTGCCCGAACAGCGACTGCACCCGGTTGACCAGCCGGATCGCCAGCATCGAGTCGAGCCCGAAGTCCCGCAGGCTCGACCCCGCGTCGAACCGGTCCTCCGGCACGCCCAGCACATCGGCGATCTCAGCGAGGACCAGCTCTTGCACCGACCTGCCCGCGACGGCCGCACCCACCGGCTCGGCCACGGCCTCCGCCACCGCCACGGACGACGTGGCCGACGCGGACGGCACAGCCGACGCGGACGGCACAGTCGGCGGGGCCTGCACGACCGTGGACGCCAAGGTGCCGTCGACGCGCGGCGCCGCATCCAGCCAGTAGCGCTCCTTCTGCCACTGCACCAGCGGGGTCTCCACGACCTCGACGTCATCCGCGAACAGCGTGTCGAAGGTCAAGGGCACGCCCCTGACGTGCAGCGACGCGGCCGCCTCCAGCAGACAGCGCAGGTCGCTCTCGCCGCGTCGCAGGGAGTTGACCGCATGCACCCGGGCGCCCCGGGTCAGCGCGATCTCCTCGACCGCGCCGCGCAGCGTCTCGTGCGGGCCGATCTCCACGAAGGTGCCGATGCCGTCCTCGACCAGCGCGCCGATCGTCTCGGCGAACCGGACCTGATCGCGCAGGTTGTGCACCCAGTAGCCGACGTCCACGACCGGGTTCACCGCCCCGGCAAGCGCCGTGGAGTGGAAGTCGATGCTCCCGGTCAACGGGCTGATGCCGTCGATGCGTTCACGCAGCGGCCCGGTCAGCGGATCCATGCCGGGGCTGTGCACCGGCCGCTCGACCCGGATGTTCCTGGTCGAGATCCCGGCCGCCCGCAGATCCGCCTCCAGGGCGCGCACCGCCTGCGGCGAGCCCGAAACCGCCGTACTGGTGGGGCTGTTGACCACGGCGACGGCCGCGTGCTCGGCGTACGGCGCGAGCCATGGCACCAGCTCCTGCTCCGGCAGGTCCACCGAGATCATGGCGCCGGGGGCCGCCTCGCGTTCGAGCAGATGCGATCGCGCCACGACGACACGCGCGGCGTCCTCCAGCGACAGCGCCCCCGCGACACACGCGGCCGCGACCTCGCCCAGGCTGTGCCCGACGACGGCGGCCGGGCGGATGCCGAGCCCCAGCCAGACCCGCGCCAGCGACACCTGGAGGGCGAACAGGACCGGCTGCTGGAAGTCCATCTCCTCGAACCGGGCCTCGCCCTGCGGGGCGTCGAGCTGTTCGAGCACCGAGCAGCCACCGGCCGCGCGCACCGCGGTGTCGCAGGCGTGCATCCAGGTGCGGAACCCGGTGTGCGTGCGCAGCAACTCCCGCCCCATGCCGACCCATTGGGTGCCCCCACCGGAGAAGACCAGTGCCACCCGCCGGTCGGCGTTGCCGGAGACCGTGCCGGTGACGACCCCGGGGTGCGGTCGCCCGGCGGCGACCCGGGCGAGCCCGTCCAGCACGTCCTGGCGGCTGCGGGCGAGCAGCGCCACCCGGTGGTTCTGATGGGTGCGCCGGGTCGAGAGGGTGTAGGCGAGGTCGGACACCCGCAGGCCCGCGTCGCGTTCGACATGGTTGGACAGCGCACGGCAGGTGTCGGCCAGCGCGGCCGCCGAGTGCGCGGACACCGGCACGAGACGCAGGGCCTCGTCCTCCGCGGCGGCGCCCTGACCCGGTCCGACGTGGCGTCCCCTGTCACCCGTGAGGAACGGGGACGCCGTCACCGGGTGTCCTGCGGTGTACAGCGCGCCGAGCGAACCCAGCAGGGTCTGGGCCTCGTCGGCGCCGCGCCGCAGCGAGGGCAGGGTGGGGGCGTCCAGGAGCTGCGAGGCGGCCTTGAGCAGGAGCGGGTGCGGGGACAGCTCGACCACCGCGTCGATGTCGTACTCGCGCAGCGCCGTCAGGGCCTTGACCACCTGGATCTCGTGGCGCAGGTTGTCCGCCCAGTAGCCGGGCCCGAGTTCCGCGCCGTCGACGCGTTCGCCGGTGACCGTCGAGATCATCGGGACGCGGGTCGTGCGGGGCCTGATGCCGTCGAGTTCGGCCCGCAGCGGGGCGAGGACGTGGTCGACCAGGGGCGAGTGGGGTGCGTGGCCCATCCGTACCCGATGGGTCGTGATCCCCTCCTCGGTCAGCCGCTGGACGAGCGTGTCGATCTCCTGCGGGGTGCCGGTGACCAGCGTGGAGTCCGGGCCGTTGTGGCCGGACACGGTGAGCTGCCCGGTCAGATACGGCTGGACGGCGGCCGCGTCGGTCGTGACCACGATCCCTTCGCCGCGGCCGACGGCCAGCTGCTGGAGCAGCCGGCCGTGGCAGGCGGCCAGCCGCGCGGCGTCCTCGAAGTCGAGCGCCCCGGCGATGTGCGAGGCGGCGAACTCGCCGACGCTCTGGCCCACGACGACATCCGGCGCCACCCCCAGCGAGTGCCAGGCGTCGGCCAGCGCGACCTGGAGGCAGAACAGCAGCGGCTGGAAGACGTCCATGTCGTCCAGGCGGCCGTCGGGCGCGAGGAGTTGATCGACCGGGGAGAAGCCAAGCAGCTCCCGCAGCCGCCGGTCGGAGCGCATCATGGACCGCCGGAACACGGGCATCCCGGCGAGCAACTGCCTTCCCATGCCCACCCATTGGGAGCCGTTGCCGGAGAACAGGAACGCCACCCGCGGCCTGCGTCCGCCCGCCTCCCCGGCGCTGAGCCCCGAGGCCGTCGTACCGGCCGCGAACGCGTCCAGCTGGGAGCGGAGTTCACCCATGTCACGGGCGGCGGCCGCGAGCCGGAACCTTCCCTCGCCGGGCGCCCGCCCGCAGACCTCCCGCAGATCATGCTCGTCCCGCAGAGTCCGGGCCCGCTCCGCCAGCGCCTCGGGGGAGTCCTCGGCCAGCAGCAGGAGTCTGCCCTCGGGGCGCGGCAGTTCCTCGACGGCGACATGGCAGATCGCGCCGCCGAACCCGAACGAGCTGACGCCCCCGCGGCGCGCGTCGGAGCGGCGCGGCCACGCGGTCAGCCGGTCCTGCACGGTGAGCCCGTACTCGTCGAAGAGGATCTGCGGGTTCGGCGCGGTGTAGTGCAGGCTCGCAGGCAGCACCCCGTTGCGGATCGACAGCGCCAGTTTGACCAGGCCAACGATCCCGGCCGCCGCCTCCAGATGTCCGACATTGGACTTGACGGACCCGAGCCGCAGCGGCGCCGGCCGGTCACCGCCCAGGACCGCGCCGATGGCATTGGCCTCGATCGGGTCGCCGAGCGGCGTCGCGGAGCCATGGCACTCGATGTAGTCCACGAGGGACGGTGCGATCCCGGCCCGCCGGTACGCGGTGCGCAGCATCAGCTCCTGCGCCTGCGGATTGGGCGCCGTCATGCCGTTGCTCAGCCCGTCGTTATTGGCCGAACTGCCCTTGATCACGCAGTACACCGGCAGCTCGCGCTCCAGCGCCACACTGAGCGGGGCCAGTACGACGACCCCGGCGCCCTCGCCGCGGACATAGCCGTCGGCGCGCGCGTCGAAGCTCTTGCAGCGGCCGTCCGGGGCGAGCGCGCCCATCTGGTCCATCGCCGTGTAGTAGTCGGAGACGAAGCTCAGATTCACGCCACCGGCGAGCACCAGCTCGCTCTCGCCCATCCAGATCGACTGGCAGCCCAGATGCACCGAGACCAGCGATCCGGCACAGGCGGCGTCGATGGCCATGCTCGGGCCCTGGAGACCGAGGACGTAGGAGACGCGGTTGGCGATGATGCCGTCGTGCATTCCGGTCGCGGTGTGCGGGGTGATCCGGCTGTCGGGGCCCCGGTAGTGCGCGAGTGCCGCGTAGTCGCCCCAGCAGGACGCCATGAACACACCGGTGTCGCTGCCGACCAGGCCGAGCGGCGGCACACCCGCGTCCTCCAGCGCCTCCCAGGCCAGTTCCAGGATCAGCCGCTGCTGCGGGTCCATCTGGACGGCTTCCCTGGGCGAGATGCCGAAGAACAGCGGGTCGAACCGGTCGATGCCGTCGATGAAACCGCCCCAGCGCACCGAGTCGCCCAGCAGCTCGCGCCGCGCGGCCGGTACCGGCCCCACGGCATCGCGCCCCTCGGCCAGCAGCCGCCAGAACGCGGCGGGATCGGGACCACCGGGGAACCGGCAGCCGATGCCCACGATCGCGACGGGCTCGTACGAGGGCCCACGGCGGTCCCGGCCGGGGGCGGCCGCCTCCGGCGTGGCGGGCGGGCCCTCGACCAGTGCCCGGGACAGCTCGTCGACGGTCGGATATTGCCACATCCAGGTGACCGGAACCGGTCGGCCGAGGAATGCGGACAACGCGGCGGCGAGCGTGGCCGCCTTGGCCGAATCCAGACCGTACTGGTGCATCGGCGCCCAGCGATCCACCGCGTCCCTGGAAACGTCCAGCAGCTCGACGAAGCGAGAAAGCAGAAAATCTGTGACGGCGCGCACATCGCGCGCCCCGCGCTCTTGGGGCATTTCGCCTCCTCGGCAAGGCGGATGGAATGGGCCGGTCGCCGGCCCGAAAGCGGGAGATGGTTTACGGACACAGAGGTTCGTTCGGCCGCGCCGGGTACTCCGGCGCGTCACCACACACGCGAAAGCAACCAAGAGGTGCTGATGAAGAAGGAGTTGGAGGAATGTCCGAGCGATCGAGCGTCCGTGGTCAGCGGACGGCTACCGGCTCACGCTCGACGGATCGTGCGGCCCCCTGGACAAAGGCGGTGCCGCCGAATACCCGAATGACTGCACTGAACCATGACTGCACTGAACCGCCCTCGTTGAGTCATCCCGACAGAATCAGCTCACGGTCAGTTGCGTTGACTGTGGCGACGCACACGCGAAACCCCTCGCCCGCACGGCCACCGCCGACGGGAGTCACGGTCCGCTTTACCCCGGACGGACCGCTTGACGAGGTGCTCACCCCGATCGGCGAATGTCAGCCTGCCATCCGGTGATTGGTGGGGCAAGAGTGCCTGCTGGCCGGAACCCGCACTGGCAAGATTTCACTCCCGGGTGGCTGGTTCGCCGACTTGCGCGAGGGCCGGACCGTATGAACTGAGCCTTGTTTCAAGCCACTTGGAATACGGGCGATTGACCTGGGTGGGGCGCGGTGATCGTCTTAGGGGGTTCGTGTCCCGGGGAGAGGAAGCAGCACCGCGATGCTCAACACATCAGCACAGGGGCGGGCCTTGTCGCAGCGGCCGGGCCTCGCGCTCGGGGTGCTGGCCGGGGCACTCGCGCTGGATCTCAGCGGCATGGCCGTACTGAACGCGGCCCTGCCCTCCGTCGGAGCGCGCTTCGATCTGCGCGACACCACGCTCCAGTGGGTCATGACGGCCTACTCCGTCACCTTCGCCGGATTCCTGCTGGTGGGCGGGCGGTTGGCCGATGTGTTCGGCAGGCGCCGGGTCTTCGAGGCCGGCGTCGCGCTGTTCACACTGGCCGCGCTGGTCGGGGCGCTGGCGCCGGACGGCGCGGTGCTGCTCGGCGCGCGGGCGGTCCAGGGCATCGGCGCGGCCCTGTCAGGACCGGCGGCGCTCGCCCTGCTGACCGAGGTGTTCCCGGAGGGCCCGAGCCGGGGCCGGGCGCTCGGCGTGTACGCGGCGGTCGGCGCGGCCAGCTTCAGCGGCGGGATGCTGCTGGGCGGCGTACTGACCGAGTTCCTCGGCTGGCGGTCGGTGCTGTGGTTCTCGGTGGCCCTCGGCGCGATCGTGCTCGCGATCACCCGGTCCGGACTGCCCGACGGGGCGGGCACCAGGGTCCCGCTGGACATGGCGGGCGCGATATCCGGCACCCTCGGGCTCGCGCTGCTCGTCATCGGCGTGAGCCTCGGCGGGGTGTGGGCCTGGGCGCTCATCGCCGCGGCGGTCGTCTTCCTGGTGCTCTTCGCCGTACACGAACTCCGCACCCCCGACCCGCTGTTGCCGCTGTCCCTCTTCCGGATGTCCTCGGTACGGCTGGCCACCGCGGCGGCGTTCCTCCAGTACACGGCGTCGGTCGCGATCGTCTTCTTCGCGCCGCTGTATCTCCAGGGCATGCTGGGCTACTCACCGGTCGAATCCGGCCTCTCCCTGGTCCCGATGTCCCTGACCGTCTTCCTCACGGCCAACTTCGCCACCGGACGTCTGCTGGCCAGGTACGGCCCGCGCGCCCTGATGGTCACCGGCCTGCTCCTGATCGGTGCCGGCACGGCCCTGTGGATCACCACCCCGGCGCACGGCTCCTATCTGCTGCATGTACTGCCCGGCCTGGTGATCAGCGGGTTCGGCCAGGGTCTGAACTTCCCCGCCATGACCACCGCCGGCCTCTCCGACGTCCCCCCGAAGCAGCACGCGGTCGCCGGTGCGGTGAACGTCGTCGCCCAGCAGATCGGCTCCAGTGCGGGCGTCGCCGCCCTGGTCCTCCTCGCCGCGACCAGCGGCGACCGGCTCAGCGGCTACCACCTGGCGTACCTGGTGGCGGGCATCGCCTGTGCGATCGGCGCCGGTGGCATCGCGCTGGCCCGCCGAAGGAACTGAGCCCGCGGGGGCTCCGGGCCACCACGTGAGAAACACCGCAGGATCTGCGAGGCATGGAGTGCGGGGCTCGGGGTATGGGCGGCCACGTGAACGCAGCGCCAACGATCCGCACGGCGCCCCGGTCCCGTACCGGCGGCCGACGGCCCGTGCCCGCCGAACCGATGGCCGCCGTCGCGGAGTTCGACGGAGACCTCGGATGCATCGCCGCGGCACGGCACCGGGCGGCACGGTTCCTGACCCGCGCCCGGACCGAACACGGCGTCGCCGTCTCCGCGCGCGCCCTCGACCTCACGCGGCTCGTCGTCAGCGAAATGGTCACCAACGCGTGCAAGTACGCCCCGGGTCCGATCCGCATGGAGCTGCGGATCACCGGTGCCCGGACGGAAGACCCCCGGATCGAGGTCTCGGTGCTGGACACCGTTCCCCTTCCTCCGGTGGTCCGGACCGCCGAACCCCGCCGGGTGGGGCAGCACGGGCTGGAGATCGTCCTGGCCGTCGCCGAGTCGTTCGAGATGCGGGCCGAGCCACCGGGCAAGCGGATCACCGTCCGGCTCGCCCTCGCGGACAGCGGGGTCAGCGGGGTCAGCGGGGACATCGGAGGGGGAGAGGGAGCGGACCGGCCGTGCGCGCGGACCCGGCGCCCCGCACCGCGGTGCCGCCAACGCGCCGACAACCGCCCGCAGACGCCCGCTTCCGCAGCGGCCCGCACTTCTGTGGAGACCCGCACGTCCGTGACCGCCGACTGAGCCGCCCGCCACGGCCGGGCCCGCCGCCCGGTCACAGCCGCTGCCACCGCGCGCTGCACCAGGAGAAGACCCCGAACGCCGCCAGGCCCAGCGCGACGAGGGCGAGCAGCCAGGGTCCGGCCGGTAGATCGCGGAAGGAACGCAGTGTGTCGTCCACGCCCTTCGCCTCACCGGGCCGGTGCCGGGCGGCCGCGACGACGGCGAACCCGCCCGCCACCGCGAAGACGACACCCTGCGCCGTGCCGCCGACCACACCGAAGAAGTCCGTGATCCGCCTCGCCACGGTCGACATGGCGTCGATCCGCAGGTCCTTGCGGAACTCCTTGCGCAGCGCCCGGACCGACATCCACACACCGATGACCACCACGGCGGCGCCGCCGATGCCCACGAGCCACTGCCCGCCCGGCCACCGCAGGGCCGTCGCGGTGACATCCCGCGTGCTCCGGTCGGAGGAGCCGCTGCCGCTGCCCCGGGAGCCGACCGCGTAGGCCAGCACCGAGAACGAAAGGAAGACGTAGAAGACGCACTGGGCCGCCGCCCCTATCCGCTTCGACGGCTTGCCCGCCCCCGGCCCCGCCCCGCCGAACACCACCTCCGACAGCCGCCACAGCGCCATACCGGCGAGCGCGGCACCGACGGCCCACAGCATCGCCACCCCGAGCGGCCGATCGGCCAGCTCCTCCAGCGCGCCGCCCCGGTCGGCCTGCTGCCGGCCGCCGTCGCCACCGAAGGCGATCCGCAGCGCGATGACGCCCACCAGGACGTGGATCAGCCCACGAGCGGCGAAGCCGGACCGGGCCGCCACCGCCATCGCCGTACCGTCCGCGGCCCGGCGCACCTCGCCGCGCCCCCTCGGCGCCCATGAACGGGCCCACGACCGGGCCCATGACCGTGCATCCATATTCCGCCGATGCCCCGGGGACCCCGTCCGACACCTCGGCGACCGGTCAGCGGCGGCTGGTGGCGAGGGCGTGGAGATGGTCGAGGGCGCCGGCGACGGTGCCCCGGTGCCAGATCAGCCAGCGCGCGACCTGGCCGCCGAGCTCGTGCAGGGCGTTCAACTGGGCGTCGGTGAGGCCGCCGAGAGTCCCCTCGTGGTGGGAGGAGATCATGCCGACCACGGCCCCCTTCGGACTGACCAGCGGAACACTGTGGCAGGCGCGGCTGCCGGTCTGCAGGATCGCCTGCCGGGAACCCTCGTCGAAGGTGTCGCAGGCGGCGACGTCCTTGACCGTCACCTGGCGCATCTCCTCGGCGGCCCGCGCGCACGAGGTGGTCGAGTCCTCGACGAAGGTGAAGTAGTCGGTGAACCGCTTGTTGAGCCCGGTGTGCTTCTCCATCCGCAGCATCCCGTTCTCCACCAGCTGCACATTGCCCATCTCGGCGCCGGTGATGTGCAGGGCACGGTGCAGGGCGGCCGTGAGGACCGCACCCTGGCCCACCGGCTGCCCCTCGCCGCGCAGGGCGGGCAGCGCGGGCGCGGCGCCGCGCGGCCGACGCGGCATCCAGCCAGGGGCGTTGCGCGCCGGGGCCGGCGCGTGGACCGCGACATCGGCGAGCGTGTGCAGCTTGACGTTGAACCGCTGGGAGGTACGGCGCAGCAGATCGAAGGCGTCCTCCCGGGACGAGAGCCGGTAGCGGGAGAGGAGGAGATCCTCGGCGCGCGCGACACCGGCGTGCGCCAGCCGCTGGTTCCGCTCATCGAGAAGGCCGTCCAGGTCGTCCGGTCGGTTCTCCGCCGCGCCGCCGGGTACGGCTTCCCCGTGTTCGACGGGCGTTTGCTGGTCCGCGGTCACCGGCCGGCCTCCTTGTCCGACGCGACCCGCGCGAGGCGGTCGCATCCCGAATGAGTGACAACACCGTGGTGCCTGCCGGCCGAAGCACCTGCCCACACTGTATGCACACGGACGGCCCCCACGCCGCCGCGCTCGCCCCCGGGGCGGACCGGCATGTGTGCCCCTGCCATGACCGCGCCCCGAAGAGCGGTGTCCGGCGACATGCCGCCCGCCGCCCGCCGCTCCTGGGGTTCCGGCAACCAGGCACCGCGCTCCCGTCCCCGCGCACGCGGCCGCCGCCCCGCACCGGCGCGGCGGGACCCGCGCGGCGGACGGGCGACACCCCGTCAGGAGCGGCCCGTCATGCCTTCCGGCGTCCCCGACACCTTCCGCAGCAGATCCCTTCGCGCACTCACCCCCGCCGTCGCCGTCGGCGCCCCCGCTCGCCTCGTAGGAGTACGAGCAGGGCTTCAGAGCGGGCGCCCGTACGGCTTCATGCTGATCGCCTTCGTCCTGGCCGGCACCCTGGCCGCGCTCGGCGGCATCCTTTACACCTGGGCCGACCAGCGCCTCGGCGAACGGGCCGGTCACCCGCCGGACAACAGATGCAGACGCAGGGCGAGTTGGAGTTCCAGGGTCTGCTCGGGGGTGTTCCAGCCGGGGCCGAGAAGGGCGTGGATGCGGTCCAGGCGCTGCACGACCGTGTTCACATGGACGTGCAGTTCCTCCTTCGCCCGGGTGAGGCTGCCGCCGCTGCCGAAGTAGGCGCGCAGGGTGCGGACCAGCTGGGTGCCGCGCCGGGCGTCGTACTCCAGCAGGGGCCCCAGGGTGGCGGCGACGAAACCGTCCACGTCGTGGTCGTCGCCCAACAGCACGCCCACGAAGCCGAGTTCGGCGGCGCAGGCGCCGCCCCCGTCCCGGCCGAGCACATGCATGGCCCGCAGACAGCGGGCGCCCTCGGCATGCGCGTCGGCGATCGCCCGCGGCCCGGCCGCAGGACCGGCACCGGCAACCGTGACCGGCACCCCGGCCAGCCGTCCGAGCTGCCCGGCGGCGGCACGGGCCGCCGCACCGGGACCGGTGCCGTCGCAAGGCAGCAGCAGTACGGCCGCGCCCTCGTGGACCGCGCTGACGCCGCCGCACCCGAACAGGTACTGCACCGCCGCGTCGGCGAGCCGCTCCCGGGCCGCGTCACCGGCGTGGGCGACCAGCAGGAAGTGCGGACGATCGAGGTCGATGCCGAGCCGCCGGCCGCGCGCCACCAGGCCGGCCGAATCGCGGTCGGGCGCGGTAAGCAGATCGGTGATGAGATCGCCGCGGACCCGGTTCTCGGTCTCCGCGACCGAACGCCGCAGCAGGAGCAGCAGCGAGGTGACGACGCTGCTCCGCTCGAACAGCCGCCGGTCGGGGTCGTCGAGCTCCGGCCGCCCGTACAGGACGAGACAGCCCAGCAGTTCCTGCCCCGCCAGTACGGCGCAGACCCAGCGCCCGTCCCGGAAGACCGCGTGGGCCGTCGCGCGCGAGCTCTCCGCCGCCGCGACCAGCGCGGCCGCCTCCTCGGCACCGGCCGCCTCCTCGGCACCGGCCGTCTCCTTGGCATCGGCCGCCTCCCCGGCTCCGGCCGCCTCCTGGCCACCGGCCGCCTTCTCGGCACCGGCCGGGTCCTGCGTACCGTCCGTGCATCCGCCGCCGTGCCCGCCGGTCGCGGTGAGCGGCCACCCGGCGCCGTCGTGGACCGCGACCTCGCCCTTCAGCAGACCGGCCACGGCGGCGGCCACGTCCGACACGTCTCCGCCGCGCAGCACCAGATCGGTGAGCCGGTCATGGGACTCCGCGGCCCGCTGCATGGCGGCGGAGTGCTCCCGGATCACGGCGTTGGCCTCGGCCAGTTCGGCCAGCGCGAGCCGTGCGTCGGCCATCGTCCGGGCGGTGTCGATGGCGATGGCGGCGTGGTCGGCCAGCGAGCACAGTAGGGCGACCTCCTCGGGGGCGAAGGTCCGGGGCGTACGGTCCGCGGCGAAGAGCGCCCCGATGACCTGACCGCCGCTGCCCGACCCCAGCAGCAGCGGCACCCCGAGGATCGCCACCAGGCCCTCGTCGAGGACCCCGGCGTCGATGCTGCCGGTGTGCAGGAAGCGGCCGTCCGCGCGGTAGTCCGGGGAAGCGTAAGGGCGGGCGGTCTGCGCGACCAACCCGCCGAGCCCCTCGCCCAGTTGCAGGCGCAGATTCTGGAACAGCTCCGACACCGAGCCGTCGGTGACCCGCATGTAAGTGTCCCCGGCCTCCTCGTCGGCCAGCGTGAGGTACGCCGTGTCGGTGCCCAGGAGCATCCTGGCCCGGCGCACGATGGAGCGCAGTACGGCGTCGAGGTCGCGCAGCGCCGCCAGGTCGCCCGCGGTGTCGAAGAGCGCGGTCAGCTCCGTCTCCCGGCGCCGGTGCTGCCGCAGCGTGTTCCGCACCCGCAACGCCGCCTCGGTCGCCCCTGCCACCTCCGCGAGGTCCTCGGCGTCGACACCGGCGCGGCGCGCCTCGGCGACGACGGCGCCGAGTTCTTCGGCCGGGGCGCCCGCGGCGAGGAGTTCGAACAGCCGACGCAGATGCGGGGCGGCGGAGGCGGGTCTGTGCGACATGGGGCAACCGTGGGGAAGTCGGGGGCACGTGAGGGGCGGACGGCGAGCGGGCTCGGACGGCCCGGGAGCGGTGCCGGGCCGTTTCGGGGCGGACGCGGCCGTCGGACGGACGGGCCGCGCCCTTGGGCGGACCGGTGGTGCTCAGGTGGAGGCGGCCGTCCGCCGGTCCGCGGCGGTCCGTGCCGCGGCCCCGTCCTCCGGTGCGATCGCGGCCAGATCCCTGCCGCGCGTCTCGCGGGCGGCGAGGACGGCGACGACAGTGATCAGCGCGGCCAGGCCGACGTACACCGAGATCGGAGTGGAGTTCCCGTAGGAACCGAGCAGCGCGGTGGCGATCAGCGGGGCGGGAGCACCGGCCGCCACCGAGGAGAGCTGGGCCCCGATGGACGCGCCAGTATAACGCATCCGGGTCGCGAACAGCTCGGAGAAGAAAGCGGCTTGGGGTGCGTACATGGCGCTGTGGAAGATCAGCCCGACGGTCACGGCCAGCACCAGCGCGGGGAACGACCTGGTGTCGAGCAGCGCGAAGAAGGCCCAGGACCACAGGCCCACACCGACCGCGCCCACCAGGTAGACGGGCTTGCGCCCGACCCGGTCGGAGAGGGCGCCGAACAGCGGGATCAGACAGAACTGCACGGCGGAGCCGATCAGTACCGCGTTCAGGGACGTCTGCTTGTCCACCTTGAGGTGCTCGACGCAGTACGTGAGGACGAAGGCGGTGATCACGTAGTAGGAGATGTTCTCGGCCATCCGGGCGCCCATCGCGACCAGGATGTCCCGCCAGTGGTCGCGCACCACGGCGACCAGCGGCGGCCGTTCGGCCCGCTGCTCGGCCTTGCGCCGCTCGGCCGCGGCCAACGCCTCCTTGAACAGCGGGGATTCATCGACGGACAGCCGGATCCACAGGCCGATCATGACCAGTACGGCGGAGAGCAGGAACGGCACCCGCCAGCCCCAGGAGTCGAACGCGTCGTCGCTGAGCACGGTGGTCATCAGGGACAGCACCCCGACGGCGACCAGATTGCCGGCCGGCGCACCGCCCTGCGGCCAGGACGCCCAGAACCCGCGCCGCCTCGCGTCCCCGTGCTCGGACACCAGCAGCACCGCCCCGCCCCACTCACCGCCGAGCGCGAAGCCCTGGATCAGCCGCAGAGTGGTCAACAACAGGGGAGCCGCGACCCCGATCGTGTGATATCCGGGCACACAGCCGATCAGCGCGGTGGACAGCCCCATCATCAGCAGACTGATCACCAGGAGCTTCTTGCGCCCGAGCCGGTCACCGTAGTGCCCAAAGACCACCGCACCGACGGGCCGGGCCACGAACCCGATCGCGTACGTGAGGAACGACAGCAGCGTCCCGGTCAGCGGATCCGACTCCGGGAAGAACACCCGCCCGAACACGAGCGCGGCGGCGGAGCCGTAGAGAAAGTAGTCGTACCACTCGATGGTGGTGCCGATGAGACTGGCGGCGACGATCCTGCCGAGCCCGGTGGAGGGCGGGGGAGCGGTGTTTCCTGCGGCCATGTGCGCCACTTCCTGGTGTGCGGTGGGGAGGGGGACGTGTCGGCACACCGTAGGAAGGCGTACGTCGGGTGCACATGTGGCGGGGCGACATAGTTATCGGGTCGGCTGTGCGTCCAGCCACCATGCCGACTCACGGCTTCCCGCCGTAGCTTGACGGCTTCGTTCGAGCGGACAAGGAGACTCGGCGTCGCCGCCGCCCCGGGAACAGGGAGCTGAGCGTCACGCACACGATCGCCCTGAGCCGCGGGCAGCAACCCGCCCCATGGCATCCCATCCCGACGACAGGCAGTCGCCACGTACGGGACGGAGCCGAGCCCACCGGCCACGAAGAAGACAGCAGAGCCGCGCAGCGCGTACCACCGTCTCGGGCGGGCCATGGACGGGGCGCCGACCGGTCCGTCCGGGTGGCGGCCATGGTCCGGACGGAGGGATTGCGGATGCGGCGCACGGTGGCTCCCGGGCCGCGAGGGCATCTTGACAGGCGTCCAGACCGGGCCTGGTGACCCGGACGGCCGCCGCTGATCTCCGGGCCAGCGGCACGGCACGATCCGCGCTCCCGCGGGAGGCGGAACAAGTGAGGAACCACATGCTGAACTACCGCCGACCCGCCCTGCCGCGGGTGCTGACGAGCGCGGCGATCGGCCTCGTCCTGGCCGTCACGGGCCCTGCGGGGCTCGCGCACGCGAGCGCGACCACGGCAGGTTCAGATGTCTCGCAGGCACGCGCGGTCTGCCCGCCCACGCCGCTGTGGGCGAACACCGGCGGCAGCGACCGGGAGCTCATCCAGTACGACGACACGGGCAACACCCTCAGCACCGCCCCCCTGGTCCGCGACTACGGCGACATCGCCTTCAGCCCGAACGGATCGACGCTGTACGGGGTCGACTTCCCCGGCACCGCGGGCTCGGCCACGCTCTACACGATCGACCCGGTCACCGGGGCGGAGACGGCGGCCACACCGATCACCGGCCCGCTGGCGGCCGTTCCCCCGACGACCGCTGTCAACGGCCTGACCTCCCGAGCGGACGGGATGCTGATCGCGGGCTCGTTCGACAGCAGCCAGATCTTCCTGATCGACCCCGCCACGGGCGTCTCCACACTGTTCCCCGCCTCCTTCCCGGCCGGCATCGTCTCGGCCGGCGACTTCATCACCCTGGACGACGGCGACATCCTCGCCTTCGGCACGCCGGATGCCACCAGCCCGTCCCCGGTGTTCAGGATCCGCCCCGACAACACCGTCATCCAGATCGGCACCGTCCCCCAGACCTTCGGCGCGGCCAAGTCCGCCGGGCAGGTCTACGCCTTCGCCTCCAACGGCGACATCAACCTGCTCAACAGCCTGCCCACCACCGCGTCCACCGCGGCGCTGCCGGTGACGACCATCGAGGCCACCGGCCGCGGCTTCTACGGCGCCACCTCCACCCAGGACTCCGGCACCTGTGCCGCCCCCGCCTACACCATCGCCAAGAAGGCAACGCCGACCGGCAACGTCAACGAGGGCGACACCGTCACCTATCAGGTCACCGTCAAGAACACCGGCACCACCGCCGCGAGCGGGGACTTCACCGACGACCTCAGCAATGTCCTGGACGACGCCACCCTCGTCCCTGGCTCGGTCACCTCCACCACCGGCACCGCGACCGTCACCGGGAACACGCTGACCTGGACCGGCACCCTGGCACCCGGCGCCACCGCCACCGTCACCTACAAGGTCACGGTCGACACCCCCGACGCCGGCGACCGCAGCCTGGTCAACAACGCGGTCCCCACCGCACCCGGCGGCAGCTGCACCACCACCCGGGCCTGCACCGTCACCATCAAGGTCGGCAAGGGCGAGGACTGCGACAAGCCCGGCTACGACTGCGGCTACGGCTACGGCTACGGGGCCGGCACGCGCAAGAAGCAGGCCGCCACCCGGCACTGACCACCGTGCACCCCGCAGTCCCGGCCGGCCGCCGGGCTTGGACAACGGCGACCTGCGGCAAGGACCGAGCCGTGCGTGTCCTGTGAAACACACCCCGCCCCACGCCACCGAGGCGAAGGCCCTTGAGCTCCCCGCCGCTTGGCCGACGGCGCCAGACAGGCAACCGCGACAGAACGGTCAGGGGCCGTCTCCCCCACCTTCCGTGGGCGAGACGGCCCGATCGGGTGCGCACGAAACCTCCCGGTGCTGGTTCGGTGCTGACTTTGAGGGGTCAATGATGGGAAAGCCGCAGGTCGTATTCCTGGTGTGCGGTGGGGAGGGGGACGTGTCGGCACACCGTAGGAAGGCGTACGTCGGGTGCGCATGTGGCGGGGCGACCTAGTTCGTGGGGCGGCTGTGAGGGCGATCACCATGCCCGGCGGCGGAGGGGAGCCCGCCCGACCCGGCGCACGAAGGGCCTCTCCGGTGCGGAATACTCTTCGGATGAGCTCACGCACTTCCCCGGTCGCCCGGCAGATCGCGATACGGCGGGCCGTCCCCCGGGACGCCAAACGGCTCACGCGGCTCGTGCGCGGCTCGGGCGCCTACGCGGGTATGTACGCGTCGGCTGTCAAGGGCTACCGGGTCGGTCCTGATTACATCGAGGCCCACCGCAGTTTCGTGGCCGTCGGCGGCGAGGAGGACGGCGGCCGGGTCCTCGGGTTCTACTCGCTCGTCCTCGCTCCACCGGAGCTGGACCTGCTGTTCGTCGCCGACGAGGCGCAGGGGCGGGGTATCGGGCGCCTGCTCGTCGAGCACATGCGGTCCGAGGCGCGGGCCGCCGGGCTCGACCGTGTCAAGGTCGTGTCGCATCGTCCCGCCGAGGACTTCTACCACCGCGTCGGCGCGGTCCGGACCGGGACCGCGCTCGCGAACCCGCCCGCCGTGCCGTGGGACCGCTCCGAATTCGAGTTCCGCATTCCTCAGGAGCGACTGAGTGACGGAGTGGCGGGGTGACGGGGTGGCGGGGTGCGCCGGTTCGCTCCGAGCCTGGTCCCGTGCCGTTGACGAAACCGACCCGAGCGCTCGCCCCACCCGGTGATCCTCCGGGCCGTACGCCTCCTGCCGCCGCCGGGCCGCGCCCGCGTTCTCAGCCGGTACCGGAGCCGGAACCACCCGCTGACTCGTCGGCGGCACGCCGGTACTCGGCGTTGATGCGCTGCGCCTCCTCAAGCTGGTCCTCAAGGATGACGATGCGGCATGCGGCCTCGATCGGGGTCCCCTTGTCCACGAGTTCGCGAGCGCGAGCGGCGATCCGCAGTTGGTAGCGGGAGTACCGGCGATGCCCGCCCTCCGAGCGGAGGGGAGTGATCAACCGGGCTTCACCGATGGCCCGGAGGAAGGCCGGGGTGGTGCCGAGCATCTCGGCTGCCCGCCCCATCGTGTACGCGGGGTAGTCGTCGTCGAGACGATCGTGCAGTGGGTTGTCCGATGTCATGTCACCTCGCTGTGCAATGCAACGCGTCGAGGGGCCCTGGTGCCGTACGGCACCAGGGCCCCGAAGGAAATTCAACACCATCTGTCGGCCCTACTGCTCCGCCGACCTTCTCTTGTGTTCAGCCAACCGCCAGTTCATGTCTGGCAGGTGTCGTCCGACCATCTCTACGAAATGAAGCCTACCCACGCCAGAGAAAAAATGTCTACTGGCAACTGTAGATTTCACTCTTCAGGCGGCAGAAGAACCTTCCTGCCAGCGGCTCCTTCCGTCCGGGTCGGGAGCCGCCCGCCCCGTCGCCCGCCCCTTCGCGCGCGGCCGCTGCACGCTCCGCGGGCGGTTCGGGGACGGGTGGTGGACGAGCCGGGCGCGTGGGCGCATAAACTCTGCTGTCATGTCGAACCCTGATGAGCTGCTCGTCGCCATCTCCGCCGCGGTGGAGTCCGAGCGAAGCAATCAGATGTCGCTGACCGTGGTCGTCGGCGGCGCCGTCATCACCGGCCGGCTGGCCCCCGAGGCGGTATGGAGGGAACGGGTGGCGGAGGTCCTGAAGGACTCGGACCGGCTCGGCCCGTTCTCCGACGTCTTCGCCCGCGGCCCGCGGGGATACCGGCCCGGCCGCGGCGAGATGCCGACGCATCTGCACTTCCATCTCGCCCGGATCCTCCAGGGCAGCCTCGGGATCCCGGAGACGGGTGGGATGTACCGGGTCGCGATCAAGGACGTCAGCGCGTGGACCGTGGGCGATCTCAGCTACTTCGACCAGTGAGGCGCCGCCCGGACCCCTCGTCCGGCCGGCGTTTCCCGAGCGGACGGTGACCCAGCGGTGGGGGCCCTGCCGACGCGTGTCGACAGGGCCCCCACCGGGCCCGAGGGCCGCGGACCCATCCGTGACGAGCTCGGGCCTCGCGTCCTTCAGCGAAGCCGGTGCCCGTCCTTGGTGAGGACATCCCGCAGACGCATGCGGTCCGTGTACGTGGAACTGTCACGGAGGACGGCGAGCCGGACCCGGGTGACCGAGCCCGTGCTCTCGTCGTCCCCGTCACACACCGTCAGATGTTCGACCCGGGCACCCGCCATGACGGCCAGAGCCACCTCGACGGTCATGTCGTCGCATACCCGAGGGCCGTGTCCTGCGATGTCGTCGAGCGCGACGAGGGGGGCGGGGTCCGGACCGCGGTGCTGCGTCCGTGCAGGTGTCAAGGACTTCTCCTTCGGTCGGGATCGGCTGGTCGCTTCGATGGCAGTGCGCCTGCCCGGAGGCCGTGGGCCGCGGGGCTGCCGGGGGCCGAGGCCGCCGCTCTAAGCGGCCGAGTTGTCGCCGGGCTCCGGCCGGGCCCTGCGGCGCACCTGAGCGCCCACGGGCCGGCCCTGGCCGGTGCGGCGCCGGCGGTCCCGGGACGTGGAAGACGTACGACGGGGGCGCTCCGCGGCCGGTGCGGTGATGACCACCGGGACACCGGGGGGCGCCTGCGCGCCCGTGATGCGGCTCAGCTCCGCCTCGCCGGAGCGGACCGGGGTGACGCACGGGGTGATGCCGGCCGATGCCATCAGCCGGGTGACGCCGCGGCGCTGCGCGGGGGTCACGAGGGTGACGACGCTGCCGGTCTCACCGGCGCGCGCGGTGCGGCCGCCACGGTGCAGGTAGTCCTTGTGGTCGGTGGGCGGGTCCACGTTGACGACGAGGTCGAGGTGGTCGACGTGGATACCGCGGGCCGCGACATTGGTGGCCACCAGGACGGTGACGTGTCCGTCCTTGAACTGCGCCAGGGTGCGGGTGCGCTGCGGCTGCGACCTGCCACCGTGCAGGGCCGCGGCGCGGACACCGCTGTCCAGCAGGTGCTTGGTCAGCCGGTCCACGGCGTGCTTGGTGTCCAGGAACATGATGACCCGGCCGTCCCGGGCCGCGATCTCGGTGGTCGTGCGGTGCTTGTCGGCGTCGTGCACATGGAGCACGTGGTGTTCCATCGTGGTGACGGCACCGGCCGACGGGTCGACGGAGTGGACCACCGGGTCGGTGAGGTAGCGGCGGACCAGCAGGTCGACGTTGCGGTCCAGGGTGGCCGAGAACAGCATGCGCTGGCCCTCCGGGCGCACCAGGTCGAGCAGGGCGGTGACCTGGGGCATGAAGCCCATGTCGGTCATCTGGTCGGCCTCGTCGAGAACCGTGATGCCGACGTCGTCGAGCCGGCAGTCGCCCCGGTCGACGAGGTCCCTGAGCCGGCCGGGCGTCGCGACCACGACCTCCGCGCCGCCGCGCAGGGCACCGGCCTGCCTGCCGATGGACATGCCGCCGACGACGGTGGCGATCCGCAGCCGCACGGAACGGGCGTAGGGAGTGAGCGCGTCGGTGACCTGCTGGGCCAGCTCACGGGTGGGGACGAGGACCAGGGCCAGCGGCCGGCGGGACTCGGCGCGCCGGCCGGCCGTACGGGCCAGTACGGCGAGGCCGAAGGCCAGGGTCTTGCCCGATCCGGTGCGCCCGCGACCGAGTACGTCGCGGCCGGCCAGGGAGTTCGGCAGGGTCGCCGCCTGGATCGGGAACGGCACGGTCACACCCTCGTGGCCGAGCGTGGCCAGCAGCGGCGCCGGCATGGCGAGATCGGCGAACGACTCGACAGCGGGCAACGCGGGCGTGTCCGTCCTCGGCAGCGCGAACTCTCCTCGCACCGGCTGCCGTTTTCCGTGACCGGTGGACCGGCGCGGAACGCGGGAGCGATCCGTGGCGGAACTTCCACCGGAGCGGTCGTATGTGCGAGTGGTGCGTGCGCGAGTGGGGCGCGTGGGGTTCATGCGGAACCTTCCTCGATGCGGGCGCGTATCAAGGAATTTCCGCAGCGGAATGAGTGGCGCAGAGAATCGCGAATACGGGCCGAAAACAGCGGGTTCGAATAACCCTGAAAATAAAGCGAGCTGGGGCCCGCACCCCAAGGTGCGGGCCCCAGCTACGAAGTATGCGTCAGCGTCGCCGCGTCAGGCGGGAACGATGTTCTCGGCCGTCGGGCCCTTCTGGCCCTGCGCGATGTCGAACGAGACCTTCTGGCCTTCCAGGAGCTCGCGGAAGCCCTGGGTGGCGATGTTCGAGTAGTGGGCGAAGACGTCGGGGCCGCCGCCGTCCTGCTCGATGAAGCCGAAGCCCTTTTCCGCGTTGAACCACTTCACGGTACCGGTAGCCATTTTGTTTCTCCTTCGGAGACGGTTTCAGGAATACGCCCTGTGCGTAATCCGTGTCGCCGAGATGATCAGCCGTCGGAAAAACCTTCTGGCAACCACACCTGCAACTGGTAACGACAGTAGCACGTCGATGCCCGCCCTGCTGGGCGGATAATTCCGCGCCGACTGCGGTCGCAGGAATAGTCACCGTGCGCTGCGGCCATTTCTTACGTCGTGACCACAGATATTGTCCCCGGGGGAGACGCGTGCGGCCCTGCGCGGCGGATCTCGACGGGCGGCACACGCGCCGCCCACCTCGCCCGGACCTCCGACCAAAAGAAGACAACCAAAAGAAGACAACAGGTGTCCGGGTTGGCTTCTAGTGTCGCGTTGCCGACCGGCGAAAGGACACCAGGCCATGCGTATCGCGGTCACCACACCCACCGGCAACGTCGGACGTCATGTCGTCGCCCTGCTGATCCGGGCCGGGCTTCGGCCGTTGGTCCTCGCCCGTGACCCCGGCCGCCTCGATCCCGCGGTGCGCCGCGAGGTGACCGCCGTCGCGGTCGACCTGCGGGACCCGCAGGCGGTCGTCGCGGCCACCGCCGGGGTCGACGCCCTCTTCTGGGTCGACCCCCCGACCACCGGCGCGGACCCGCTCGGCGACTACGCGGCGGCCACGGCGAGCGTGGTGAGCGCCGTACGGGCCAACGGCATCGAACGCACCGTCTTCCAGAGCAGCGTCGGCGCCGAACTGCGCCACGGAGCCGGTGAGATCGACGGCCTCGCCGGCACCGAGACCGCCCTCGACGCGCTCGGCGCCACGGTCACGCACCTGCGCTGCGGCTACTTCTTCAGCAATCTGGAGTCCCTCCTCGACGCCGTCCGGGCGGGCACGATCCCGGTGATCCTGCCGCTGGACCAGCCCCTCGCCTGGGTCGCGCCGCGCGACATCGCCGAGGTCGCCGTGGCGCGGCTGCTGACGACCCACTGGTACGGCCGCCATGTCCAGGCGGTCCATGGCCCGGCCGATCTCACCTGGCCCCGGGCCGCGCGGATCGTGTCCGCCGCCATCGGCCGCCCCCTGCGCGCCGAACGCGTCGGCGACGACACGATGCGGCGGCTGCTGCGCGCGTCCGGCATGACCGACGGCCTGGTCGAAGCGGTCATCGGCATGTCGACCGGGCTGCGGGACGGCTTCGTACCGGAACAGCCCCGCACCCTGCGCACCACCACCCCCACCACACTGGCGTCCTGGGCCTACGACGTGCTCCGGCCCCTGCTCTGACCGGCCGGACACAGGGTGGTCGTCACCTGTTGCGACCACCTGTTCCGGCCGCCGAGGGGGCGTGGCCCGGCGCCGTGCCGGACGGCCGGTCGCGGAGCGTGCGCGGCTTCTAGCGCGCCGTGGGCCGACCCGTGCCGTGCGTCGAGCGGACCCGGAACAGCCGTGGCTGGACGTCGGTCGCGAACGCCGCCGCCTGGTCCATGTGGACGCGTGCCTCGGGGCTGGCGAGCATCGCCCGGTAATGGTCCTCGGACTCCCACTGGGCGTAGTTGATGACGCGTTCACCGTCCTCGGAGGCGTGGAAGTCGGCGCAGATGAAGCCGGGTTGGTGCTTCATCGTCTCCTCGGTGGCGCGGGCGAGCAGGGCGATGAGTTCGTCCTGGCGGTCCGGGGTGACGGTGAAGACGTTGATGAGTGTGGCCACGGGGCGGGTCGTGTCGATGGTCGCGGTGACGGTCGTCATCGTGCTTCTCCTTTTGCGAAGTGTCACAGGGGCTGGGGCGCCAGGGCGCGGGCCGGATGGCGGGGGCCGAGGAAGACGACGACGCCCCGGCCGTCGGGGCAGGGATGGGTGGCCTGCGTCCAACCCTGGTGGCGGTAGAAGGACATGGCCCGGCCCGACCGCAGGGAGGTCACCAGCCAGCAGCGGCCCCCCGGGGCGTCCGCGGTGACCGTCTCGAGGAGGCGGGCCGCGACGCCGGTGCCCCGGGCGGCGCGGCGGACGGCGAGTTCGTCCAACTCGCGGGCGCCGACGAGCCAGTCGGCGGTGTGGTCGGGACCGAGTCCGGCGGCGGCCTGCGCGTGGCAGCGGTCGTCGGGGAAGGGGGCGAGGGTGGTCCAGGCCGTGGCGAAGCCCAGCAGCTTTCCGTCCCGTACCGCTGCCGCGGCGGTGAAGCCCGGCCGGTCGACGTCCACCCGCAGCCGCTTGACGAAATCGGCGGCCCGCTCCTCGTCCTCGTCCCACGGCGGGGCACAGAAGGCGTCGACGTAGACGGCGTGCAAGTCCTCGATGTGTGCGAGGAGTTGAGCGTCCTTGTGGACACGGATCCCGGTGTGGACGTGGGCCCCGCTCACGCCGCCACCGTCCGGGCCGTGACCGGATGCAGCGCCGCGTACTCCAGCGGCGCCGACGGGTCGATCGACACGTCCAGCGGGGCGGGTTCGGCTCCGGCCCGGACCAGGAGGTCGCCGACGGCCGCGATCATCGCCCCGTTGTCCGTGCACAACTCCATGGGTGGCACGCGCAGTTCGATGCCAGCGGCCCGGCAGCGCTCCTCGGTGAGCGCCCGCACCCGTGAGTTCGCGGCGACGCCGCCGACCACGACCAGCGTCCCCACGCCGTGCTCGGCGCAGGCCGCGACCGCCTTGCGGCTGAGTACGTCGGCCACCGCCTCCTGGAGCGCGGCCGCGCCGTCGGCCACCGGCAGCTCCCGGTCCGCGTGGCCCTCGGCCCAGCGTGCGGCGGCCGTCTTCAGACCGGAGAAGGAGAAGTCGTACGACCCCGGCAGCGGACGCGGGAAGGAGACGGCGCGCGGATTCCCCGTACGCGCCGTGCGGTCGATGGCCGGGCCGCCGGGGTACGGCAGCCCGAAGACCCGCGCGACCTTGTCGAAGCACTCCCCGGCGGCGTCGTCGAGGGTGTCGCCGAGGTGGCGGATCGGGTCACGGGCCAGGTCGCGGACGAGGAGGAGCGAGGTGTGGCCGCCGGAGATGATCAGCACCACGCAGGGGTCGGGCAGCGGGTCGTGGGCGAGGGTGTCCGCGGCGACATGGCCGGCCAGGTGGTGGACGCCGTACAGCGGTACGCCCAGCGCGTAGGCGATCCCCTTCGCCCCGGCCAGTCCGACCTGGAGCGCGCCCGACAGGCCCGGCCCGGTGGTGACGGCGACCGCGCCGATGTCGGAGAGCCGCAGCCCCGCCCCGTCCAGCGCCTGCCGGAGCGCCGGACGAAGCGCGTGCAGATGGGCCCGGGAGGCGATCTCCGGCACCACCCCGCCGAACCGGGCGTGCTCCGCCATGCTCGATGCCACCGCATGCCCCAGCAGCCGCCCCTCGCGGACCAGGCCGGCGCCCGTCTCGTCGCAGGACGACTCGATGCCGAGCACGATCGGAGAACCCATCTCGGACCCTTTCTGCACATCTAGTGTTGTTGCAAATAGCGTGCAATAAGGATCCGGGATGCGCACCCGGCCGGGAACGCGCAGGTCCCCGCCCCGAGCTGCACCTCAGGGCGGGGATGCCCGTCGGGCCGGGGTGCCGCGCGGGCGACCGGCCGGCGCCGGACAGGACGGTCGGCGGCGGCCGGGCGGTCGTCCGGGATACCTCCTCAGCCCTCCGGGCGGAGGAGGCCGCGCTCGTACGCCCTCCTGAGGTGCTGGGGCACCAGCTGGGTGCTGCCGTCGACGGTGACGGGGACGAGCGCCGGGGCGGACGCCCGCCACCGGGCGCGGCGGTGACGGGTGTTGCTGCGGGACATCCTGCGCTTGGGTACGGCCATGACGGTCCTTTCGTCGAAGGGGCGGATGCCCCGGAGATCAGCGGCTGGAGTAGGGGAGCAGGGCCATCTCCCGGGCGTTCTTGATCGCCGCGGCGAGCTGCCGCTGCTGCTGCCGGCCGACCCGGGTGACCCGGCGGCCGCGGATCTTGCCGCGGTCGGAGACGAACTTCCGCAGCAGGTCGGTGTCCTTGTAGTCGATGTACGTGATCCCGGCCGCGTCGAGCGGGTTGGGACGGTTCTTGCGGGCGGGCGCGGGCTTGCTGGAGCGGGCCATCGGGTCCTCCTCGGTACAGGGGCGGGACGGGTCAGAAAGCGGGGTCGAGCAGCTGGTCGAAGCCGGTGGGCCGGGGCCAGGCGGCGGGGCCGGACGCGAGCTCGTCGTCGGTGAGCAGACAGGAGTCGAGCAGCGAGAGCAGCCCCGCCCGGTCGAGGTCCGGGGAGGTGAAGACGAGGTGCTGGCCGCGGTCGCCGTGCTCGGGGTGCCAGTCCAGCGCGGCGGCCGTACGGCGCTCGGCCGGCATCAACTCCCAGGCGGCGTCCGGCAGTGCGGCCATCCACGGCCCGGCGTTCGCCACGCACAGCGCCCCACCGGCGGCCTCCCAGGCGAGCAGGCTGTCGGGCCGGTCCGCCAGCCAGAACCTGCCCCGGCTGCGGGCCGCGGCGCAGCACAGATCCTCCAGCGCCGCGAAGAGCCGGTCGGCGTGGAAGGGGCGGCGGCGCTGCCAGACGAGCGTGCTGATGCCCGCCTCGTCACACTCGTGGGGGAGCCGGGCACAGGCCGGATGCTGCGCGGCCGCCGCCGCTGCCACATCGAACCCGGCGACCGCGGCCGCGCCCAACTGCCCCGAGGCGACGGGGATCTGCCGCGCCGAGGGGTGCAACTGCCGCAGGAGCGCCAGGTCGTCGAGTCCGATGGCGGGACCCTCGGCCACGGCGAGGACGGGGGCGTACTCCAACTGCCGTGCGAATGTGTCGCCCACGGTGCGCCGGTCCGCCCGGGCCGCGGCGAGCCCGGCCTCCGCGAGGTCGTCGCCGTTGGACAGGGCGGGCAGCACGAGGGCGGGGTCCACGGCGGTCAGCACATTGGTGAGCCGGAAGGCGCCGCCGCCATGGGCGGCGATGACCTCCGCCATGCCCTGGGGTTCCACCGAGTCCCACAGCTCCACGACCGCGAGACGGGTCAGCCCGCCGTCGGCCAGCCGCTCCAGTTCGGGGACGAGGTCCTCGCGCAGGGCGCAGCAGGCGCAGTCGTTGACCAGGGGTGTCTCGCCCCAGGCGGTCTCGCCCGTGGCGTCGCGGACGGTACGGCGCACGGTGCCCGCCGTACCCGCGGACAGGTCGTGGTGCAGGGCCACGCTGCCCGGCACCTCGCGCAGCAGCCGCTCGACGGTCTCGCGCCGGGCGTCGGCGTGCAGTCCGCCGACGATCACCACCGGCATCGGTCCTTCGGCGCTCATCGGCGGCTCCCCTCCCGCCCGTAGCGGCGCTCGAAGCGCTCCACGCGGCCGGCGGTGTCCAGCACGCGGGCGGTGCCGGTGTAGAAGGGGTGGCTCGCCGAGGAGATCTCGACGTCGACCACCGGGTAGGTGCGGCCGTCCTCCCACTCGACGGTCCTGTCGCTGGTCATCGTCGAGCGGGTGAGGAAGGCGAAGTCACCGGCCCTGTCGCGGAAGACGACCGGGCGGTAGGCGGGGTGGATTCCGGGCTTCATGGTGTCTCTTCCCTGGTTCGGGGTGAAGGCGGGCGGGCGGCGGCCGGAGCGGTCAGCGTTCCTCGCGGAACTCGACATGGCGTCCGGCCACGGGGTCGAACTTGCGCAGCACCAGCCGGTCCGGGTCGTTCCGGCGGTTCTTGCGGGTCACGTACGTGTAGCCGGTACCGGCGGTGGAGCGGAGCTTGACGATCGGGCGTACCTCGTTGCGGGCCATGAGGGGTAGCATACGACAATGATTTCCATTACCGATAAGCGTCGGTCATGGACGAAGAGAAAGGCAGAGCCACGTATGTCCGCCCACTGTCAACTGACCGGCGCCCAGCCGGCCTTCGGCAAGAAGATCTCCCACTCGCACCGGCGCACCTCCCGCCGGTTCGACCCCAACATCCAGAACAAGCGCTACTGGCTGCCCGGTGAGGGGCGGCACGTCCGCCTGCGGCTGAGCGCGCGGGCCGTCAAGGTCGTGGACGCCATCGGCATCGAGGCCGCCGTCGCCCGGATCCGGGCCCGCGGGGAGCGTGTCTGATGGCGAAGAAGAGCAAGATCGCGAAGAACGAGCAGCGCAAGCGGATCGTGGCGCGTTACGCCCGGCGCCGCGCCGAACTGAAGGCCGTCCTGGTGTCCCCGCACGCCACGGCCGACGAGCGGGCCGCCGCGCGGGCGGAACTCGCCCGCCAGCCCCGGGACGCGAGCGCGACCCGGGTCCGCAACCGCGACAGCCTGGACGGCCGCCCCCGCGGCCACCTGCGCAAGTTCGGCCTCTCCCGGGTGAACACGCGGGCGCAGGCGCATGCCGGACATCTGCCCGGGGTGACGAAGTCGTCCTGGTAGGAGCGGGGTTGGGTGGGGGCGGCGTAGGCGCGGCGTCCCCACCACACCCTTGACGGCATCCGTCTCCCCACCGGCCGGGCCTGCGATGGTCACTCCCTGTAACGGTGGTTCACTCTCGGGCAGCTCCGCCGCCGACGGCGCGTCCCGCCCGACGCCCCCGTGTTTACCCCGCCCTCTCCTGGACACGCGGCCTGTGGGAATGGGATGTCGTACACGAAAGGCAGAGCCCATGACGGAGATCCGACCCGCCACCACCAGTGATTCCGGCGCACCGGTCGAGAGCGATGAGCACTCGCTCACCGTGGGCCCCGGGGGACCGATCCTGTTGCAGGACGCCTATCTGATCGAGCAGATGGCACAGTTCAACCGGGAGCGGATCCCCGAGCGCCAGCCGCATGCCAAGGGGAGCGGCGCCTTCGGTCACTTCGAGGTGACCGGTGATGTCAGCGCGTACACGAAGGCGGCCCTGTTCCAGCCCGGCACCCGTACCGACCTGGTCATCCGCTTCTCGACCGTCGCCGGTGAGCGCGGCAGCCCGGACACCTGGCGGGACCCGCGCGGCTTCGCGGTGAAGTTCTACACCAGCGAGGGCAACTACGACATGGTCGGCAACAACACGCCGGTGTTCTTCGTGAAGGACCCGATGAAGTTCCAGCACTTCATCCGCTCCCAGAAGCGCCGCGCCGACAACAACCTGCGCGATCACGACATGCAGTGGGACTTCTGGACGCTCTCCCCGGAGTCGGCCCACCAGGTGACCTGGCTGATGGGGGACCGGGGCATCCCGCGGAGCTGGCGCCACATGAACGGGTACACCTCCCACGCCTACATGTGGATCAACGCCGCCGGTGAGCGGTTCTGGGTGAAGTACCACTTCAAGACCGATCAGGGGATCGAGTTCTTCACCCAGCACGAGGCCGACCAGATGGCCGCGGCCGACACGGATTACCACACGCGGGACCTCTTCGAGCACATCCGGGACGGTGACTTCCCCAGCTGGAGTCTGTACGTGCAGGTGATGCCGTACGACGAGGCGGCGGGCTACCGGTTCAACCCGTTCGACCTCACCAAGGTGTGGCCGCACGGTGACTACCCGCTCATCCCGGTCGGCCGTATGACGCTCGACCGCAACCCCACGGACAACCACGCCCAGATCGAACAGGCCGCCTTCCAGCCCAACAACTTCGTCCCCGGCATCGGCCCGAGCCCGGACCGCATGCTGCTGGCCCGGCTGTTCTCCTACGCGGACGCGCACCGCCACCGCATCGGCGCCAACTACCAGCAGCTGCCGGTGAACGCCCCCGTCGTCGACGTCCACTCCTACTCCAAGGACGGCGCGATGGCGTACCGGAACACGACCGACCCCGTCTACGCACCGAACTCCAAGGGCGGCCCCGCGGCGGACACCGAGCGTTACGGGTCCCCGCCCAGCTGGACGGCCGACGGTGAGATCACCCGCGCGGCCTACGTCTCCCATCCCGAGGACGACGACTGGGGGCAGCCGGGAACCCTGGTGCGCGAGGTCATGGACGATGCCGCCCGCGACCGGCTGGTCGACAACGTGGTCGGACACCTCCTCAACGGGGTGACCGAACCTGTCCTCGAACGTGCCTTCGCGTACTGGTCCCACATCGACGAGACCATCGGCAAGCGCATCGCCGACGGCGTCCGGGCCAAGGCGGACGAGAAGGATCCCAAGGCCGCCGAACAGGGCAACCCGGCACGGAGTTCCATGCAGCGCAAGGCGTGAAACGTCCGGGCCGGGCGGCCCCCCGGCTCAGCCGGTCTGTCCCCCCAGCGCCTTCTCGATGCTGTCGACCACGCCCATGGCGTCGCTGTACGAGCCGGGCAGGAAGTCGGGGGTGCCGACCACCCGGTTCTTCTTCGCGGCCGGCAGCTCCTTGAACGTCCGCAGCGCGAACAGCTTCTGGATGTCGTTGGCGGGGGTGCCGTCGTTGTTCGTGTAGTAGACGATGTAACCGGCGTCCTTCAGCAGGTCCGCCCGCTCGTACGACACGGACTTGGTGTCGCCCTTGCCGACCGAGGCGGTGGCGGAGGCGAAGCGCACCCCCAGCCGGGAGAGGATGTCCCCGACGGGCGAGGCGGAGCTGTAGATCCAGTAGTTGCCGCTGTCGAAGCCGCCCTGGATCACGTCCCAGCTGCTGCCGGTCAGCTTGGAGCCGAGGGTCTTGCGCGCCGTGGCGATCCGGTCGTCGTACTTCTGCTTGAGCCGGGCGAGTTGCGCCGTGCCGTTGACGAACTCGGCCGTGTCCTGCGGGTACGCGGACCAGGAGGACGACTCGCTGAAGGAGGCGAAGGCGGTCGGCGCGATGGCCGAGAGCCTCTTGTACGCCTTGGAGAGGTAGGGCACGTCGACGCCGACGATCAGGTCCGGCTTGAGCTCGGCGATCTTCTCGTAGTCGATGTCGGCGCCCGTCGTCACCTTCGCCGCGGCCTTCCAGCGCTTCAGATAGCGCGGCGGGACGTAGTTGGCGCCGCTGTTCTCCACGCCGACGGGCTTGATGCCCAGGTCGAACAGCGACTCGGTGGACCAGGAGTGCACGGAGACGATCCGCAGCGGATGCGCGGGCACGGTCACCTTGCCGTGTGCGGTGCTGACCACCCGGGTCGCGGCGGCCTTGCCGTCCGAACCGCCGGAGGCGGACGAGGACGAGTCGCAGGCGGTGAGGACCAGCGCCAGCGCGGCCGCGGCGACGACCGGGCGCAGCAGACGCGGACGCCTGGGGTGCCGGGAGGCGGACGCGGGGCGCTGCGCGGACGTGCGGGCGGGGGAGGGTACGGCGGTCATGGTGGATCCAGGTGTGGGAAGCCGGAGCGTGTGGCCGGGGAGGTGAAGGGGGTTCAGGAGGCGGAGTGCGGTCCGATGCCCGCGCGGGCGGAGTGGACATGGGTGGCCAGGCCGTCGAGCAGGACGGTGAAGTTCTCCCAGCTGTAGGCGTACCAGGAGGCCAGCTCGGGCTTCCACAGCTGTCCGGCGCGGACGGCGGGCGTGCGCTTCCACAGCGGGTTGTCCGGCAGCGGGTCGGACACCGCCCACACCAGCAGGTCGGCCGGGAGGGACGGGACGTTCTCCCAACTCACGGCCTGGCTGTAGGTGTTGTCGGCGCCGCCGGGCACCGGTATCAGGTTCATCCCCAGCGCGCTCACCGTCTTCAGCACGGCCCAGGTCTTGGGGTTCATCACGCCGAGGGTGTTCTTGTCGATACCGAAGACGAAGCCGACCCGCAGGTCACGGTTGGCGGCGATCGCCTTGCGCAGCCGGGTGCCCGCTTCCTGGTAGCGGGCCTTCGCGGCGCCGTCCGTGAGCGTGGTGCCGAGGCTCCGGGTCAGCCGGTCGGCGGTGCCCACGATCTGCTCGATCGACCGGTACGTGCTCAGCCCGACGACCGGGGCGATCTTGGCGACCTCCGGGAGCTGGGACGCGACCTGGAGGGTGCCGTCCGGCTGGACGGCGTCGATCAGGAGGTCCGGGCGGGCCTGGGCGAGCGCTTCGAGCCGTACGCCCTTGTCCGCCGAGTAGATCTTGGTGACACCGGACCAGTCCGGCTCGACGGCCGGGACGATGCCCTGCCCGGAGTCCGTGGCGGCGACCGGGTGCAGTCCGGCCGCCCACAGCGCGGCGCCGACGGAATCGGTGAGGAACGCGATCCGCTTCGGCCGCCGGGGCAGTCGTACGGCATGGCCCCGGTCGTCGGTGAAGGACCACGCGGTGCTGCCGGAGCCGCCGTCGGCCGAGGTGGAGTTGCCGGTGCCGCACGCGGAGAGACCGAGGAGAGCGGCGGTTCCCAGGCCGCCGGCGAGCAGGCCGCGCCGGGTCGGGCGGGTGCCGGGGGCGGCGGCCGTCAGGTGCCGGGTGTCGTGGGAACGCTGGAGGGTTGCGCTGGGCATGGGTGTGTCCTTGAGGTGAGGGTGCGGCTCGCCGGGCCGCGGAGGGGAGAGCGTGCCGCCCGGGCCGTGCGCGCGCGGGCGGGCTCCGGAGGGCGAGGAGGGGGGTGGGGGTGACGGATGAGCGGATAAAGAGGGACGGGGGTGCGGGGGTTCACGGACCCGTCTGGGGTAACTGTTCGCGGGGCGGCGCGGGGAGTGGCCGCGGGCGCCCGGTGGCGCGGGCGCCGGTCATGCCCTGCCCGCCCGGTGCCGGGTGACCAGTACCCGGCACAGATAGAGCCCGCCGAGCACCCCGGTCAGCGCGCCGACCGGCAACTCGGTGCCGGGCAGCACCCGTTGGGCGGCGAAGTCGCTCGCGGTGAGCAGCAGGGCGCCCATGAAGGCGGCGGGCACCACCGGCGCGCCGGGGGAGCGGACCAGCCGGCGGCACAGATGCGGGGCGGCCAGCGCGACGAAGGTGATGGGGCCGACCGCGGCGGTGGTGGCCGCGGCGAGGGCCGTGGCGGCCACCGCCAGCACGATCCGGGCGCGCCCCACCGGCACCCCGAGGCCCCGGGCGGTGTCCTCGCCGAGTTCCAGCCAGTGCAGGGCGCGCGAGGCGACGACGGTGACCGGTACCAGCACCACCAGGGCCACGGCCAGGGGCGTGACGACGGACCAGCTCGCCGAGTTGAGGCTGCCGATCAGCCAGATCTGCGCGTCCTGTGCCTCGTACAGACTGGCCCGGGTCAGCAGATACGCGGTCAGTGAGGTCAGCATGGCGCTGATGCCGATCCCGATCAGCACGATCCGGTAGCCGATGGCCGGACCGCGGCCCGCCGCGATGAGACCGACGAGCAGCGCCGTGGCCAGGCCGCCGCCGACCGAGGCGACGGCGGTGGCGAACGGTCCGCCGTGGAAGAGCACGATCTGCACCACGGCACCGCTCGCCGCGCCGCTGGTGAAGCCGATGACATCGGGACTGCCCAGCGGATTGCGGGACATGCTCTGGAACACCGCGCCGCTCATCCCGAGCGCGCCACCGGCCAGCAGGGCGCACACCAGCCGCGGCAGCCGCAGCCCGACGACGATGAAGGAATCGGCCCCGGAGCCGTGGCCCAGCAGACAGGCGAGCACGTCCGACAGCGGGACGCGGTACGTGCCGGTGGTCAGACCGAGCACGCCCATCGTGAGGCAGGCGGCGGTCAGCAGCAGGCAGACCACGACGGTGCGCGGCTGCCAGCGCAGCGATGTCCGCCCGCCGTTCAGGCGCAGCACCCGGCCGCGCAGCACGGTGCCGTGGCGGGCCCCGCCGGGGGCGGCGGGTCGGGAAGAGGTCTCGGTGGTCACAGTTCGGCGATCCTGCGGCGGCGGACGAGGGCGATGAAGACGGGCGCTCCGGCGAAGGCCGTCACGATCCCGGCCTGGATCTCGCCGGGCCGGGCGACCACCCGGCCGAGGATGTCGGAGCCGAGCAGCAGGCTCGCTCCGAGGACCATGGAGTACGGCATCAGCCAGCGGTGGTCCGGCCCGGTGAACGCCCTGGCCAGATGGGGAACCGCCAGGCCGACGAAGGCGATCGGACCGACCGCGGCCGTCGCCGCTCCGCACAGGAGGGTGACGGCGAGCATCCCGAGGACGCGGGTGCGCAGCACGGCCGTACCGAGCGCACGGGCCGTGTCGTCGCCGAGGGCGAGCGCGTTGAGCGAACCGGACAGGCCGAGGGCCAGCAGCGCGCCCGCGCCGAGGAACGGCAGTATCCCGGTGAGGACGGACATCGGCTGCCCGGCCAGGGAGCCCACGCCCCAGAAACGGAACTGGTCGAACACGTCAGGGCGCAGCAGGGTGACGACGGAGATCAGCGCGCTGAGCACGGCGCTGACCGCTGTACCGGCGAGCGCGAGCCGTACCGGCGCCGGACCGGTCCGGCCGCGTGAGCCGAGCAACTGGACCAGCGCGGCGGCCAGTCCTGCCCCGGCGAACGCGAACCAGATACGGAAGGAAGGATCGGTGGTGCGCCACAGCGCGATGGCGACGACCACGGCCGCCGAGGCGCCCATGTTGACGCCGAGGATGCCGGGGTCGGCGAGCGGGTTACGGGTCAGCGCCTGCATCAGCACGCCCGCGAGGCCCAGCGCGGCGCCGACGGTGATGCCGAGCAGCGTCCGCGGCAGCCGCAGGTCGAGGACGACCGCGCCGTCCACCGAGGCCGGGCCGTGGAACAGCGCGCGCAGCACGTCGCCGGGCGGGATGGCCTTGGCACCGACGGCGACGCTCACCACGGTGACCAGGACCAGCAGCGCGCAGGCGAGGAGGAGACCGAGCAGCCGTACGGCGAGCACGGCCGTGCGCGGTCTTCGGTCCGTGCCCTCGGCTCCTGGCACCGTATCGGTGGTGCTGATCGTGGTGGTGCCCATCGTGCTCCTCGGCGACATCGACATACCTGCCGATACAAGGAACCGGCGGGGGAACTTAGCTTAGCCTTACCTAAAAAGGTAGAGGTGTCGCCGAGGACGCGGCAAGCCGGTCGGACGCCACCTCATGTCGCCGATCCGCCACCCGCGACTCGCCGATGCGCCACCCGTGACTCCCCCCGCGACTCGCCGATCAGCTCGTCTCCCCCTCCGGCCCCCTCGACCGGGCGAAATAGGCGGCGGGCGTGGCTCCGGCCACCCGGCGGAACGCGGCGACGAACGCGCTGGGCGTCGCATAGCCCACCCGCTCGGCCACCCGTCCGACGGTCCGGCCCTCGGCGAGGTGGACGAGCGCGGCCTGGAGCCGGGCACGGGTCCGCCACTGAGTGAACGTCATCCCCGTCTCGGCCAGGAAGAGCCGCAGCAGGGTGCGCTCGCTGGCGCCGACCGCACGCCCCAGCTCGCCCAGCCCGCGCCGGTCCGCGGGATCGTCCAGCAGCAGCGCGGCGGCCTGTCTGGCCCGCGGATCAAAGGGCAGCGGCAGCTCGAACACGGTGGCCTCCGCCGGGCGCAGCACATCCAGGAGCACGGCCTCGGCGTGCGCGCGCCCCGCGGCCGGCAGTTCGCCGGCCAGGTACCCGATCAGATGCCGGGCGAGCGGCGGGACCGCGAGCACGGTCGGCCGGGTCCAGGCCAGTGGACAGGTCGCCGGGTCCAGGTAGACGCCCTGGAGCACCGTCTCGCGCAGCGCCCCGGTGGCGTGCCGGACGCCGCCCGGGATCCACAGCGCCAGATGCGGGGGCAGCACCCAGCAGCGGTCCTGGATGTCGACCATGACCACACCGGTGCTGGCCCAGGCGAGTTGGTGCTCGTCATGGACGTGATGCCGGAAGGTCTGCCCCCGGACCATCTCGAACCGTTCGAGATCGATGGTCTGCTCGTGTGCCATGCCCGGCGTTCCCGCTCCTGCTCATGTGCTCCCGCCCGCTGTCCATGGCCGATGCACGACATACGGTGGCGCCCTGCTGCGTTTACGACAAAAGTAAGGTGACCCTAACGTGGCCGGGTGACCGTTCCCGCCGCCGCCCCTCCCCGCCGCCCCGCCGTCCCGGCTCCCCGTTCCGCCGCCGCACCCGCCCCGGCCGCCTCCCCCGGTGCGCTGCTGTGGTGGTCCCTGGGCAACCGCCGACGGGACCTGCTGCTGGCGTCGGCGCTCTTCAGCACCCACCAACTGGGCGAGGCGCTGGTGCCGGTGCTCGTCGGCGCCACGGTCGGCGAGGCCGTCCGGTCGGCCACCCCCGCGTCGACGGTCCGCTGGCTCGGCCTGCTGGCGCTGGACTTCCTGCTGCTGTCCCTGTCGTACCGCTTCGGCGCGCGGGCCTCGGCGCGCGCCCGGCAGCACACCGAGCACCGGCTCCGCATGGCGCTCGCGGAACGCGTGCTGCGCCCGGCCGGCGGGGTACGGCTGGTGCCGGGCGACCTGCTCAGCCGCGCGTCCGGCGACGCCGAGCGGGTGGGTGCCTTCGCCGGTGCCCTCGCCGGTACGGTGGCCGCGGTGGTCGTCCTGCTCGGCTCCACGGTGCTGCTGCTGCGCATCTCCCTCGGACTGGGCGCGCTCGTCGTGGCGGGCACCGCCGGGGTTCTGCTCGCGCAGAACCGTCTCTCCCACCTCCTGCGCCGCACCAGCGGCACCGAGCAGGACCGGCAGGCGCGGGCCACCGCTCTGGCCGAGGAACTCGTCCGGGGGCTGCGGGTGCTCAAGGGCATCGGCGCCGAACGCGCGGTCGCCGCCGACTACGCCCGGGGCAGCCGGGAAGCGGTACGCGCCGCGCGGCGCGCGGTGTCCGCCGAGGGCGCGCTGGTGTCGGTGGGCGTCCTGCTCACCGGGCTCTGTCTGACCGCCGTCGCCGCGGTCGGCGGCGGGCTCGCCCTGGAGGGCCGGATCGGCCTGGGCCGGCTGATCGCGGTGCTCGGCCTCGCCCAGTTCGTGAACGGCCCGATGCGGGTCGTCGGCGCCGCCCACGCACGCTACGTCCGCGCCCTCGCCTCGGCCGCGCGCGTCCACGAGGTGCTCGACGCGCCACCGGCCGTACCGGAACCGGCGGCGGCCCGGTCCCCGCTGCCGCCGCACGGGAAACCGGCGGACCCCGTCGCGGACCGCCTGACACCGACCCCGCCGGACACCGGAGCCCGGGCGTCTGCGGACAAGGCGCCCGGCACCCTCGACTTCCGCGGCGTACCGCTGCCGGGCGGGAGCCGGGCCGAGTGGTCCGTCCCCGCCGGTGAGATGACCGGCCTCGTGTGCGCCGACCCCGCCGACGCCGACGCGATCGCCCTGCTGCTGGCCCGCGAGGAGGACCCCGGGGGCGGCCGCGTCCTGCTGGACGGCACCGATCTGACGGCGCTCCGGCTGGCCGCGCTCAGAGCCACCGTGCTGGTCAGCCACCATGAGCCGGTGCTGCTGCCCGGCACCGTCGCCGACAACCTGGCCGCCCTCACCGAGGACCCCACCGCCGTGACCGAAGCCACTCGGGCCTCCTTCGCCGACGAGGTCGTACGCGCCCTGCCGCGCGGCGCGCACACGGCGGTCGGCGACCGCGGCGAGACCCTCTCCGGCGGCCAGCGCCAGCGCATCGCCCTGGGACGCGCCCTCGCCGCCCGGCCACCCGTGCTGGTGCTGCACGACCCCACCACCGCCGTGGACGCGGCCACGGAGGACGCCATCGCCGACCGGGTCCGGCGGGTACGGGAACGCCGTACCACCCTGGTCATCACGACCAGCCCGGCCTGGCTCGCGCGCTGCGACCGGGTCGTCCAGGTGCCCGCGGCGGACCGGGTGGTGACGCCGTGACGACCCCCGAGACCGCGACGACGCTGCTCCCCGTCGCCACCGCGCGGCAGACCCGCGCCAGGCTGCGCGACGCCCTGCGCGACCGGCGGCCGGCACTGTGGGCGGCCCTCGCCGCGCTCGTCCTGGACAGCGCCCTGACCCTGGCGGGCCCGGTGGCGATCGGCCGGATCACCCAGGCCGTCGCCGACCATCGTGGTCCGAGCGCGCTGGTCGGGCCCGTCCTGCTGCTGACCGCTGCCGCCGTGGCCGGCGCGCTCACCGCGTGGGCCGCCACCGTGCTGCTGGCCAGGGTCGTCCTGACGGTGACGGGCCGGCTGCGCGAGGACGCCGTCACCGCGGCGCTCGCCGTGCCCGTGGACACGGTGGAGGCGGGCGGCACCGGCGACCTGGTCGCCCGGGTCTCCGGCGACACGGAACGGGTCTCGGACGCCGCCTCCGGCGCGCTCGGCGACTTCGCCGCGGCGGCGCTCGCGATCCTCGCCGCGCTCGCCGGACTGGCCGCGCTGGACTGGCGGTTCGCCGTCGCCGGTCTCCTCGCGGTGCCCCTCCAGGCACACACTCTGCGCTGGTACCTGCGCACCTCCCAGCCGCTCTACGCGGCCGGCCGCACCGCCGAGGGCCGCCGCGCCTCGGCACTGCTCGGCGCGTTCACCGCCCTGCCCACCCTGCGCGCCCTGCGCCTCGGACCCGGCCGGTACGCCCGCGTGGACGAGGCATCCGCGGCGGCGATGTCGTACGAGTTCCGGGCGACCCGCGCGGCCACCCGCTTCTACGGGCGCCTCAACATCGCCGAGTTCACCGGTCTGAGCGCGGTCCTCCTCGTGGCCTGGGCCCTGGTCCGCACCGGACGCGCCGACGTGGGGGCCGCGACCACGGCGGCCCTCTTCTTCGTCGGGTTGTTCGACCCGGTCAACACCCTGCTCGGCACGTTCGACACCGTGCAGCAGGCGACCGCCGCGCTCGCCCGGGTCGTCGGCGTCACCCTGGGCGCGCCGGTGGCCGAACGGCACCCCGAGCCGCCGCCCGGCCGGCCGGCGGAGGGGATCGCGGTGCGCGGCGTCCGCCACCGGTACGGGGACGGCCCCGACATCCTGCACGGCATCGACCTCGACATCCGCCCCGGGCAGCGGCTGGCCGTCGTCGGCGCGACCGGCTCGGGCAAGTCCACGCTGGCGACGCTGATCGCCGGGCTGCGCGCGCCGTACGCGGGCGGTGTCACGCTGGACGGCGTCCCCGCCGTCGACCTCGCCCGCCCGGACGCGCCGGGGAGGCGCAGGATCGTACTGGTCACCCAGGAGCACCACCTGTTCCCCGGGTCGGTGGCCGACAACCTCCGCCTCGCGTGCCGGGAGGCGTCGGACGAGGAGCTCGCGGCCGCGCTCGCCGTCGTGGACGCGGCGGACTGGACCACCGCGCTGCCGGACGGCCTCGACACCGCCGTCGGCCGGGGCGGTACCCGTTTGACGGCTCGTCAGGTACAGCAACTCGCCCTCGCCCGCGTCCTGTTGCTCGATCCCGAGGTGGTCGTGCTGGACGAGGCGACGGCCGAGGCGGGCAGCGACATGGCCCAGTCCCTCGACCGGGCCGCCCTGGCGGTGACCGAGGGCCGGACCGCGGTCGTGGTGGCGCACCGGCTCTCCCAGGCGGAAACGGCCGATGTCGTGGTGGTGATGGAGAACGGCCGGGTGGTCGAACAGGGGCGGCCCGGCGAACTGCGGGCCGCGGGCGGCGCCTACGCCCGGCTGTGGGCGTCCTGGGCGTACGGGCGGTGAGCGGCCCCGGTCAGGCGCGCCCGCGACGATCACGCACCCGGCGGTCGTGCGCCCGGTGATCGTGCATCCGGCGATCGTGCGCCCGGCGGTCGTGCACCCGCCCCAGCCTGCGGCCCACCAGCAGGTAACCGAGCAGCGCGCCGGACGTGTTGAGGATGACGTCGTCCACGTCGAAGGCGCGTCCGGTGACCACGGCGCCCTGGGCCATCTCCACCAGCAGCATCACGGTCGCGGTCAGCAGCAGTATGCGCCAGATGCCCCGGGCGCCCGGCGCGAGCACCGGCACCAGTACCCCGAACGGCACGCCCAGCAGGATGTTGCCGCCGATCTGCTTGACGGCGTCCCGTAGTCCGGGCTGCTCCAGATAGGCCCTGATGGAGCGGCCGGGATGCAGATTGCTGTGCGCCAGGGAGACCGAGGCCGGGGACGGCGACAGGGTGATCTTGGCCAGTACGACGGCGAAGGCCACCATGAGGACGAAGGCGCACAGCATCGCCAGCAACCGGACCGGCAGGGGCAGGACGTGCCGACGGCGGACCGGCGCCGCCTCCACGGCGGGCTCCTGCCCCGCGGTGTCACGGGCGTTGCCCGCCTTCGCGCGCCGGAACGCGCCGCCACTCCAGCGCGCTCGCGCCTTCGCGAGGCGACTTGTCCGAGGCGCGCGGCCGGACGAGGCGGTGCGTGAGAACAGAGCAGTGCGTGAGAACAGAGCGGTGCGGGCCATCGGTCCTCCAGTCGTCAACGACCCTGAAACGGAAGGCGGTTCACCCGTAGGAGACGTGCACGTCCTTGAAGCCGAGGGAGTGCAGCAGACCCTCCAGCATGTCCGTCGTGTTGCTCTCGGCCCGCGCGGTCAGTCCGCTGCCCTTGGCCGCCTCGCCGATGTGCGACACGGCGAGCTTCTGTACGGCGTGCTCGCTGTCGGGGTTGTCCGAGAACAGGTCGCCCAGGCGGTCGAGCAGTCCGCGCTGCTTGGAGACGGCGTAGGAGTGGTCGGCGTCCAGGGCGGGCTTGCCCAGTCGCGCGTGGGGGAGCCGCAAGGTGGCCGACGTACGGTCCTTGTTGACCGTCACGTCCTTGTCGCCGACCTGGCCGAGGTCCACGTACGCCTCCACGGTGCCGGCGCCGACGTACAGCGTGCGGGTGCCGTGCAGGGCGTCCGGCAGGTACTTGGCGTCCTTCTCCAGGTCGACGACCACCTGGAAGTTGCCCGAGGCCGCGTCGTAACGGCTCATGTCGTTGATGGACTTGAGGAGAGCGGGCCCCGAGCGGTCGTGTGTCTCGGTGCCGAGCAGATCCTTGACGCCCGGGAGCACGGCCAGCCTGATCCCGGCGAACAGCACCACGAGCACCAGCACGAAGGCGGCCACCACCTTCGCCCAGCCGGGCATCCGTCGGGGCGGCCGCGTGAGGTCGGTCGACATCCGGCACCCCTCCTTCCTGCTGTCCGGATGCCCCCCAAAGCCCGTAACAGACCACCGAGTTACCGGAGGAAACTTCCTCGGCCCTCGATGCCGGACCCCGGCCGCGGCGACCGGCCGCGGATGGCTTACCCTCCCCTTTTCCAGAATCACAGGGGGGCATGATGCGGATGAAGCGTGCGCACAGAGGGCTGACGGCGGTCGTGGTGAGCGGTTTGCTCGGTGCGGCCGTGGTGAGTTGCGGGCCGGGACACCAGGGAGCCGCGGACGGTGGCGGGCCGCGGCAGGGGAGTGGCGGCGGCGGTTCGACGAGCCGGACCGAGGCCGCGTACCCGGGGCTTGCCGAGGTGCCCGAGAAGGTGGAGCCGGACGGCTCGACCGTTCTGGTGGGCGACCCCGGGGCGAGGATGACCGTGCGCCTCTACGAGGACCCGCGTTGCCCGGTCTGCAAGGAGTTCGAAACCGCGGGCGGGGGCCCGGTCCTGGCCAAGTGGGTGCTGCGGCACAAGGCCAAGGTCGAGTACACGATGGCGTCGTTCCTGGACCCGCGGCTGGGCGGAGACGGGTCGAAGAAGGCGGTCAACGCGCTGCGCGCGGCACTGGAGAGGGGGAAGTTCGCCGAGTACCACGCCGTCCTCTACCAGAACCAGCCCGCCGAGGAGGTGGACGGTTTCACCGACGCGCGCCTGCTGCAACTGGCGGGCAAGGTCAAGGGGTTGCGGAGCCCCTCCTTCGACGCCGCGGTGAGGTCGATGAAGTACCGGGGCTTCGTGAACTCCGCCGAGAGCGCCTACGCCGCCGCCGGCCACGGCAACGGGCATGCCGGGCCGGGCACACCGACGGCCGTGGTGAACGGGTATCAGATCCCGGTCGAGTCCAACGGGCTCCTGTTCGACCCGGGTGTCTTCGACAAATTCCTGACACTGGCGGACGGCCCGTCCGCGTAAGGCGCGAAGGCGCCCGGCGGCCGGTCCGTTCACCGGCCGCCGGCCGCCTCGTGGGACGTCCCCGAGATCACAGATCCGTCGCCTTCTTGGCCGCCGTCTTACCGGGGTTGGTGAGCACCAGCCCCATGCGGTCGATCTGTACCAGCGGCTTGTTCCCCACATGGTCCTTCGCGGTCAGGAGGATGAACGCCGCGTCGAACTGCTCCTCGGTGAGCTGGAGCCGGCTGACCGCGTCCTGCTTCTCGCCCGGGATCCGGAACTTGGGCGCGGCCTTGAGGGCCGCCATCACGGCCCGTGCGACCGGGTCGGTCTTCCACGCGGGTGCCGCCTCCTCCACCGCCTGGGCGGACTGCTCACCCGCCGACGGCCCGTTGACCGGACCGGGGACCGCGGGCGGAGCGAGCTTCAGCTCCTCGTCCTTCTTCCAGTACCGCGCCGACTCCTCCTCGTGGTTCTTGCGGAACCTGTCGAGCGTGTCGGCGATCAGCTGGGAGTAGTCCTGGCCCGTCGCCGGATTGCGCGGCGCCTTGTAAGGGTCGTAGGCGACACCGAAGTTGGCGGCCATGTCCATCACGAAGTGATAGCGGTGGATGTCCGTGAGATCGCGCCGGTAGTCCGTGTACCACAGGGCCAGCAGCGAGTAGGCGATGGCCTCCTTGACCGCCGGGTCGGCACCGGTCGTGTCGGCCAGCTTCATCAGCTTGCCCGTCGTCCGCGAGGGCCCGAGCGACACCGGGTAGCCGAGGTGCCCGGCGGTCCGCACCTGGTCGTTGCGCTGGTTCGGGGTCGCCATCGCCCCCCGGAACGTGTTGGGGACGGGCGTCCGCTCCAGATCGTCGACGCTCCCGCCCGCCCCGTCACCGAGCGCCCAGGCGGGCGAGTTGCGCGGGCCCGCGAGCTTCGCCCCGTCCTTGAGCACATATCCCTTGAACTGCTCCTCGGAGACCGTGACATGCTGTTCGAGTTCCTTGATGTCGTAGAGGATCTCGGCGATGTCATGGATGGCACTGATGAGCGTGGCGAAGCCCTGCGCCTCGGGGTCGCCGAGGATCCCGTCCAGCGTCTTCTCGCCGAACTCGATGTACGGCAGATAGAGCCGACGCACCGACGCCAGTTCCGCCACGGTCTTCGAGAGCATGTCCTCCAGTTTCGTCACCTGCGTCCGCTGCTCTGCGAGCCACGGCCGCAGGGCGTTCGCCACGAATTGGGCCAGTACCTCCTTGATCTTCGCGTCGACGGCCACGTCATCGGAGATCGCCTTCTCCACCTCGGCGACCGGCAGGGCGTTGACCCGGTCCAGCACGGCGGAGGCCGCCTCGTCCATCGTCGCGTAGGAGCGCGCGAGCGCGTCCCGGGGGCCGCGCCTGCTCTTCGCGGTGGCCTGGGGCGTGGACTGCTTCGGCGCCGTGATCCACTCGTCGAGCACCTTCATGATCGCCGGCTTGTTCTTCGTGTCCTCCCAGGCGCCGATCAGCTCCGGGTCCGTGAGCTCCGCCCGTATCTCCGCGTACGCGGGCTCGGCCGCCTTCGCCTCGCCCTTCTGCCCGAGGACCAGCAGCCGCTGGACCGACGGCCGACCCGCCGGGGTCGCCCCGGACGCGTCCGCCGGTGCCTGCGCCGCCGCGCCGGCCGGTGAGCCGCGCAGGACCCGGTGCGCGGTCGCCTCCGCCTCCCGTTCGAAGCGGTCCGAGGGATCGGACACCCGCAGCCCGTCGCCCGTCTCCGTGCCCGCGACCGGCCCCCGACGCTGCTGGATGACATGGGTCAGCTCGTGCGCGAGGGTGTGGCGGTCCCCGCCGCCGTCGCCGATCACGATGTGGTTGCCCGAGGTGTAGGCACGCGCCCCGATGGCCGCCGCGGACGCCCGGGCCCGGGCGTCACTGTGCACGCGGACGTCGGAGAAGTCCGCGCCCAGCCGCGCCTCCATGTCGGTCCGCACGCCCTCGTCCAGCGGCCGGCCCCCGGCGCGCAGCACGTCGTGGACGGCGGACCTCTGCACCTCGGCCTCGGCCCCACCGGCCCGCCGGAGCATCTGTACGACCGCCGCGTTGCCGACCGCGGCCTGGAGCCCGAGCAGCCCGGCCGGCTGCGCGGCCGGGGCGGGGTCCGCTCTGCGGGAAGAGGTACGGTCCCTGCCGATCCCGGTGGCTTTGGCGTCCTCGTGATCACGCAAGGGGTCTCTCCTCCAGAATGTGTTGATCAACTTCTTTCTGGATACGTGTTCGAGAGCGTCGGCGCCAGGTACGAAGGGGCAGTATGAGCGGCCCGTACGGGCAACCCGGCGGGCGTCGGACCGCCGCTGCGGCGCCCGCCGCCGGGCCGGACGCTTAGCAATGGGCCTCGTGGGAAGTCGGGGGGCACAACTCGCCTCCGGGAAACTGATGGGGCGGGGCGGTTTCCGGGCGCGGTTGCCGGCGTTCGGCCGTCACCTAGGAGTGCGCGTGACCGTTCGTATCGGAGTGGAAGAGGAATTCCACATCGTCGAGGTGGAGACGGGCCGACTCGCCCCGCGGGCCGATGCCGTGCTGAAGGGTCTCCCCGAACACACCTTCACGACCGAGTTGCAGCAGGCGGCCGTGGAGACGAACAGTGGTGTGCATGAGACTCTCGCCGACCTGTACGACGATGTGACCGGCGCCAGGCGCCGGCTCGATGCCGCGGCGAACGCACACGGACTGGCCGTCGTGGCCTCCGGTACCGTGCCGCTGGCCCGCGCCGACGACACCCGCCCCACCCCCGGGCGCCGATATCGCCGTATGGTCGACGACTACCGCCTGGTCGCCGACGAGCAGCTGATCTGCGGGACCCATGTGCACGTCGACGTCCCCGACCGGGACCTGGCCGTACGCGTCATGTGCGAGGTGTCCCCGTGGCTGCACGCGCTGCTGGCCCTCTCCGCCAGTTCCCCCTTCTGGGCGAACGCCGACACCGGGTACGCCAGCTGGCGGACCATGGTCTGGCAGCGCTGGCCCACCGCGGGTCCGCCCGGCTGTTTCGCCAATGCCGCCGAGTACGACGCGGTGGTGCAGGGCCTGGTCCGTTCCGGCGTCATCAGCGACGTGGGAATGATCTACTACGACATCCGGCCCTCCGCCCATCAGCAGACCCTGGAACTGCGCATCTGCGACGCCTGTCCCCGCGCCGAGACGGTCGTACTGATCGCCGGGCTCTTCCGCGCCCTGGTGACCGACGCCCGTGCGCGACTGGCGGCGGCCGAGCCGCCCACCTGTCCGGGCCCGCACGAATGGCTGCGCGCCGCCGCCTGGCGGGCCGCGCGGTCGGGCCTGGAGGGCGCCCTGATCGACCCCGCGACCCGGCGCGAGGCACCCGCGGCCCAGGTCGTCCGGGGTCTGCTGGGGCGGGTGCGCCCGGCACTGGAGGCCGCCGGGGACTGGCCCACGGTCCGGGGCCTGGCCGAACGCGCGCTCGCGGACGGCAGCGCCGCCCACCGCATCCGCCGTACGGCCCACCACGACGACCTGCTGGCCTGCACGGATCTGGCGATCGCGGAGACCCGGGGCGAGGAGCGCCCGCGCCCACGGCGCACCGCCCCCGCCCGCCGCGTCGCCTCCCCGGGGCAGGCCGCCGCGTAGCCGCCCCCCGTCGCGAAGGAGAAGCATCCCCGTGTCGACCCGTCCCGGCCACATGCCGGTGCGCGGCCTCCCGCGCACCTCACCGCCGCACTTGCCGTACCCGCCGCATCCGCCGCGCTCCCCGCGCGATCCGTACGCGCACCGGGGAGGTGGTCGCGGATGTGCGGCCTGAGCGGGGAGATGCGCTTCGACGGCACCCGGCCCGATCTGGCGGCCGTGGAGCGGATGAGTGACCGGCTCGCCCCCCGCGGCCCCGACGGGCAGGGGGTCTGGACGCGGGACGCCGTGGCCCTGGGGCACCGCCGGCTGAAGATCATCGACCTCTCCGAGCGCGGGGCCCAGCCCCTGACCGACATCGCAGGAGAGGTCACCGGCGTCTTCAACGGTTGCATCTACAACTACCGGGAGCTGCGGGCGGAGCTGGTCGCCCTCGGGCACCGGTTCCGGTCCACCTCCGACACCGAGGTCGTCCTCGCGGCGTACCGGCAGTGGGGCACCGCCTGCGTCGACCACTTCCACGGCATGTTCGCCATCGCCCTGGTCGAACACCGGACCGGCCGCCTGATCCTGATCCGCGACCGGCTCGGCATCAAGCCCCTCTACCTGGCGCGGACCGCCGGGCGGCTGCGCTTCGCCTCCTCGCTGCCCGCGCTGCTCGCGGCCGGCGACGTCGACACCTCGCTGGACCCGGCCGCCCTGCACCAGTACCTCAGCTGGCACGCGACCGTGGCCGCGCCCCGCACCGTGCTGGCGGGGGTGCGCAAGCTCCCCCCGGCCACCGTGCGGGTCGTCGAGCCGGACGGCACCCACCAAGACCACCGCTACTGGCAGCCGTCGTACACCCGCCGCCCCGAGCACCTCGGCATGGACGCCGCCGAGTGGCGGGACGCGGTACTGGACGCGCTGCGCACCGCCGTCCAGCGGCGCATGGTCGCGGACGTCCCGGTCGGCGTCCTGCTGTCCGGCGGACTGGACTCCAGCCTGATCGTGGCCCTGCTGGCCGACGAGGGGCAGCGGGACCTGGCGACGTTCAGCGTGGGCTTCGAGGCGGAGGCAGGTGACGAGGGGGACGAGTTCTGGTACTCCGACCTGGTGGCCCGGGAGTTCGCCACCGATCACCATCAGCTGCTGATCCCCTCGCGACGCGTGTCGACGGCCCTGGACGGGGCGGTCGCGGCGATGAGCGAGCCCATGATGAGCCATGACGTGGTCGCCTTCCATCTGCTGTCCGAGCAGGTCTCGCGAAGCGTCAAGGTCGTCCAGAGCGGGCAGGGCGCCGACGAGGTCTTCGCCGGCTACCACTGGTACCCGCGCCTGGCCGACGCGGCCCGCGAGGAGGAGCCGCAGCGGTACGCCGAGACCTACTTCGACCGGCCGCACCAGGACCTCTCCGCCATCCTGCGCCCGGACATGCTGACCGAGGACGACGTGTCCGGCCGGTTCGTGCGGGAGCACATGGCGGTGCCCGGGGCCGAGACGGCACTCGACGCCGCCCTGCGCCTGGACACCCACGTCATGCTGGCCGACGACCCGGTCAAGCGGGTCGACAACATGACCATGGACTGGGGCCTGGAGGCCCGGGTGCCGTTCCTCGATCACGAACTGGTGGAACTGGCGGCCGCGTGCCCCCCGGAGCTGAAGCTGGCCGACGGCGGCAAGGGTGTTCTGAAGGAGGCCGGCCGCAAACTCCTGCCGCCCGAGGTGGTCGACCGCCCCAAGGGCTACTTCCCCGTCCCGGCGATCACCCATATGGCCGGACCCGTGCTGGAAAAGGTGCGCGACGCGCTGAGCGCCCCCGAGGCGAAGCGGCGCGGCGTCTTCCAGGACTCCTACGTCACCGCACTCCTCGCCGCCCCCGACCGCCACCGCACCAAGCGCGGAGCGAACGCGCTGTGGCAAGTGGCTTTGCTGGAGATATGGCTTCAAACGCACGGAATCTGACCGCAGGGGACGCGACCGCACCGGATCCGGCCGCGGAGCCCGTCGCGGAGCGCCCGCGCGGCAGCGGCACGGCCGACGCCGGACGGCCTGCCACCGCAGGCCCGCAGGAGCGCCCCGCCGAGCGCCCGGACGGCACCGGCGGCCCGCCCCCGGCGGGCTCCGACGGCCTGACCGCAGCCTTCGCCGCGCCCGCCCGCATCCCGCTGCCGGACGCCGCCGGGCCCCGCGACGCGCCGACGCGGCTCATCGCGCACGGCTGCTGGTACCCCTCGGCCGACCCGGCCGGCACCCGGCTCGCCTTCATCTGCGACCGGGGCGGCGTACCGCAGCTGTGGACGGGCCCCGCCGACGGGGAGCCGGTACGACTGCTCGACGACGGCCCGGACCCCGTACGGGAGGTGTCCTGGTCGCCCGACGGCCGCTGGATCGCCTACACCACGGCGCCCGGCGGCGGTGAGCACACCCGGGTGCTGTGCGTCCGCCCCGACGGCAGCGACCGGCAGATCCTGGCCGGAGCCGAACCGGGCAGCTCCGCCCACCTGGGCTGCTGGGCGCACGACGGATCGGCGGTCACGGTCACCGTCGCGGTCCCCACCGGGCCGCCCGCCCCGCCGTCCCCGCCCGGTGCGGACACCACGGCCGGCGACGGCCCGTCCGGCCCCGGCACCGGCACCGGTCGTGGCTTCGGCCTCGACATCGACCTCGGCTCCGGCCTCTTCGACGGCCGTCTGCCGGACCACTGGCGGGGCCGGACGGGCGAGACGGAACTCCTCGGCCCGGCCCCCCACACGGACCGCGGCCCGGCGGCCCTGCCGTCGCCCGCCGTCACACTGGGGACGACGCCCATCGGCGCCCCGGGTGGCGCCCTCCCGGGCGGCACCGGCTTCGGCGACGGGCTGTCGGCGTATCTGGTCGACCCCGACGCGGTCGCCGCCCCCGTCCTGATCGCCGCCGTGCAGGACGCGGCGACACTGCGCGTGTGCGACCTCAGCCGCGACGGGGCGCTCGCGCTGCTGCGCCGGGGACCGCGCGGCCGGCGCGAGGCGGTCGTGCTGCGCACCGCCGACCATGTGACGACCTGTGTGATGCCGGTGGCCGACGGGGACCCCTGGATCGGCAGCTTCTCCCCCCGAGCGGACGCCCTGCGGCTGCGCAGCAACGCCCACCGGGAGTTCGCGGTCCTGCTCACGGCCGAACTCGACCCGGACGGCCGACCGCTCGGCTGGTCGACCGTCGCCGCACGCGAGGGCAGCGACCTGGAACTGCTGCGGTACACCCGCGACGGCGCCACCGCCGTGCTCGCCTGGAACGTCCGGGGCATGAGCGACGTGGAGATCCTGGACACGGGTACGGACACGGACACGGAGGCCCGGCGGGAAGAGGGGTCCGGCTCCGCGTCCCGGCACGTCTCCCTGCCCCACGAGGTCGTCACCCGTGTCACGGACGCCGACTCCCGTCTCGCGCTGGCCCTTTCGGGATCCCGCCGTCGCCCCGGCATCTGGTGGCTGCCCGACGGCGCCACCCCGGTCCGCACCCCCTGGTCCTCCCGGGACGAGGACGCCGTCCCGCCCGGCCGCCCGCCCGTACGACCGGTTCCGCTGCGCCCCACCGCCCGGGACGGGCTGGCGTTGAACGGCTGGTACTACCGCGCACCGGGGCGCGCGCCCGGCGAACCGGCGCCCTGCGTCATCCATCTGCACGGCGGCCCCGAGGACCAGGAACGCCCCGTCCTCGACCCGCTGTACCACGAGATCCTCGGACGGGGACTGGACATCTTCGCGCCCGATGTGCGCGGCTCCTCCGGCTACGGCCGGTCGTTCGTCGACGCCGACCTGGGAAGGGGCCGGTTCGCCGCCCTCGACGACGTGGCGGACTGCACCGCACACGCCGTACTGGCAGGTCCGGCCGACCCGTCCCGGCTCGCGGTGATGGGCCGTTCGTACGGCGGCTACCTCACCTTCGCCTCCCTGGTCTGGCATCCGGACCTCTTCCGCACCGGCGTCGCGGTGTGCGGGATGTCGGACCTGGCGACGTTCTTCGAGGGCACCGAGCCCTGGATCGCCCAGTCGGCGGCCCACAAGTACGGCCATCCCGAACGCGATCGGGAACTGCTGCGGGAGCTGTCCCCGATGACCCGTATCGACGCGCTGCGGGCACCGGTGTTCGCGGTGCACGGGGAGCACGACACCAATGTGCCGCCCAGGGAGTCGGAGCAGTTCGTACGAGCGGCACGCGAGCGCGGAGTGCCCGCCGAACTCCTCACCCTGCGCGAGGAAGGACACGATTTCCTCCGCGCCGACAACCGCCGGCTCTTCCGCCGCGCCGCCGCCGACTGGCTGCAACGGCACCTGCTCGGCTGAGGAGTTGGCGGGCCGTCGGCACCAAATCCCGTCCTATCGGCGCGGATCCCAGGGGCTCGGGCCCGTTCCCTCGCGCCACGCCTCCAGTTCCACTCCGTCCACGCAGACGATGCCGCACTGCCGCGCGTAGTCGAGGGCGGGTGTGGTGAACTCGCTGGTGGTGACGAGCGCAGCGACATCGGCCCGGTGAATGGTGAAGCAGGTGCCGCCGAAGCGCTGCATGTCCTGCGAGCCCACCTTGTTGGTGTCGCCGTACTGCTTGCACTGGATGACCACGCGCAGCCCCTCCGACGTGACCGCGACGACGTCCGCCCCCAGATCGCCGGCCCCGCCCACCACCTCCACCTCGCCGCAGCCCTCCCGGACGCACAGCTCGGCGATGGCCTGCTCGAATCCGTCGGGGTCCAACTCGGCATAGGCGTCGGGGGAGTCGAGCAGAAGTGTGGGCTCCTCACCGTCCGCGCCGGGCACGGCGATGTCCACCGGTGTGAGGTGGAGACTGCCGGACGCCGTCTCGGCCCCCGCCTCCAGCGCGCGGGCGGCCCGCCGGGCGTACCTCCCGGCGGACAGCCGCCCCCGACCCGGCCGCCAGAGCAGGACCCCGGCGACGGCGAGCACGGCCAGCACGGCGGCCCACAGCGGGCGACGCTCGACGACACCCGCCGCCAGGCGCACCACCAGCGCCAGCAGGCAGAGCACGATCGCCAGCAGGACGAAGAACCAGGTGGTCGTCCGCAGATCGAACCGCCGGTCTCGGCGGACAGGTCGCAGCGGGCGCACCGGTATGGTCATGTGGCTCTCTTTCGGGCAGGGAACGAAGATCGAAGACATACGGATGCCCCGGAGCGCTGACGGCTCCACGGCTCCACGGCTCTACGGCTCTACGGCTCTCGGGCTTGTATCCAGCTCGCGGCTCGAACGGCCGGTGGGCTGGAGATCAGGGCGGAAGCGGGCCTCGGCGAACCGGGCGAGCAGCGCGCGCACTTCCTTCCCGGCGGGCAGCGGCACGGCGGAGTCCTTCCTGACCTGACGGTGGACAGGGGACCTTCCTCCCCCGGCATCCCGGCTGCCCCCGCCGTGTCACCACATGCCCCGCTCCGGCGACTTTCCGCACGTCATCGCGCCGTTCGGCCGGCTTCCGTGCGCACATCGCCGCCCCGGGCGCGCAGCGGCACGCCCGCCTCGCCGAGCAGGCGATGCACGAAGCCGTACGACCGGCCGTGCGCCTCGGCGATGGCACGGATCGACCGCCCCTGCCGGTACTCCCCGGCGAAGGCGTCGGCCAGCTCCTCGCGCGCGCCGCCTGTGATCCACTGTCCCTTGTTCACGGTGATCTCCTTCTCGTCATGTCGAGACGTGATCACCGATTGCCCCCGCCGCCGCGGCCCATGCACCCGAGCCGCCCGGCTTCAACGGGTATGTCAGTCAGTGGGGTTGAGTTCCGTGTACACCAACTCCACCAGTTCCTCGGCCTCATGCGTGCGGGGATCGCCGGAGACCCTGTAGTAGCCGCCCAGGGTGGCGATCACGTCCGCCTGCGAGTCGTCGTACTCATGGCCATGGTCGTCCCGTTGCCCGGCGGTCCCGGAGCCGGACGTCCGCCACCACCACACCCGGCTCCTGATCTCGTCCTTCGACAGGCCCCCTTCCAGGGTGATGTCCCGGCCCTGGACCTTCCCCGTGATCCTCGCTGAGTTCGCGTCGGTGGCCATGCGCCATGTCTCCTTTCGCCGACGGGGGGACGAGCGCGGTGCCGCGTCCCGATCTCGGCTGCGGATACCCCCGAACGTCCGTCTTGCACGGTTCCGGCAGGCCAATGGCTTGAACCGGTGAAGGGCGCCGAGGTGTTGACGGACGTCAGCGCGCGGTCCAGCCGCCGTCCAGGGGGATCGAGCTGCCGGTCAGATGGGCGCTTCGCTCCGCGCACAGCCACAGGGCCGCCTCGGCGACCTCCACCGGCTCGATCAGCCGCTTGATCGCGGTGCGTTCCAGGAACACCTGGTCCAGCACGTCCGCCGCCGCAATGCCGTGGGCGCGCGCCTGGTCGGCGATCTGCCGCTCCACCAGGGGCGTGCGGACATATCCGGGGTTGAGGCAGTTGCTGGTCACACCGTGCGCGGCGCCCTCCAGGGCGACCACCTTGCTCAGCCCCTCCAGCGCGTGCTTCGCCGTGACGTACGCCGATTTGTAGGCGCTGGCCCGCAGTCCGTGCACCGAGGAGATGTTCACCACCCGGCCCCACGCCCCCGCGTACATATGGGGCAGCGTGCGGCGCAGGATGCGGAACGGCGCCTCCACCATGACCCGTTGGATCAGCGTGAAGCGGTCCGGGGGGAACTCGTGGACCGGCGCAATGTGTTGCAGACCCGCGTTGTTGACCACGATGTCCGCGTCGTTTGGCAACGCGTCGACGGCCTCGGCCTCGGAGAGGTCGGCCACCACGGCGATGCCGCCGATCGCCCCGGCCACCTCCTCGGCCGCCTCGGCGGCCCGGTCCACCACATAGACCTCGGCACCGGCCGCGGCGAAGCCCTCCGCGCAGGCCCGGCCGATCCCGCTGGCCGCGCCGGTGACCAGGGCCTTGCGGCCGGCGAGGAACCGGTTCGAGGCCGGTCCGGCCGCGACGGCGGCACCGGGCCCGGGATGCTGGGGCGTCTTGGCACTGTCCATGGTCGAACACCGTAGGCAGGAACCCCGGGGCGAGACACGTGGATCACCGACACATTTCCGCACCTCGGGATGGGCGCCGCCACCATGCGCCGACGGCCGGACGACGGCGAGGACAGCCCCGCCCGCCCACCCGCGGGCGCACCCTCTGGGAAGCCGCCGAGCGGGTCCGCGGGACGGCCCCGCGCGGTCCGCCGTGTCGCACGGCGCCCCCGCCCGCACCATGGCCGCGTGCACCACGCCGGGCGCCGCCGCCCTGGCTGCCCCCCACATGGCGCGCCGGGAGCGGCGGTCGTACGTTCCGCTTCCAGCAATCCGGTACGACGACGCGCCGGACGCGGGTCCGGTCCGCGCCCGGCCGGCCGAAGGCACGGGCACGGGGCACGCCGGGCGAGACGGGACCGCCGGGCGGCGCGCCGCGCCCGGCGCCGCCGCCTCCCCGCCCACCAGCCATCGGAGTCGCACCATGCCACACACCACCCGGCAAGGATTCTTCCGGCGCACCGCACAGGCCGCCGTACTGGGCCTGCTCGCCGCGGGTCTGACCGCCCTCACCCCTCTCACCGCCGGCGCGGCGGCCGCCGGCACCCTCCAGCAGGTCACCGGCTTCGGCTCGAACCCCGGCAACCTGGCGATGTACGAGTACGCGCCGTCCGGCCTGCCCGCGGGCGCCCCCCTGGTCGTGGCCCTGCACGGGTGCAGCCAGTCGGCGAGCGACTACCACACGCACTCCGGCTGGCAGAAGTTCGCCGACCAATGGGGTTTCGCCGTGGTCTACCCGCAGACCGGCACGGCCAACAACAGCCTGTCCTGCTTCAGTTGGTTCGACTCGACCAAGGACACGCGGGGCAAGGGCGAGGCGGCCTCGGTCGTCCAGATGGTCGACACCGCCGTAGCGCAGTACGGCTCGGACCGCGGCCGTGTCTTCGTCACCGGGCTGTCCGCGGGCGGCGGCATGACCGCGGATCTGCTCGCCGACTATCCGGACGTGTTCGCGGGCGGCTCCGTGGACTCCGGCCTGCCCGCGCAGTGCGCCACCACCCTGACCGCCGCCTCCGGGTGCCAGTACGGGAGCCAGAACCTCACCCCGAAGCAGTGGGGCGACAAGGTGCGCAATTCCGCTCCGGGTCACTCGGGGCCGTGGCCCCGGGTCGCCGTCTGGCAGGGGACCGCCGACACCACCGTCACCCCGGTCAACGGCACCGAGCTGCGCGACCAGTGGACCGACGTCTGGGGCATCGGGCAGACCGCCTCCAGCACCCGGAGCCTGCCCGGGGGCACCACCGAGAGCCGCTACGACGACGGCACCGGCAAACCCGCGGTCGCCCTGTTCTCCGTCCCCGGCATGACCCATGGCCTCGCCGTGGACCCCGGCTCCGGCGCCGACCAGTGCGGCAGCACGGGCGCGTACTACCTCGCCGCCATCTGCTCCAGCTACTACACCGCCACGTTCTGGGGCCTGGACGGCGGCGCGGGCCAGGGCGGCGGCACCGGCTCGCTGCCCGCGCCGACCGGTCTCACGGTGACCGGCACCACCGACACCAGCGCCTCGCTGACCTGGAACGCCGTCAGCGGCGCCGCGTCGTACGACATCTACCGCGACGGCACGAAGACCGGCTCCACGACCGGCACCACGTACACCGACACCGGTCTGAGCCCCGCCACCGCCTACCACTACACCGTCGCCGCGATCGACTCCTCGGGCGCCGCCGGCGCGTCGGCCGCCTCGGTCACCGCCACGACGACCGGGTCCGCGCCCAAGTGCTACACCGCCGACAACTACAACCAGGTGCGGGCCGGACGCGCCCACCAGAGCGGCGGCTACACCTACGCCAACGGCTCGAACCAGAACATGGGCCTCTACAACGTCGCCATCACGCACACCCTGAAGGAGGCCCCCGCGGGTTACTTCGTCATCGCCGACTCCGGCTGCTGAACCGGGCCCCGGCCGACCGCGACCGACCTCGTGCCCGGATCCGGTGTCCCTCCGGCACCCGGGCCGTGGTCGTCGAAAACCGAGACGTACCAGCGGAATTGTTTCGTGGTGCGTGCCGTGTGCAACGGCAACATGTCGACCTCATGGCACCAACGGCCAAAGCCTGGTGCCACGGTGACGCACGGGACCAAGCTGACGTGTGCGTATCCCCGCACCCCATCCGTGCCCCCAGAAAGCGTCACCACGCATGCATTCGCCCTGTCTCCCCGGTGCTCCAGCAGCACGCGTTCCGTGTGTGGTGAGGAGGTGCCGCACATGGTGCGCTATGTGATGCGCAAGGCGGCCGGCTGGCTCCTGATGATCGTGGTGGCGACCAACGCCACCTATTTCCTCGCCAGTTGGTTCCTGGACCCGCGGTCGAACTTCAAGGAGCTGCGGCCCGTGCGCAGCGAGGCGCAGATCGACCGGGCCCTCGCGCCGTACGACCTGGACCCCCGGGTGCCGCTGGTGCACCGCTGGTGGGACTGGCTGACCTCGGTGATCCTGCACTTCGACTGGGGAAAGTCCCCCACCGGCGTCTCCGTCAACGGGGAAGTGGGCTACCGGGCCCTGGTCAGCGCGGAGTTGGTCGTCATCGCCACCGTGCTCTCCGTGGTGGTCGGCGTCGCACTCGGCGTCTACACCGCCGCACGGCAGTACGGCTGGGCCGACCGGGTCTCGCAGGCGGTGTCCATCGTGGTGTTCAACATCCCCACGTCCGTCGCCGCCCTCGCCGTGGTCTTCGTCGCCATCTGGCTGAACCAGCACGCCGGACTGCACTTCCTCTACGTCGCCGGCGAGAACTCCCCGGGCGTCGACGGGCTGTTCCCCACGATCCTCGACCGCCTCCTGCACCTGATCCTGCCGACCCTGACACTCACCCTGATGGGATATGTCGGCTACCACCTGACCCAGCGTTCGCTGCTGCTCGACACGCTCAACTCCGACTTCGTGCGCACCGCCCAGGCCACCGGGCTCACCCGTGCCCAGGCCATCCGCAGGCATGCCCTGCGGGCCGCGCTCATCCCGACGGCGGCCTCCGTGGCGTTCAGCGTCCCGGCCGTCTTCACCGGCGCCGTCATCACGGAGACGATCTTCGGCTGGAACGGCATGGGCCGCTACTTCATCCAGACCATCAGCAAGAACGACGTACACGGCGCGGTCGCGACGGCCGCCTTCGCCGCCGCGCTCACCGCGATCGGCGCGATCCTCGCGGACATCGCCACGGTGTTCCTCGACCCGCGGGTGCGGGTGAGCTGACATGACCATCGACACACCCGCCCACCCGCCCGCGGAGCTGAGCCCCGAACCGGCGGCCACCGCGCGCAAGCAGCCGAACCTCGGCCTCGGCCGGCTCTATCTGCGGCGCTTCCTGCGCAACCGCCTCGCCGTCGCCGGAGTGGTGATCCTCGTCCTGCTGGTGCTGTTCGCGGCCCTCGGCGACCGGCTCACCTCCTACACGTACACCGACACCGACTTCACCGCCCTCACCCAGCCCCCGAGCGGCCTGCACTGGTTCGGCACCAACCAGGGCGGCAACGACATCTACGCCTGCGCCGTGCACGGGCTCCAGCGCTCCCTGACGATCGCCGTGAGCGTGTCGGCACTGACCATCGTCCTCGCCGCGATCATCGGCTCCGGCGCCGCCTACTTCGGGGGCCGCGTGGAGCGGGTGACCCTCGCCGTCATCCACTTCCTGCTGATCGTCCCCTCGTTCCTCATCCTCGCCCTGGTCTCCCACCGGCTGGCCGGCGACTGGCGCGTCCTGATCGTCGTGCTCACCGTGTTCGGCTGGATGTCCACCGCGCGGGTGATCTGGTCCGTCTCGACCTCGCTGCGCGAACGGGACTATGTGAAGGCGGCCGAGTTCATGGGCGTCGGGCCGCTGCGGATCATCCTGCGCCACATCATCCCCAACCTCGGCTCCCTGCTGATCGTCAATCTGACGCTCGGCGTCGTGGCCACCGTGCTCAGCGAAACCGCCCTCTCGTTCCTGGGGTTCGGCGTCCAGACCCCGGACGTGTCGCTCGGCACGATGCTCGCGGACGGCGCGAGCACCATCACCAGCGCCCCCTGGCTCTTCGCCTTCCCCGCCGGACTGGTCGTGCTGCTCACCGTGTCCATGACCCTCATCGGCGACGGCCTGCGCGACGCCCTCGACCCCACGTCGGTGACCTCGGCGGGAGGCCGACGATGACCCTCACGACCCCGCTGCCCACCCCGGCCCCGGCCATCGGCCCGGACCCCGTCCTGTCCGTGCGGGATCTGCGGATCTCCTTCCCCTCCGAGGCGGGCACCGTCGAGGCGGTGCGCGGGGTGGACTTCGACCTGCTGCCCGGCCGCACCCTGTGCATCGTCGGCGAGTCCGGCTCGGGCAAGTCCGCCACCGCGATGGGCATCATGGGGCTGCTGCCGCCCACCGCCGACCTGCGCGGCCAGGTGCTGCTCGGCGGACAGGACCTGATCGGACTCGACGACCGTGCCCTGTCGAAGATCCGCGGCAACTCCATCGGCATGGTCTTCCAGGACCCCCTGTCCGCCCTCACCCCGATCTTCTCGGTGGGCAGGCTGCTCTCCGACGCCCTGCGGGTCCACCAGGACCTGACGAAGCGGGACGCCTGGGAACAAGCCGTACAACTGCTCGACCTCGTGGGAATCCCCGACCCACGCGGCCGGGCCACCGCCTTCCCGCACGAATTCTCCGGCGGCATGCGCCAGCGCGTGGTCATCGCCATGGCCATCGCCAACCGCCCGGCCGTGCTGGTGGCCGACGAACCCACCACCGCGCTCGATGTCACCGTGCAGGCCCAGATCCTCGACGTACTGCGGCTCGCGCAGCGGGAGACCGGCGCCGGACTCGTCCTGATCACCCACGATCTCGGAGTCGTCGCCGGCCACGCGGACGATGTCGCCGTCATGTACGCGGGCCGGTTCGTGGAACACGCGGGCGTCCGGGAACTCTTCCACCGGCCGACGATGCCGTACACCGCCCGGCTGCTGGCCGCCGTACCGACCGTGGACGGCGGCGCCCGGCGCCCCCTGGTCCCGATCGGCGGCGAACCGCCCGCCCTGGTGGGCCTCCCGGACGGCTGCCCCTTCGCGCCCCGCTGCGCCGTCGCCCTCGACGCGTGCCGCTCCGGCGAACCCGAGCTGAGCCATGTCACCGGGCACGGGGACGTGGCCTGCCTGCGCGCCGCCGAGATCGCCGACGGATCCCTTGACCCGGCGGGCGATGCCGTGCCCGTCGACCCACCGGCGCCCGCGCGCCCCGCCGAAGCCGGCGAGGTGGTGCTCCGTGTGACCGACCTCGTCAAGACGTTCCCGGTCACCAAGGGCGCCCTCCTCAAGCGCCGGGTCGGCACGCTGCGCGCCGTCAACGGGGTCGGCTTCGAACTGCGCGCCGGTGAAACGCTCGGCCTGGTGGGCGAGTCCGGCAGCGGCAAGACCACCACGCTGATGGAGATACTGCGGCTCACCCGGCCCGAAGGCGGCCGGATCGAGGTCTCCGGCATCGACGTCGGCACGGTCACCTCCGGCGCGCGGGCACGCGAGCTGCGGCAGGACGTACAGATCGTCATGCAGGACCCGCTGGGCGCGCTGGACCCCCGGCTGCCCGTCTTCCACCTGCTGGCCGAGCCCCTGCGGGCGATCGGCCGCGATCGCGAGTCGATCCGGGCGCGCGTCCGCGAACTGCTGGCCCTGGTGGGCCTGGACGACTCGGTGGGCGACCGCTTCCCGGCCGCGCTCTCCGGCGGCCAGCGCCAACGGGTCGGCATCGCCCGCGCGTTGGCCACGGAGCCCAGGCTGCTCGCGCTCGACGAACCGCTGTCCGCGCTGGACGTCTCGGTACAGGCCGGAGTGATCAACCTGCTGGCCCGGCTCAAGCGGGAACTCGGCCTCGCCTACCTCGTGGTCGCCCACGATCTGGCCGTGATCCGGTACATCTCCGATCGCATCGCCGTGATGTACCTGGGGCACATCGTGGAGACCGGGGACACCGAGGCGATCTTCGCCGACCCGAAGCACCCCTACACCCGGGCACTGCTGTCGGCGATTCCGATACCCGACCCGGAGCGGGAACGCGCCCGCGAACGCGTCGTCCTGGAGGGCGAACAGCCCAGCGCCGCCCGCCTGCCCGAGGGGTGCGTCTTCGTCGACCGCTGCCCGCTGTACCGCCTCGCCGACGAGGAACTGCGGCACCGCTGCCGTACCCGGCCCCCCGCGCTCACCGCCACGCCCGGAGTCCCCGGCCACCAGCACGCCTGCCACGGCGTCTGAACCCCGGCGCCGACCTCCTCGGCCGGCCTCGCCGATCTCCTGATCTCCCCGATCTTCTGATCTCCCCGATTACCCCGATTTCCGAAGGAACCCCTCGCCATGCGCACCAGACTGGCCCTGCCCGTCGCCCTGCTCGCCGCCATCGCCGTCACCGCCACGGCGTGCCAGTCCTCGGGGAAGGACTCCGCCGGATCGGACGCGAAGAACACCCCCAAGGCCGCGTCGTCCGTCGCCGACTACAACCCGACGCCGTACGACCGGATCAAGGACGGCGGCACGTACACCTCGGTCGGGACCTTCGACGACCAGGGCAATCCGTTCAACGTCAATGCCACGCTGACGGCGTCCCGCGTCTGGTCCTGGTACAACGCCGACGCGATCACCTACTCGCCGACCGGTGAAGTGCAGTACAACCCGGACTACTTCAGCGATGTGAAGGTCTCCGTGGCGGGCGGCAACCAGAAGGTCACGCTCACCATCAACCCCAAGGCTGTCTTCAACGACGGCACCCCCATCGACTGGACCGCGATCAAGGCCACCTGGAAGGCCGACAATGGTTCCGACAAGGCGTACGCCGCCTCCTCCACGGACGGCTACGACCAGATCACCTCGGTCGAGAAGGGCGAGAACGCCAAACAGGCCGTGATCACCTTCAAGGGGGTGTACCCCTCCTGGTCGAGCCTCTTCACCACCTTCCTGCACCCCAAGGCCGCGACGGTCGAGAACTTCAACAAGGCGTACGTCAAGAAGGCGCATCCGGAGTGGGGCGCGGGGCCGTACACGGTCGGCACGTGGGACACCCACTCGGGTGACATCACCTTCGTCCGCAACCCGAAGTGGTGGGGCAAGAAGGGCAAGCTCGACAAGCGCATCTACGTCAACCTGGAGTCGACCGCCGCCGTCAACGCCTTCAAGAACGGGCAGGTGGACTACGTCTCCGCGGTCAACGCCGAGAGCCTCAAGCAGATCAAGGGGCTCCCGGGCACGGAGATCCGCAGCGGCGGCAGCCCCTTCGAGTACTCGCTCTACCTGAACTCCAAGTCCCCCGTCCTCGCCGACCCCACCGTGCGCAAGGCCATCGAGGAGAGCGTCGACCGCTCCCAGATCGCGAAGATCCAGTTCCAGGGCCTGGACTACAAGGAGCCGCTGCCCGGCTCCGCCATCCTCTACAGCTTCCAGAAGGGCTACCAGGACAACGTCGCGGCCGTACTGAAGTACGCCCCGGACGACGCGAAGAAGGCACTCGACGCGGCGGGCTGGAAGCCCGGGAGCGACGGCATACGCGTCAAGAACGGCAAGAAGCTCGAAGTCGGCTACACACTCCTCGGCGACGACCCGCTGGACAAGGCGACCGCGGGCGCCTTCGCGGCGATGCTGAAGCCGGTCGGCATCCGCCTCGACATCAGGAAGGCCGACGAGTCGGACTTCTCCAAGATCCTCAGCGACCGCAAGTTCGACCTGTTCCTGTCGGGCAACCGCTCGATGGACCCGTTCGGCGCCCGCTACCTGTGCGACTTCTACTGCTCCGACCGCGACTCCAACATCACCGGCGCGGGCACGCCCGCACTGGACAAGAAGATCCGCGCCACCACCGAGATCGCCGACCTCGGCAAGCAGGCCGCGGCGGCCAACCAGGTCGAGCGCGAGGCGCTGCGGCAGTACGCCTTCCTCCCGCTGTTCAGCGGTCCCTCGACCTACGGCGTGAAGAAGGGCCTCGCCAACGTCGGCGCGACCATCTTCTACAACCCGCTTCCGGAGACGGTGGGCTGGCAGAAGTGAGCCCGCGCGGTACGGCGCCGTAGGGGCGCGGGCCGCTCCACCTTCCGGCGGAGCGGCCCTTTTCACGATCCGCTCTACGATCCGCCGCGCTCACGGGGGATCCTCAGCCCCGCCTCGATCGCCACCGGCAGCCGGTTCTCGGCCGGCGGCAGCGGGCAGGTGGCCAGGTCCGTGTAGGCGCACGGCAGGTTCGCGGCACGGTTGAAGTCCAGGACGACCGTGCCGTCGGCGGCGGGCGGCTCGACGGTCAGGACCCGGTTGGCCGCATAGGTGGTGACCCCGGAGGTCGCGTCGGTGAACAGCACCATCAGCCGGCCGGCCCCGTGCCCGGGGAACGCCGTCAGGGAGAGCGCGCGCCCGTGCAGCTCGAACTCGATCCGCCCCGGCGCGTCGTACACATGCTCAAGCCCCTCGACGGCCGCGCCCACGGTGGTCGGCCGCGGCTCGTCGAAGGGGACGTACCGGCCGGTCACGGCCCAGCGCGGGTCGGGGGAGTAGGCGGGCGTACCGGAGAAGGCGGTGCGCAGCGGCGCGTCCGGGTGCCGGGGGCGCACGATGTCATGGCCGCCCCGCCTGGCGACCTCGATGACGGCGTCCCCCCAGACCGCGTCGACACCGCCGCGCTCGGCGAGCACCCCGAAGCGGTACTCGCCCCGCACCGGCGTTCCGCCGATGACGAGTTCCTCCTGCTCATCGAGAAGTACGACCACTCCGTCCCTGCCGCTGCGCCACGCCCCCGGCGCGTCGGGCAAGCGCCGCGGCCGGTCGTCGAGCCAGTGCAGGCCGGTGATGGCCAGGAACCCGTGCGGGCCGGCGAGCCTGGCCTCATGGGCGCGGTACCAGCGCTGCCAGTCGTCGGTGAACTCCTGGGAGCCCCCCGTTATGGCTTCAGTGGTCATGAATCTCCCTTTCATCCGGCCAGTTGGCCGAGGAGCGCCCAGGTACGGTGGCGATCGGCGTCCCCCGCGATCTCGGTGGTGGTGAACACGACCTCGGTCGCGCCCGCGTCGCGATAGCGCCGCACCTCGGCCGCGACCGTCTTCTCGTCGCCGATCACGGCCAGGTCGACGGCCCGGCGGCCGCCGGAGAGTTCGATGGCGCGGGCGTAGGACGGGAACTGCTCGTAGAACGCGAGGCTCTCGGTCAGCTTGGCCCGCACCGCGTCCACGTCGTCCGTGACGACGCCGGGCACCAGGGCCACGACCCTGGGCGCGGGACGTCCCGCGCCCTCGGCGGCGGCGGTCACGGCCGGCACGATGTGCTCCGCCAGCGCACGCGGCCCCGCCAGATACGGCAGGATCCCGTCCGCCAACTCACCGCTGACCCGGAGCGCCTGCGGCCCCATCGCGGCGACGAGCAGGGGCACACCGCCCTCGGCACCCGCGACCCGCGCCGGGACCGGAGTGCTCGCGGTGAGCAGCTCACCATGGAAGTCGGCCGCGCCGGTCCGCGTCAACTGCCGCAGGACGGTGAGGAATTCACGCAGCCGGGCGATGGGCCGCTCGAAGGGCAGCCCGAAGCCGGTCTCCGTCAGCAACTTGGTGCCCAGGGCCAGACCGAGGTGGTACCGGCCGTGCGTCGCGGCTTGAGCGGTCAGGGCCTGACCGGAAACGATCAGCGGATGCCGGCCGAAGACGGGAATCGCTGAGGTGCCCACCTGCAGCCCGGGCACCTCCCGCCCGACGATCGCCGCGAGCTGCGGCGAATCCGCACCAAAGGTCTGCCCGAACCAAGCGGACCGCAGCCCGGCATCCGCCGCCTCCCGCGCCAGCCGAACAGTGGCGTCGACCTCGTTGGGCGCGTCCTTCGCGTTGAGTGCTACTCCCACAGTCATACCGATGAAAACGGACGCCCGCGGGGCGGGCATTCCGGGTCATGTGTGACAACTTCTTGTCAGGTGTGTGTACGGAGCGGTACCTCTCCGCAGGCTGAGCGCGGTAGCCTCCGGAGGCAGCCCTTGATCTGCAAAAGGGGGCAAAAAGACTATCTTAAGAGAGCGCTTATGCTGCGAATAGATTTAAGAACTAGTATCTGACTGTTTCAGCAGGTCAGAGTCGTCGTGGGACTCAGCCGGTCAGCAAATGGTCAGCGCTGGGTGCGGGGGCGTTCCGGCACTCCGACCTAACGAGCTCGTGCGCGATGGGCGGTGAGGCGTGGATCTTCCGAGGAGGCCTGTCGTGCGAATGGACAGGCCATCGACTTCGACGACGGCACGCTTCTTCCGTTCGGAAGGCATCATGTTCTGACTTGGCCCGCCGTGGCCCTCAGCCCCGCTCGACCAGGACCCGATAGGAGCAGGAAATGTCCGAGACCGCCCTAGGCCTCACGACACAGCCCACCGCCACCACCTACGAACTCGGTGAGCTCGTCCCGTGGGCTTGGCAGGGCCGGATCAGGGTGCCGCATTTCCAGCGTGGCTTCCGCTGGCAGGCCAAAGACGTGCTGCGGCTCTTTGACAGCATCGTGCGCGGCTACCCGGTGGGCAACCTGCTGCTGTGGGTGCGGAAGTCACCTGCGGAGAAGATTAAGCTGGGACATCTGGTGATCGAGGCGCCGGCGCACGACGAGGTGCTATGGGTGGTCGATGGCCAGCAGCGCCTGACGAGCCTCGCCAACGCGTTGCACCCTGAGGGCAACAAGCACGAGCCGTTCAACGTGGTCTATGACCTGGCGGAGGACGAGTTCATCGAGACACCCCGGTACGGTCTGGAGCCGTACCATATCGACGTTCCCACGCTCTTCGACGGTCGCCGTTTGCTGAGCTGGTTCCGTGCCCAGGGGCCGGATGTGGAGGACTATTACTACAAGGCGGACGAGGTTTCCACCAAGCTTCGCCAGTACAAGGTCCCCGCCTACCTGGTGCGTCAGAATGACCTGCGCGTCCTGACGGACATCTTCGACCGGATGAACAACTACGGTCGGCGGCTGAACCGGGCAGAGATCTTTACGGCCCTAAATTCTGGTACTGAGGAGGGCTTCGAAGGTCGGCTGAACTTCTCTCGCATCGCGGACAATGTGGCTTCCCGCACGCTGTTCGGAACCATCGACGTCAACACGATCCTTGCGGCGTTCCTAGCACGGCGGGGCCCGGATCCCATGCGGGATATCCGGACGGAGTTCAGTACGGGGTCCCGCCGCTCTGAGCTTGAGTTCGTGGAGGACGAACAGACGGCCTATCGGGAGGCGGAGGAGGCGCTAGTGCGCGCCGTCATGTTCTTGATCGAGACTGCAGGGGTACCGCACATCGCCCTGCTTCCCTACCGGGCCCAGCTCGTCGTCCTCACGCGGTTCTTCGCGCACTTCCCGGAACCGACGCCCAACAGCCTACGCTTGTTGAGGCGCCTCTTCTGGCGTCTGTCGATCGCGGGTCCGTCAGTCTTCAGGGGAAGCTTCACTCAGTTCAGCCGTATTCTGAGCAACAAGATCAAGCCCGGTGACGAAGAGGGGTCCCTGCAAGCGCTCCTGGAAACGATGAAGGGCGCTGTATACGCCCGCCCCAACCCGGACCGCTTTCGGACGAATGAGGCCACCACGAAGATCGTGCTCAGCGCATGGTGGTCCTTGCGACCCCGTTCCCTCGCCACAGGAGCTCCTGCGGACGTCCAGAGCCTTTCCAGCGTTCTCGGTGACGAGCAGACGCCGGTCGGCGCTACTCCGTATGTCTTTCCCCGCCTTAACGAGCCAGGCGAAAAGGACAAACGGCTGTGGGCGGCCAACCGGATCTTTCTGCCGTTCGGTGAGGATCTGCCCTCCGAGATTTTCCGGATGCTCACGGAGCCCCGTATCGACCTCGATGAGACCTCCTGGCGAGAAACCATCGATTCGCACCTCGTCGATGACGATGCCCTCAGCGCATTGGCGCGCGGAGACCGGACCGGTTTCCTCGAAGCGCGCCAGATGCGCGTTCGTGCTCACCTTGGTGACTTCCTTGCCCGGATGACCGAATGGGACTACGAGGACACGCCGTCCCTCGACGGACTGGACTTTGACGCCAAGGACGAAGAGGAGAACGAACCGGAGATCGACTTCTCCGACGACCAGCTGCGTTAGCCGTACAGGATTCACATCATCGGAAGGGATGGCCATGACCGGTCGTCTGCCGGAGGTTTTCCACGCCGTGCTCCTCCACGGCGTACGGGTGGGCACGCTCTGCCAGCGGGGCGACCACACGCGCTTCGTTCTCAATCGGTCCTACGTGGAGAACCCCTCCCGGCCGGTGCTCGGCTTGCGCTTCGAGGAAGACTTGACAGGGTCCTATGCCGCTGCCTTGCGGTTGCCCCGTTGGTTCTCCAACCTCCTTCCAGAGGGCCCTCTGCGAGAGTGGATCGCCCAAGACCGGGGGGTATCCCTGGACCGCGAGATGGAACTACTCGCCCAGGTTGGGCACGACCTGCCGGGAGCGGTGCAGGTGCTCCCTGCGGACGGCCCCGATGACGGCTGGGAATGGAGTGAGGCCAGGATCGCGCGGAAGGCCGGTGGAACTGCACGCGCTGGGGGAAGCGAGTCCCCTTGGAGGTTCTCTCTGGCTGGTGTTGCCTTGAAGTTCTCCTTGCTGGACCGAGGTGACCGCCTGACGGTACCGGTGGGTGGGGAGCTGGGGGACTGGTTGGTCAAATTCCCCGACTACCGCCATCCGCATGTTCCGCGTAACGAATTCACGATGATGTCGCTTGCCAAGCAGGTGGGTCTGGATGTGCCCGATGTCCGCCTGGTGCACCGCGACGAGTTGGATGGTATCCCCGACCGCATGTGGCCCAACCGGGAGGAGTGGGCCTATGCGGTACGGCGGTTCGACCGCTCTCCGCAGCAGGGCCGGGCGCGGATCCACATCGAGGACTTCGCCCAAGTGAAGGACGTCTACCCGATCGACAAGTACAACTCGTCTTTCGAAACGGTTGCCTCCTTCGCCTATCGCGGCCATGACGTGGAAGCGTTGCGGGAGGCGGTCCGACGGATTGCCTTCTCTGTCGTGGTCGGTAACGGGGACGCGCACCTGAAGAACTGGTCACTTATCTACCGCGATCAGATCACTCCAGGCCTGTCACCCGTCTACGACCTGGTGTCCACCATTCCCTATACCCCGTCCGACGAGGTCGAGGATCTTGGCCTCAAGTTGGGCGGCAGTAAGCGGTTCGAAGCGGTAAATGCAACTTCCTTCACACGTCTTGAACGCCGCCTCGACCATCGTTTCGGCGTCACGGATGCCAGGCTCGGGGATGTCGCTGTACGAATGGTGGAGAACGTACTGGAGAAATGGCTAGAATACGAGCACCTGTTGGGTGAATTTCCCGATATTCGACGGCCCGTCACCACCTGGATCCATGAGTCCGCCGCCCGCCTCCGTAAGGGTTCACCCACATCTTGAGGGGCCCGTGTCCCTTGAGTACTCCCGTCCCGTACGATCACCACCTGCTCCAGACGGCGGTAGTCGGTGACGCCCACTTCGACAACCCGGTGATCCTGCTGGTGGGCGCTGCGGAACGGGACGCTTGGCGTCGGCGCCATCCGAACTACACGTACTGGTGCGGATACGAGGTGGGGAGCTGTGATGACAAGCTGATGGACCGGATTCACCACGACAAGATCTGCTCCTTGCCCGTGTAAATGGCATGCAGCTTGGGTTGATAGGTATGCCAGTGTCTGATCAGCGTCAGTCCCGCCCATTTCGATACTGCTGTCCGAAGAGGCGCTCGCTCGGTGGCGTTATAACAGCCTTCGTTCGCGCGGAAACGCGGGCGTGCAGCCCGTTTCCTCTCAGCGAATTGACGTTCCTCGCGGGCTTCGTGTCCGACACGTGCCCGTGTACAGTCAGGGGCGCCCCTGACCTGCAGAAAGCAGGCGGGGAGCCGTCTTTCAGGAGTCCAAAATGCTGCGAACCATGTTCAAGTCCAAGATCCATCGCGCCACCGTCACCCAGGCCGACCTGCACTACGTGGGATCCGTGACGATCGATGCCGACCTGCTCGACGCGGCCGATCTGCTGCCCGGGGAGCTGGTGCACATCGTGGACATCACGAACGGCGCCCGGCTGGAGACGTACGTCATCGAGGGGGAGCGGGGGTCCGGGGTCGTCGGGATCAATGGGGCGGCGGCGCATCTCGTGCACCCCGGGGACCTGGTGATCATCATCAGCTACGCGCAGGTCGACGACGCCGAGGCGCGGGAATTGAAGCCGCGGGTCGTGCATGTCGACGCCGACAATCGGATCGTGGCCCTCGGTGCCGACACGTCCGAGCCGGTGCCGGGTTCCGACCAGCGGCGCAGCCCGCAGGCCGTGACCGCCTGAACTCCGGTCGGCCCACTCGGGTGAGTGGCCCGGCGGTGGTCGGGTAGGCGGGGGAGTAGTCCAGAGGCGACGTCCAGTGACAACGACGACCGCGCGGAGGACACGATGACGAACCCGCACCCAGACCCCGCCCCACCGGGCACCCCGCCCACCCCGGAGCCGCCCCCACCACCGGACCCCTACCCGAGCCCGGTACCACCCCCGGAACCCGGCCCCGGCCCCGAGCCAACCCCACCCCCACCCGGTCCGGGTCCGCAGCCGACCCCACCGCCACCGGGCCCCGGGCCGCTGCCGACCCCACCCGCGCCCGGCCCCCCGGAGCCGTCACCCTCCCCGATCCCGCCGGGCCCCGAACCCGTACCCAACCCCGAACCGGGCCCACCCCTGACCACCTGAAACCCCTGACCACCTGAAACAGGGCCAGGCACGGACGCGCCCTAGTACTGCAACGGTGTTTGCTGTGACTGGTGGCGAAGGTCAGGGGATGTGTCCGCGTCGTTTGTAGTGACTGGTGCGGGCCTGGTGCTGT
>NZ_JBFBFF010000019.1:0-65076 GCF_040684035.1 Streptomyces sp. NPDC093018
AGAAGACAACGCCGCTCACCGCAAAGTCCGCGCACGCGTTGAGCACGTCTTCTCCCGGATGAAGAACTACAAGATCCTCCGCGACTGCCGGCAGCGCGGCGACGGCCTCCACCACGCGGTCCAGGCCGTGGCCCGCATGCACAACCTCGCCCTCGCCGCGTGACCGCCAAGCTCAGCTGCCCGCTTCAGGCTGCTTGATCACGGCCTTGTGCAACACCCTTTAGGGTCGAGGCGATCACGCGGCGGCGGGTTCTCGGGTGGTCTCGAGATCGTTGAGCACCGCGAGAACCGGCCCCCAGCACATGCCGACGGTGTCGCGGTCCGGAATGACGCCGCGTTCGCGTTGTTTTCGGAGGTGGACGAAATTTCGGTACTCACGGACGATTGCCATGAAGTCGTGGGCGTCCATCTGGATCCAGCCTCGCGTACGAGCTGTGTCCAGGAGCAGGGCGAAGCTGGCTCGTTCAGGCGCAACACGCCTCTCGCCCTGAGGGATGCCCCGTTGCAGGCTGGGGTCTCTGTGCGTGAGCACGTCGAGGAGAAGAGCTTCTGTGAAGCTCCCGATGCCGATGAGAGCCATGCCGTACGCGCCGTGCTGCTCGCAGATCTGTGTTTCGGTGACCCTCGCCATGAGTTGGCGCAGGAACTCCTCGCTGCTGACCAGGGGGCGGATTCGCTCTTCCAGGTCCTCGGGGACTGAGAACACCGTGCTGTCGCCGTCCGTGCTGATATCGCCCAGGACGGGGCGTCGGGCGACGTAGGTGACAGCCAGCCCCTCGGCAGCGAGAAAACTGTTCAGTTCTTGGCGGATGAGGTCGGCGGAGGACGATCCATCCTCGTATTCGAGCGGATCGCAGATGCGGCAGAGCAGCCTGCTGACTGCAGCGTGATCAGTGGCGCCGACCATGACGTCCGTGAGCCACACGATGCGGGGTGAGCCGTCGTACTCGGGGGTCGATGGCCAGGCTGCGCGTTGCAGGAGTTGTTCGAGCTGGTAGCCGCGGCGCTCAAAGGGACCGTCCATGTCGACGATGAGACGAGCGACGCGCTCGAGGGTCAGAGTGTCAAGCGTTTTCATCACTGTTCCTTGTCTGCCGGGTGCCGGGCCTGTTCAAAGGCGCGGGTGAGGCGTTCGACGATCACGCGACCGCGGCGTTTGAACCCGAGTTCGGTGAGGGCCTGGCCTACGCGGGTATCGCGATCGAGTTGGAATCCGTCGCTCAGAAGCCACTTGGCCAGGGCGAGCAGATCTGAGTCGCTGTAGGCACCGGTGCGTCCGCCTTGTGGCAAGACAGGACGGGCGCCTCGGCCGGTCACTGCGGGCTGAGCCGGTGGGCGGTGGACGGCATCGGGAGCAGGCGTGCGGTCGGCCCGTTCCATGGCGTCACGCCAGGCGTCAAGGAGCCTCTCGATTTCAGCATGCGGATCGGCGAACCAACTGGACGCCCAGATGCGATGGAAGCGCCATCCGAGTCTTTCCAAGTGTTCTTGTCGCAGTCGATCGCGGTCGCGGGCGCTGGGAGCTCGGTGATAGCGATCACCGTCCGTTTCGACGGCGAGCATCATCTGTCCGGGGCGGTCACGGTGACCGAGCGCGAAATCGATGCGGTAGCCGGACACGCCCCATTGCGGTGTGACCGGAACATGAGCCAATTCGAGTGCCACAAGTATCTGTTGTTCGAAGCCGTTGAGATTCCAGTCGGTACGTGCGCCACCAGCGCGCTGGAGGTCTCCGCCGTGGGAGGCGTACTCCAGGAATCCGCGCAGCATTTCGGGGCCACGATGCCGAGTGGCCAGAAGCTTGGACGGGTCGAAGTCGTGGTGGGTGAAGGAAGAGACGACGATCATCGACTGGCGGGCGCGAGTGATGGCCACATTGAGGCGCCGTTCTCCCCCATCGTTGTTGAGCGGGCCGAAGTTCATGGCCAGGCGCCCGCTTGCGGCCTTCCCATAGCCGATGCTGAGAATGATGGCGTCACGTTCATCGCCTTGGACTTGTTCGAGGCTTTTGACGAAGAAGCGCCGACGTGGGCCCGCTTCGGGGCTGAAGTAGTCCTGCACGTCCGGCCGGTCCTGCAGAGCTTGCCTCAAAGCAAGGTCGATCCGGTCTGCGTGACGCTGTCCCATGGTGATGACACCGAGACTCTGAGCCGATGTGTGGGTGGCATGCGCCAGGGCGAGATCGACGACGCGCTGTACTTCTTCGTCCGAGGAGCCGGATTGGCCAGGGCTGACTTGGGCGTCGACGATGTCCAGGCGAATGGGGCTCGCCTGGACGGTGCCTGGAAAGGTGACGAGTGTGTCGTCATAGATGGCATGGTTCGCGAAGGCGATGAGGCGTTCGTCGCGACTGCGGTAATGCCACTTGAGGGTGTGGACGGGCAGACGGGTACACAGCATGTCGAGGAGGGACTCGAAGGCATCTGGTGCGGCGTCGCCGGAGTCCTCGTCATCGGTGTTCTCGTCTGAGCCGCTGAGAAGCTTCTGGAAGAAGGTCGTCGGGGGGAGCTGGTGTGGGTCGCCGGCGACGATGACCTGTCGGGCGCGCATGATGGATGTGATGGCGTCGTGCGGGAGGACCTGGCTGGCTTCGTCGAAGATGACGACGTCGAAGAGGCGGGTGGCGGGAAGGACGCGACTGACGACGAGTGGCGACATGGCCCAGCACGGTTTGGCGGCCATGAGGACGTCCGGCGCCATCTCGACGAGTCTGCGCAGGGCCAGGTGCCGGGATTTGCGGTGTGCCTGGGTGCGCACGAGGGTGTTCTGGTCGGCATGGGCATCGCGTGCTTTTCTCAGCCAGGTGGCGACTTCGTATCGGACGCGAGCAGGGTTGAGGTCGCGATGGGTGCGGTCGAGACGTTGGAACTGCTCGATCGTGTGGTCGTGCTCGGTACCGATGAAGGAGCGGAGATAGGGGCGTTGCATGCGCGCCTCGTCGAGAACGGAGGCCCACCAGAGGTGGTTCAGGGTTCCGACAGCGCCATCGGGGTCGGTGCCGACTTCGGCGAGCTCATCCAGGAGGTGGCCGAGCCCGGCCGACTCCAGGCGATCGGTGAGCTGGTTGAGCTCGGGCATCCGCAACAGTGTCTCGCGGTCTTGGTCAAGCCGCTGGATGTACCGGTCCACTTCCCCAGTTGAGGTGTTATCCCAACCGTCCCAGCACACGCACAGTGCTATCGCGGCGAGCTGGTTGCACACCTCCGTGAAGGACGCGGCCGCAGACGACAGTCCGGGAACGGCCCATGGCCTACTGCCGTCAGCGGTGGCCCGTTCCTGCCACCGGGCTTTCTGCTCCGCAGCGTCGGTGAGGGCCGCATGCAGCAAGTGGCGCGCACGACAACCGTCCTTGGCCAGTCCTCGCGCTCTCGCTGTCAGTTTTCGGCGTTGCCACCAGCCAACTTTGACAACATGCTCCCTGCGCCATGCACGGTCGGCGGTCGCGGCGACCATATCGTTCAGGTCGGAGTCGAAGACAGCCGCCTCGAAGCGACTGAGGGTACTGGTGACGTCGTGCAACAGTGTCAGGAGGGACTGCCATCCTTGGACATCGTCGGCCCGCCGCAACCCCGCGGTGTCCACCAGCTTCTCGACGGTGCGTCGCGCATTGGTCAGAGCGCGTCCGGTGAGCTGGTCGAGACTGGTGACGACGGAATGCAATTCGCTGTCGGAGCAGACTGTCAGGCGAGACCAGGGAGATGAGCCACACCGGACCAGGAGACCGCTCTTGGCCACGAAGGCGCGCAGGTCCTTCTCGGTCTGGAGCTGCTGGTCGCCGTGGAAGCGGCGCAGGTCGCTGCCGCGTAACCGCAGTCGGGTGTGCCGGTCACAGGGGCTGGCCATGAGGCATGCGATCAGTTGGTACGGACTGATCTCCCACGGTGCCAGCGGCTGGTGAAACTCCTGAACGTGCTGCAGGGCCTGCTGTCGATGACCATCAAGGTTCCGGTGGAGACCATCAGGGCGAGGTGGGGGCTCCTGTCCAGCGCGTTCCAGGGCCTCATATAGCTGCTGCGCGGTCTGGCGGCGGCTGAGTTTGTTGCCGTGCAGGTCGAAGACAAGTCCATCGAGGTCGACTTCGGCAAGATTGTCGGTCACCGCTTCGATCGCGGCACGCTTTTCGGCGACGAAGAGCGTCTTCTTACCCAACGCCGCGAAGGCAGCGATCAGGTTGGCGATGGTCTGGCTCTTGCCCGTGCCGGGTGGCCCCTCAATGACCAGATGGGCGCCGGCCAGCGCGGCGGTGATGGCTTTCTGCTGAGAGCCATCAGCGTCCCGGACCAGGTATTCCGACCCAGGTGCGACGGAATCCGCGCTGGAGTGTGCGCGGGGAACAGCATCTGCGCGTAGAGCACGCTCGGCTTCCTTGTCTTTGGCCAAGGCCGCGACGACCGGGTGGCTCGCCAACAAGTCGACCGACTGGGCGAGGTCGTTGACCATGGGAAGGCGGTCGAAGCTGAAAACGCCGGCCACCACGCGCTCTTCCAGTTCCACCTGGAGATCGCTCCGTGTGCAGGCGGTCTGCAATACCTCATAGGCGCAACGCGTACGGTCATCAAGATCAGCGCACTCGTCGATCGCGTTCGTGATCTTGTCGGTGAGTGCCTCGAGATCACCGTCCAGCCCGTACTGACGGCTCAACGCGTAGAGGAGAACTGGATTGACCTCGACCTCACCCACCCCGGCGAGGACGAAGTCATTCTCTGTCACGGTGCGCGGTTCAATGGTGATCGGCTGCAGGAGAAGGGGAGCACGCAGCGCTGTGACCGGTCGGCTGCCTCGCGTTGCGGGGGGCTCGACACACACGATGCCGAGTGCCAGGCGCCCGGCGTCAATGCCTTGTTCCTCCGCCAGCTCGACCATCTTGCGACGGAGACCCCGTGCTCGTCCCCACGCCGTTTTGTGATCGCCCGAGGCGGGGAAGAGGCTGGACAGGCGGGTTGCGCGGCCGTTCAGTAGCGATGTCAGCGCCTGCGGCGCCGCATGAGTGACGTCCAGTGTCGCCCGCTTCGTGTCTTTGAAATGCAGCAGAGTGTTGTAGGGGCCGAAGTCGATCAGTGCATCGGACCATTGCTGCGCACAGACCTCCACCGCCCGACGGCGTGCAGGTCCCACGTGCTCATCCACGTCTTCCCCTTGAGTGAACTGGCTTGCTGGCGCGACCTGTTACGGGCCGCGGTCCGCCCTTGGTCCGAGACGAACAGATCAAGATATGGGGCGGCGACGGCATGCAACAGGAGAAATCTGGTCACGCAGGGGGCGCGCGAGAAGCACGTACGGCGCAGATGCAGCGAACCTGTGCAGTTCCAGCCAGTTCGCTCGCTCGAATGCCATGCCTACTTGCGTGCGCCCGGCTCCCCGCAGCTACGTTCCACTCCGTCCAGCGCAGGACGACACGATGGGGGACGGATGGCAAGGACCGCGCGACAGACAATCAACTCGCTACGTCGTCCGGCGAGCGTTCGTCTCCACTCCACCGAGGAGCTCGTCGGCCAGGTTGAGTCGGCGGCGGCGCTCGTCGACAAGAGGCGGCGCGAAAAGGGTCAGAGCACGCTCCGTCGGAAGCCCGCGCTCCACCCCGTCATCGGCGCGCAGTCAGTAATCACCATGGAACTGACGCCTTGGAAAGTTCTGCACGCCCTGGCGCGCGGATACATGCTGTCAAGTCAGGGGACGGGTCACGGCCTTGCAGAACACTGGCTGAGTCTGAAGTTCTGCGAAGCCCTGGATGTCAATCGGGCCCGGTCCATGGAACTCACCGAAAGCGGCAGGACACCCGAGAGCTGGTACAAAGGCATGCAAGCGCGTGAGTTGGCTGTCGGGTTCGGCCTCGCGGCGGCCGAACACATCGTGCAGCAGCGTTATCCGGACCACATCATCTCGGTGGTGGACACCGGGATTGTGCTGCGCGCCGGATGGGCCCCGAGCGTCTCGCAACGCAGCAAGTCCGCCCGTCCGCGGCCTGACTACATCCTGGAGGCGTGGAAGCCGGGCGAACCTTCGAAGATCACGTTCGTGGCTTGCCGTGGCAATCACCAAAAGCCGACCAAACGCAGCGGCCAGACACGCCACACCACAATCCAGCAATTGATCAAGGGCGCCGAGCTGACCGAAGGAATGCAGATCGGAGACTGGAACAGCACCGCCAGCCTCATGATCTCGACTGAGCTCCTAGGCCAGGGCGGCATCGTCGTCAATGTCATCGAGTCACCTGGCCACACTCAACTCCCCCTCCGCACACCGGGAATGTCCGGGCACGCAGACGATGAAATCAAGGATGAACCGGGGATTCCTTACCTCAATGCGATCCAGATACCGAACCGTGGAGAGCGACGTGCGCACAAAGTCGACGGATTTCAAGTAGGCCCCGAAAACGTCGCGTGGTTCGGGCAACTCCTCGCCCGGACCGGGGCGGCCGGCCTGACGGCCTTCGCCGGAGGCGGCCCGAGAACAGCCCGCTACCTCACCGCACGCCAAGGACAGAAGTACTACCAGGTACCTGTGTTCGCTGCTACGTCGAGCGTCGATGACGCCGAGCTCTATGTAGGCGACACGAAGTTCGTCGGCACAGACCACGTCTTCCGGCTCGGATCTGTGCGCGTCGAAGCCTTCTCTGGGATGGCGAACGAGTTGTACGAGCTACTCAAAGAGGGGCGAGTAGAGGAATACCGACGCGTGACATACGAGCGGAATCAACAAGGCGCCTGCACGGCAGACGAAGGCACTGGCCCTCTTTCCCTGCAACCCGACGGCACAGCCATGGCGCTGAGAATCTTGCCGCTTCGGCAGCAGCGCAGGTAGGGCGGCCCTCGCCTCCTACGGCCGCCAAGGCCCCTATCAGCACCTGCCCAGCGGGGGCCTCAGTCGCCGTCACATGTGCCATGTCGCACTGCGGAAGGTACAGAAGTCGTCACCGGGCGGATGGCTCCCACGGTACCGCCCACACCGCACACCGTGCGCACAAACGAAACCGCAGCTCAGGAGCCCTTCGCGGCCGGCTCCAGAATCGCCACGCACTCCACATGATGCGTCATCGGAAACAAATCAAACGCCCGCAACATCCGCACTCGATACCCATTCTCCCCGAAGTACCCCAAATCCCGCGCCAGCGCCGCCGGATCGCACGCCACGTACGCGATGCGTCGCGCCCGCAGGGACGCGAGGTGCTTGACCGTGTCGCGGCCGGCGCCCGCGCGGGGTGGGTCGAGGACGATCAGGTCGACCTCGGTGATGCCCGTGCGCGGGAGGACGGATTCGACCTTGCCCTGTTCGATGCGGACGCGGGGGAAGTCGGCCAGGTTGTGGCGGGCGTCCTCGACCGCGCGTTTGCCGGACTCGATGCCGAGGACCGCGCCCTTGTCGCCGAGGCGGTCGGCGAGGGCGCCGGCGAAGAGGCCGACGCCGCAGTAGAGGTCGAGGGCCATCTCGCCCTTGCGCGGGAGCAGGCCCTGCATGACCGCGGTGACGAGGGTGTCCGCCGCCTTCGGGTGGACCTGCCAGAAGCCGCCGGCACCGACCCGGTGGGTGCGGCCGTCCGCTCGCTCGCGGACGAAGGGGCGGCCGTGGACGCGGTGCACGCCCCCGGACTTCTCGTCGACCCGCATCACCGAGACCGGCTTGTCCAGCTCGACCAGGGGCAGGCGGCCGCCCGGACGCGGGGTGAGGATCACCTGGCGGTCCTGGGAGCCCGTCGCCGCGATCGCCTCGACCGACTCCATGCCGGCCCACTCGTGCTTCTCGATGCCCAGCTCCGACACGCCGGGCGCCGCGATCATGCAGTGGTCGATGCGCTCGACCTCGTGCGAGCGGTGCCGGCGCAGACCGGCGTGGCCCTCCGCGTCGACCGCGTACTGCACCCGGGTGCGCCACTGCGGCACCTCGCCGGCGGGCAGCTTGTCACCGTCGGCCGGGACCACCGTGCCGTCCCAGCCGGCCTCCTCGGGGGTGAGGCCCGCGAGCCGCCGCAGCTGCTCGGCGAGCACGTCCGCCTTCAGCCGGCGCTGGGCGCCCGGCTTGGCGTGCTGCCAGTCGCAGCCGCCGCAGCGGCCGGGCCCGGCGAAGGGGCAGGGCGCCTCGATGCGGTCCTTGGACGCCTCCAGGATGCGTACGGCGTCCGCGCGCAGGAAGCGGGCGCCCTCCTCGCCCTCGGTCACCTTCGCCACCACGCGCTCGCCGGGCAGCGCGTGCCGGACGAAGAGGACCTGGCCCTCGGCGGTACGGGCGATGCAGTGGCCGCCATGGGCGACGGGGCCGATCTCGACCTCGTACTCCTCGCCCACCAGAGACGTGTTCGGTTCTGCCTGCATGGTGGGTGGCTCCAGAGGATCGGGTTCGCGACGGAGGACGGCAAAGAAGCAGACGAGCTGCGGAGACGGGTCCGGGGCGGTCGAGCGCAGCCCGGTGGACCGACAACAGCCCACCAGTCTACGGCCTCGCCGCCCCGGTCCCGTACCGCGGTGCCTCGTCAGTCCTTGGCGGACGACCCCGACGACCCCGACGGCTCCGACGACTCCTTGGGCCGCTCCCCCGCCGGGCCGCGGCGGACCGCGCCGGGCGCGCTCCACTCCTGGCGCCTGCGGGCCCGCATCTTGGCCGCTTCGGAGGAGGCCAGCTGGTAGGGCACGGAGGTGACCATCACACCGGGCGTGAACAGCAGGCGGCCCTTGAGGCGCAGAGCGCTCTGGTTGTGCAGCAGGTGCTCGTACCAGTGGCCGACCACGTACTCGGGGATGATCACGGAGACCGCGTCCCGCGGGGACTCCTTGCGCAGGCCCTTGACGTACTCGATCACCGGCCGGGTGACCTCGCGGTACGGCGAGTCGAGGACCTTCAGCGGTACGTCGATGCCGCGCCGCTCCCACTCCTCGCGCAGCGCCTTGGTCTCGGCCGGGTCCACGTTGACCGTGAGCGCCTCCAGGCCGTCGGAGCGCATCAGCTTGGCGTAGGCCAGGGCCCGCAGGGTCGGCCGGTGGATCTTGGAGATCAGCACCACGGAGTGCACCCGGGAGGGGCGGACCAGGTCGTCGTCCGGCTCCTCGGGCGCGGCGATCTCCTCGGCGACGCGGTCGTAGTGCTTGCGGATCGCGGTCATCGTCGCGAAGAAGATGCACATGCCCAGCAGGGCCACCCAGGCGCCGTGCGTGAACTTGGTGACCAGGACGACGACCAGCACCAGGCCGGTGAGGAAGGCGCCGAAGGTGTTGATCGCCCGCGAGCGCATCATGTGGCGCCGCTTGGCCTGGTCCTTCTCGACCGCCAGGTGGCGGTTCCAGTGCCGGACCATGCCGGTCTGGCTCAGCGTGAAGGACACGAACACGCCGACGATGTAGAGCTGGATCAGGCGCGTGGAGTCGGCGCCGTAGATCACGGTCAGCAGCGCGGCGGCGCCGGCCAGCAGCACGATGCCGTTGGAGAAGGCGAGCCGGTCGCCGCGGGTGTGCAGCTGGCGGGGCAGGTAGCGGTCCTGGGCGAGGATCGAGCCGAGCAGCGGGAAGCCGTTGTACGCGGTGTTGGCCGCGAGGAACAGCACCAGCGCGGTGGCGGCCGCAAGCAGCACGAACAGGAAGCTGCCCTTGCCGAAGACCGCCTCGGCGACCTGGGAGATCACCGGGTTCTGGACGTAGCCGGAGCCGATCGGGTGGCCGTTGTGCAGCAGGTCGGTGGCCGGGTTCTCGGCCATGCGCACCTTGGTCGTCGCGGCCAGGGCGATGATGCCGCAGAACATGGTGACGGCCAGCAGGCCCATCGCCGCGAGCGTGCTCGCCGCGTTCTTGGACTTCGGCTTGCGGAAGGCCGGGACGCCGTTGGAGATGGCCTCGACGCCGGTCAGGGCGGCACAGCCGGAGGAGAAGGCGCGCAGCAGCAGGAAGACCAGCGCGAAGCCCGCGAGGCCCTGGTGCTCGGCCCTGATGTGGAAGTCGGCGGTCGGCGCCCGCATGGTGTCGCCGAGCACCAGGCCGCGGAACGCGCCCCACAGGATCATGATGAAGACGCCGCCGACGAACACGTACGTCGGGATCGCGAAGAGCTTGCCTGACTCCTTGACGCCGCGCAGGTTCATCAGCGTCAGCAGGACGATCACGACCGTCGCGCAGAGCACCTTGTGCTCGACCACGAACGGGATGGCCGAGCCGAGGTTCTCGATGCCGGAGGCGATGGACACCGCGACCGTCAGCACGTAGTCCACGAGCAGGGCGCTCGCGACGGTGAGTCCGGCCTTGGGGCCGAGGTTGGTGGTCGCCACCTCGTAGTCGCCGCCGCCGCTCGGGTAGGCGTGCACGTTCTGGCGGTAGGAGGCGACCACGGTGAACATCAGCACGACGACCGCGACGGCGATCCAGGGGCTGAAGTGGTACGCCGACACGCCCGCGATGGACAGGACCAGCAGAACCTCCCCCGGCGCGTAGGCGACGGAGGACAGCGGGTCGGAAGCGAAGACGGGCAGTGCGATGCGCTTGGGCAGGAGGGTTTCCCCCAGCCGGTCACTGCGCAGTGCGCGCCCGATCAGGATCCGTTTGGGCACGTCGGTCAGTTTGGACACGAGAGAGGATCGTAAGCCTTCGAACTGGCAGCCGCCCACCCTGTCCGCAATATCTTCCCCATGGGTGAACTCGGCGGCGGAGTGATGTACGGATTCCGTGGCGCGGGCTCGGGTCGTGCCTAGATGGCAAACCCCGTCTGTCGCCGACCCTGGAGGCCCCATGCCGCCGACCGCTGAGCTGATCGGGGCGGTGCTCGCCCTGGCCGGCCTCGGAATCCTGACCGCGTGCAGCGTGCGCAGCATCACTCGCAGACGAGCGGATGAGCCTCTATGAGGCCGTCAGAGCCCGTCAGAGCCTCTCTGAGCCCGGTGCGCGGGCACTACCGGGGCACGGGGGTGCCCGGTGAGGGTGATGCGTGTGTAGCTTGGGCGACAGTCTGAGAACCTGTTCAGGCCAAGCCAACGACTCTTGACATCGGAAGGACGGTCGTGCACATCGTCATCATGGGCTGCGGGCGAGTAGGCTCCGCTCTCGCCCAGACCCTGGAGCAACAGGGGCACACGGTCGCCGTGATCGACCAGGACCCGACCGCCTTCCGTCGGCTGGGACCGGGATTCGGAGGCCGCCGGGTCACCGGAGTCGGCTTCGACCAGGACACCCTGCGCGAGGCGGGGATCGAGGAGGCGGGCGCCTTCGCGGCCGTCTCCAGCGGCGACAACTCCAACATCATCTCCGCGCGGGTCGCGCGCGAGATGTTCGGCGTGGAGAACGTGGCCGCCCGCATCTACGACCCCCGGCGTGCCGAGGTCTACCAGCGCCTGGGCATCCCGACCGTGGCCACGGTCCGCTGGACCGCCGACCAGATGCTGCGCCGGCTGCTGCCCTCCGGGGCCGAGCCGCTGTGGCGCGACCCCACCGGCGGGGTGCAGCTCGCCGAGGTGCACGCCTCCCCGAAGTGGGTCGGCCACAAGATCAGCAAGATGCAGGAGGACACGGGCGTCCGGGTGGCGTTCCTGACCCGGCTGGGCGAGGCGATCCTGCCCACCTCCCAGACGGTGCTCCAGGAGGGCGACCTTGTGCACGTGATGATGCGGACGGACGACGTGGACACGGTCGAGGCGGCGTTCGCCGAGGGCCCGGAAGAAGAGGGCGGTCACTGATGAGGGTCGCCATTGCCGGAGCCGGCGCCGTGGGCCGCTCGATCGCGGGCGAGCTGCTGGAGAACGGCCACGAGGTCCTGCTCATCGACAAGGCCCCGACCGCCATCTCGGTGGAGCGGGTGCCGCAGGCCGAGTGGCTGCTGGCCGACGCCTGCGAGATCACGTCCCTGGACGAGGCGGCGCTCCAGCGCTGCAACGTGGTGATCGCCGCCACCGGTGACGACAAGGTCAACCTGGTGGTGTCGCTGCTCGCCAAGACGGAGTACGGCGTCCCGCGTGTCGTCGCCCGGGTCAACAACCCCAAGAACGAGTGGCTGTTCAACGAGGCGTGGGGCGTGGACGTGGCCGTCTCCACCCCGCGTCTGATGTCCGCCCTGGTCGAGGAGGCGGTGAGCGTCGGCGACCTGGTACGGCTGCTGCGCTTCAGCCATGGCGACGCCAACCTCGTGGAGCTGACGCTGCCCGAGGAGTCGGCCCTGGCCGGCACCCAGGTCGGGGACGTGCGCTGGCCCGAGGACACCTCGCTGGTGACCATCATCCGGGGCACCCGGGTGCTGACGCCGTCCCGGGAGGACTCCCTGGAGCCGGGCGACGAGCTGCTGTTCGTGGCGGCTCAGGCCCGGGAGGAGCAGCTGGAGGAGCTGCTGTCGGTGCGCAAGCGGGAAGAGGCCTGACGGGCCGGAGCGGACGGGCCTGAGGCCCCGAGCACGCGGAAGGGCGCCCTTGGTGACAAGGGCGCCCTTCGTCGTCGTAACGGCCGTCCACGGGACGGAGCACATTCCGCCGACCGTCCACGGCGCGGAGCACTGCTGCCGGACGTCTACGGCACGGAGCCGCATCCGCCGGTCCTCTACGGCACGCAGCACAGCTATCGGCCGTCTACGGCACGGAGCTCACGCCTGCCTGCGATGGCGGCCCGGCATGGACTCGGGCTCGCCGCCCTCCGCGGCCAGCGCGGCCTTGCGCTCCTTCTCCGCCTTCTCGGCCTGTTCCTCGGCCTCCATCTCCGCGAAGACGTCGATCGGCGCGGGCGCCTTGGCGAGGAAGACCCAGGTGAGCCAGACGGCCAGCAGGAAGGGCGGGATCTTCAGGGCGACGAGGACCCAGCCGAGCCGGGTGGTGTCGGACCACCAGTACAGCGGGAAGAGGATCGCGCACTTGGCGAGCAGGATCAGGCCCCAGGCCCAACTCGACTTCGCGTAGGCCTTCTTGCGGCCCGGGTTGCGGGTGCGCCAGGAGAGGTTCTCCTTGAAGACCGGGCCCAGCACGACACCGATCAGCGGCACCCCGAACAGGGTGGTCACGATGTAGGCAAGCGCCAGGCCCAGCGTGTAGAGCATGCCGGGGAGGTAGAAGTCCTTGGCATTGCCGGTGAACATGGCGAACACCACACCGAAGGCCACGCCGAACACACCGCTGAAGGCGTGCTTGACGGTGTCCTTCATGGCGAGCCGGACCACGACCAGCACCAGGGAGACGGCCAGCGCGGCGATCGCCGAGAGGTGCAGGTCCTTGTTGACCGTGAAGATCGCGACGAACAGCAGGCCCGGCACGACCGTCTCGACCATGCCGCGGACGCCGCCGAACGCCTCGAACAGCGCCGCCTCCGTCACCGCACGGGCGTCGCCTTCGCCGGACACGCCGGGCGGGGTCTGGTCGGTGTCTTCGGTCGGCTTGTCGAGGGACGTCACCGGCTACTCCCGTCCGAGGGGTCGCAGTTCGTACTTCGGGTTGAACAGCACCCGGCGGCCTCGGCTCAGCGAGATCCGGCCCGATGCGATCAGCTTGCGCCCCGGTTCTATGCCCACGATGGAACGCCTGCCGAGCCACACCACGTCCAGCGCCGCGGAGCCGTCGAACAGCTCGGCCTCCAGGGCCGGGACTCCGGCGCGCGGACGCAGGGTGACCGTGCGCAAGGTACCAGTTACGGTGACGATCTGCCGGTCCTGGCAGTCGCCGATCTTCGTACAACCGGCCGTCTCGGCGTCCTCGCGCAGCTCCTCGGACTCCAGGTCCTCCTGGGACGTGGAGAGCCGGTCGAGCATGCGCCGGAACCGGCCGGCCGGCTTTTCTGAACGAGGAACAGCACTCATATCTGAAGCGTACCGGGGCCCGCCGACAGCGCCGTATCCCCGCTCACACTTCCCCGGTACGCGCCTTTTCGCCCGTCGAAACTCACTTCTCGAACCGGTACCCCATCCCGGGCTCCGTGATGAAGTGCTTCGGGTGCGAGGGATCGGCCTCCAGCTTGCGGCGCAACTGCGCCATGTAGACGCGCAGATAGTTCGTCTCCGTCCCGTACGAGGGCCCCCACACCTCCTGGAGGAGCTGCTTCTGGCTGACCAGGCGGCCCGTGTTGCGGACCAGCACCTCCAGGAGGTGCCATTCCGTGGGGGTGAGCCGGACGTCGCGGCCGCCGCGGTGCACCTTCTTGGCCGCCAGGTCGACGGCGAACCCCTCGGTCTCCACGGTGGTCACGTCGTCCTCGCCCGCGCCGACCGGCTCGGCGCGGCGGACGGCGGCGCGCAGCCGGGCCAGCAGCTCGTCCATGCCGAAGGGCTTGGTGACGTAGTCGTCGGCGCCCGCGTCCAGGGCCTCGACCTTCTCGTCGGAGGAGTGGCGGGCGGACAGCACCAGGATCGGCACCCGGGTCCAGCCGCGCAGGCCCTTGATCACCTCGACGCCGTCCATGTCGGGCAGGCCCAGGTCGAGGACGACCACGTCGGGGTGGCGGGAGGCGGCGAGATCGAGGGCGGTCCTGCCGTCGGCGGCCGCGTCGACGTCGTACTTGCGTGCCTTGAGGTTGATCACGAGGGCGCGCACGATCTGCGGCTCGTCGTCGACCACGAGGACCCGCGTGGGGGTCCGGTCCCCGCTCGGGCTCAGCATAGGGTCTGCCTTTCTGGTTCCGCGCTGCCCGGCCCACCGTGGGCCGGGGCGGGGGTGGACGCCGTTTCGGGGGACTCCGTGGCCGGTTGCCGCCCGTGGATGCTGCGCAGGCTCAGGACCATGGTGAGGCCGCCGCCGGGCGTGTCCTCCGCGGTCAGGGTGCCGCCCATGGCCTCGGCGAAGCCCCGGGCGACCGCGAGGCCGAGCCCGACGCCCGCGCCGCGCGGGGCGTCGCCGTAGCGCTGGAAGGGTTCGAAGATACGGTCCTTGGCCGCGTCCGGCACGCCGGGGCCGCGGTCCACCACGCGGACCTCCACCCGGTCGGCGAGGGCGCTGGCGGAGACCAGGACGCGCCGGCCTCCCGGGCTGTACTTGACGGCGTTCTCCACCAGGTTGGCCACCGAGCGCTCCAGCAGCCCGGGGTCGGCCAGGATCATCGGCAGGGTCTCGGGCACGTCCAGGTCGACGCTGTCCTCCGGGACGCCGCCCAGCGCCATCGGTACAACCTCGTCCACATCGATCTCGCGGATCAGCGGGGTGACGGTGCCGGTCTGGAGGCGGGACATGTCCAGGAGGTTGCCGACGAGATGGTCGAGCCGGTCGGCGCCCTCCTCGATGCCCTCCAGGAGCTCGGCGCGGTCCTCCTCGGACCAGTCGACGTCGGCGGAGCGCAGCGAGGAGACGGCGGCCTTGATCCCGGCCAGCGGGGTGCGCAGATCGTGGCTGACGGCGGCCAGCAGGGCGGTGCGGATGCGGTTGCCCTCGGCGAGCGTCCGGGCCTGGTCGGCCTCCTCCTGGAGGCGCCTGCGGTCGAGGACGACGGCGGCCTGGGCCCCGAAGGCGGCGAGCACCCTGCGGTCCTCGGCGGGCAGCACCCGGCCGGTCAGGGCGAGCGCCATGTGGTCGCCCACGGGCATGTCGACGTCGGCGTCCTCGGGGCGCTCCAGGACGGGCCCGAAGCCGGCGCGGCCCGCGCAGGTCCACGGTTCGACGTCGCTCTGCCGCTCCAGCAGGGCCGCCGACTCCATGGCGAAGGTCTCCCGGAGCCGCTCCAGCAGCTCCTCCAGGCTGGTCTCGCCGCGCAGCACGTTGCCGGCCAGGAAGGACAGGATCTCGGACTCGGCGCGCAGCCGGGCCGCCTGGTGGGTGCGGCGGGCGGCGAGGTCCACCACGGAGGCGACCGACACGGCCACGCCGAAGAAGATCACTATGGCGACGATGTTCTTCGGGTCGGCGATGGTCCAGCGGTGCAGCGGCGGTGTGTAGAAGTAGTTCAGAAGCAAAGAGCCGAAGGCCACCGAGGCGAGGGCGGGCAGCAGGCCGCCGACCAGGGCCGCCGCGACCGTGACGGCCAGGAACAGCAGCATGTCGTTGGCGAGGCCGATGTCGACGGTGTTCAGCAGCAGCGCGAGCACGGCGGGGCCCGCGACCCCCATGGCCCAGCCCGAGAGGATCCGGGTGCGGCCGAGACGGGCGCCGCGGGCCACGGGCAGTCCGCGGCCCTTGGCGACCTCCTCGTGGGTGACGATGTGGACGTCGAGGTCGGGGCCGGACTCCCGGGCGACGGTGGCGCCGACGCCGGGTCCGAAGACGTACTGCCAGGCCTTGCGGCGCGAGGAGCCGAGCACGATCTGGGTGGCGTTGACGCCGCGTGCGAAGTCCAGCAGCGCGGCCGGTATGTCGTCGCCGACCACGTGGTGGAAGGTGCCGCCGAGGTCCTCCACGAGGGTGCGCTGGACGGCGAGTTCCTTCGGGGAGGCGGCGGTCAGCCCGTCGCTGCGGGCGATGTAGACGGCGAGCACCTCGCCGCCGGCGCCCTTCTCGGCGAGCCGGGCGGCGCGGCGGATGAGCGTACGGCCCTCGGGCCCGCCGGTCAGCCCGACCACGATCCGCTCCCGCGAACCCCAGATCTTGGAGACCCGGTGCTCGCTGCGGTACTGGTTCAGGTACTCGTCCACCCGGTCGGCGACCCACAGCAGCGCCAGTTCGCGCAGGGCGGTGAGGTTGCCGGGGCGGAAGTAGTTGGACAGCGCCGCGTCGACCTTGTCGGGCTGGTAGATGTTCCCGTGCGCCATCCGGCGGCGCAGCGCCTCCGGGGACATGTCGACCAGCTCGATCTGGCCGGCCCGCCGTACCACCTCGTCCGGGACGGTCTCGCGCTGGCGCACCCCGGTGATGGACTCGACCACGTCGCCGAGTGATTCCAGGTGCTGGATATTGACGGTCGAGATGACGTCGATCCCGGCGGCGAGCAGTTCCTCGACGTCCTGCCAGCGCTTGGCGTTGCGCGAGCCGGGGATGTTGGTGTGGGCGAGTTCGTCCACCAGGGCGATGGCGGGCGCCCTGCGCAGCACGGCGTCGACGTCCATCTCCCCGAAGACGCCCCCGCGGTACTCCAGCTCCTTGCGGGGCACCTGTTCGAGGCCGTGCAGCATCACCTCGGTGCGCGGCCGCTCATGGTGCTCCACGAACGCCACGACACAGTCCGTACCGCGCTCGGTGCGCCGATGCGCCTCGGCGAGCATCGCGTACGTCTTCCCGACCCCCGGCGCCGCCCCGAGATAAATCCGCAGCTTCCCGCGTGCCATGGCTCCATTGTCTTCCGCTCACCCCTGCCTACGCAGCGTCGACCTTACGGCCAACGATGGGGACAAACCGGACGGGGGCGGGCGTACGAGAGCACTTTGACGGAACCCTGATGGGCGGGGGGCTCCCGGTCCGTGCGCGGGCGCGAAAAACGGGCCGCACCTCGCGAAGGCGCGACCCGTCTGCTGGTGGCCGTCAGCGGACTTCCGTGATCTCCGGACCCCGCTGCAGCTGTCCCATGCCCCCGGAGAACCGCGAACCCTCCTCCTGCTGGACCCCCTCGGGAACCATCTGGGCGTCGTTCGGCAGCTTGAGGACGATCGGGTCGCGGGGCGCCATCGGGCCCTCGCCGCGGACCACGACCGTGTCCCGGAAGATCTGCTCAAGGAGCCCGGCGGCCTGCGGCTGCACCGCGCCCTGACCGGAGATCACACCGCGCAGGAACCAGCGGGGGCCGTCGACACCGACGAACCGCACCACCTGGAAGCCGCCCGTGCCGTCCGGCAGCTGCACCGGCACCTGGGCCCGCAGCTCCCAGCCGAGCGGACCCTCGACCTCGTCGATGATGCCGCCCTGCTGGGTGATCCCGGCCCCGATCTCCTCGCGGACCTCGCCCCAGATGCCCTCGCGCTTGGGTGCGGCGAAGGCCTGGAGCTGGACGGCGCTGTCATTCAGGACGACGGTGGCGGCCACGATCGCGTCACCCGCGACCTCGACCCGCAGCTCCATGCCGTCCACGCCCGGCACGAACAGACCGCCGAGATCCACGCGGCCCTCGGCCGGGTCGTGCACCTCGGTGCTGTCCCACGGACCCTCGGGCCGCGGGCCGGGCTCCAGCCGGACGCGCTCGCGCTCGGCCTCCGCTTCCTCGTCCGCCTCGGTCTCGACGCTGTCGACGACCTGCTCGGCCTCGCCGGCCGCGTCCTCGGCGGCACCCTTCTTGTTGCGACGTCCGAACACGTCACTGTCCTTCCCGGTCGGATACGACCGAAGCGTATCGATTCCCACCCGTCGGGCCGCCCTCGGCGGACCGACCGCTTGTGCCGCTCTCGTCGCCCACCGCGGCATGGCCACCGGTGGACCCGAAGCCCCCTTCGGCCCGCGCCGAGCCGGGAAGCTCCGCGACCTCCTGGAAGCGGACCCTCTCGACCTGCTGGACGACCAGTTGGGCAATCCGGTCGAAGCGCTCGAACCGCACGCTCTCGCGCGGGTCGAGATTCACCACGATCACCTTGATCTCCCCACGGTACCCGGCATCAACCGTCCCTGGAGCATTCACCAGGGCGACACCGCAGCGGGCGGCGAGACCGGAACGTGGGTGCACGAAGGCCGCGTACCCCTCCGGGAGGGCGATCGACACTCCCGTGGGCAGAACGGCCCGCTCCCCGGGGGCCAGCTCGCACGCCTCGGTGGTGCGCAGATCGGCGCCGGCGTCCCCGGGGTGCTCGTACGCCGGAAGCGGTACGTCCGGATCCACGCGCCGGATCCGCACGTCCAGCGGGGGGCGGCCGGCGGGGTTCACGGGCTCCTGGGGGCTCACGGGTTCACCTCGAAGGCACGGGCCCTGCGGACCTGGTCGGGGTCGCTCATGGCGGCCTGGATCTCCTCCGGGCGGCCGTGGTCGATGAAGTGGTCGACCTTCACCTCGACGAAGAGGGCGTCGGCGCGGACGGCGACGGGCCCCTCGGGGCCGTCGAGGCGGCCGACGGCACGGGAGTAGATCTTCCGCCCGGCGACGGCGGTGACCTCGGCCGCGAGATGGAGCGTGGTGCCGACCGGAACGGGGCGCACGTAGTCGGTCTCCAGGCGTCCGGTCACGGCGACGGTCCGCAGCAGCCAGTTCAGCGAGCCCAGGGTCTCGTCCAGGGCAGTGGCCAGCACCCCGCCGTGCGCGAGGCCGGGAGCGCCCTGGTGGGCGGGCTGGACGGTGAACTCGGCGGTCAGGGCGACGCCCTCACCGGCCCGTGCCTCCAGGTGCAGCCCGTGGGGCTGCCCGGGGCCACAGCCGAAACAGTGTTCGTAGTGGGCGCCGAGAAGGTCCCCGGGTGCGGGCGCGTCGGGGTGCCGTACCGGTTTCACCGCGTCGGCTGGGGGCTGAAGGCTTGCGGAACTACCACTCACGAGCGCAGACCTTACCCGCGCGTCGGGCCATACAGGATCCCGTGCCAAGCTTGGCTCCATGCAGCACTCCGCGACCCCGTACGAAGAACGCCTCACCGCCCCCCGCTCGTGGTGGCTGATCAGCTTTCTCGTGGGCGTCTCCTTCGCCCTGATCCTGTTCCCGTTCGGCACCCTGCCGATCCTGGGCGGCCTGGTCGGCGGTACGGCCGCGGCCGCGGTGGTCGCCAGCTCGTACGGCTCTCCGCGCATCCGCGTGGTCGGCGACTCGCTGATCGCGGGCGAGGCGAAGATCCCGGTGTCGGCGCTGGGCGAGTCCGAGGTGCTGGAGCCGGAGGAGGCCCGCGCCTGGCGCACGCACAAGGCCGATGTCCGCGCGTTCCTGCTGCTGCGCGCGTACATCCCGAGGGCGCTGCGGGTGATCGTCACGGACCCCGCGGACCCGACGCCGTACCTGTACCTGTCGACGCGTGAGCCGGAGCAGCTGGCAGCGGCGATCGAGGCGGCGCGCAAGGCGAACGCCCCCACTGCGGCGGAGAGCTAGGAACCGGCTCCTCGGGAAGTCCCCCGAATGGGCCCAGGAGGGCCGGAGAGGGCCCGGGGAGGGCCCAGGGGGTCTCGGGGCGGGTCAGAGCCCCTTGTGGAAACCGCGCAGTCTCAGGGGCTTCGCAGGCTGTTCCAGGGGCGGCAGCTGCTCAAGCTCCTCCCAGGGCACCTGGATCTTGCGCAGGTCGGCGCGGACACGGGCCGCGAGTCTTCTGGTGTCCCGGCGGTTCAGGACCGCCCCGACCGCGGCGCCCACCATGAACGGCATCAGTGTGGGCATGTCCCGCACCATCCGCTTCATGATCTGCTGGCGCAGTTCGCGCTTCATGCGGCCGCCGAGGGCCGCGTCGTACGTCGACGGCTTCATCACGTCGATGCCGCGCTCCCCCGACCAGGAGGACAGATACGCGGTGCTGCGGACCTTGAGGTTGCCGGGCGGCCGGAGGCCGTAGACCTCGTGCAGTTCCGCGATGAGTTTCAGTTCGACCGCCGCGACCCCGGTGATCTCCGTGGCCAGTTCGGTCGGCAGGGCGGGCGGTACGGGCAGCATCGCCGCCGCACCGACCCCGGCCCCGATGGTCGAGGTCCCGGCCGCGGCGCCCGCCACCAGCTTGTCGGCCAGTTCCTCGGGTCCGAGACCGGGGAACTGCCTGCGCAGGGTCGCGAGGTCGCGTACGGGCACCCGCGGGGCGATGTCGATGACACGGTCCGCGAGGTACGCCAGGCCCGCCCGAGCGCGGTCACCGCTCCTGCGGGCGCCTTCCCGGGCGATGACCCGGGCTTTGCCACCGATGACCCGTGCCTGTCGCCTGGCGATGGGCACGGGTCCTCGCTTCGGCACCGGGTGGTCGGCCCGGTCCGCCGTCGGTTCGAGCGGGGCTCCCGGGTCCGGGGAGCCACGCTCGTCGTCACGCGCGCCGAGTGGGCCGTCGGGCGGCCCTTGGTCCGCTTTCCGTAGGGAGAAGCGGCGCTTCCGGGGAGGGGTCGAGCCAGTCATGGCCGACCCGTCCTCAGTCGCAGTCGCGGCAGATGGGCTGACCGTTCTTCTCTCGGGCCAGCTGGCTGCGGTGGTGGACCAGGAAGCAGCTCATGCAGGTGAACTCGTCCTGCTGCTTCGGCAGCACCCGGACGGCCAGTTCCTCGTTCGAGAGGTCTGCTCCGGGCAGTTCCAGGCCTTCGGCGGCCTCGAACTCGTCGACGTCCACCGCGGAGGTGGTCTTGTCGTTCCGCCGGGCCTTCAGCTCTTCCAAGCTGTCCGAGTCGACGTCATCGTCTGTCTTGCGTGGAGTGTCGTAGTCGGTTGCCATATCGCTCTCCCCCTCTGGGTGTCTGCGGTGTCTCCAGCGCACGTAACGCGTGAGAGGCCGGACTTGTGCCCGACCTGAGGCGGAGATTTTGCCTCACATCAAGGGCTGTTACTCAATCGACACCCAACCCGATCCCTCAAGAGTGATCGGCTTGGATGGCGGTGAGGACCGTACACGCTTCGAATACCGCACCTCAAAGGCGCCTCATCGTGTACTTCCCGTGATCAAGAGCCCTGAAAACCAGGACTTTTCAGGCTTTCTGCCCTCTGTCATGATCACTGACCGTACATGGCCGGAAATCCGCCCATGTGATCGATCACACAAACAGAAGCCCATTCAGCCCCTGGAAAATTCCGCGTGAAGCGAACATCTCCCGCGTGTGTCGACGGAATGGGCAGTGGATCACAGCGGAAGTGTCACACGCATCACGAGGCCACCGCCCTCGCGGGGTAGCGCCGTGATGTGCCCGCCGTGCGCCCTGGCCACGGACCGCACGATGGACAGGCCGAGGCCGACGCCCTTGTCGCTGCCCGTGCGCTCGGTGCGCAGCCGTCTGAAGGGCTCGAAGAGATTGTCGATCTCGTAGGCCGGCACCACCGGACCGGTGTTCGAGACGGTGAGCACCGCCTGGCCGTGCTGGACCTCGGTGTCCACCTCGACCCATCCCCCCTCGGCCACGTTGTACCGCACGGCGTTCTGTACGAGGTTCAGCGCGATGCGCTCCAGGAGCACACCGTTTCCCTGCACCACGGCCGGTGCGCGCTCGCCGCGGATCTCCACGCCCTTGGCCTCCGCCTCGGAGCGCACCTGGTCGATGGCCTGGCCCGCCACCTCGGCCAGGTCGACCGGTTTGCGCTCCACGATCTGGTTGTCGCTGCGGGCGAGCAGCAGCAGGCCCTCGACCAGCTGCTCGCTGCGCTCATTGGTGGCCAGCAGCGTCTTGCCGAGCTGCTGGAGCTCCACCGGCGCGCCCGGGTCGGAGAGGTGGACCTCCAGGAGCGTGCGGTTGATCGCGAGCGGGGTGCGCAGTTCGTGCGAGGCGTTGCCGACGAAGCGCTGCTGGGCGGTGAAGGCCCGCTGGAGGCGCTCCAGCATCTCGTCGAAGGTGTCCGCCAGCTCCTTGAGCTCGTCGTCCGGGCCGTCCAGCTCGATCCGGCGGGACAGGTCGGAGCCGGCCACCGCGCGGGCGGTGCGGGTGATCCGGCCGAGCGGGGACAGCACCCGGCCGGCCATCGCGTAACCGAACGCGAAGGCGATCACGGCGAGGCCCAGCAGGGCCAGCAGCGAGCGGCTGAGCAGGTTGTCCAGGGCGACCTGGCGCTGGTGGTCCACGCACTGGCTGATCGTGTTGTTGAAGTCGGCCAGCGGCAGGCTGGTGGTGTTGATCGCGGGGCAGTTGTCGCTGGAGACCTTCAGTTCCTGGAAGCTGACGATCTTGAACAGCGGCTGGTTGCCGGTGCTGATGGCCTGTGCGGCGAGCAGGTAGATGATCGACAGCAGCAGGATGCCGGCGATCAGGAACATGCCGCCGTACAGCAGCGTGAGCCGTATGCGGATCGTGGGCCGCAGCCAGGGGAAGGGCGGCTGGGGGCGCCGGGGGTCCCAGGTGGGCTTCGGGGGCGCCTGCGGGGGCGCGGGGGTGGTGGCCATGGTCGATCAGATCCGGTAGCCGGAGCCGGGCACGGTGACGATGACGGGGGGCTCGCCGAGTTTGCGGCGCAGGGTCATGACCGTCACCCGGACCACATTGGTGAACGGGTCGGTGTTCTCGTCCCAGGCCTTCTCCAGCAGCTGTTCCGCCGAGACGACCGCGCCCTCGCTGCGCATCAGCACCTCCAGGACCGCGAACTCCTTGGGCGCGAGCTGGACCTCCTTGCCGTCGCGGAAGACTTCGCGACGGTTGGGGTCGAGCTTGATGCCGGCCCGCTCCAGGACCGGCGGCAGGGGCACGCTGGTGCGGCGGCCCAGGGCGCGCACCCGGGCGATCAGCTCGCTGAACGCGAACGGCTTGGGCAGATAGTCGTCGGCACCGATCTCCAGGCCCTCGACCCGGTCGCTGACGTCTCCGGAGGCCGTGAGCATCAGCACCCGGGTGGGCATGCCCAGCTCGACGATCCTGCGGCAGACGTCGTCGCCGTGCACGAGCGGGAGGTCGCGGTCGAGGACGACCACGTCGTAGTCGTTGACGCCGATGCGTTCCAGGGCGGCCGCACCGTCGTACACGACGTCGACGGCCATGGCCTCCCGGCGCAGTCCGGTGGCCACCGCATCGGCGAGCAGCTGCTCGTCCTCGACGACGAGTACGCGCACGTCCCTTGTCCTTCCTGTGTCCACCCGCGTAGCGCTCCGGGGCGCCGGCGCGGGCAGGGGTGTTCGTGGAGTGTGACCTCCATCCTGCCCTTTTCGGCCATAAGTCGGCTGTAAGCGGGGTCCGGCCGCAGGAAGGGGCGCCCCGGGCGGGAATACGAGATTTTCTGCACCGGTGAGGTTTCCGGGAACGGGAGCGGGGGGAGGACGGGTTTTACACCCCGCGATCACGCTCTGCATGTGCCGCAGCACCATGCGGTACCTCACGATCCGCTTGTGCAGAGCGGGCGCGGGTGTCCGGCACCGTAGCCGCGCCCGGCCGGGCGCGCCGGGCACCTGCGGGAGACGTGATCGTCCTTTCCCACCCGGCACACCCCCGTGCCACCGACCCACCGACCCTGGACGAGGGGGCGCAGCATGGACGCTTTCACCGCAGGACTTCTCCAGCGCATAAAGACGACCGAGTCCGACCTGTCGCGGGCCCGCGACGAGGGCGACGACTTCCTCGTGGAGGTGGAGCAGGCAGAGCTGGACGACCTGCGCCGCCTCGCCGCCGAACACGGTGTGGAGGTCGGCGCGACCCGCGTCTGATCCCGTCCGAGCGCACCGGCGCGACACCGGCACGCGAAGGGACCCCGGCGAATCCAGCGCCGGGGTCCCTTCGCGTCGTGCGGGGGCGATCTCGCCGGGTCGTCCGGAGGCCGTCAGTCGTGCCAGGCCCCGAAGTCCTCCAGCAGCCCCTGGAGCGGCTCGAAGACGCCCGGGGTACCCGCCAGCGTCAGTTCCCGTGAGAGGCGCTGTGCGGGCCGTCCACCGGTCAGCGCGCCCGCCTCCCGGGCGATGAGGTCCCCCGCGGCGTAGTCCCACGGGTTCAGTCCGCGCTCGTAGTAGCCGTCGAGCCGGCCGCAGGCCACGTCGCACAGGTCGATGGCCGCGGAGCCGCCCCGCCGGATGTCCCTGACCAGCGGGATGAGCCGGGCGGCCACCTCGGCCTGGTGGGTGCGCACCTCGGTGACGTAGTTGAAGCCGGTGGAGACCAGCGCCTGGTCCAGCGGGGGCGCGGGGCGGCAGGCGAGCGCCCGTTCGCCCTCCCACGCGCCGGTGACCCAGGCGCCGCCGCCGCGTACCGCGTGGTACGTCTCGCCGCGCATCGGGGCCGCGACGACCCCGGCGACGGTCTCGCCGTCCTGCTCGGCGGCGATGGACACCGCCCAGGTCGGCAGGCCGTAGAGGTAGTTCACGGTGCCGTCGAGCGGGTCGATCACCCAGCGCACACCGCTGGTGCCGGCGGCGGAGGCGCCCTCCTCGCCGAGGAAGCCGTCGTCGGGGCGCTGTCCGGCGATCAGATCGGTGATCAGCTTCTCGGCCGCGATGTCCATCTCGGTGACGACGTCGATCGGGCTGGACTTGGTCCGCGCCACGGCGAGATCGGCCGGGCGGCCGTCCCGCAGCAGCTCGCCGGCGCGGCGGGCGGCCTCCTGGGCCAGCCGCAGCAGGTCCCGGTGCAGGGCCTCGGTCACGGGTCTCCTCACGCGTAGGGGCTGTCGGCGCCCGCGGCGGCCGGGCGGGGCGCCCGGGACGGGCAGCAGCCGACGGGACAGACGTTGTGGCTCGCGCCCAGGGTGCCCAGGGCGCAGGGGGTGATGTCCTGGCCGCGCTCGGTGGCGGCGCGCTCCAGGATCAGTTCGCGCACGGCGGCCGCGAACCGGGGGTCGGCGCCCACGGTGGCCGAGCGGCGCACCGGCAGGCCCAGTTCCGCGGCCTTCTCGGTGGCCTCGGTGTCGAGGTCGTACAGGACCTCCATGTGGTCGGAGACGAAGCCGATGGGGGCCATGACGACCGCGGGGACGCCGGCCGCGTGCCGCTCCTCCAGGTGGTCGCAGATGTCGGGCTCCAGCCACGGGATGTGCGGGGCGCCGGAGCGGGACTGGTAGACGAGGCGCCAGGGGTGGTCCACGCCGGTGCGCTCGCGGACGGCGTCGGCGATCAGCTGGGCCACGTCCAGGTGTTCCTCGACGTAGGCGCCGCCCTCGCCGTGGGCCGCCACGGGGCCGGAGGTGTCGGCGGCGGCCGTGGGGATGGAGTGGGTGCTGAAGGCGATGTGGGCGCCGTCGCGGACGTCCTCGGGGAGGTCGGCGAGGGAGCGCAGCACGCCGTCGATCATCGGTTCGACGAAGCCGGGGTGGTTGAAGTAGTGCCGCAGCTTGTCGACCTCGGGGAGCTCCAGGCCCTCGGCCTCCAGGGCTGCCAGCGCGTCGGCGAGGTTCTCGCGGTACTGGCGGCAGCCCGAGTAGGAGGCGTAGGCGCTGGTGGCGAGGACCAGGATGCGGCGACGCCCGTCGGCGACCATCTCGCGCAGGGTGTCGGTCAGGTACGGCGCCCAGTTGCGGTTGCCCCAGTACACCGGCAGGTCCAGGCCGTGCCCGGCGAAGTCCTCGCGCAGTGCCTCCAGGAGGGCGCGGTTCTGGCCGTTGATGGGGCTGACCCCGCCGAACCGGAAGTAGTGCTTCCCGACTTCCTTCAGGCGTTCTTTCGGGATGCCGCGCCCGTGTGTGACGTTCTCCAGGAACGGGACCACGTCGTCGGGGCCCTCGGGGCCGCCGAAGGAGAGCAGGAGCAGGGCGTCGTAGGGAGTGGCATCGAGCGCGTCTGGCATGTCTCGATCCTGCCACCCGGTACCGACAGCCCGGCAACCGCGGGATGAAGAGTCGAGATCCGGTGGGTTTATGCCGAAATTTCCCCAGCCGAAATCGTGTGCACTTAGGGTCACCTAACTCGTAAGCTGTATCCACCGCATTCGCGCCTTACCGGAACCGCCTCGGAGACCACGTGCCCAGCCCCTACAGAGCCCTCTTCGACGTGCCCGGCACCAAGGCCTTCTCGGCCGCGGGGCTCCTCGGCCGGATGCCGCTGTCCATGATGGGCATCGGCGTGGTCACGATGATCTCCCAGCTCACCGGGCGCTACGGGCTCGCCGGCGCGCTGTCGGCCACCATCGCGCTGTCCGCCGCGGTGCTCGGACCGCAGGTCTCCCGGCTGGTGGACCGGCACGGGCAGAGCCGGGTGCTGCGGCCCGCGACCCTGGTGGCCCTCGTCGCGGCCGCCGGGCTGCTGCTGGCCGCGCATTTCCGGTGGCCGGACTGGGTGCTGTTCGCCTGCGCCGCCGGGATCGGCGCGGTGCCGAGCCTGGGCGCGATGATCCGGGCCCGCTGGGCCGCCCTGTACCGAGGCACGCCCAAGCTGCACACCGCCTACTCGTTCGAGTCGGTCATGGACGAGATCTGCTTCGTCTTCGGGCCGATCATCTCCATCGGCCTGTGCACGGTCTGGTTCCCGGAGGCGGGCCCGCTGCTCGCCGCCGTCTTCCTGGCGGCCGGGGTCTGCTGGCTGACCGCCCTGCGCGCCACCGAACCCGCGCCGCACCCCCGCGAGCGGCACGGCGGGGGCGGCACCGCGCTGCGTTCGAAGGGTCTCCAGGTGCTGGTGGCGACCTTCGTGGCGACCGGCGCGATCTTCGGCTCGGTGGACGTGGTCACGGTCGCCTTCGCCGACGAACGCGGCCACAAGGGCGCCGCGAGCGTGGTGCTCGCCCTGTACGCGGCCGGCTCGTGTGCGGCGGGCGCGGTCTTCGGGCTGCTGCGCCTGGCCGGGGCGGCGGAGCGCCGCTGGCTGCTGGGCGTGGCCGCCATGGCCGTGAGTATGATCCCCCTCCTACTGGTCGGAAACCTGCCGCTTCTGGCCGTGGCGCTGTTCGTTGCGGGGCTGTCCATCGCACCGACGATGATCACGACGATGTCCCTCATCGAAGAGCACGTACCTCGCGCGCAGCTCACCGAGGGCATGACCTGGGTGAGCACCGGCCTCGCGGTCGGCGTGGCGCTCGGCTCCTCGCTGGCCGGTTCGGTGATCGACGCCGCCGGGGCGCGTGCCGGGTACGGGGTCCCGGTGCTCTCCGGGGCCGTCGCGGTCGTGGTCGGTTTCCTCGGGTACCGCCGGCTGCGCAGGCCGGCCGCGGGTCGGGGAGGAACCGTTGAGCAGCACAGCGAGCGGGAAGACGAGCGGCGCGAACAGCACATGGCGTAACTGGGGCGGGAACGTCGCGGCCCGGCCCGCCCGGCAGGTCGCTCCGGTCTCGGTGGAGGAACTGGCCGAGGCGGTGCGCCGGGCACGGGAGGACGGGCTGCCGGTGAAGGCCGTCGGCACCGGGCACTCCTTCACCTCGATCGCCGCCACCGACGGCGTGTTGATACGTCCTCAACTGTTGACGGGCATACGCAACATTGACCGGGACTCCATGACGGTCACGGTCGAGGCGGGCACCCCGCTCAAGCGACTCAACACGGTGCTGGCGCGCGAGGGGCTGTCGCTCACCAACATGGGCGACATCATGGAGCAGACGGTCTCCGGAGCCACCAGCACCGGCACCCATGGCACGGGCCGTGACTCCGCCTCCATCGCCGCCCAGATCAAGGGCCTCGAACTCGTCACGGCGGACGGCTCGGTGCTCAGCTGCTCCGCGACCGAGAACCCCGAGGTCTTCGCCGCCGCCCGCCTCGGGCTCGGCGCGCTCGGCATCGTCACCGCGATCACCTTCACCGTGGAACCGCTGTTCCTGCTGACCGCGCGCGAGGAGCCGATGTCCCTCGACCGGGTCCTCGCCGAGTTCGATCAACTCTGGGCGGAGAACGAGCACTTCGAGTTCTACTGGTTCCCGCACACCGGGAACACCAACACCAAGCGCAACAACCGCAGCGCGGGCCCCGAGCAGCCCGTCGGGCAGCTGGCCGGGTGGTTCGAGGACGAGTTCCTCTCCAACGGCCTCTTCCAGGCGACCCAGTGGGTCGGCCGGGCCGCGCCCGCGAGCATCCCGGGGATCGCGAGGATCTCCAGCAGGGTGCTGTCCGCGCGGACGTACACCGACATCCCTTACAAGGTCTTCACCTCGCCGCGCCGGGTGCGCTTCGTGGAGATGGAGTACGCCGTTCCGCGCGCGGCCCTGGTGGAGACGCTGCGCGAGCTGAAGGCGATGGTCGAGCGCTCGGGGCTGCGCATCAGCTTCCCGGTGGAGGTGCGCACCGCCCCGGCCGACGACATCACCCTGTCCACCGCCTCGGGCCGGGACAGCGCCTACATCGCCGTCCATATGTACCGGGGCACGCCGTACCAGTCGTACTTCACCGCCGCCGAGCGGATCTTCACCGCGCACGAGGGGCGGCCGCACTGGGGCAAGGTGCACACCCGGGACGCGGAGTACTTCGCGCGGGTGTATCCGCGGTTCGCCGAGTTCACGGCGTTGCGGGACCGTCTCGACCCGGATCGGCTGTTCCGGAACGACTACTTGCGGAGGATGCTGGGGTCGTAGGCGCGTCGGCGGAACCGCTGGGCGTGGGGGCCGGCGTGGCCCGGCCTCCGTCCGTCCGCCCGTCCGGCGAGGCGCTCGGGGAGGGCGTCGCGGAGTCCGTCGTACCGCTCTCGGAGCCGGAACCCGAGCCGGAACCCGTGCCCGAGCCGGAGCCCGACCCCGTGTCCGGGGTGGCGCCGCCGTCCGACGAGGCGCCGTCGCCCGAGGGGACATGCGAGGGAAGCTGACCGGGGTCATCCGTTCGGTGGACGGTGGATTTCCGGCCGCCGACCGCGTCGCCGACCGTCGTACCGGAGCCGCCGCTGAAGCTGCTGCCGGACGCCAGTTCGTACGTCGTGATGCCGCCCATGGTCACCCCGAACACGAGAGCGGCCGCGATCACCGGCCGCCGCCAGCTCTTGACCCGCGCGCGGTAGACGGTGCCCGCGGAGAACTCGCCCTCGGCGGGCGGCCCCGGCGCCGGAAAGACCTCGGCCGGCGTCTTGGCGACCCGCAGCTGCTCCCCGGTGCGCCGGAAGAAGTGCTGGAAGAGGGTGCCGCCGCAGGTGGCGATCACGCTGACGAGACCGGCGCCGAGGATCGTGCCGTACACGCCGAAGGAGGAGGCCAGCTTCGCCGCGATGACCGCCGCCAGGGCGCTGCCCGCCACCTGCGGGACGTTCAGGTCGATCCGCTTCCGCTCCGCATCGGGTGTTTCACGCATACCCGGAACTTGCCTGCCTTTCCCGTACTTGATCGACATCGAGGTACCGACTGCACGAGATAGGGACGTATGCGCGAAACCATTAGTTCCGTTTCTGGGGATTGCGTGAACTTCGCCACGTTCATGATCCACAAAACCGGTTGCGCACGGCTCGGACGCGCCCCTTGCCAGAAGTTGGGCGGCGCGCCAATCCACGTACGTGGCCCGAATGGAGTACTGTTGCGAGCCCTGGGTCCGGCCTCCCACCAGGGTGTCCGCGGCCACCAAGGACCGCCGGGAGGGGGCTAGTTGCACAGGGTGACGGACTTTGTCACTTAGCGTGGCGAACTGGTAACCGTGCCATAACGGCGTTCCAGGGCCCGTGCCCGACACGCCGGGCAACTCGGCAAGGTTGTGGCAGGCTGCACCCGGGCAGGCCACACTCGACTAGCGGAAGCAGCGACGCACGTGACGTCGGCAGGCACCACCCGGGAGGTCCCCATGCCCGAACTGCGTGTCGTGGCCGTCTCGAATGACGGCACACGGCTGGTGCTGAAAGCTGCCGACGCAACGGAGTACACGCTTCCGATCGACGAGCGGCTGCGCGCCGCCGTGCGCGGCGACCGGCCACGGCTCGGCCAGATCGAGATCGAGGTCGAGAGCCATCTGCGCCCCCGTGACATCCAGGCGCGGATACGAGCCGGTGCCACGGCGGAAGAGGTCGCACAGCTCGCGGGCATCCCCGTCGACCGGGTGCGGCGCTTCGAGGGTCCGGTGCTGGCCGAACGCGCCTTCATGGCCGAGCGCGCCCGCAAGACCCCGGTCCGCCGCCCCGGCGAGAACTCGGGGCCGCTGCTCGGCGAGGCCGTCCAGGAACGGCTGTTGCTGCGCGGCGCCGAGAAGGACACCGTGCAGTGGGACTCCTGGCGCCGCGACGACGGCACCTGGGAGGTGCTGCTCGTCTACCGGGTCGCCGGTGAACCGCACTCGGCGAGCTGGACGTACGACCCGCCCCGGCGGCTGGTCCAGGCCGTGGACGACGAGGCGCGCTCGCTGATCGGCGAGTCCGACGATCTCGCCGTACCGGAGCCGAGCTTCCCGTTCGTCCCGCGCATCGCCCGGCTGCCGCGCGAGCGTTCGATGGACCGCGCCCTCGACCGGCAGACCGAGCGGGAGCGGCCGAGCCTGCCCGCGCAGTCGTCCGAGCCCGCCGAGGAGATGACCGGCGAACGGGACTCGCTGACCAGCCTGTTGGAGGCGGTGCCCTCCTTCCGCGGCGACATGGTGGTGCCCGAGCGCACCCCGGAGACCCCGGACGAGCCCGACGAGGAAGCCGCCGTGGAGGAGCCCCCGGCGCCCGCCGCCTCGGCCGGCTCGGCCTACGCGGACGTCCTCATGCCCCGCTCGGTCGGCAGCCACCGCGACCGGCTGACCGGCGCCACGGACCGCCAGGCCGAGGCCGACGGGGTCCGCCCCGGCCGCCGCGCGGCCGTCCCGAGCTGGGACGAGATCGTGTTCGGCACCCGGCGCAAGAAGCAGGAGTAGACCGTCGTACGACGCCAAGAGGGGCGGAACACCCAGGTGTTCCGCCCCTCTTGGCGCTGCCGTGGCCGCTACTGCGGGTCGGCGCCCACCGCCACCGGCCGGGACGGGTCCGCGGACCACTCCGACCACGAACCGACGTACAGGGCCGCCGGGATGCCCGCCACCGCGAGCGCCAGCACCTCATGGGCGCCGGACACGCCCGAGCCGCAGTAGACGCCCACCGGCGCGTCGGAGGAGACGCCGAGGGCCTTGAAGCGGTCCTTCAGCTCGACCGCGGGCAGGAACCGGCCGTCGGGGCCCACGTTCTCCGTCGTCGGCGCCGAGACCGCGCCGGGGATGTGCCCGCCGACCCGGTCCACGGGCTCCACCTCGCCCCGGTACCGCTCCCCCGCGCGGGCGTCCAGCAGCACACCCGTACGGGCCAGTTCGGCGGCTCCGTCCGCGTCCAGAAGGCCGGCCGCGTCCGGCGCGGGCACGAAGTCGCCCGCGTCCGGGACGGGCGCCCCGGTGGCCAACTCCCCCGTCCAGGACGGCAACCCGCCGTCGAGGACCCGCACGTCCGGGTGACCCGTCCAGTGCAGCATCCACCACGTGCGGGCGGCGGCCCAGCCCTGCCCGCCGTCGTACACGACGACCGGACGGCTCGCCGACACGCCCGCGCGGCGCATGGCGGCGCCGAACTCCGCGAGGTCCGGCAGCGGATGGCGGCCGCGCCCGCCCGGCGCCCCGGCCAACTCCCGGTCCAGGTCGACGAAGACCGCGCCGGGGATGTGCCCGGCCGCGTGCTCGGCCCGGCCGTCGAAGGGCGGGGCGCCCGCCGCCTTCGCCAGGCTCAACTGCCAGCGCACGTCCAGCAGGACCGGCGGCGCCTCGCCGGCGAGCGCCTCGGCGAGTTCGGGTGCGGTGATGATGACTGTCATGGCGCCATGCATACGCCAGGGGTGGCCGCCGCGTCCAGGTCCCGCTACTCTGCTCGGCCGGGCAGGCTCGATCACGAACCGTAGGGGATCGGGCACATGCCGTACGCCCGGCGGACATCAGTCGGACAGCAGTCGGACATCGTCAGGAAGCGGCGAAAGACGTCAGCCCAGGCATTCTTCCGGAAGACACCGCCGGACCGGCGGCGCGGCGACACGCCAGGGCCGCGCGACCGTGGAGGATGCGGACACACCCCTACGGGCGTACGCGCCGGCGGCGTGCACACACCTGCCGGAGGAGCGGAAGCGACACGGCCGCCGCACAAGGCGGCCGGGGAGAGAGTGATCGATGACCGAGGCACGGGAGTCGGCCGGTCCGCAGGCGCTGCGCGCGCCCGGCACACCCTGCTGGGTGAGTCTGATGGCGCACCGGCTCACCGCCACCGAGGAGTTCTACGGGGAGCTGTTCGGCTGGGAGTTCCGGCCGGGCCCGCAGCAGCTCGGCCCGTATGTGCGGGCGTTGCTCGACGGGCGCGAGGTGGCCGGCATGGGCCAGCTGCCGCCGGAGAACCGGCTGCCGATCGCCTGGACGCCCTATCTCGCCTCGGACGACGTGGACCGCACGGCGGAGGCGGTACGGCTGTGCGGCGGCACGGTGGCGGTCGGCCCGCTGGACGCGGCCGAGGCCGGGCGGCTGGCCATCGCGGCGGATCCCTCGGGCGCGGTGTTCGGCATCTGGCAGGCGCCCGCGCATCTGGCCCCGGCGATCACCGGGGTACCGGGCGCGCCCGCGTGGAACGAGCTGATCACGTTTGAGACCGAGAGCGTCGCCAAGTTCTACGCCAGCGTGTTCGGTTACGAGACGGAGCCGGTGGTGTCCGCGGGGTTCGACTATGTGACCCTGTGCGTCGACGGGCGCCCGGTGGCCGGGCTGCACGGTGTGGGCCATGGGCTGCCCCGGGACCAGGGGCCGTACTGGGGGACCTATTTCGAGGTGGCCGACACCGCGGAGACGCTGCGTCAGGTGACGGGGCTCGGCGGCCGGATCGTCCGCCCGGCCCATGACGGCCCGCACGGGCGGATGGCCACGGTGGCGGACCCGGAGGGCGCGGTGTTCTCGGTGGTCCAGGATCCGCGCTGACGGCTTATCGCCGGCCGCGCACCGCGACCGGCGGGCAGCGGGTGGGATCCCGGTGGGCTCAGGAGGACGAGACGGGCAGCACGTCCGGGGAGAGGGCCGCCGCGCGGGCCGTCGCGGCGGTCATCCGGCGCCGGTGGTGGCGGCGGCACAGCACCTCGTAACCGACCTCGCCCGCCGCCTGGTTGACGTCCCCGACGACGACCTGGGCGCCCTCGACCACCATCTCGCCGCCGACCGTACGGGCGTTGTGCGTGGCGCGGGCTCCGCACCAGCACAGCGCCTCCACCTGGAGCACCTCGACGCGGTCGGCCAGCTCCACGAGCCGCTGGGAGCCGGGGAAGAGCTTCGAGCGGAAGTCGGTGGTGATGCCGAAGGCGAAGACGTCCACGCCGAGGTCGTCCACCACGCGGGCCAGCTGGTCGATCTGCACGGGCGCGAGGAACTGCGCCTCGTCCGCGATCACATAGTCGATCCGGCCGCCCTGCGAGAGGTGGTCCACGATGTACACATAGAGGTCCTGGGCGTCGGCGACCTCCACCGCGTCGGTGACCAGACCGAGGCGCGAGGACAGCTTGCCCGCGCCCGCGCGGTCGTTACGGGTGAATATCATCCCGGCGAGGCCCCGCGCGGAGCGGTTGTGCTCGATCTGCAGAGCCAGCGTCGACTTCCCGCAGTCCATCGTTCCGGAGAAGAACACCAGCTCGGGCATGAGGAGTTGAGCACCTTTCGGCGAGGGGGGGGAACAGCGGACGGGGCAGCGGTCAGGAGCGTACTTCGAGCAGCGGGACCAGCTGCTCCACGGGAGTCATCGAACCGTGGTTGCCCACCAGCGCGGACTCCTTGGGCTCCCGCTCGGAGGCGATGATCAGGACGTCGTCGGACGCGGCCGCGATCACGTCGCCGAGCCGGGCGTACACCCGTTCGTCCACGTGCGGCCCGAACCAGCCGGCCTTGATCGCCTCATCGCGCGAGGCCACCCAGAACTGCTCGCCGAGCACCTCGCGCCAGCAGGTGAGTACGTCGTTCGCGGCGCCCGGCACCGCGTACACATGGCGGGCCCGGCCCTCGCCGCCGAGCAGGGCGACCCCGGCGCTCAGTTCCCAGTCCGTGTCGAAGTCGAAGCGGTGCTCCTCGTCGAACGGCACGTCGATCATGCCGTGGTCGGCGGTGACGTAGAGCGCGCTGCGCGGGGGCAGTTGCTCGGCGAGGCGCTGGGCGAGCCGGTCGACGTACATCAGCTGGCCGCGCCAGGTGTCGGAGGCGACGCCGTAGCGGTGGCCCGCGCCGTCGAGTTCGGCGTAGTACGTGTACACCAGCGAGCGGTCCCCGGCGGCCAGTTGCGCGGCCGCGAGGTCCATCCGCTCCTCGCCGGACAGCCTGCCGTGGAAGCTGCCGCCGCTGAGCGCGACCTTGGTGAGCGGGGTGTGCTGAAACGTGGGCGAGGAGACCTGTGCGGCGTGCACCCCGGCGTCATGGGCCAGCTGGAAGACGGTGGGGTACGGCTGCCAGCGGCGCGGGTCGGTGTACGGCTGCCAGCGGAGCTGGTTCATCAGCGCGCCGGTGGCCGGGTCACGGACCGTGTAGCCGGGCAGGCCGTGCGCGCCGGGGGGCAGGCCGGTGCCGACGGAGGCGAGGGAGGCCGCGGTGGTCGCCGGGTAGCCCGCGGTGAGCGGCCGCCCGGTACCGCCGCGCGAGCTGCCGAGCAGCGAGTTGAGGAAGGGCGCCTCGTCCGGGTGGGCGCGCAGCTGCTCCCAGCCGAGGCCGTCGACCAGGAAGACGCAGGCGCGGTCGACCGAGGCGAGCTCCGTGATCGCGGCGGTCATGCCGGGGACGCCCATGCCGGCGGCGAGCGTGGGGAGCAGGTCGGCGAGGGAGCCGGTGCCGTACTCGGGCAGCGGGGCGGTGGCCAGGGCGAGGGGCTCCGGGTGGTCCCAGGCGGAGAGCTGGGACATCAGCGGTCGAGGTCCGCGGTCGCCTCGGAGAGGGCCTGCGCGAAGGCGAGCGCCTCGCGCACCGTCTCGGGACCGTCCCCTGCCTCGCTGACGCGCAGGCTGAGGTCGTCGGCCGTGGAGTTGCCCGTGTAGCCGTGGTCGGCGTCGCAGTTGGGGTCGCCGCAGGCGGCGGGCTCCAGGTCGATCCGGCTGACCGCGCCCCAGCCGATGGTCAGCACGACCTCGCGGGGCAGGGTGCCCGGGGTGTACTGCTCAGGGTTGGCGACCACCCGGCTGACCACCACGGACGAGATCCGGCCGAGCTTCACCGACTCGGTGGAGGTGGTGGCGTACGGCGTCGGGGAGGTGCTGTCGGCGGCCTGCTCGTCGGTGTGGCTGACGATGAAGCGGTGGCCGGTGAGGACCAGGACGGTCACATGGCGGCGCACCTCGTTCTGGTCGAACGTGGTCTCCTGGTGGACCAGGTACGACCGGATGGGCTCGCCGCCCACGGCAGCCTCCACCGCCTCGGCCACGAGGGCCGGGTAGTAGCCGCTGCGCTCGATCGCCGCTCGCAGCCCCTGGGTCGTCGTACTGGTCTTGGCCATGGCGTCCATCCTAGTCCGTGGACAGGGGCACTCCGGGCCAACGGGGCGGGCCGCCGGCGGGGGCTCCCGGCGTGTCAGGGGCGCCGGAACCGGGCGTCCGCGGGTCCGGTGGCCGCGTGCTCCCGGGACCGGCCCGTGTCCGGTTCCTCGGGACCGGCCCGTGTCCGATCTCCACCCGCTCGGCGGCGATCAGCCAGGACACGGGTTCAGATCCACCGGCGTCCGCCTCGAACGCGACCACGACGGGCGGCCGCTCCCCGAGGCTGCGGACCAGGCGCTCGGCCTCGTCGGCGGTGGGCGCGCGGAAGACCGGATCCTGGAAGGCGGCCGGGCAGGACACCAGGGCGGGTGCGACGAAGACCACTTCCAGGACGTGGTGGTACGTGAGGTCGTGATCGGCGGCGAGCCGCAGCGCCCCGGCGTCCCAGCCGGTCACCTCCCAGTCCCACCAGCTGCCCTCGGGGAGCCGCTGCCCGGCGATCTCCATGGGGCGCCGCTTCAGTAGGCCGGCATGGTGCGCGGGCCGTGGTCGTCGCGGGCGGGCGGGGGCGCGAGGCGGACGGTGGCGCCGAGGACGTTCGCGCCGTGCGGGGCCACGACGACCGGTTCCAGGGTGACGGCGACCACCTCGGGGTGGTCGTCGACCAGGCGGGAGACCCGCAGCAGCAGTTCCTCCAGGGCCGGGGTGTCGACGGGGGTGGAGCCGCGCCAGCCGAACAGCAGGGGCGCGGTGCGGATCGCGCGCACCAGCGAGGTCGCCTCCCGGTCGGTGACCGGGATCAGCCGGTGCGCCGTGTCGTCCAGCAGCTGGGAGGCCGCGCCGGCGAGACCGAAGGACAGCACGGCTCCGGCCGCCGGGTCGATCACGGTCCGTACGACGGTGTCGACGCCCCGGGGCGCCATCCCCTGCACCACAGGGCGCAGCTCCTCCGGCTTGCCGAACAGCTCGCTCAACTCCGCGTACGCCCGGCGCAGTTGCTCCTCGTCCGCCAGGTCGAGCCGTACGCCGCCCAGGTCGGCGCGGTGCCGCAGGTGCGGGGCGGTCGCCTTCAGGGCCACCGGGTAGCCCAGGGCGCGGGCGGCCGCCACGGCGTCGTCGGGGGTGGGTGCGGGGAGCGCGCGGCGCACCTGGATGCCGTACTTCGCGAGCAGCTCGCAGGTCTGCGCGTCCGAGATCGTGAGCCCCTCCCCGCGCTCCAGCAGCTCCCCGATCAGCCACGCGGCCCCCTTCTCGTCGATGTCCTCGTACTCCGGCACCCTCCCGGGCTCGGCCGCCTCCCGCCGCCACTGTCCGTACCGAACCGCTTCGGCGAGCGCGCGCACGGCGCGTTCGGCGGCGGGGTAGGCGGGGATGAGGCGAGGGGTTTCCGAGGCGGGCGCCCCGTCCGCCTCCGTGGTGGGCGGACGTTCCGCGGGACCGGACAGACGTTCCGCAGGGCGGAACGGCTGGGCACCGCCACCAGCACCGAGCGCCCTCTCGGTGCCGGGGGCCCTCTCGACACCGGCTGCCCGCACCGCGGCCGGTGCCGTGCTCGCCGCCGCCGACAGCGCCTCCGCCAGCCCGCCCAGCTCCACATGCACCACCAGGACCGGCTTCCCCGGCACCCCGGCGGCAGCCGAGCGCAGGGCCTCCGCCAGCTCCGCGTCCCCCGGCGACGCCTCCCCGATCGCGGGTATCGCCGTCACCACGACGGAGTCGTTCGTGTCGTCGGCCAGCGCGGCGCTCAGCGCCCGGTGGAAGTCCTCCGGTGTGGCCCCGGTCGTCAGATCGAGCGGCCGCGCCGGCCGCAGGCCCTCGGCCAGGCACCGGTCGTACGTCAGCACGCCCAGCGACTCGGAGTTGCCGAGGATCGCGACCCGGGGCCCGGCGGGCAGCGGCTGCCGGGCGAGCAGCAGCCCGGCGTCGACCAGCTCCGTGATGGTGTCGACCCGGATCACCCCGGCCTGCCGCAGCAGCGCGGAGACGGTCGCGTGCGGCAGCCGCGTGGCGCGCACCGCGTGTCCCTGCGGGGCCGTGCCCGTGCCCTGCACCACGACCAGCGGCTTGGCCGCCGCCGTCCGCCGGGCGAGCCGGGTGAACTTGCGCGGGTTGCCGATGGTCTCCAGGTACATGAGGACGACATCGGTGTCCGGGTCCTCGTACCAGTACTGGAGGACATCGTTGCCGGACACGTCCGCCCGGTTGCCCGCGGAGACGAACGTGGAGACGCCGGTGGTGCCGGTGACCCCGCCGCCGCGCCGGTGCAGCCGGGACAGCAGCGCGATGCCGATGGCGCCGGACTGGGCGAACATGCCGATGCGGCCGGGGCGCGGCATCTCGGGGGCGAGGGAGGCGTTCAGCCGTACGTCCGCGGCGGTGTTGATGACGCCGAACGCGTTGGGCCCGATGATCCGCATGCCGTACGCGCGCGCCTGCTGCACCAGTGCCCGCTGCCGCTCCCTGCCCTCAGGACCGCTCTCGGCGTACCCGGCGCTGAGCACGACGAGCCCCTGGACGCCGTGTTCCCCGCACTCGGCGACCACCGCGGGCACGTACTCGGCCGGTACGGCGACGACGGCGAGGTCCACGGGCCCGTCGACGTCCCGCACACTGCGGTACGCGGCCACCCCGTCGACCTCCGCCAGGTCCTCGGGGAACGCCTTGTTCACGGCGTACAGCGGGCCTTCGTACCCGGCGTCGCGGATGTTGGCGAGGACGCTGCGGCCGACCCCGCCGGGTGCGCGGCCGACGCCGATGACCGCGACGGAGCCGGGCGCGAGCAGCCGCTGCACCGAGCGTGCCTCGGCGCGCTGCTCGCGCGCGTACTGCACGGCGAGGGCGCGGTCGGTGGGTTCGAGGTCCAGTTCCAGGCGTACGACGCCGTCCTCGAAGCTGCGCTTCTGGGTGTACCCGGCGTCCGTGAACACCTTGATCATCTTGTTGTTGGCGGGCAGCACCTCGGCGGCGAAGCGGCGGATGCCCCGCTCCCGGGCGACGGCCGCGATGTGCTCAAGAAGGGCGGAGGCGACCCCCCTGCCCTGGTGGGCGTCCTGCACCAGGAAGGCGACCTCCGCCTCGTCGGAGGGCCCGGACGCGGGCGCGCCGCCGGCCCCGATGCGGTCGTAGCGCACGGTCGCGATGAACTCGCCGCCCACGGTGGCCGCGAGGCCCACCCGGTCCACGAAGTCGTGGTGCGTGAAGCGGTGGACGTCCTTGGCGGAGAGCCGGGGGTAAGGGGCGAAGAAACGGTAGTACTTGGACTCGTCCGAGACCTGCTCGTAGAAGTGGACCAGGCGGTCGGCGTCGTCGACGGTGATGGGCCGGATGCGGGCGGTCCCTCCGTCCCGCAGCACCACGTCCGCCTCCCAGTGCGCGGGGTACTCGTACCGGCTCTGCGGTTCCGCCGAGGTTCGCATGGGCCCCAGCGTACGGCTCGCGTACGACAACGGCGCGGGGCACTCTGTGGAGCACGGCGGAGGGGGTGCGCAGCCCCTCTTCTGGCATGCGTCACGATATGGAACACTGGTCTAGACAACCCTGAAACAGTGAAGGGCAGCAACACATGGCTGAGCGCCGCGTCAACGTCGGCTGGGCCGAGGGTCTTCACGCCCGCCCCGCCTCCATCTTCGTCCGGGCCGCCACGGCCGCAGGCATCCCGGTGACGATCTGCAAGGCCGGCGGCACCCCGGTCAACGCGGCTTCCATGCTGGGCGTTCTGGGCCTGGGCGCCCAGGGCGGCGAGGAGATCGTGCTCGCCTCCGAGGCCGAGGGCGCGGACGTCGCCCTGGACCGGCTGGCCAAGCTGGTCGCCGAGGGCCTGGAAGAGCTGCCCGAGACGGTCTGAGCGGGAGCCGGGTCCGTCTGCGCGGACCCGGGGCGGTCCGCGCTGGATATCGAGAAGCCGCGCCATCCTCAGTGGGTGGCGCGGTTTCCGCGTTTTCGGCGCGCCACCGTATTGGTCGCGGCCGGCATTCACCATGACCCGCTCACGGAAATTCAGGGCATCCGGAAATACACGGCTGTCGAATATCCCGCCCACTTTGTATACGGCACCGGTGTTAATTCCCCGCACCGGACATGTTTACGGCATGTTGCGAAGTGCGCGGCGCGGCTGTGGGGACCCGCAGCCGGTGCGCCGCCGTCGCCCGCTCGGTGTGCAGCGCGGTCACCGCGCGGGCGCGCTCGCCGTCGCCGCGGGCCACCGCGTCCACGATCGCGCCGTGCTCCGCCCAGGTGCCGACGACGTCGGGCGGGGTGTCCACCGTGTACATCCAGGCGATCTTGTGGCGCAGTTGGACAAGAGTCGAGGTCAGCGAGGGGCTGCCGCAGGACTGGGCCAGCGTCTCGTGGAACCAGCCGTCCAGGGCGCGCAGATCCTCGCCGCCGCCCCTTCTGGCGCGCTCCTGGCCCAGCCGGACCAGGCCGCGCAGCACCTTCAGATGGGCCTCGGTGCGGCGCCGGGCGGCGCGCGCGGCACCGAGCGGCTCCAGCAGCAGGCGCATCTCCAGCAGGTCGGCGGCCTCCTGCTCGGTCGGCTCGGCGACGCAGGCGCCCGCGTGCCGCCGGGTCACCACGAAGCCCTCCGCCTCCAGGGTGCGCAGGGCCTCGCGCACGGGGACACGGGAGACGCCGTAGCGGCGGGCGAGCACCTCCTCGGTGAGGCGGCCGCCGCGTTCGAGGGCGCCGGTGACGATGTCGTCCCGGATCGCCGTGCACACCGATCGCGCCGGAATACGCATGACCGACCTCCGCCTTAATACCCGCGACACGACGCCGACGACGGGCGCGTGTTTTCCGTGACTCTATTCCACCGCACCGGAATTTCCGATGGCGAGTCCCGAATCATGGATATTTTTTGGACAGGGCACGGCGAGAACGGCCGGGGAATGGCGAAAGCCCCGGCCGGGTGGGCCGGGGCTTTCGATGCCGTACGGGTCGGTCAGACGTTCACGCCGTGGCTGCGGAGGTAGGCCAGGGGGTCGACGTCGGAGCCGTAGTCGGGGCCGGTGCGCGCCTCGAAGTGCAGATGCGGGCCGGTGACGTTGCCGGTCGCGCCGGACAGGCCGATCTGCTGGCCCGCGGTGACCTGCTGGCCCACCGTGACACCGATGGACGACAGATGGCCGTACTGGGTGTACATGCCGTCGGCCATGCGGAGCACGATCTGGTTGCCGTACGCCCCGCCCCAGCCGGTGGAGACGACGGTGCCGACGCCGACCGCGTGCACGGGGGTGCCGGTCATGGCGTGGAAGTCGATACCGGTGTGGGAGCCGGAGGACCACAGAGAGCTGCTGGCCTTGTAACCGGTGGACACGTAGGAGTGCGCGATCGGGGCGACGAAGGCGTTCAGCCGCTTGCGCTCGGCCTCGCGGGCGGCGCGGGCCTTGGCCGCACGGGCCTCCTTGGCGCGCACCGCGGCGGCCCTCTCGGCCGCCTCGTGCTCGGCGATCCGCTGCTGGGCGACGGCCTGGGCGTCGATGTGCTCGGCGAGGTCGTCGCTGGCGGTGAGCACCGGGGTGAGGCCGGTCTGCTCGACGGTGTGCTCGGCGGCGAGCGCCGGGGACGCGGCGAGGGTGCCGATGACACCGGTGGTCGTCAGGGCCGCGACGCCGGCCGCCTGGGCGGTGGTGCGCTTGACCCGGCCGGGCTTGCGGTGCTTCCCGGTGGCGCATATGAACGCCATGTGTGTGGCTGTTCCTTTCCTTCCCTCTCGCCTACCGGGTTAGCTGACGGGTTCGGAGCAGGAAGGTCTCCTACGGGCCCCGCGCTCGCGCACGGACGCCCGATTCACCCCAGGGACGTGTGGGTCCCCGGCTCCCCTGACTCGCGTCTCGGGGACTCGGCGATGGCTGTCCGGTGCCGCGGCTGCGGCGCACTGCCCGACGGACAACCCGGACGACGCTAAGCGGACCGGCTCTCAATCCTCAAACAGAACGCGGCTTTTGTAGCGCATCCCACAGGGCAGACGGGCAACCTCCGCCTCAATTCGGACATCTTGAGGAGAGAGTGGAACAAAGTGGGGCCCTGACGACCCGTAGGCCGTCAGGGCCCCACCCGTAAGGGGACCGCCCGCGTGTGCGGTTACTCGGCCGCCACCACGGTGACCTGGCCGATGCCCAGCGCCTCCACGGGCGCCTTGATCTCCGACGCGTCCCCCACGAGGACCGTCACCAGGCGGTCCACCGGGAAGGCGTTGACGACCGCCGCGGTGGCCTCCACGGTGCCCGTCGCGGCCAACTGCCGGTAGAGCGTCGCCTGGAAGTCGTCGGGCAGATGCTGCTCCAGCTGGTCGGCGAGCGTGCCCGCGACGGCCGCCGCGGTCTCGTACTTCAGCGGCGCGACCCCGACGAGGTTCTGCACGGCGACGTCCCGCTCGGCGTCGGTCAGGCCCTCCGCCGCGAGGGTGCGCAGCACCTTCCACAGGTCGTCCAGCGCGGGGCCGGTGTTGGGGGTGTCCACGGAGCCGCTGATGGCCAGCATGGAGGCGCCGTTGCCGTCGGGCCCGGAGCGGAGCACCTGGCCGAACGCGCGCACACCGTAGGTGTAGCCCTTCTCCTCGCGCAGGACGCGGTCCAGGCGGGAGGTGAGGGTGCCGCCGAGGCAGTAGGTGCCGAGCACCTGGGCGGGCCACACCCGGTCGTGCCGGTCCGAGCCGACCCGGCCGATGAGCAACTGCGTCTGGACGGCGCCGGGCCGGTCCACGATGACGACGCGCCCGGTGTCGTCGGCCGTCACCGCGGGCACGGGGCGGGGCTCGCCCGGGGTGCCGGTCCAGGCGCCCAGGGTCTCGCCGAGCAGCGCGTCCAGGTCGATGCCGGTGAGGTCGCCGACCACGACCGCGGTGGCGGTGGCGGGGCGCACATGGCGGTCGTAGAAGGCGCGTACGGCGGCCGCGTCGATCTTCTCGACGGTCTCCTCGGTGCCCTGGCGCGGCCGGGACATGCGCGCGGTCGCCGGGAACAGCTCCTTGGAGAGCTCCTTGGCCGCGCGCCGGGCCGGGCTGGCCAGCTCGTGCGGGATCTCGTCCAGGCGGTTGCGGACCAGCCGCTCGACCTCGCTCTCGGCGAAGGCGGGGGCCCGCAGCGCGTCGGCGACCAGGCCGAGCCCCTTGGCCAGGCGCGAGGCGGGGACCTCCAGGCTGATCCGGACGCCGGGGTGGTCGGCATGGGCGTCCAGGGTGGCGCCCGCGCGCTCCAGCTCGGCGGCGAACTCCTCGGCGGAGTGCTTGTCGGTGCCCTCGGAGAAGGCGCGCGCCATGATGGTGGCGACGCCGTCCAGACCGGCCGGCTCGGCGTCCAGGGGGGCGTCCAGGAGCACCTCGACGGCGACGACCTGCTGACCGGGGCGGTGGCAGCGCAGCACGGTCAGGCCGTTGTCGAGCGCGCCGCGCTCGGGGGCCGGGAAGGCCCACGGCTTCGCCTCGCCGGCCTGCGGCTGCGGGTGGAAGTCCATGGTGGCGAGCTGCTCGGTCACTTCGCCGTCTCCTCGTTCTCGTTTCCGGCCTCTACGGTGGCCTCCGACTCCGGGTCCTGAGGCACATCGGCGTCCTCGACGGCCTGCGGGGACTTCGGCTCGTAGACCAGGACGGCGCGGTTGTCGGGGCGCAGCCGGGCCTTGGCGACCTCCCGGACCTCCTCGGGGGTGACCTCCAGGATGCGCTGCACGGCGTTCAGGGCGAGCTGCGGGTCGCCGAACAGGACGGCGTAGCGGCACAGTTCGTCGGCGCGGCCCGCGACGGTGCCGAGCCGGTCCAGCCACTCGCGCTCCAACTGGGCCTGGGCGCGCTCCATCTCCTCCGCGGTGGGGCCCTCCTCGGCGAACCGGGCCAGCTCCTCGTCGATGGCGGTCTCGATGACCGGCACCTCGACGTCGCCCGAGGTCTTCACGTCCAGCCAGCCCATGGAGGGCGCCCCGGCCAGCCGCAGCAGCCCGAACCCGGCCGCGACGGCCGTACGGTCGCGCCGCACCAGCCGGTTGTACAGCCGGGAGGACTCGCCGCCGCCGAGGACGGTCAGGGCGAGGTCGGCCGCGTCGCAGTCGCGCGTGCCGTCCTGCGGCAGCCGGTAGGCGGCCATCAGGGCGCGCGCCGGGACCTCCTCGACGACGACCTCGCGCAGCTGCTCGCCGATGACCTCCGGCAGGGAGCCGTCACGGGGCGCGGACTTGCCGTCATGGCCCGGGATGGAGCCGAAGTACTTCTCGATCCAGGCGAGGGTCTGCTCGGGGTCGATGTCGCCGACCACGGAGAGCACCGCGTTGTTCGGCGCGTAGTAGGTGCGGAAGAACTGGCGGGCGTCCTCCAGGGTGGCCGCGTCCAGGTCCGCCATCGAGCCGATCGGCGTGTGGTGGTAGGGGTGGCCCTCGGGGTACGACAGGGCGGTCAGCTTCTCGAAGGCGGTGCCGTAGGGGACGTTGTCGTAGCGCTGGCGGCGCTCGTTCTTGACGACGTCGCGCTGGTTCTCCATGGACTCGTCGTCCAGCGCGGTCAGCAGCGAGCCCATGCGGTCGGCCTCCAGCCAGAGCGCGAGCTCCAGCTGGTGGGCGGGCATGGTCTCGAAGTAGTTGGTGCGCTCGAAGCTGGTGGTGCCGTTGAGCGAACCGCCTGCGCCCTGCACCAGCTCGAAGTGGCCGTTGCCCTTGACCTGTCCGGAACCCTGGAACATCAGGTGCTCGAAGAGGTGGGCCAGGCCGGTGCGCCCCTTGACCTCGTGGCGGGAGCCGACGTCGTACCAGAGGCAGACCGCCGCCACCGGGGTCAGGTGGTCCTCGGAGAGCACCACGCGCAGACCGTTGGCCAAGCGGTGCTCGGTCGCTGTCAGGCCCCCGGAGCCTGCCTCGGCTGTGGTCGTGTGACCCATGGGCATGTACGTCCCTTCGCGAGCGGAGGCGGTTGTGAAAACCGCGTTTTTCCTGCCGTTCCTGCCACTGTATGCAAAGCGTGCGAGGCCTCGGCGAAGTTCCCGCGGCACGTACGCCGACAGCGGATCGCGTAGCCTGCCTCGCACCCGGATCACGGTGATCGTCCGGGGCGCCGGTCCGGGTTGTCAGTGCCCCGGTCCACAATGGTCCGCGACAGATCCGTCAGACGCTTCAGCATGAGCGAGCCGAAGGGTGCGCGCCCCGAAGGCGAGCGATCAGATCAGGAGGAGCCGGCAGCGATGGCCCGCCGCAGCACGAAGACCCCGCCGCCCGACGATTCGTACGAGGAGAAGATCCTCGACATCGACGTCGTGGACGAGATGCGTGGCTCCTACCTCGAGTACGCGTACTCGGTCATCTACTCGCGCGCCCTGCCGGACGCCCGTGACGGCCTCAAGCCGGTGCACCGCCGGATCGTCTATCAGATGAACGAGATGGGCGTGCGCCCCGAACGCGGCTATGTGAAGTGCGCGCGTGTCGTGGGCGAGGTCATGGGCAAGCTCCACCCGCACGGCGACGCGTCGATCTACGACGCCCTGGTGCGCATGGCCCAGCCCTTCTCCATGCGGCTGCCGCTGGTCGACGGCCACGGCAACTTCGGCTCGCTGGGCAACGACGACCCGCCGGCCGCCATGCGGTACACCGAGTGCCGGATGGCCGAGGCCACCAGCCTGATGACCGAGTCCATCGACGAGGACACGGTCGACTTCACGCCGAACTACGACGGCCAGGAGCAGGAGCCGGTGGCCCTGCCCGCCGCCTTCCCGAACCTCCTGGTCAACGGCTCCTCGGGCATCGCGGTCGGGATGGCGACCAACATGCCGCCGCACAATCTGCGCGAGGTCGTGGCCGCCGCCCGCCATCTGGTCAGGAACCCGAACGCGGACCTGGACGCGCTGATGAAGCACGTCCCCGGCCCGGACCTGCCCACCGGTGGCCGGATCGTCGGCCTGGACGGCATCCGGGACGCGTACGCGACCGGCCGCGGCACCTTCAAGATGCGTGCGACGGTCTCGGTCGAGCCCGTGACCGCCCGCCGCAAGGGCCTGGTGGTCACCGAACTGCCGTTCACGGTGGGCCCGGAGAAGGTCATCGCGAAGATCAAGGACCTGGTCAACGCGAAGAAGATCCAGGGCATCGCCGACGTCAAGGACCTCACCGACCGCGAGCACGGACTGCGCCTGGTCATCGAGATCAAGAACGGCTTCGTGCCCGAGGCCATCCTGGAGCAGCTCTACAAGCTGACGCCGATGGAGGAGTCCTTCGGCATCAACAACGTGGCCCTGGTGGACGGCCAGCCGCTCACCCTGGGCCTGAAGGAACTCCTCGAGGTCTACCTCGACCACCGCTTCAACGTGGTGCGCCGGCGCAGCGAGTTCCGCCGTGGCAAGAAGAGCGACCGGCTGCACCTGGTCGAGGGTCTGCTGACCGCCCTGGTCGACATCGACGAGGTCATCCGGCTGATCCGGTCCAGCGACAACTCCGCGCAGGCCAAGGAGCGCCTGATGGGGCGCTTCTCGCTGAGCGAGGTGCAGACGCAGTACATCCTCGACACGCCGCTGCGCCGGCTCACCAAGTACGACCGCATCGAGCTGGAGGCGGAGAAGGCCAAGCTCACCGAGGAGATCGCGGAGCTGACCCGGATCCTGGACTCCGACCAGGAGCTGCGCAAGCTGGTCTCGGCCGAACTGGCCGCCGTGGCCAAGAAGTTCGGCACCGACCGGCGCACCGTCCTGCTGGAGGCCGGCGGCGCCCCGGCGGCGGTCGTGCCGCTCCAGGTGGCCGACGACCCGTGCCGGGTGCTGCTGTCCTCCACGGGGCTGCTGGCGCGTACGGCGACCGCCGAGCCGTTCCCCGGCCAGGCGGGCGGCAAGCGGGTCAAGCACGACGTGATCATCTCGGCGGTGCCGGCGACGGCGCGCGGTGAGATCGGCGCGGTGACCTCGACGGGCCGGCTGCTGCGGATCAACGTGGTCGACCTGCCGCAGCTACCCGAGGCGACGGGCGCGCCGAACCTCTCCGGGGGCGCGCCGCTCACGGAGTTCGTGTCCCTGGAGGACGACGAGAGCGTGGTCTGCCTGACCACGCTGGACGAGTCCTCCCCCGGTCTCGCGCTCGGCACCGAGCAGGGTGTGGTCAAGCGCGTGGTGCCCGACTACCCGTCCAACAAGGACGAGTTGGAGGTCATCACGCTCAAGGAGGGCGACCGGATCGTCGGCGCGGTGGAGCTGCGCACCGGCGAGGAGGACCTGGTCTTCATCACGGACGACGCGCAACTGCTGCGCTTCCAGTCCTCGATCGTGCGTCCGCAGGGCCGCCCGGCGGGCGGTATGGCGGGCATCAAGCTCACCGAGGGCGCGAAGGTCATCTGCTTCACGGCGGTCGACCCGGCCGCCGACGCGGTGGTCTTCACGGTGGCCGGCTCGCGCGGCACCCTGGACGACTCGGTGCAGACGACGGCCAAGCTGACGCCGTTCGACCAGTACCCGCGCAAGGGCCGGGCCACCGGTGGCGTGCGCTGCCAGCGGTTCCTGAAGGGCGAGGACTGTCTGGCACTGGCCTGGACGGGCCCGGTGCCCGCGCGCGCGGCGCAGAAGAACGGCACCCCGGCCGAGCTGCCGGAGCCCGACCCGCGCCGGGACGGCTCGGGCACCTCGCTGCCGAAGACGGTGTCGGTGGTCGCGGGGCCGGTCTTCTAGTCAGCCGCTGTAGGGCGGCTGCTAGCCGCCGCAGGGCTCCGGGTCGGGTTCGTCCTCGGAGCCCTGTACGTAGCGCAGGACGCCCCACATGCCGTGCTCGTCGGCGTGCGGGGCGTCGCTCTCGCAGCCCTTCAGTTCGCTGCCGAGCGCCTCGGTGTCGATGCCGGAGCCGATCAGCACCAGTTGGGTGCGGCGTTCGTCGGCGGGCGCCCAGGACTCGGGGTAGAAGCGCAGGAACCGGCCGACGGCGTGCATGGTGTACCGGTTGCGGGGGTCGTTGGGGCCGAGGTCGACATGTCCCTTGATCCGGTACAGCCCCTCGGGCCTGCTGTCCAGGAACCGCATCAGGCGGCGCGGGTCCAGGGGGACGTCGGAGACGAAGGACAGGCTGTCGTAGCCGGTGTGCAGATGCCCGGCGTGGCCGCTGCCGCCGAGGCCGTCCGTGCCGTGGTCGTCGCCCCGGCCGTCGCCATGGTCGTGCAGGTCGTCGAAGGACAGCTGGCCGATGCGTTCCTCGCTCGGCCGGCAGTCGAAGAGGAACTCCGGGTCGATGCGCCCGTAGGTGGCGGGCACGACGGCGGCCCCGTCGGTCAGCGACCCCACCAGAGCGAGCACCCGTTCGGGGTCCGCGGCCCGGTCCAGCTTGTTGACGACGACCAGGTCGGCGAGGGCGAGATGCCGGTCGATCTCGGGGTGCCGCGCGCGCGTGTCGTCGAACTCGGCGGCGTCCACGACCTCGACCAGACCGCCGTAGACGATGCCGGGATGCTCGCTGGCGAGCACCATCCGCACCAGTTCCTGGGGTTCGGCGAGTCCGCTGGCCTCGATGACGATCACATCGACACCGGTCTCGGGTGCGGCGAGCTTGCCCAGGTAGACGTCGAGTTCACCGGCGTCCACGGCGCAGCACAGGCAGCCGTTGCCGAGGGAGACGGTGGAGTCGCCGAGGGCGCCCGCGACGGCCAGCGCGTCGATCTCTATGGCGCCGAAGTCATTGACGATCGCCCCGATCCTGCTGCCCGCGCTGCGGTGCAGCAGGTGATTGAGGAGCGTGGTCTTCCCCGATCCGAGAAACCCGGCCAGGACGACGACCGGAATCTGCTGCTGGGGACGACGACCGCCGTCCGTCTCGTGCGCCGAGTTGTTCCCCAAGGGGCGACCTTTCTCCTGTGACCGGGCTGCGGACCAGGATAAAAGGGTTCGGGGGCGAAGCGCGGACGCCCTGGGGAGAGCTGGTCGAAAGCTTCCGAGGCGGAGGGATGCCTCCTGACCCCGGAAACAGGCGGAGGGCTCACTGAGCCGGGCGGCAGGCCCCAGCCTGGACGCAAGAGTCCCAAGACCGGGGGCGGCGGAGTCCTCGGGCAGGACATCGGGGTCTCGGGCAGGGCGTCGAGGCCTCGGGCGAGGCTTCGAGGTCTCGGGGCGAGCGCGGGAGGCCTTCGACGCCGCCTGCGCGAGGCCTTCGAAACCGGGGCAGCAGGGCGCCGAGCCGGGGCGGGGGACTGCGAGGGCGGTCGGCGGTCCCGGGCCGGGCGAGCCATGAAAGCGGCCGAAGCCGTGGGGGCGGGCGAAGCCGTGAGGGGGGCGACGGGCTCGGGCCCGGTCGACCTGGTCAGGCCGTCGGCCCGTCACACGGTGGGCACCTCCACCGCCGGTTCCGGCCCCACGTATCGCGCTGCCGGGCGGATGATCTTCGAGTCGGCCGCCTGTTCCAGGATGTTGGCGCTCCAGCCCACCACCCGGCCCGCCGCGAAGGTCGGGGTGAACATCTCCCGGGGCAGGCCGCACAGTTCCATGACCACACCGGCGTAGAACTCGACGTTGGTGTGGAGTTCACGGCCCGGCTTCAGCTCGGCGAGGACGGCCTCGACCCGGCGTTCGACCTCCACCGCGAACTCCACCCGGGGGCCGCCGAAGCCGAGGGCGATCTCCCGGAGCATCCGCGAACGCGGGTCCTCCGTGCGGTAGACGGCGTGTCCAAAGCCCATGATCCGCTCGCCGGCCAGCACCCGTTCCCGGATCCAGGCATCGACACGGTCGGGCGTGCCGATCGCGTCCAGGGTGTCCAGGGCCCGGCTGGGCGCCCCTCCGTGCAGCGGGCCGGACAGCGCGCCCACGGCACCGGTCAGACAGGCCGCCGCGTCGGCCCCGGTGGACGCGATGACCCGGGCTGTAAAGGTTGATGCATTGAATCCGTGATCAATGGTGGAGATCAAGTATTGCTCGACCGCCCGCGCTCGACGTGGATCGGGTACCGAACCGGTCAACATGTACAGGTAGTTGGCGGCGTACGGCAGGTCCTCCCGCGGCTCCACGGGCTCAAGCCCCTGCCCCAGCCGGTACAGCGCGGTGAGCAGCGTGGGTACGGCGGCGCAGGCGGCGAGCGCCTCGGCGCGGCGCCGGTCGGCGTCCAGGTCGTACAGCGGCCGGAATCCCCGCGCCGCGCCCAGCAGGGACAGCCCGCTGCGCAGTCCGGCCAGCGGGCCGGAGACGCGGCTCGCGGCGGCGATCGCGGGCAGGCTCGCCCGGACCTCCTCGGGCAGCCGCCGCAGCGCCGCGGTCTCGGCGGCGAAGGCGGCACCACGCTCGGCGTCGGGCAGGGCGCCGTGCATGAGCAGGTGCCAGACGTCCTCGAAGCGGCGGGTGCCGGCGAGGTCGACGGCCGAGTACTGCCGGTAGTGGTAGAAGCCCTCCAGCCCCCGTACGTCGCCGATCTCCGTCTCGGTGACGACGACGCCTGCGAGCCCGCGGGGGACGTCGACGAGGGGTGTTGCGGTCCTATTGATGGCCATGATTGTCCTCTCTCAGCTTGATCCGACTGTCCACTCTTGACGTTTCTACTGTCAATATTGATTAAATCAATGCAAGGAAAGTTGGCCATCAAGATGTGCAGAGACCGCTACGGTGACCCTCATGCGCGATCACGAACCCGCCCCCAACCGCCCGGGGCGAAGGCTGACCACCAAGGAGACCGCCGAACTGCTCGGTGTGAAGCCCGAGACGGTCTACGCGTATGTCAGCCGCGGCCTGCTGAGCAGCAAACGCGAGCCCGGCGGCCGCGCCAGCACGTTCGAGGCGCGCGACGTGGAGGACCTGGCCCGGCGCAACCGCCGTGAGAGCGCCGGGATCCCGGGTTCCGGCGGCGATCTCTCGGTGCGCACCCGGATCACCCTGATCGAGGCCGACCGGTACTACTACCGGGGCGTCGATGCCACCGAACTGGCCGCCCGGCACTCCTACGAGGAGGTCGCGGAGTGGCTGTGGACCGGCCGGCTCGTCCCCGGTACGGCCTTCACCGCGCCCGAGGCGACCGTGCGCGCCGCCCGCCGGGCCGTGCAGGCGCTGCCCGAGCACACCTCCCCCATCGACCGGCTGCGGGTCGCGACGATCGCCGCGGCGGCCGAGGACCCGCTGCGTTTCGACCTGTCCGAAGAGGCCGTCCTGAACACGGCGCGCGTGCTCATCCCCACGCTCGTCGACGCCCTGCCACCGGTCGCACACATCCCCGGGGACGACGCGCCGCTCGCCCACCGCCTGTGGTCCCGGCTGACCGGCCGCCCGGTGGACGAGGACGCCGTGCGCGTACTGGACGCCGCCCTGGCCCTGCTCGCCGATCACGACCTGGCCGCCTCCACGCTCGCGGTCCGGGTCGCCGCCTCCGCGCGGGCGCACGCCTACGCGACCGTCTCGGCCGGTCTCGGCGTCCTGGAGGGCCCGCTGCACGGCGCCAGCAGCGGGCTGGCCCACCGGATGCTGCTGGATGTGCTCGAACTGGGCAACGCGGGCCCGGTGATCGCCGACGAACTGCGCGCCGGGCGCCGCGTCCCCGGGCTCGGCCACCGCCTCTACACCGGCGAGGACCCCCGCGCACAGGTCCTGTTCGGCCTGCTGGAGCAGCTCCCCCGCGCCGAACCCGCCCTGCTCGCCGCCCGCGACATCGTCGCCACGACCGCCCGGCACACCCCGCTGCACGCCAATGTCGACCTGGCGCTCGCGGTGTTCACCTCCTCCTTCGGCATGCCCGCCACCGCCGGCGAGACGATCTTCGCCGTCGCCCGTACCGCGGGCTGGATCGCGCACGCCCTGGAGGAGTACGGCGAACGCCCGCTGCGGATGCGCCCCGTCGGCCACTACGTCGGCCCGCGCCCGCCGCAGCCCCTCCCGGAGGCCGACTGAGTCCCCGCGCGGCACCCACCGGGAGCCACGCCCCCTCCGGGAGGCCACCGCTCCGCCGTGAACGGGCACAGCCCGCGGCCGGAAGTCGCCCTGGCCTGAGTCAGGTTAGGCTCACCTCTGTGAGTAGGTGCGCGTCCGTCTCCCTGAGCCTCGACGAGCCCGTTTCGGCGACGGCGGCCACGGCGACGACATGGCTGCTGCTGGAACAGCCGGGCCCGTGGGGCGCCAAAGCGCTCACTTCGAGCCATCTGGACCCGGCGGTCGGCCGCGCCCTGGAGGCGGCCGCGTCGGACACCGGCGTACGCGTGGCGCTCATCCGGCGCCCCGGCCGCCACGCGGACCCCGGCACCGGCGAGATCCGCCAGGTCTACGCCGCCCACACCGTGCCGGGCCGCGGCTGGTTGCGCGCGGCCACCACCCGCGATCCCCGGCACCTCCTCGATCTGGACCTCGGCGCCCTCGGCGCGGGCGACCACCGCTCCTTCGACGCGGCACTCGACGGGCGCCCGCACACCGGCGATCCGCTCGCGCTCGTGTGCACCAACGGCAAGCGCGACCGCTGCTGCGCCCTGCTGGGCCGACCGCTCGCCAGCGAACTCGCCGCGTCCGGGGAAGACGGGGTCTGGGAGGTCACTCATCTGGGTGGACATCGTTTCGCGCCGACCGTGCTCGTGCTGCCGTACGGCTACGTCTACGGCCGCGCCGACGCGCGCACCCTCAAGAAGGCCCTGGACGGCGTCCGGAAGGGCCGGGTCGCCGTCGCCGGGTGCCGCGGCTGCTCCGCCTTCGAACGCCCCGGTCAGGCGGCCGAGCTGGCGGTGCGCGAGGCGGCGGGCGAGTACCGGGCGGGCGTGCTGGGCGTCGTACGGACCGACGGCGCGGCGCCGCGCTGGGCGGTGACCGTCGCCCATGCCGACGGCCGCCGCTGGCGGGTCACCGTGGCGCGCGGCGCGTCGCTGCCACCGCGGCCGGAGAGCTGCGGCGCCGCGGTGCTCGGCACACCGGCGCGTATGACCGTCGTCGCGGTGCGTGAGCTGCGCCCGACGGCGCTGGCGAGCTGAACCGCGCGGCGGGCGCACCCCGTACTGTCGTCCCCCATGAGTCCGACTCCCTCCGCACGCCGTCTGCGCCTCGGTATGCCACGGCGGGTGTTCTCCCAGGTGCTGCTCATGCAGGTGACGATCGCCGCGGGCGTCGCGGTGCTGGTGACCGGCCTGTTCCTCGCGCCGCTGAGCAAACAGCTGGACCACGAGGCGATGCGCCGCGCGCTGGCCATCGCCGAGACCACGGCCCAGGACCCGCAGATCGCCCAGGGCCTGCTGACCACGCCGCCGACCAAGGACGGCCCGGTGCAGCAGGAGGCCGAGCGGATCCGGCGCGCCACGCACGCCGAGTACATCGTGGTCCTGGACCGGCACTGGGTGCGCTGGTCGCATCCGACCACGTCGCAGATCGGCCGCACAGTGTCCACGAGCCCCTCCGGCGCCCTCGCGGGCAAGGAGGTCATGGAGATCGACCGGGGCACCCTGGGACGCTCCGCGCGCGGCAAGGTACCGCTGTACGACGCCCACCACCGCCTGATCGGGGCGGTCTCGGTCGGCATCGCCTACGACAGCGTGCGCGCCCGGCTGATCGGTGTCATCCCCGGGTTGCTCGCCTACGCCGGCGGCGCCCTCGCGGTGGGCGCGCTGGCCGCCTGGCTGATCGCGCGCCGGGTGCAGCGGCAGACCCGGGACCTCGCCTTCTCCGACATCTCGGCGCTGCTCGCGGAGCGCGAGGCGATGCTGCACGGCATCCGTGAGGGCGTGGTCGCCCTGGACCGGGGCGGGCGGATCCGACTGCTCAACGACGAGGCGCGGCGGCTGCTGGGCATCGGCGACGAGGCCATGGGCCGCGCCCCCGACGAGGCGCTCGGCGAGGGTCGTACGACCGATGTGCTCGCCGGGCGGGTGACCGGCACCGATCTGCTGACGGTGCGCGGCCGGCGGGTGCTGGTCGCCAACCGGATGCCCACCGACGACGGCGGTGCGGTGGCCACCCTGCGCGACCGCACCGAGCTGGAGCAGCTGGGACGCGAACTCGACTCCACGCGCGGGCTGATCGACGCCCTGCGCGCCCAGGACCACGAGCACGCCAACCGGATGCACACCCTGCTCGGGCTGCTGGAACTGGAGATGTACGACGACGCGGCGGAGTTCGTCGGGGAGGTGGTCGGGGATCACCGGGTCACCGCCGAACAGGTCACCGAAAAGGTCCAGGACCCGTTGCTGGCCGCCCTGCTGGTCGGCAAGGCGACGGTGGCGGCCGAGCGCGGGGTCGCCCTGTGGGTGTCGGAACGCAGCAGGCTCCCGGACCGGCTGATCGATCCGCGAGGGCTGGTCACGGTCGTCGGCAACCTGGTGGACAACGCCCTGGACGCGGTCGCGGGCACTCCGCACGCGCGCGTGGAGGTCGAGTTGCGCGTCGAGGGCCGTACCGTCGTGCTCCGGGTACGGGACACCGGGCCCGGAGTGCCGGTGGACCAGCGGGAGTTGGTCTTCACCGAGGGGTGGTCCACCAAGCGGGCGCCCGTGCACGGCAAGCGGGGTCTCGGGCTGTCGCTGGTGCGCCGACTCGCCGAACGCCAGGGCGGCAGCGCGACCGTGGACACCGCGGGCGGGGGCGGTGCGGAGTTCACGGTGGTGCTGCCGGAGGCGCTGGGCGAGCCGGAGCTGGAGCCCGGGTCCGGACGGGAGCCCGAACCCACGGCACGCAACAGTTGATTGCCTTGACCGTCCGCCGTACTACTTGGCCGCCTTGGCGAACTCGGTCGTGTACGTCTTGCTCAGGTCGACGTTCGCGTTCTTGATGTTGGGGTTGAACGCCTTGAGCACCTTCTCCACGGTCTCGGGGCCGTTCTCCGGCATCACACCGTCGTCGGTGAACATCGGCAGGGTGCTCTTCACGGACTGGGTGTAGAGCGCCTTGTCGCCCTGGGAGTAGTCGGCGGGCATCTTGGCGGCTATCTCGTCGGCGCTGTGGGTGGACATCCACTTGAGCGTCTTGACGAATGCGTTGACCAACTTCTGAACGGTCGCCTTGTGTCCCTTCACCCAGTCCGTCTGCATGTACAGACTTGACGACGGGTACGGCCCGCCCAGCGCCTGCTGCGAACCCTCGGGGGTACGCATGTCGAGCAGGATCTTGCCGGCCTTCTTGTCGAGGATCGTCGCTACGGTCGGGTCGGTGGTCATGCCGCCGTCGATCGAGCCCTGCTGGAGCGCCGCGATGAACGTCGGTCCCGCGCCCACCGCGACCGGCGTGAACTCGCTGACGTCCACCCCGTTCTTGACCGCCAGGTACTTGGTGAGGAAGTCGGTCGAGGACCCGAGCCCGGTCACACCCAGCTTGCGGCCCTTGAAGTCCTTGGGCGAGGTGACGTCGCCCGCGGCCTTGGCGGACACGACCTCCACCTCGCCCGGGGCGCGCGAGAACTGGACGACCGACTCGACCGACTTGCCCTTCACCTGGAGGTCGAGGGTGTGGTCGTAGAAGCCGACCGCGCCCTGCACCTGGCCGGCGACGAGCGCGGTCTCGGCCTGGACCCCGGCGGGCTCGGACATGAGCTGGACGTTCAGGCCCTCGTCCTGGAAGTAGCCGAGGCGCTGGGTGAGCATCGCGGGCATGTAGATGACCTTGTCGAGGCCGCCGACCATGATCTTGACGCTCTCGCCCTTGCCGCCGCCTCCGCCGGAGCCGGCCGCGGAACCGGCCGCGTCGTCGGCGCAGGCGGTGAGCGAGGACAGGGCGAGCAGGCCGGCGGCGGCCAGGGAGGCGTGTCTGGCGGTCTTGCGCATGGCGGTTCACGTCCTTGTGAGAGGGCGGTGCGGGTGAGGGTGTGGGGGGGCTGGTCCTGCGGCGGGCCGGCCGGTGGTCCGGGCCGGGGCGCCCGGCTGCCGGAGCCGGTGGGTCAGCTCTCCGAACCGGCCGGTTTCCAGCGGAAGATGCGCCGCTCGGCGAAGGTCAGCAGGCCCTCGGCGGCGAGGGCGACGACGGCGAGGATGACCATCGCGGCGTACACACCGGCGGCGTTGAAGGTGTTCTGCGACTGCGCGACGAGCAGGCCGATGCCCTTGGTCGCGCCGATGTACTCGCCGACGATGGCGCCGATCAGCGCGAAGCCGAAGCTGACATGGAGGCTGGTGAAGATCCAGGAGGTGGCCGACGGGATGACCACCTGGAGAGTCACCCTGCGGTCGCTCGCGCCCAGGACACGGGCGTTGGCCACCAGGTTGCGGTCCACCTCGCGGGCGCCCTGGAAGGCGTTGAAGAACACCGGGAAGAAGACCAGCACCACGGCGGAGGCGACCTTGGAGGACGGGCCGAGTCCGAACCAGATCAGGAAGATGGGCGCAAGGACGATCCGGGGAATCGAGTTGAGCACCTTGATGTATGGACCAAGCACCTCGGCGAGCAGGCCGATCCGGCCCAGCGCGATACCGAGGAGGACACCGGCGACCACACCCACGAGCCAGCCGAGCAGGGCCTCGTAGAGGGTGTACCAGACCTGCTCGCCCAGGGAGCCCAGCGCGGTGCCGTGCAGGACCCACGTGGAGATCTGGTCCCAGATCTTGGAGGGCATCGAGAAGTTGAACGGATCGATGACCCTCGCCCGGGACAGCGCCTCCCACAGACCGAGTACGGCGACCAGGAGCACCACCCGCGCGGTGTTGACGAGGAGCTTGCGGCGGCGGGCGGCCCGGGCGCGGCTCTGCGCGCGGTCGGGAGCCTTGGCGGTGCCGGCGACCGGGGTGTCGAGGACCTCAGGCGGCATGGGCGGCACCCCTCTCGCGGGTGATGCGGACCTCTTCGCCGAGCGACTCCCAGATCTCGCGGTAGATCTCGATGAACCGCGGCTGCAGGCGTACCGCCTCGACCTTGCGTGGCCGGGGCAGATCGATCTCGAAGACCTGCTTGACGGTCGCGGGCCCGGCCGTCATCACGACGACCTTGTCGGCCAGCGCGATGGACTCCTCCAGGTCGTGGGTGACGAAGACGACCGAGGCGCCGGTGCCCTCCCACAGCTCCAGCAGCTCGTCCGACATCAGCGCCCGGGTCTGCACGTCGAGCGCCGAGAACGGCTCGTCCATCAGCAGGATCTCGGGGTCGTTGACGAAGGTGGCGGCGAGGGCGACGCGCTTGCGCTGGCCGCCGGAGAGCTGGTGCGGGTAGCGGTCCTCGAAGGCGGCGAGCCCGACCCGGGCCAGCCACTCGCGGGCCTTCTGCCGGGCCTCCGCCTTGGGGACGCCCCGGAAGCGGGGGCCCGCCATGACGTTCGACAGCACGGTGCGCCAGGGGAAGGTGGCGTCCTGCTGGAAGACGAAGCCGACCTTGTCGCCGACGCCGCCGACCGGCTCCCCGGCGACCATCACCTCGCCCTCGGTGGGCTCTTCCAGCCCGCTGACCAGCGTCAGCGTGGTGGACTTGCCGCAGCCGGTCGGCCCCACGACGGCCACGAACTCACCGCGTCCCACGGTGAGATCCAGACCGCGCACGGCCGTGTGCAGTCCCCCTGACGGGGTTCTGAAGGTCTTGCTCGCGCCCCGCAGCTCGATGGCGGGGCCGGTGTGTGCGCTCATGACCCGGGACGGTAGGTCCGCCCCTGCACGAGCAGCAGTCTTGTGTGCACAAGGCGTTCTTTTGCTCGCAAGAACCTGTTGTGCTCTTTTTGCTCGCGCTACAACTGCGGAGCCGCACGGGCGGGCCGGACGCCCGCCGGCCTTGAAGGAGAGGCCTGATGATTGACGTCCTGGTGGTCGACGACGACTTCCGCGTCGCTGAGATAAACGCCAAATACGTGGGAAAGGTTCCGGGGTTCCGGGTGGCCACCCGCGCGCACAGTGCCGCCCAGGCACTGGCCGCCGTGGAACGCGGCACCATCGATCTGGTGCTGCTCGACCACTATCTGCCGGACCGCACCGGCCTGGAACTCGTCCACCGCATGCGGGAGCAGGGCCATGGCGCGGACGTCATCATGATCACGGCGGCCGGCGATGTCGCCACCGTCCAGCAGGCGATGCGCCTGGGCGCCCTGCACTATCTGGTGAAGCCGTTCACCTTCGCCGCGCTGCGCACCCGCCTCGACTCCTACGCCGCGCTGCGCCGCACCGTCGACCGGGTGGGCGGCCGAGGGGTGGCGGGCCAGGAGCAGGTGGACCGGATCTTCGGGGCACTGCGTACGGCTCCCGCCCCGTCCGCGCCCGGCCTGCCGAGCGGCCACACCGCGCCCACGACGGACCTGATATGCGACGTCCTGTACGGCGCCGACCATCCGCTCTCCGCCCACGAGGTCGCCGCCCGCACCGGCCTGAGCCGCTCCACGGCCCAGCGCTACCTCCGCCACCTGGAACAGGCCGGCCGTCTGCGGCTCTCCCTGAAGTACGGCGACACCGGGCGCCCGGAGCACCGGTACGCGTGGGTGGCGCCGTGACGGTGGCCATCCGGCAGCGCTAGGGCCTCTCGTTTGGATCATGCCGGGCTCGCGGGCCCTGGCACCGCGCCCTGATCCGGCCTGATCCAAACGAAAGACCCTAGGCGGCCCCGGCCCCGGTCAGGGAGCGCACCTCCGTCTCCGCGTACTTGGCCTCGTCCGGGATCTCGTCCGAGGTGACCGTGCCCAGCCAGCCGGCGAGGAAGCCGAGCGGGATGGAGACGAGGCCCGGGTTCTGCAACGGGAAGTACTGGAAGTCGACGCCGGGAAACAGTGAGCCACGGCAGCCGGACACCACCGGGGAGAGCAGGACGAGCCCGAGCGCCGGGACCAGTCCGCCGTACACGGCCCACACCGCGCCACGGGTGGTGAAGCCGCGCCAGAACAGCGAGTACATCAGCACCGGCAGATTCGCCGACGCGGCGACCGCGAAGGCGAGTCCGACCAGGTAGGCGACGTTGAGGTCGCGGGCCAGCAGGCCGAGCGCGATCGCCACGACACCGATCCCGACGGCGGCGAACCGCGCCACGGCCACCTCGCGGTGCGCCCCGCCCCGCTGTCCGCCGCGTGAGCGCCGGAGGGAGGCGTACAGGTCGTGGGCCACGGAGGCGGAGGAAGCGAGCGTGATGCCGGCGACCACCGCGAGGATCGTGGCGAAGGCGACGGCGGCCACCACCGCGAACAGAGCCGTTCCGCCGGTGGAGCCCGCGCCGCCGCCCAGGTCGAGGGCGAGCAGCGGCATCGCGGTGTTCCCGGCCGCGTTCGAGGCACGCAGAGCCCCCGGTCCCACGACCGCCGCCGCCCCGAACCCGAGGACGATCGTCAGCAGATAGAACCCGCCGATCAGGCCGATCGACCACACCACGGAGCGGCGCGCGGCGCGTGCGGTCGGCACCGTGTAGAAGCGGGACAGGATGTGCGGCAGCCCCGCGGTGCCCAGCACCAGAGCGAGGCCGAGGCTGATGAAGTCGAGGCGGGCGGTCCAGCTCCCGCCGTACTTCAGTCCGGGCGCCAGGAAGGCGTCTCCGTGGCCGCTGCGCCGCGCGGCCGTCACCAGCAGCTGGTCGACATCGCCGTGGAAGCGCAGCAGCAGGAGCACGGTCAGCGCGATCGTCCCGCCGAGCAGCAGCACCGCCTTGACGATCTGGATCCAGGTGGTGGCCCGCATCCCGCCCAGCGACACATAGATCACCATGAGCGCGCCGACCCCGATGACCGTCCACGCCTGGGCCGCCCCGCTCGCGCGCCCCAGCAGCAGCGCCACCAGGCTGCCCGCGCCGACCATCTGCGCCACCAGGTACAGCACGGACACCACGACCGACGAGGTGCCCGCCGCGATCCGCACCGGGCGCTCGCTCATCCGCGCGGCCACCACATCGGCCAGGGTGAACCGGCCGCAGTTGCGCACCAGTTCGGCGACCAGGAACAGCACCACCAGCCATGCCACGAGAAAGCCCACCACATACAGCAGCCCGTCGTAGCCGTACAGCGCGATGAGCCCGGTGACGCCCAGGAAGGAGGCCGCCGAGATGTAGTCGCCCGCGATGGCAAAACCATTCTCCATGGGAGAGAACAGCCGCCCGCCCGTGTAGAACTCCTCCGCCGAACCGCGCCGCCGCCGGCTCACCCATGTCGTGATCCCGAGGGTGACCGCGACGAACCCGCCGAACAACAGCAGCGCCAGCGTCTGATGAGCGCCGGTCACCGGGCACCTCCCCGTGTCTCCCGGGTCAACTCCTGGGTGTCCCAGCGCAGTTCCAGCGCCGCCCGGTCCCGCCGCAGCCGCGCGTGCCGGGTGTAGGCCCAGGTGAGCAGGAACGTGCTGAGGAACTGCCCCAGCCCCGCGAGCATCGCCACGTTCACCGCGCCCACCACGGGCCTCGCCATCAGCCCCGGAGCGGTGGTAGCCGCGACCACGTACGCCACGTACCAGCTCAGGAAGACCGCGACCCCCGGCACCACGAACCGCCGGTATCTGCCCCGCACTTCTTGGAAGGCGGCGCTGTGCTGCACCTCGACGTACACCTCGCGGGCGCGCGCCGCCGCCGCGTCCGGCTCCCCGCGTGCCGGGGGCACGGTCGGCGCGGGCGACCCGGTGCCGTACGGCTCGTCCCAGCCCAGGGCCGACGGGTCGTACCAAGGGTCTTCGTGCCGTACATCGCGGGTGGGTGCGCCGTGGTCCCTCCGGTTCTCGGCCGAACACTCGGGACCGTCCCCTGCTCCCCGGGCACGATCATCGCTTGACTGCATGCCCAAGGATGGACAGACCCGGAAGTTCCGTGACTCTTCTTCTCCGGGCTCTTCACCCCATCAGGTGACCTCACCCGGGCGGCCGCACCAGCCCCTTGGCGTAGGCGTAACGCACCGCCTGCGCCCGGTCCTTGAGGCCCGTCTTCGCGAACAGGTTGTTGATGTGCGTCTTCACGGTCGCGTTCGAGACATGCAGCCGGTGGGCGATCTCCTGGTTGCTGAGCCCCTCGGCGATCAGCACCAGGACCTCGGTCTCGCGCACGGTCAGCCCGTCCGGCGGGACAGGCGCCGTGGGCACGATCGCGGCCAGCTGGGGCTCTGCCTGCGACAGCCGCTCCAGCAGACGGCGCTGCACGCTCGGCGACAGCCCCGCCTCCCCCGACAGCACGCTCTCCACGGCGCGTACGATCTCCTCGCCGCCCGCGTCCTTGGTCAGATACCCGCGGGCACCGGCCCGCAGCGCGGGGAACAGCGACTCGTCGTCGGCGTACGTGGTGAGCACCACCACCTGGGTCCCGGGGTACTGCTCCCGGATCCGCCGGGTGGCCTCCACGCCGTCGCAGCGGGGCATCCGGAGGTCCATCAGGACGACGTCCGGGGCGAGTTCCCCGACCAGCCGCACCGCCTCCTCGCCGTCGCCCGCGGCGCCGATGACCTCGACGCCCGGCAGCAGCCCGAGCAGCATCACGATGCCCTCCCGGACAACGGTCTGATCGTCGGCGACCACCACCCGCGCCGGCTTCTTCTCCACCTCCGGCTCGGTCATACGGGCACCTTCAGTGTCACCGCGAACCCCTCCTCGTCCGGCCCCGCGTCCAGCGAGCCGCCCAGCAGTTCGGCGCGCTCGCGCATACCGAGCAGACCGTACCCGCCGCCGGAGGACGTGAGGTCGCCGGGCCGTCCGCCCGAGTCCCGCACATTCAGCGTCACTTGGTGGTCGCTGTAGTCGAGGCGCAGGTCCACCTTGGCGCCCTGGGCGTGCTTGCGGACGTTCGTCAGCGCTTCCTGGGCGACCCGGCGCACGGCCTGGGATGCCTCGGCCGGCAGGGGCCTGGGCTCACCCGTGACGGTGACCGCGGCGCCCTCGGCCCCGCTGACGAGTTCACCGAGGAAGTCCTCCAGCGGTGTCAGTTCGCCCCGCAGCGCGGACAGTGCCTGTCTGGTCTCGGCGAGGCCGTCGCGGGCCATGCCCCGGGCGGCCACCACGCGCTCCAGGATCCGCTCGCGGTCGGCACCCCGCTCGATCAGCAGCCGGGCCGCCTCCAGGTGGACGAGCTGCGCGGAGAGGCTGTGGGCCAGCACGTCGTGGATCTCGCGGGCGATTCTGGCCCGCTCGGCGAGTGCCGCGGACTCGGCCTCGGCGACTCTCGCGGCCCGCTCCTGGTCGAGCAGCCGCTGTGCGTTGCCGCGGGCCTCCGCGTCCAACCGCAGGACGTACCCGGCGAGGGCCATGCCCGCGACCGAGGCGGCGGTGGTCAGCCAGACGTCGTTGTTGAAGGCGGAGTACGCGGCGAGGCCCGCCGAGGTCACCGGAGTCGCGGCCGCGAGCGGGAGCCGCTCCAGGGCGGTGATCCCGCAGCCGCACCACAGGACGAGGGCCAGTGCCGTGAACCCCATGGCCTCGGCGGCGACCGCGATGCCCATGAGCGTCGCCAGCAGGAACAGGGAGGGGAGCAATCGATGCTGGTAGGTGGTGCGGAAGAAGGCCCAGCCGAGGAATCCGGCGGCGACGACGCCCGCGAGGGCGGCGACCCCGGTCCAGACGCCGACATGCTTCTGGTTGTACGCGCCCCACAGCAGCAGGGCGATCACCAGAACCCTGACGGCCCAGGCGAGCAGGCGGCGGGGGCGGGTGGTTCCGGAGCGGCCCAGCGCCTCTTTCGAGGGCCACCGCGTCCAGGCGTTCTCGGTCACAGGCGCTCCTCTCCGGCGGGCCTGCCGTCACCGTACGCCGCGGCGGGGCGGCTCGTGGCGCCGAGAGGCTGGGTGGTCAGGGGCGTACGAGCGCCGAGGGTGCTCGCCCGCCAGGTCAGGATCCCGGCGCGGACCAGCAGGGAGGCGGCGAAGCCGAGGAGCAGGGCGGAGCTGTGCTGGTGCAGACCGAGGGCGGCGCCGATGGCGAAGAGGCCCATGCGCAGGGCGATGCCGGCGACCCAGACGGCGGCGCTCGCCTTGGTGCCCTTGCTCCACACCGCGCCGTCCGGCTCGGTCCAGACGTGGGTGGTCCAGGCCCAGCCCGCGCCCATGGCCAGGCCGATGAGGAGTTCCACGGCGAGCAGTGCGGCGGAACCGGCGCGATGGTGGGCGTCGAGGATGCCGGGCTCGCGCAGCGCTATGACCCCGAGGATCAGCGGCAGCAGCCACCAGCGGCGGTCCGTGTCGATCGGGCGTGCGCGGAACTGCCGTACCAGCACGAGCGCGACGACGGCCACGATCACCAGCGCGTTGGCGAGCCCCACCATCAGATCCTCCGTGAGCGAGAAGTCGTTTGCCGGGAGCGAGCGCTGCCCGACGCTTCGAAGTTACGGAAATTCGCAGGTCGGGAGATCGGAGCCGGGGTGGATCACAGGTGGAGATCTTGGAGGACGTGCCTCCACCCAGGGGTGGAGACGGTCGGCCAGGCCCGGCTGGCCGATCGGTCGGGTCGGCGGGCGGGCGGCCTGGCTCACTGACTGCGGGTCGACCGGTCAACCGGTCAACCGGCCGGAGCACTGCCCGCCTCACCGTCGGTGCCGGGGCCCGGTTCGACGGACGCCTCGGTCCGGGAAAGGCCGGCGATGATCAGGCCGAGGGCGAATTCGAATCGCTGGTCGAAGCTGTCGGGGCCGACGTACGGCAGGACCTCGGCCAGGGCCGGGTAGTCGGTGGCCGGGGCCTGGTCCGGGTGGAGAGCCGGTGCGGTTTCCTGGGCGGCCTGCTGTTCCTGGGTGAGGCCCAGGGTCAGATAGAAGATCGACCAGTGGGTCCACGCGGCCGTGCGCGGCGAGTGGCCGGCCGCGAGCAGGGTGGCGATCACGGTGTCGGCGTAGCGCAGCGTGTGCGGCTCGGCCGCGAAGACGCCCGCGACCATCCTGGCGGCGTCGCGGTGGGAGAGCAGCGCCGCGCGGCAGCGGCGGCTCAGTTCCCTGAGCCGGTCGGGGAACGCCTCGGGCAGCGGCTCGTCGAGACAGTGCGCGAGGAGTTCGTCGGAGGCGAGTTCGAGCAGGCGGCCCTTGCTGGAGGCATGCCAGCGGACGGTGTTGTGCTGCACGCCGAGCCGGGCCGCGACGGCGCGCATGGTCACGCCGTCCAGTCCGTGCTCGTCGAGGACCGCCAGCGTGGCGTCGACGATCTCGCTCCGTGTCGTACCCATCCGATGCGCCTCTCCGGTCGGTTCGCGCGCCCTGTCGCCCCAACCACTGTTGTCCAATGGACAATTCTAGGGCATGCTCGCTCTTATCCAATGGACAAGAACGAGAGGAAGTGATGGTCATGCTCGACGTGCTCATCGCCGGAGCCGGTCCCGTGGGGCTCTGGCTGGCCGCGGAGCTGCGTCTGCACGGGGTGGAGGTGACCGTCGTGGAACGCCGGGCGGCACCGGACGGACGGTCGCGCGCGGTCGGCATGCAGGCCGGCACGCTGGACACCTTCGCCACCCGCGGACTCGCGAAGCGGTTCATCGAACGGGGCACCCCGGTGCCGACCGGTCACTTCGGGGCGGCGACCACCAGGCTGGACTTCTCCACGATCGGAGCGGTGCATCCGTTCATGCTGGCGCTCGGCCAGTCCGTCACCGAGCAGCTCCTGGAGGAGCACGCGGTCGCCGTGGGCGCCCGGGTGCTGCGCGGGGAGGAGGTCGTCTCGCTCACCCAGGGGCCGGACGACGTCGAAGTGGTGATCCGGGCCGGTGGCACCCATCGGACCGTGCGGGCCCGCTGGGTGGTGGGCTGCGACGGCACCCGCAGCGCGGTGCGCCAGGCGGCCGGCATCGACTTCCCCGGTCAGGACACCACACTGACCGGGTGGCTCGCCGATGTCGAGCTCGACGACGCGCCCGGCGCGCCGCTCGCCGCCACCGGCCCCGCCGGTTCGTTCCTGGCGGCCCCGATCGGCGACGGCGTCCACCGGCTGGCGGGCCTGTCCACGGCCACCATGCACCGTAGCGCCGGTGATCCGCTGACTCTGGAAGAGGTACGCGAGCAGACCCGGACGCTTCTCGGACGGGACCTGGGCATCCGCAACCCCCGGTGGCTGTCGCGCTACGGCAACGCCACCCGCCAGGCCGCCCGGTACCGGTCCGGACGGGTGCTGGTGGCCGGGGACGCTGCGCACATGTTCTTCCCCGCCGGAGGGCAGGGCATGAACCTCGGCATCCAGGACGCCACCAACCTGGGCTGGAAGCTGGCCGCCACCCTCCGGGGACGGGCGCCCGAAGGACTGCTCGACAGCTACGACACGGAGCGCAGGCCGGCCGGCCGCGCCGTCATCGACAACACCCGTGCGCAGCTCGCCCTGTTCGCCGCGGCGAGCCCGGAGCAGATCGCGCTGCGCGAGGTCTGGTCCGCCGCGCTGGCCGAACCGCGGACCAACCGCCAGTGGGCCCGCAGGATCGCCGGTTTCGACGACCCGCTGCCCGCCGACGCCGCACCGGGCGCGCACCCACTGGACGGCACGCGACTGGCCGGCCTCGCCCTGGAGGCGGCCGAGGCGCCCACCGTCCATCCGTTGATGCACCGCGGCCGATTCCTGCTGCTGGATCTCGACGGGACCCGGACGCCGTGTTCCGCGGGCGGTCTCGAACAGCGGGTGGTCACCGTCGACGCCGAGGCGTCGGACCAGATCTGGCGGGGCGTCACCGCTGTCCTGATCCGACCGGACGCCCGGATCGCCTGGGCGGGTACCGACACCGACCCGCAGCGCCGGGCCGCGGACTGCCGCACCGCACTGAGCACCCTGTGCCTCTGAGCGTTCCCGGTGGGCCGGTCCGTAGGACACCGGCCTATCAGCGCGGTGGGCCGATCAGC
>NZ_JBFBFF010000019.1:65173-179201 GCF_040684035.1 Streptomyces sp. NPDC093018
AGCGGGACACCGGCCCATCAGCACAGTGAGCCGATCAGCGGGACACCGGCCCATCAGCACAGTGAGCCGATCAGCGGGACACCGGCCCATCAGCACAGTGAGCCGATCAGCGGGACACCGGCCCATCAGCACGGTGGGCCGGTCCGGGGCGCCGGTCGGCTGAGCCTGGCCGTCGGGGCAGGTTGCCAGAAAGGGCCGGGTGGGTTGTCGTACAAACCCGCCGGGCTGCCCCGCAGCGCAGTGATCCGACCGGAGCGGGCCGGCGAACGGACCGCGTGAGTCACGGCGCGTGAGCCGGCCAAGCCGCCCCAAGGACAAGCCTGCCCGGCCCACGCCCCTCAGATCAGCCTCACCCGAACCGCGCGGGGCAGGCCGATCCCGGTATGTCGAGATGCCCGAAAGGGGGCCAGGTCCACCCCGCCCGCCCCTCCCGCCCCGCGCGAACGGCTTCAGTCGATCCCGCACCGGCCGGGACACCCGCCCCGGCCGGCCACAGGCGTCACGCGTCGATCCGTGACCGGTCCAAGGTCGCCGCCGAGCCGGAGATGAACTCCTTGCGAGGGGCCACGTCATTGCCCATCAGGAGGTCGAAGACCTGTTCGGCGGCTTCGAGGTCGGAGAGGTTGATGCGGCGCAGGGTGCGGTGGCGGGGGTCCATGGTGGTCTCCGCCAGCTGGTCGGCGTCCATCTCGCCGAGGCCCTTGTAGCGCTGGATGGAGTCCTTGTAGCGGACGCCCTTGGTCTGGAACTCCATGAGCTTGTCGCGCAGCTCGCGGTCCGAGTACGTGTAGACGTACTTGTCCTGGCCCTTCTTCGGCTGGACGATCTCGATGCGGTGCAAGGGCGGCACCGCGGCGAAGACACGGCCGGCCTCGACCATGGGCCGCATGTAGCGCTGGAACAGCGTGAGCAGCAGGCAGCGGATGTGCGAGCCGTCCACATCGGCGTCGGTCATCATGATGATCTTGCCGTAGCGGGCCTGGTCGATGTCGAAGGTGCGGCCCGAGCCCGCTCCTATGACCTGGATGATCGCGCCGCACTCGGCGTTCTTGAGCATGTCGGTCACCGACGAGCGTTGCACATTGAGGATCTTGCCGCGGATCGGCAGCAGGGCCTGGAACTCAGAGTTCCGCGCCAGCTTGGCGGTGCCGAGCGCCGAGTCGCCCTCGACGATGAACAGCTCGCTGCGGTCGACGTCGTCACTGCGGCAGTCCGCGAGCTTGGCCGGCAGCGACGAGGACTCCAGAGCGGTCTTGCGCCGCTGGGCGTCCTTGTGCTGGCGGGCCGCGACACGCGTCCTGGCGGCGGCGACCACCTTCTCCATGACGACCCGGGCCTGGGCGGCGGCGTCCCGCTTGGTGGCGGTCAGGAACGCCTTCAGCTCCTTGGTGACCACCTGGTTCACGATGCGACGGGCCGCCGAGGTGCCGAGGACCTCCTTGGTCTGGCCCTCGAACTGCGGCTCGGCCAGGCGCACGGTGACGACGGCGGTGAGGCCCTCCAGGGCGTCGTCCTTGACGATGTTGTCCTCGGCCACGCGCAGCATCTTCTTGGCGCGCAGCACGTCGTTCATCGTCTGGGTGAGGGCCTGCTCGAAGCCGGAGACGTGCGTGCCGCCCTTGGGGGTGGCGATGATGTTGACGAAGGAGCGCAGGTTCGTGTCGTACCCCGTGCCCCAGCGCATCGCGACGTCGACGCCCAGTTCGCGGGCGACCTCGGTCGGGGTCATCTGGCCGTGCTCGTCCAGGACGGGGACGGTCTCCTTGAAGGTGCCCTTGCCGGAGAAGCGGAGCACGTCGCAGACCGGCTTGTCAGCCGCCAGGTACTCGCAGAACTCGCTGATGCCGCCGTCGAAGCGGAAGGACTCCTCGCCCTTGCTGCCGCCCTCGCCCAGGCCGTACTCGTCGCGGACGACGATGGTCAGGCCGGGCACCAGGAAGGCGGTCTGCCGGGCGCGCTGGTGCAGCGTGCCCAGGGAGAGCTTGGCGTCCTTGAGGAAGATCTGCCGGTCCGCCCAGTAGCGCACGCGCGTGCCGGTACGGGCCTTGGGGATCTTCTTGGCCTTGCGCAGACCGCTCTTGGCCTCGAACTTCGCGTCCGCCCCGGCGCCCGAGAAGGCACCCGGCACGCCGCGCCGGAAGCTGATGGCGTGGGTGTTGCCGTCGCGGTCCACCTCGACGTCGAGGCGGGCGGAGAGGGCGTTGACCACGGAGGCGCCGACGCCGTGCAGACCACCGGAGGCGGCGTACGAGCCGCCTCCGAACTTGCCGCCCGCGTGGAGCTTGGTCATGACGACCTCCACGCCGGACAGGCCGGTCTTGGGCTCCACGTCCACGGGGATGCCGCGGCCGTTGTCACGCACCTCCACGGACGCGTCGTCGTGGAGGATCACCTCGATGTGGTCGCAGTAGCCACCGAGGGCCTCGTCCACCGAGTTGTCGATGATCTCCCACAGGCAGTGCATCAGGCCGCGGCTGTCGGTCGAGCCGATGTACATGCCCGGACGCTTGCGCACCGCCTCCAGGCCCTCGAGGACGAGCAGGTGCCGCGCGGTGTAGTTGGAGCCGTCGCGGTCTGCTCCTGCCAGCAGCGCTGTGGACGGCACGGACGTATCGGCGGTCACGCGGTTCGCTCCTCGCTGAATTTCAGGTTGCCCCCTTCTGGGTAAGGGGGAGGCTTCAGTTGCCCGTCAGAGGGTACCGAGGCCTGGTAGAGCCGGTGTAACGCCACCCTCGTCGGCTACTCAGACTAGTCCAGACTCGTATACACGTTCGATCCCTCGTTGGGGTGAAGTGCATATCACGTTCCCTTGGAGGCATGAACCATTTAGGCTCCGGGCACGTCCTCATGAACAACCGGCAAGCCAGCCGGGAGGACCGAGATACTAGACAGCGCGAACCCGTAAGCATCCCCAACACGCACTACGGCACATTCGCCGCCAACCGGCAGCAGACAGCCGCCCCGGAAGATTTTTTCCAGGAAAAGCCACGAGCGGGAACGTTTTCGGGCTGGTTGGATGTTGACCCTGGTACGACAGCTCGTCGAGCTAGAGAAGAGGCGACGTGACTACTGTTCTGACCCCCGCGAGCCCGCTGACGGCCGCTGATCGCTGCGACCGCTGCGGCGCCCAGGCATACCTGCGCGTCGTCCTGCTCAGCGGCGGAGAGCTGCTCTTCTGCGCCCACCACGGTCGCAAGTTCGAGCCGGAACTCAAGAAGATCGCCGCTGAGATACAGGACGAGACGGAGCGGCTGACGACCGCGCCGAGCACCGCTTCCGAAGAAGAGCACTGAATCTCCTACGGACGACGAGCCAGCACCGGCACAGGCCGATGCACGGGCGGCCGCTCCTCTCGGAGCGACCGCCCGTGCTCATACCCTCATCACCCCCGCGCAAGGCCCTCAGGAGCTTCTGAGGGGCCTCTCGCGGGCTTTCGTGGGCGCTTTCCCGTCCCCGCCGTCGCCGCCCGTCCCGAGGGCGCGTACGACCTCGGAGACACGGGTGTAGACGCCGGGGCTCCCGGCCCGCCCGCAGCCGCTGCCCCAGGACACGAGCCCGATCAGCCGCCCGCCGGCCACCAGCGGGCCGCCACTGTCCCCCTGGCACGCGTCCGGGCCCCCGGCGGCCTCTCCCGCGCAGAGCATGCTGGTGGCCCGGTAGACGCCGTCCGGGCCGCCCGGATAGGCGCGGCCGCAACGGTCGTCGGCGAGCACATGCACATCCGCGGCATGGAGCCGGTGCGCGTAGGCGCCGCCGCCGGTCAGGTCACCCCAGCCGGAGACCAGGGCCTCGGTGCCCGGCGTGTAGGCCGGGTCGCCGGGTCCCGCCATGGCGATGACCGCGCTCTGCGGCAGCGGCTCGGCGAGCGTGACGACGGCGAAGTCGCCGGAGTTCGTCGCGCTGTCGAAGCCCGGATTGACCCGCACGTCCCGTACGGCGATCTCCTGCCCCTCGTCGGACAGCAGGTCCGTGCGGCCCGCGATGACCTTGAGGTCGCGCACATGGTCGGGCGGCGCCCCGAGGACGTCGTCGTTCATGCAGTGGGCGGCCGTGAGCACCGTGGTGCGGGCGATCGCGACGCCGCCGCAGAACTGGCCCGCGCGGGTGCCTCCGAACCGGTCACGGCTGGACAGCGCCACCGTCCACGGGGCCTGCGAGACATCGATGGGGAATCCCCCCACGACCACACTCCGGACCGCCGTGGGCGCCGCCGGGGACGCGCTCATCAGGGGTATGGCGGTGACGGTGGCCGCGAGGACGAGCGGCCGGATCAGTGCACGGCCGGGAAAACGGCGCATGTCGACTCCTCACTCAGGGTGGGAACTGGAAAACCCAGAGTGATCCACATGGTCTCCGCTCGCAGCACGAAGGCCCGGCTCCCACGAGGGGAACCGGGCCTTCGGTGTCGTACGACCGGCCCTGCCAGCCGAATCGCGGACCAGCCGGCCGGATCGCGGACTAGTCGAGGTAGTCGCGCAGCACCTGGGAGCGCGACGGGTGGCGCAGCTTCGACATGGTCTTGGACTCGATCTGGCGGATGCGCTCGCGCGTCACGCCGTAGACCTTGCCGATCTCGTCCAGGGTCTTCGGCTGGCCGTCGGTGAGGCCGAAGCGCATGGAGACGACGCCGGCCTCGCGCTCGGAGAGGGTGTCCAGGACCGAGTGCAGCTGCTCCTGGAGGAGGGTGAAGCTGACGGCGTCCGCGGGGACGACGGCCTCGGAGTCCTCGATGAGGTCACCGAACTCGCTGTCGCCGTCCTCACCCAGGGGGGTGTGCAGGGAGATGGGCTCGCGGCCGTACTTCTGGACCTCGATGACCTTCTCCGGGGTCATGTCGAGTTCCTTGGCCAGCTCCTCCGGGGTGGGCTCGCGGCCCAGGTCCTGGAGCATCTGGCGCTGCACACGGGCGAGCTTGTTGATGACCTCGACCATGTGCACCGGGATACGGATGGTGCGGGCCTGGTCGGCCATGGCGCGGGTGATCGCCTGACGGATCCACCAGGTGGCGTACGTGGAGAACTTGTAGCCCTTGGTGTAGTCGAACTTCTCGACGGCGCGGATCAGACCGAGGTTGCCCTCCTGGATGAGGTCCAGGAAGAGCATGCCGCGGCCGGTGTAGCGCTTGGCCAGGGAGACCACCAGACGGAGGTTGGCCTCCAGCAGGTGGTTCTTGGCGCGGCGGCCGTCCTCGGCGATGATCTCCAGCTCGCGCTTGAGCTTCGGGGCGAGCTTGTCGGCGTTCGCGAGCTTGTCCTCGGCGAACAGGCCGGCCTCGATGCGCTTGGCGAGCTCGACCTCCTGCTCGGCGTTGAGCAGGGGGACCTTGCCGATCTGCTTCAGGTAGTCCTTGACCGGGTCGGCGGTGGCGCCGGCCGCGGCGACCTGCTGCGCGGGCGCGTCGTCCTCGTCCTCGTCGGACAGGACGAAGCCCGCGTTCTCGGTGCCCTCGGGCTCGTCGCCGACCTTGGTGTCCTCAAGGACCTCGTCCTCGAGGATCTCGGCGTCGTCCTTCTTGCCCGAGGTCTTCTTGGCCGCCGTCTTCTTGGCGGTGGTCTTCTTGGCAACCGCCTTCTTGGCGGTCGTCTTCTTGGCCGCGGCCTTCTTGGCGGGCGAGGCCTCATCGGCGGGATCGGCCGGGGTGGCGGACGCCTCGGGGGCGGCCGTGGTGGCGGTGGCCTTCCTGGTGGTCACCGTCTTCGCCGCGACCGTCTTGGTGGCGGTGCGCTTGGCCGGGCTCTTCGCTGCGACGCTCTTTCGGGTGCGCTTGGGCTCTGCTGCACTGACCATCAGCGTCACACCCTCTTCCTCAAGAATCTGGTTGAGGCTGCGCAGTACGTTCTTCCACTGAGTGGCCGGAATCTGGTCAGCTTCGAAGGCCCGACGCACATCGTCGCCGGCGATCTGCCCCTCAGCCTTTCCCCGCTCAATGAGCGCCATGACAGAGACGGACTCGGCGATCTCCGGCGGGAGCGTACGGGATGTGCTGGCCGACACGAACAACCTCTCGGAACGTTGGAAAACGGCTTCCGGCACCGTCCACTGCGGACGGGAACCGACCACCGGCCTGGGGATGGGCCGACGGCGCGGGCGCGGGCCGGGAAGATGCACAGCGCCATGTCTGGCGTCCGTATTCCCTTCGCGGCTGTCACCTCTTAGGTCATCGCGCTGTTCCCATGAGTGTTACGCCCATTCTGCGTGGCCCGAGTCACACCCCGTAAGCGAACAAAGACGGTCAGACATGGGCAAAAGATATCGCCCGCCGCATCGCCGGACCCCGCCGGGCTCCTGAAGGGATCCGGCGGGGTCCGGCGATGGCGGGTACGACGGCCAGCACCCGGGCCGACGCGCCATGGGAACCGCGGGGACGCCGCACACCGGCGACCGCACCGCCCGTGGGGCGGGTCAGTGCTCGCGCGGGGCGGGGACCACCCGCTCCACCTCGGGGTGCGCCGTGAGCAGCTGGCGCATGGCGGCCTCCGCCGCGCCGCCGTCGCCGGTGCCGAGGGCGTCGACGATCCGCGCGTGCTGGGACAGGGACGCGTCGTTCGGCCGATCACAGGCCGTGACCGGGCCGCCGGAGACCTGGAGGGCGGCGCCGACGATGCCGGAGAGATGCTCCAGCATGCGGTTGCCCGCGAGCTGGATGAGCAGTCCGTGGAACTCGGTGTCGGCGCGCGAGTAGGTGAGCGCGTCGCCCTGCGCCATGGCGTGGCTCATGATCTCGACCATGTCGGACAGGCGCTGCTGCACCTCCTCGCGGCCGTGTCCGGCGGCGAGACGGGCGGCGAGCGGCTCGATGGTCCAGCGCAGCTCGCTGAGCTCGCGACGCTGGTCGTCGCGCTGGGGGCCGAAGGCCCGCCACTCGATGATGTCCGGGTCGAGGAGGTTCCAGTCGCTGACCGGACGCACTCGCGTGCCCACGTTCGGCCGGGCGCTGACCAGGCCCTTGGCCTCCAGGACGCGGAGGGACTCGCGGACGACGGTGCGGGAGACCTCGAAGCGCTGGCCGATCTCCTCGGGCACCAGCGGGCGGTCCGCGCCCAGGTCGCCCGAGACGATCATCTGACCCAGCTGCTGGACGAGTTGGCCGTGCAGCCCGCGGCCGCGGTTGCCCGCGGGCCGCCGGCCGACCCGGCCCAGCTCGGATTCGCCTCCGTCCCAGGCGGGCGTTCCGACGCGATCGCCCACCGGGGCGTCGCCGTAGGAGTAGCGGTCGAGTTCGCCCGGACCGACCAGACCGGAGTCGGTGGAACGGGCGGCGGTCATCATGGTGTGCGCAAGGGTACTCACGGATCCTTTGTCGGCGTCGCTTCCAACTCCCTTGAGGTCTTTGGTGAAAAGCACACGAAAGGGTGATCGCTCACCCCGTCGCAATTGACGCCTTATCGGAAAGAAACGAGCTGCCCACGGGGAGTTGTGAGCACAAGCGGCATCAGAACCGTAAGCACCCCGGTCATCAGGCCCTGGCGCGCAGGGTTGTGAACAGATACGCGCACAGCAGTGCCGCCAGGGACAACACCATTGCGCCGCCTACGGGTTGGACGAGCAGCCGCGCCACCGCGATCAGGTACCGGTCCCCTCCGAACGGCCACTGCAGCAGGAACACCTCCCGCATCCGCAGCGGAAGATCGGCCATCGTGCGCTCGGCCGGGCCCCGGAACGCCGTGTGCATGAGGGGTACGACGGCCACGGGTACGGCGAGGACGGCGGCGAGCCCGCCCGAGGTGGACCGGAAGACGCCGGCCGCGAGCACACCGGCCCAGGCGCACCCGATGACGAGTGCGATCCAACTCGCGCTCAGCGAGAGCCAGTCGTCGGGAACCTGGGTCAGTTCCCTGCCGTAGACGAGATAGAGCGCCTCGGCGTCGCAGCCGGCGACGAGGAAGGCGAGCAGCGCCGCGGTGGCGCCGGAGACGAGGAGTTTCGCGGTCAGCAGCCCGAGTCGGCGGGGCACGGTGCCGCGGTCCGCGGCGAGGGCGGGGTGGCGGAACTCGTCCCCGAAGGCCAGGGCTCCGAGCAGCCCGGCGGCGAGCGCGACGGGCGGCAGCGGCAGTTCCCGGGGCCAGGCCGCGAACAGCCGTGCCTGCGGGGTGTGGCCGATTCCGGCCAGCGCCACGGCGGTCAGCACGGACAGCACGAGCACCGCGCCGCAGATCAGGAACCCGGTGCCGACGCCTGCCGCTCGCCGGATCTCGTACCGCAGGGGCCGCAGCGGGGTGGGGGCGGGGCGGACGGAGATGGGGGGCGGGAGGGGTGAGTCCGTATCGAAGGAGTGAGCGCGGTCGTCGTTCCCGCCGGTCCGCGTCTCGGGGTCCACCGTCCACGACTGCCGGGCGAACGGTCTCCTGGCTCCGGGCAGGAGGGTGCGGAGGGCGGAGATGCGGGTCGTGGCGATGCGGGTGGTGGCGATGCGGGTCGGGACGATGCGGGCGTGGGTGAGGCGGGTCAGGCCGGTTTCCGGCCTTCCGGGGCGGCGGGCGGTGGTCTCGGCGTCGACGGCCGCACGTGCCTCGGCCCGGTGCGGGGCCTCGGCGGGTTCGGCCGGGGCCGAGGCGGTCGAGAGCGCCGGGGCTGCCGAGGAGCCGGACCGAGGCGGCTTCTGCGGGGTGTGGGCCGAGGCGGTGGACTCCGTGCGCGTCATGGTGGGCGGATCCGATGCGGAGAAACCGAACACGGTCTTCTCGCGCTCCGGTGGCGTACGACCGCCCGCCGGGCCGCCCGCGGTCGGCGTGCGCTCGGGCAGCGCGCCGTCCGCGGCGGAACCGGGCCCCATGTCGCCGATCTCGTCGGCGAGTTGATGGACGAGGATGCCGTGCCGGAAGGCCGTCTCGCCGATGACCGAGGTCGTGGTGCCGTACACGGAGAGGCGGTTGCCGCCCTCGCGCACGACCTCGACGGAACGGCGGCCGGTGCGGGCCTCCTTGGTGAGCGCGGCCGCGAGGCGCCCGGCGTACGGGCTGCGCACGGCCACGCGCGGGCGCAGCCGGGTGCGGGCGAACTCCCCGGCCGCCTGGTCGGCGACGAGCCTGCCCGCGTCGAGCGTGACGACCCGGTCGGCGATGCGCGCGGCCTCCCTCGGGTCGCCCGTGGTCGTCAGTACGGTGCCGCCCTGGTCGGCGTGGGCGCGCAGCATGCCGTGCAGCCACTGCGCCTCGCCGGGGGAGAGACCGCGGGTGGGGTCGTCCAGGACGAGCGTGTGCGGGTCGGGCAGCAGGGCGCAGGCCAGGCCGAGCCGGCGGTCCATGCCGCGTGAGAGTGTGCCGAGCCGTTCCTCACGGAAACTGACGAGGCCGACGGCTTCGAGGACCTCGTCGGCGCGGCACCCCGGGACGCCGGACGCCGCGCACAGCATGCGCAGATGTCCGCGGACCGAGCGGGCCGGATGCCCCGGTACGTCGCCGAGCAGCACGCCGACCTCGCGTGCCGGATGGGCGATCCGGTACAGCGGCCGTCCCCTGAAGTACGTGATGCCGCGACCGGGCCGCAGGGCGAGCATCAGCCTCAGGGCCGTGGTCTTGCCCGCACCGGCGGCTCCCAGGAGCACGGTGATCCGGCCGGCGCGCGCTTCGAAGGAGACGTCGTCGACGGCGGGCGGCCGCGCCTTGCGGGAGGTGCTGGTCAGTCCGAAGGCTTGGATCACCTGCAGCAAGATAGCGTGCGATGTCCGGTTTTTTGGTGTATGGGGCGGTTTGGCGATGCATGCCACGCCCCTGCGCCGGTCCCTGTCCACCGTTCGATGCAACGAAGACCCTGCCCCTGGGCTCGCGACGGGCTCAGCGGCGCGCCGGTCAGACCTCGGGGCGCAGCATCGGCGGGTTGAGCAGCGTGGCACCACCGGCCCTGAAGAGCTGGGCCGGGCGGCCGCCCTGGCGGGTGGTCGTGCCTCCCGTCGGGACGAGGAACCCGGGGGTTCCGGTGACCTTGCGGTGGAAGTTGCGCGGGTCGAGGGCCACCCCCCACACCGCCTCGTACACCCGGCGCAGCTCGCCGACGGTGAACTCGGGCGGACAGAACGCGGTGGCCAGCGAGGAGTACTCGATCTTGGAGCGGGCCCGTTCCACACCGTCGGCGAGGATCTGGGCGTGATCGAAGGCCAGCGGTGCGACGGGCTCGCCGTCGCGGCCGTGACCGCCCTGCTGGAGCAGTTCCTCGACCGGGGCCCAGCGCGCGTTGCTGGCGTCGCCGCCCGCGCGGGGTGCGGGCAGGTCGGGGGCGAGCGCGAGGTGCGCGACGCTGACCACGCGCATCCGCGGGTCCCGGTCGGGGTCGCCGTAGGTGGCGAGTTGCTCCAGGTGTGCTCCGTTGTCCTGGGCGGGGGTCGAGGGGTCGTGCGCGTGCAGCCCGGTCTCCTCGGCCAGTTCGCGCGCCGCCGCCTGGTTCAGGTCCTCGTCGGCCCGTACGAAGCCGCCGGGCAGCGCCCACCGACCCTGGAAGGGTGACTCGCCCCGGCGGACCGCCAATGCGCACAGCGCATGGCGGCGAACGGTCAGCACGACCAGGTCCACGGTGACGGCGAAAGGCGGAAAGGCTGACGGGTCGTAGGGCATGCCGCGATCATAGTCGTCTGCCTGACGATAAACACGCCCTTCGCCGGCGGCACCGCCGGTGCTTCCGCTTCGTCGTGTTATGGGAGGCGAGACAGGCCCCCGTCGGGTTCAGGTCGTGGTCTCCCCCGTCCTCTTGGTGGGCAGGCGGGTGCCCGCCGGGTGCCGGTTGCTCGCGCGCGGAGCCCGGCCGGCGGCCGGAGGGGGGCTCGCCGGACGGCGCCGTTGGCCGGGCACGCGGGCGGCGCGGGGGCCGTCCCCGGCAGCGGCGAGAGCGGATCGCAACCGGCGACGGCGGCGCATGCGCGCGGCCGGATCCGGTTCGCCCGCGGGTGTCGGGCCCGCCATGTTGTCCGTGCGTCCCGTGGGTTCGGTCGTCCCCGGTGCGTCTGCCGAAGGTTCCGCGCCCGGCGCTCCCCCCGGCCGTCCCGCCCGCAGGCACCGGCGGATCGACTCCACGTCCAGTCCCTCGTTGCACGCCTGGTGCAGGAGGCGGGCGAAGAGGTAGTCCGGGTCGGCGCCCAGCGCCATGGCCAGGGCCTCCCGGGCTTCGAGTTCGTCGCCCGTGGACCAGGCGACCCAGCCGGCCAGGGTCAGCGGAGGGGCGGCGTGCTCGGCGTACGGCCCGACGCAGCGGCGGGCGAGGGCGCGCCAGAGCCGGAGCGCGGGGGCCGCTTCGTCGCCCTCCATCCAGGCGGCGGCGCGGTCGCGGGTGTTGCGGTCCTGGAGGCCGAGGATCAGGCGTGCCGCCTCGTCGTGTCCGATCAGGCCGTCGTCGCGCAGGTCGGCCGGGAGGGCGCCCGCGACCGGGGTCGCCGCGGCGAGGCGGTGGATGGCGCGCTCGGCGAGGACGATGGTCTCCTCGGACACCTCCGCGCGGCCCGCCTCGTCGAGGATGCGGGGCACCAGAGCCAGCCCGCCCGCGTCGAGCGCGGCCTCCTGTTCCCGTGCCGCGGCGGCCTCCCAGGGCTGGAGGCGGGCGCGCAACTCCTTGAGGGTGCCCCGGACTTGGATGCCCGCGTAGGTGGCCGCGGCGGCGAGGACCGAGGTGCCGGGCAGGCCCATCGGCGTACCGTCCTCGGGGCAGCAGTCCTCGGCGGGGCAGCAGTACGACCAGTAGCGGCCGTCGGAGATGCAGAGTGCCTCGATGACCGGCACGTCGAGGTCGCCGCACTGGATGCGCAGCAGATGGGCGAGGCGGGCGAGACGGCGTTTGACGTCCCGGCCGCGTTCGCCCGGGGCGGGTTCCTGGCAGACGTAGGCCACCAGCTGTTCGGGTTTGGCGCCCCGCCGCTCGCTGCTGGCCACCAGGCCCCGGGCCAGCTGCCGAGCGGCCTCTTCCCAGTCCTCTTCGTGCGCGGGGATGCCGAGCCGGGCCCGGCCGCCGAACCTGCCCTTGCCCCCGCTGTCGTGCAGGGCGACCAGGACCATGCTGTCCTCCGGCCGGTAGCCCAGCAGATAGGGCAGAGCGTCGGCCAGTTCGGCCGGGGTACGCAGGGTGACCTGCGCGGTGGTTTCGCTGTGATTCGTCATGCGCCGACGATCTCGCGAATCCCTCGAACCCGCTCGGGCCTGTGGATAAGTCGAATCAGGGACACGACAAGCCATCGAGGGTTGTCCACAGATCCGCGGCCGGCCCGCCCGTTCGTCGGTCCCGTCCTGTTGTATGGAACGCATGGAGCACGAGCACACGAGCAACGCGGATCTCCGGGCAGGGGCGGATGCCGTCCTCGCCCGGCTCGTCGGGGACACCACGGGCGCCGCCCGGCTGCGCGAGGACCAGTGGCGGGCGATCGAGGCGCTGGTCGCCGACCGGCGCCGGGCGCTGGTCGTGCAGCGCACGGGATGGGGCAAGTCCGCGGTGTACTTCGTGGCGACCTCGCTGCTGCGGGCCCGGGGCAGCGGACCGACCGTGATCGTCTCGCCGCTGCTCGCGCTCATGCGCAACCAGGTGGAGGCGGCGGCCCGCGCCGGTATCCACGCCCGGACCATCAATTCCTCGAACACCGAGGAGTGGGAGGACGTGCAGGCCGCGATCGCCGCCGGCGAGGTCGATGTCCTGCTCGTCTCGCCCGAGCGGCTCAACAACCCCGACTTCCGCGACCAGGTCCTGCCCAAGCTGTCCGCGGCGACCGGACTGCTGGTCGTGGACGAGGCGCACTGCATCTCCGACTGGGGCCACGACTTCCGCCCCGACTACCGGCGGCTGCGCACCATGCTCGCCGACCTCCCGCCCGGCGTCCCCGTGCTGGCCACGACCGCGACGGCCAACGCCCGGGTGACCGCCGACGTCGCCGAGCAACTGGGCACCGGCGGCGGCTCCGACGCGCTGGTGCTGCGCGGCCCGCTGGACCGGGAGAGCCTGAGCCTCGGGGTGCTGCGGCTCCCGGACGCGGCGCACCGGATGGCCTGGCTCGCCGACCATCTCGACGATCTGCCGGGCTCCGGCATCATCTACACCCTCACGGTCGCCGCCGCCGAGGAGGTCACCGCGTTCCTGCGGCAGCGGGGCCACACCGTCGCCTCGTACACGGGCCGGACGGAGAACGCCGACCGGCAGCAGGCGGAGGAGGATCTGCTGGCCAACCGGGTCAAGGCGCTGGTCGCCACCTCCGCGCTCGGCATGGGCTTCGACAAACCCGACCTCGGCTTCGTGGTCCATCTCGGCTCGCCCTCCTCCCCCATCGCCTACTACCAGCAGGTGGGCCGCGCAGGGCGCGGGGTGGAGCACGCGGAGGTACTGCTGCTGCCGGGCCGGGAGGACGAGGCGATCTGGGAGTACTTCGCCTCGCTCGCCTTCCCCTCCGAGGAACTGGTGCGGCGCACCCTGGACGTCCTCGCCGGCGCGGACAAGCCCCTGTCCCTGCCCGCGCTGGAGCCACTGGTCGAGCTGCGCCGCTCCCGGCTGGAGACCATGCTCAAGGTCCTCGACGTGGACGGGGCGGTGCGCCGGGTCAAGGGCGGCTGGCTCGCGACCGGGCAGCCGTGGTCGTACGACGCCGAGCGGTACGCGTGGGTGGCGCGGCAGCGGGCGGCCGAGCAGCAGGCGATGCGCGCTTACGCGAGCACCACCGAGTGCCGGATGGAGTTCCTGCAACGGCAGCTGGACGACGAGGGGGCCAAGCCGTGCGGCCGCTGCGACAACTGCGCGGGGCCGCGCTTCACGGCCGACGCCTCCTCGGCGGCGCTCGACGCGGCACGCAGTGATCTGGGCCGCGCCGGGGTGGAGGTGGAGCCACGGCGGATGTGGCCGACCGGGCTCGGGGCCATCGGGATCGGCCTCAAGGGACGTATTCCGGCCGGTGAGCAGGCGGGGGCGGGGCGGGCGCTGGGGCGGCTCTCGGACATCGGCTGGGGCAATCGGCTCCGTCCGCTGCTCGCGCCGCGGACACCGGACGGGCCCGTGCCGGACGACGTGGCCCGCGCCGTGATCGAGGTGCTGGCCGACTGGGCCAAGGGACCCGGTGGCTGGGCGCCCGGGGCCGAGAGCGCCCAGGCGAGGCCGGTCGGGGTGGTCACCGTCGCCTCACGCACCCGGCCGCAGCTCGTCCACTCCCTGGGCGCGCGGATCGCGGAGACCGGGCGGCTGCCGCTGCTGGGGTCCGTGACGTACGACGAGGACGCGCCCCGGGTGTCGCGCAGCAACAGCGCGCAGCGGCTCAAGGCGCTCGACGGCGCGTTGGCCGTGCCGCCCGCCCTCGCGACGGCACTGGCCGAGGCGAACGGTCCGGTGCTGCTGGTCGACGATTTCACGGAGACCGGCTGGACCCTCGCGGTCGCGGCGCGTCTGCTCCGCCGGGCCGGTGCGAAGGGGGTACTGCCGCTCGTCCTCGCGGTGCAGGGGTGACGGGGGTGGGGGCGCGGCGCGCGGCTTCGGCTCGGTAGCGCCGGGTGTTCGACTCGGGGGGAGGGGTGAGCGGCTCGGGGGTCAGGGGTGCGCGGCTCTGAAGGGGGTGACCGGCTCGGAAGGTCGGGGCAGCTGGTGTCGGGTAGTCGGGAGCGTTCGGCCCGGTGGTCAGAGGGTGCGCCGCCCGGGAGGGGAGGTGACCGGCTCGGTAGCGCCGGGTGTTCGGCCCGGAGGCCAGGGGATGCGCCGCCCGGAAGAGGGGCACCGGCCCGGAAGGTCGAGGGCGGCCGGCTCGGAAGGTCGAGGGAGTTCGGCCTGGCGGTCAGGGGAAGTTCGGCCCCGGAAGGACGAGGGCGATCGCCTGGCAGGTCGAGGGGGACCAACCCCGAAGTTCCGGGGCGGCCAGCTCGGAAGGCCGGAGGCGGCTGGCTCGGAAAGCCGAAGGCGGCTGGCCCAGAAGGTCGGGGCGGCTGACCTGGCAGATCCGGGCGGCTGGCCCCCAGCTTGGCCGGTGTCGACCCGAACGCCGGGCGGTGTCGACCCGCAGCTCAGCCCGTGTCGGCCCGGGGGCCGGGCGGTGTCGAACCCAAACTCAGCCGGTGTCGGCCCGCAGCTCAGCCGGTGTCGACCTGAAGCTCGGCCGATGTCGGCCCGGAGTCCACGCGCTGACGGCCTACTGCTCGGCCCGTGCCGACCCGAAGTTCAGCTGATGTCGAACCGAAGGCCGGGCGGTGTCGCCGCGCAGCTCGGCCCGTGGCGGTCCGGAGGTCGGGTGATGTCGGCCCGGAGTCCACGCGCTGTCGGCCTACTGCTCGGCCCGTGCCGACCCGAAGTTCAGCTGGTGTCGAGCCGAAGGCCGGGCGGTGTCGCCGCGCAGCTCGGCCCGTGGCGGTCCGGAGGTCGGGTGATGTCGGCCCGGAGGCCGGGTGATGTCGGCCCGGAGGCCGGGTGATGTCGGTCCGGAGGCCGGGTGATGTCGGCCCGGAGGCCGGGTGATGTCGGTCCGACGGGCGAGGCGTGTTCGGGGTAGACGGTTGGGAGACGCGTGGGCGCTCTATGCGTCATCCGGCTGAGGCTTGGGTAGGGATATAAGCCACGCACCACCCGATACCCGGCGGCGGCCCCAATTGCTCGTTGCCGCATTCCAGTTCGACAGGAAGAATTGAGATCCGCTCCCCGCACGGTCGGTCCGTGATCCGGTTGGGCTTCGCTGCGGTGCGCGGTCCCCCGAATCCCACCTTGCCCGCTGTGTGGGCGCGTAGCCGAAGGGAGGAACGTGACCTTCGGATTCGCCTCGTCCCCGGCGGCCTCGTTGTCGACGTCCGCCGCTTCCGCCAGCCGTGTGCTGGAGCCGGCGGAGTGGGCCGCCGCGGGGATCCCGCTGCTGCGCAACCCCCGTGAGGTCGTCAGCGGACTGCACGCCCGGCATCATCCGCGGCCGTCCACGGCGGTCGTGGCCGTCCTCGATCCGGACGAACGGCTGTGTGCCAGCGCCTCGTTCACCCGCCGGGCCGCCCCGGCGGACGGCTGGATGTTCCGCAACGCCCTGCTGTCCCAGCTGCGCCGGGTCATACCGCACGACCTGCGCCGCCGTACCCCGGTGCGCACCGCCGTCCTGCTCTACTGCCGTGAGGGCGACGCGCGTTGGACCGAGGAGGACGGTGCCTGGATGTGGGGCCTGCGCGACGCCTGCACGCTGCACGGGCTGCGGTGCGGGGCGTACATCACGTTGACCCACGACGGCTGGCAGGTGCTGGGCGAGGGGCGCGGTGGCCGCCGTCCCCATGCGCACTCGGCGCCGGAGCCGTTCGCCACGGCGGATGCCCCGCCGCCCGTACCGCGCACCGGCGGACCGGTCTCGGAGGTACTGCGCCGCGCGGCCGCCCGCTGAGGGACGACGCGGGGCCAAGTGCCCCGGTACGGAGCCGACGGCAGGTCCGGCGGACCGGGCCAAGCGGCAAGCTCAGGCATAGGCGGGCATGGACAGGCCCTGCTCGACATGCCCTGCTCAAGCTCCACGGACCACCCGGCACCACGATCGACCCAGGCGACCGTGAGGCCCGGCCGGCCGGTCGGACGACCGGCCGTACTCCGCCGCAAGGCGTCCCGGGGCCTGCCAGGTGCCTCCCCCACAGGGATGTCCCCAGGCCCGTCAAGGCGCTGAGGGAGGCACACGACCGGCCGGCATGCCGAAGGGCGCACCCTGCGGTGCCCCCTCGGGCGGTTGCCGACTCCGGGAGCCCGGCGCGTGGTTCAGACGCCGGTGCCGAGGACCGAGTTGATCTGCTGCGGGTCGCCGCAGACGATCAGCAGGGCTCCGGCACGAGCGTGGGCCAGCGAGAGGACGTCGGCGGAGGCGGCGCCCCCGTTGACGGCCACGACGACCACCGGGCGGGAACCGGCGCGGGAGGCGATGGCGGCGTCCGTGTAGAAGACGTCGTCACCCGCGTCGTGCTGCGCCCAGTAGGCGGTTTCGCCGAACGACAACTCGTGGTCGGCCCACGGGTGCTGGGCACCCGTGGTGATCACCAGCACGTCGCCGGGGGCGCGGCCCGAGTCCAGCAGCAGGTCGACGGCCTCCTCGGCGGCGTCGATCGCACCCTCGGCCGAGGCCGGGATCAGCTGGATCTGCGGGCCCGCGGCCGCGGCGGGGACAGCCGGACCGGAGGGACCGGGCTTGGCCGGAGCCACGTCACGCGGCGTGCGCTGCACCGGCGGCACAGGCCGCTGAGGGCCGGGACGACCGGGGCGGGACGGCGCCGCGGGACGGGGGCCGGGTACGGGGCGAGGGGTCGGCGCGGTGCGGCCGCTGGCCGGCGTGACGCGGGGACCCTGGGCACTCTCGTGAATCTGAGGCTCCTCGGGAATGAGAGGCATGAGCTGATTTTTATCAAACGTTGAAGTGGCGCTGATGAACGGGGTGGCACATCAGTGCGATCGGAACCGTCAGAAGTCGAAGCCGAGCTGACCCTCGATCTCCGGAACGCTTCCGTCCGCCCAGTTGCGGGCCTTCTTGAGATGCCGCCACTGGGGCAGCGCATCAAGATACGCCCACGACAAACGGTGGTGCGGGGTGGGGCCCCGCTCTTCCAGTGCGGCCTTGTGCACGGGTGACGGATACCCGGCGTTGTCCGCAAACCCGAAGTCTGCATGGTCGACAGCCAGTTCGGCCATCATTTTGTCGCGCTGAACCTTGGCGATCACCGAGGCCGCCGCGACGGCGACGCACGAGCGATCGCCCTTGATCACCGTACGCACCTGCCACGGGGCACCGAGATAGTCGTGTTTCCCGTCGAGGATCACGGCGTCGGGGCGGACCGGCAGTGCGTCCAGGGCGCGGACCGCGGCGAGCCGCAGCGCGGCCGTCATCCCCATGCCGTCGATCTCCTCGGGGGAAGCATGCCCCAGCGCGTAGGCCGTCACCCACGCTCGCAGGATCTCGTCCAGCGCGGTGCGTCGCTTGATGGTCAGCAGCTTGGAGTCGGTAAGGCCCGCTGGAGGTCGACGCAGTCCGGTGATCGCCGCGCAGACGGTGACGGGCCCGGCCCAGGCGCCGCGTCCCACCTCGTCGACACCGGCGATGACCTTCGCTCCGGTCGTGGCGCGCAGGGAGCGCTCGACAGTGTGAGTGGGAGGTTCGTACGGCATGGCGCCCTTAGATTACGCCGCCGCGGGCGGTGGGCGACACCCCGGTCGGCCGGAGAGCGGCGGAAGCACCGGCGGACGGGGGGTCGTAGCGGAATCCGAATCGCCAGATTTGCTTGCGCATATTGATGGACGCGATCATCCGGCGACCTTCGGCGGGGCGAGGAGGAGGGAGCACCGGCCACACCCAGGACTCAAGTCTATTTTGCCACACCGAGCTTGCCTCAGAGGAAAGGTCCCGTCGCCCATCCCGACCTCACCCGCACCCACCCGCACACCTCACCGTGGATCGCAATCGCAAATCACACTCTACGATCCGCGAGGCGGGCCGGAGCAGGGCGGGCTCACGCGGTCTCGCTGCGCGGGACGTACCGCACGCTGAGGGCGATGACGGCGAAGAAGCAGGCCGCCACCAGGACGACGCCCAGGCGCAGGCCGAGCAGGGTGTCGCGCATGCCGATCAGGGAGCCGAGCAGGGCCACGCCCATCGCCATGCCCACCTGGCGGGCGGTGTTGAGAACGCCGGAGCCGAGGCCGGCGTAGGCCGGGTCGATGGCCAGCAGTGCGGCCGCGTTCAGGCTCGGGGCGAACACACCGCAGCCGAGGCCGGTCAGGCCGGTGCCGACGACGAACAGCGGCCAGGTGCCCCGGTCGGTGACGCCGAGGAGCAGGGCGCTGCCCACGAAGGAGGACAGCGCGCCGGTCCACAGCAGGAATCGGGGCCCGCGATGCAGGAAACGCCGATTGAGGACGATCGTGCCGAACACCCAGGCGACGGAGAAGGGCAGGAAGTACACGCCGGTCCGCTCCGCGCCGAGGCCCCACCGCTGCTGGAGGTAGATGGCGAGCATGAACTGGAGCCCGTAGCCGCCGAACTGGAACGCGAAGCCGTTGGCGACCGAGGCGGAGAAGGCGGAGCGGCGGAAGACGGCGAGCGGGAGCATCGGGTGCGGGGAACGGGCCTCGACCGCGACGAACGCGACGGCGGTGATCGCCGAGACCGCAAGCAGCAGGAGCGGTACGGGGGCGGCCCAGCCCAGCGAGCCGCCTTCGATCAGGTAGGCGACGCTCGCGGAGAGGGCGACGATTCCGGTCAGCTGGCCGGGCAGGTCGGCGGCGCGGGACTCGCGGCGGGGGGTCTCACGGGCGTGGCGCCGGGCGAGGTGGAGGGTGACCAGGCCGACGGGCACGTTGATGAGGAAGATCGAGCGCCAGCCGAGCAGTTCGGTCAGGGCGCCGCCGCCGAGCGGACCGGCGACGAGGGCGACTCCCCCGGTGGCACCCCAGACGGTGATGGCCTTGGCACGCTCCAGCGGGTCGGGGTAGGTGCGGGCGATGATGGCCAGCGTGGTGGGGAGCAGGCCACCGGCCGCGATGCCCTGGAGGAAGCGGCCCACCACCAGGACGGTCAGATTCGGGCTGAGCGCGCACAGCAGGGACGCGGCGGTGAACCCGGCGAGCGAGAGGACGAACAGCCGGCGCGCTCCCCAGCGGTCGCTGATGCTGCCCGTCGTGAGCAGGAGGGCGGCCAGCGGGATGGTGTAGACGGTGACGACCCACTGGAGGCCGGCCATTGAGCCGTGGACGTCGCGTTCGATGGCGGGCAGGGCGACGTTCAGCGCGCTGCCGTCCAGCAGGATCATGAAGAAGCCCAGGCAGACGGCGGCGAGGGCGAGAGCGGAGTGGCACACCGGAGCGACCGAGGGGGCCGACGGGGCCGACGGTAAGGATGGGGCTGCTGTCGGAGGTGGGGGCGGGGCTGTCGGCCGCCGGGTCGCGTTCGTCGGTGCGTCGGGGGCGGTGGTCATGGCACGGCCTTCTTTCGGTCGCGGTGCGGAGCGATGACAGGCGGGGGTGCGGACTGGACCCGGACCCGTTTCAGACCTCGATCCCGGCCAAGACACCCTTCGCCGCCTCGGCGGCCCGACGGAACGCCGCCTCGTCCCGCTGAGCGCGCGCGAGCACGTACCCGCCCTCGACCACGGCGACGACGAGCGAGGCCATGGCCGCGGCATCGGTGTCCGCGCGCAGTTCACCGTCGCGCACGCCCTCGGCGAGCACATCGGCGATGCGCTGGTGCAGCCAGGTGAAGAACTCCGCGACCGGAGCGCGGAGTCGGTCGTCGGCGACGACATCGGGGTCCTGGACGAGCCGGCCGACGCGGCAGCCGGCGAGCGGGGCGCGTTCCATGTCGAGGAAGGAGCCGAGGCGTTCCAGCGCCGTCGTGCCGCCGCCGAGCGCCGCCTCCGTGGCGCGGCGCAGCTGCTCCGCGGAGTGCCGGATGGCGGTGGCGGCGAGGTCGGCCTTGCCGGAGAAGTGGTGGTACATGCTCCCCTGGCCGGCGCGGGAGCGCTTCTGGATCATCGCCGGGCTGGTCGCCGCGTAGCCGCGCTCCCACAGCAGTTCTGCGGCGGCCTCGACGAGGTGGTCCTTCGTCGGGTTCACGCTCCGACCGTACATACTAGTAGGTACAGAACGCAAGGCGGTGCGGCGCGCGGCAGCGCAACGTACGACCGGCAACCCGATCTCGCATGCCAAGACGCCCGATGAGACGCCGTCATGACCCTCCGGGTCAATCTTGGTTCGCGGTGTAATTTTGCATCGCACTCGCACCACGCACCTCAAACCCGCCTCGCCCCCGCCACCCTGCCCTGCCCTCCCCCGGGCCTTGCCCAGGGCTCTGTTCCTGCCCGTTCCCGCTCGGCGAGGCGGTCGTGTTCTGTTCTCATCGGCTCTGATCGAAGGTGAACGTACGTGGAGCACTTCCCGTGCGCAGGTGGCGTCCCCATAGCCGTCGTCGGCATGGGGTGCCGCTTTCCTCGCGCCAACAGCATCGGGGAATTCTGGGATCTCCTGATGGCCAACTCCCAGGCCGTGTCCCGGATCCCCGAGGACCGATTCGACATCGACGACCATTACGCCGGGCGGCTCCCCGCCCCCGGCAAGACCGTCTCCCGGGACGGCGGTTTCCTCGATGACGCCTTCTCCTTCGACGCGGCGTTCTTCGGGATCTCGCCGGTCGAGGCCCGGAGCATGGACCCCCAGCAGCGGATCCTGCTGCACGTCGTATGGGAGGCACTGGAGTCGGCGGGGATCGCGCCGTCCGGTCTGGCCGGTTCCCGTACCGGCGTGTTCGTGGGCCAGGCGACCGCCGAGTACGGCGAATCCGGCCGCCCCGAGGAGGGCCCCGGCGTCCGCGACACGGTGGGCGGGCGCCTGCGCGCGGTCACCGCGGGCCGTGTCTCCTACGCGCTCGACCTGCGCGGACCGAGCCTGGTGCTGGACACCGCGTGCTCCTCCTCCCTGGTGGCGGTGCACACCGCCCGGCAGAGCCTGCTGACCGGCGAGAGCGCTCTGGCGATCGCGGCGGGCGTCAACATCATCGTGTCCCCGCAGGACTCCATCGCCTACTCGCAGGGCGGCATGCTCTCGCCGGACGGGCGGTGCCGGTTCGGTGACGCCTCGGCCGACGGGTTCGTACGCAGTGAGGGCGTCGGCGCGGTCGTCCTCAAACCGCTGCCGGACGCGCTGCGCGACGGCGATCCGGTGCTCGCCCTGCTGCTCGGCAGCGCGGTCACCAACGACGGTCAGGGCAGCGGGCTGTTGCTGAAGCCCGCGGTGTCCGGCCAGGCCCAGATGCTGCGCGACGCGTGCCGCAGCGCGGGCATCGAACCGGCCCAGTTGGACTACGTCGAGGCGCACGGCACCGGCACGCCGACCGGCGACACCGTGGAGCTGCGGGCGCTGGCCGAGGCGACCGGCGGCGAACGGCCGTTGCGCTGCGGCTCCGTGAAGACCAACATCGGGCACGCCGAGGCCGCCGCCGGTATCGCGGGACTGATCAAGACGGTGCTGATCGCCCGCCACGGCGTCATCCCCGCCTCCCTGCACCTGTCCGACCCGCACCCGCTGCTCACCGGTGAACGGCCGCCCGTCTCCGTCGTCACCGGGAACACCCCGCTGGCCAAGGCCGGTCCACAGGGGCTGCTGGGCGTCAGCTCCTTCGGCCTGTCCGGCACCAACGCCCATGTCGTCGTAGGGGAGTTCATCGACGAACGGGAAGCGGCCGAGCCGCCGGTGCCGGTGCCGGTGCCGGTGTCGATGTCGATGTCGATGTCGATGTCCGAAGGTCCCCGCCTCCTGGTCCTCTCCGCCCGTTCGGCCGCGGCCCTGCGCCGTCTGGCGGCGTCGTACGCGGACCACCTCGGACCGGACGGCGCGGGCCGCGGTCAGTCGCTCGGCGACATCTGCGCGACCGCGGCGACGCGTCGCGACGCGGGTCCGCACCGGCTGTGGGCCATCGGCGCCTCGCACGACGAACTCGCCTCCGTTTTGAGGGCGTTGGCGGCTGGCGAGCGGACGCCCGACGGCGGGTTCGGCGAGGCGGGGTTCACCGGTCCGCGCCGCCGCGTGTTCGTCTTCTCCGGGCAGGGCTCGCAGTGGCTCGGCATGGGCCGCGGTCTGCTCGCCACGAACGACGCCTTCCGTACGACGCTGCTTGCCTGCGACCGGGCCGTGCGCGAGGAACTCGGCTGGTCCGTGGCGGAGTTGCTGGCCCGGGACGCCGATCGCTTCCCCGGCGGGGTGGAGATCGTCCAGCCCACCCTGTGGGCGGTGCAGGTGGCCCTGGCGGCGGCCTGGCGGGACCTCGGTGTGGAACCGGAGGTGTGCGTCGGGCACAGCATGGGCGAGGTGGCGGCGGCCTGTGTCAGCGGCGCGCTGTCGCTGCGGGACGCGGCGACGGTGATCTGCCGCCGCAGCCGGCTGATGCGCCGGGTGGCGGGCGGCGGCGCGATGCTCGTCGTGGAGTTGTCCGCCGACCGCGCCCGTGCGGCCGTCGCCCGGATCCCGTCGGTGTGCGTGGCCGCCGAGAACTCCCCCACCTGCACCGTGCTCGCGGGCGATCCGGAAGCCCTCGCGGACCTCTCGGCCCGGCTGGAGGCGGACGGGGTGCTGTGCCGCCCGGTGGACGTCGATGTGGCCTCGCACTCACCGCAGATGCGCCCGCTGCACTCCGAACTGGCCGCCGCTCTCGCCGAGTTGTCGCCCCGGTCCGCCGACACCGCGCTGTTCTCCACCGTCCGCCGCGCCCCGGTGACGGGGCCCGAACTGGATGCCGGGTACTGGGCGGACAACCTCTGCGAACCCGTGCGGTTCCAGTCGGCCGTACGACAACTCGCCGCCGCGCCGGACGGGTTGGAGAGCGTCTTCCTGGAGATCAGCCCCCACCCGGTGCTCACCACCTCGGTCGCCGACACCCTCGCGGACGACGGGGCGCCCGGCACCGCCGTACCCTCGCTGCGCCGCGACACCGACGAGGCGGCCGAACTCCTGCGCGCGGCGGGCCGGTTCTTCGCGGCGGGCGGCCCGATCGACTGGTCGCGGTGGTACGGCCACCCGGTGCGACCGGTACCGCTCCCCCCTTACCCGTGGGAGCGCACCGAGTTCCGCCGGGCCCCGGCCACCGCGCGCCCGGCACCGAGCACCCTGGTCGGCCGGGTGGAGCTGGGCCCGTGGGGCATCGCCGCGTGGGCGGAACAGCTGAGCGTGGCCGGGACGACGGTCCTGCCGCCCGCCGTGCAGATCGCCGCCGTACTCGACGCGGCCGCGCGCCACGCCCCCGGGACGATGTTCGAGGTACGGGACGTACGGCTCGCCCCCGCCCCGGTCCCGCTCCCCGATCCCGAGGCGGCCGCACTCGCCGTCGCCCTGGAACGGTCCGGTGACGGCTGGCGGGCGGTCGTGGAGCTGGAACAGCCGGACGGCGCCGAAGGGATCTTCTGCTCCTCGGCGCGGCTGTGCCCGGTGGACGGCAGCGAGGGCCGCCGGGCGCCGGGCGAGCTGGACCGCGCCCTGGCCCGTTGCCACGGGTACCTGTCCGCCGCCGGGTTCCGCCGACTCGCGGACGGATATGGGCTGGAGCTCAGCGAGGCGTCCGGCGCCGTGGAGCAGCTGTGGCGTCGGCGCGGTGCGGCGGTGGCGCGGATCCGGCCGGCCAAACCGGCGCCGGGCCTGTGGGAGACGGCGCTGCTGCCGCTGCTGGCGGCCTGGCCCGAGGCGCGCAGGACCGGTGAGCAGGACCGCGGCTTCGTGCCGACCGGCTTCGAGAGCGTCCAGCTCTACGGCGAGCTGCCGGACGACTTCTGGAGCCTGGCCGCCGTCACCCCCGGGCCCGGCGCGGGCGAGGCGCGCGGTGAGGTGCTGGTGCTCGACGGGGACGGGCGGGTGCTGGCGGAGTTCCGCGGGATCACCCTGCGCCGCACTGGACACCCACGCCGCCCTGGGCATCCACGGCGTTCGGGACACCTGGAGCATTCGGAGCGCCCGGAGCACCCGGCCCGTCCGGACCGACCGGACCGTCCGGCGGCGTCCTCGCTGGTCCACGCGCTGCCGGTCCGGCTGCCCCTGCTCGGGCTGTCCCTGCTCGACGCCGCCCTGCCGGGTCCCGCGCGACCGCTGCTGTCCCGGTTCGCCGCCCTGATCCGGCCGCCGATGACCGGGTGGGGGCCCCGGCCCGACGAGCACCCGGTAGCGGGATCCGCGCCGGTCCGGGCGGAGCGTCGTACCGCACCCCCGGCGAGCACCGGCACGGCACCGAGGGCCGCCGCGGACACAGAGCCCGCGCCCACCGGCCCCGCCGACCTGGTGATCGCCGCCGCCTCCGAGGTGCTCGGCGTCGCCAGGGCGGATCTGGACCCGCGCCGGTCGCTGCGGGATCTCGGGCTCGACTCGCTCATGGCCGTGCAGTTGCGCAAGCAGTTGAAGACCGGATGCGGGGTGGACATCACCGCGGGTCGGCTGCTGGGCGGGGAGAGTCTGGAGCGGATCGTCCGGGATCTGAGGGTGGCGGCCGAGCCGGTGTGATCCGGGCCTGCGGGTCGATTCCGTTCCGCAGGGCAGGGGTTACGGGGCCGTCGCGCCGAACTGGCGTGTCGGCCCCGCGACTTGTCCGCGACGCCGAAGCCGCCCCCGCGCCTACGAGCCGCTCTCGCCCTCTCTCCAACTACCGCTGCCTGAAGACCACTTCAGCCCGTCAGGCCGTCCGTGTCACCCAGTCGGGCAGTGCCTCCGCCCGTCGCGCCCACTCGGCGGGCGGCGCCCCGGCCTTGCCCGCGGCGAGGACGCCGCCCACGATCGCGCAGGTGGTGTCGACGTCGCCGCCCACCCGGGCCGTCGTCCAGAACGCCGTCTCGAAGTCACCGAGGCCGCGCGCGGCGGACCACAGGGCGAAGGGCACGGTGTCATGGGCGGTCCTGCGGCGGCCGCAGCCCAGCACTGCGGCGACGGTGCCGGCGTCGCCGTAGTCGAGCATGTCGCGGGCGCGGCGCAGGCCCTGGCCGACCGCGCTCTTCGGGACGAGCGCGATCACGCCGTCGAGGAGTGCCTCGGCGGTGGGCGGGCCGTCCGGCGAACCGGCCAGGGCCGCGGCCGCCGCCACCGCCATGGCGCCGACCACCGCCTCCCGGTGCTGATGCGTGGGGTAGGCCGAGATCTCGGCCTGATGGGTGGCCTGCTCCGGGTCGTCCGCGTACCAGGCGCCCAGGGGTGCGGTCCGCATCGCCGCGCCGCTGCCCCAGGAGCCCCGCCCGTGGAAGAGGGCGGCGGCGGGCCCCCGCCAGTCCTCGCCCTGCCGGACGAGACTCAGCAGCCGGCTCGCGGTGGGGCCGTAGCCCCGGTCCGGGTCGTGGTGGTCGGCGAAGGAGCGGGCGAGGGCGTCCTGGTCGATGCGCTGGTGCGCGGCGAGCACGGCGAGCACGGAAGCGGCCATCTCGGTGTCGTCCGTCCACGGCCAGGGGCCGGGCGGCAGCTCGCGCCGCTTGAGCAGGGGGTGATGGGCCGGGACGAAGAACTGGGCGCCCAGGGCGTCCCCGACGGCCAGTCCGCGCAGGCTCGCCAGGGCGCGCTCATGGCGTCCGTGGGTGGAGAAGTGTGCGGTCATCGCTCCCCCATTCTATCCGGTGGCCCAGTCCGGCACCGGTTCACGCCAGCGTTCGAAGGGCCGGTCGAGTGTGTAGCGGCCGTCCTCGCCCAGTACGAGCATCCGCATCTCGGCGTTGTCCGGATTGGACAGGGATTCGAATTCGGCGACCGTCCAGTGGAACCAGCGCATGCAGAACAGCCGCATCGCGAGGCCATGGGTCACCAGGAGCACATTGGGCGGGTGGTCGGGTGCCTCGAAGCTGCGGAAGAGGCTCTCCAGGAAGCCGCCGACCCGGTCGTAGACGTCGGCGCCGGACTCGCCCTGCGGGAAGCGGAAGAAGAAGTGGCCGTAGGCGTCGCGGTAGGCCTTCTGCAGGCGTACGTCATCGCGGTCCTGCCAGTTGCCCCAGTCCTGCTCGCGCAGCCGGGGCTCCTCGCGGACGCGTATGAGGCCGGGGTCGAGCCCGAAGGCGCTGAGGGTCTCGTGGGTGCGGCGGTACGGGGAGACGTACACGCTCACGCGTTCGGGGCCGAACAGCTCCCGGAGCCGTTCGCCGGTCTCCTCGGCCTGCCGCCGGCCGAGGTCGGTCAGCGCCAGGGCGTGGTCCGGTTCGCGCTCGTACACGGAGTCGTCGGTGTTGCCCGTCGACTCGCCGTGCCGGACAAGGACGATGCGCCGTGGTCGTGCCATGCCGAAACCCTAGAGCGAGGGGCGGTGAACCGGGGAATCGTACGGGGTCCATACAGCGCACGTCACAGACCCGGTTTCCGGACCGACCGGCCGGTATCTCGCCGCTAGACCGTCCAGGACGGCTCCAGGTCGACGATGTCGCCGGAGAGGGCCGCGATGTCCGCCTCGGTCTGGGCACGCAGGGCGAGGCGTTCGATCCGTTCGGTGCGGTACTTGCCGTGTTCGGCGGCGGCCCGCCACATCGACAGGATCAGGAACTCCTGGTCGGGGGCCTCGCCGAACATTCCGCGGATCATGCCGGGCGATCCCGCCATGGCCGGGTTCCAGACCTTCTCCTGCATGAGGGTGAAGTGCTCCACCCGCTCCTCGTGGACCCGGCACAGGGCGAGTCTGAGCAGGTCGGAGTCGGTGAAGCGGGGTTCGAAACCGGTCTTCACGTCGAAGCGGTACTCGAACAGTCTGACCTGGGCGTCCTTGAAGGTGCCGGCCTGGGCGGCGGCGAGGCGGTCGTGGGAGCGGGCCATGAAGGAGTCGTAGAAGGCGCGGCTCTCCCAGAAGGCGACGATGTGCGCCACGTCGGGCCGCCGCCGGCTCCAGCCTCCGCCCTGTCCCCGGAAACCCGGCTCTCCCGGGAGCCCCGCCCATTTCCGCTGCCCCCGCTCGAACCCCCGGCGGTCCACCACGGTGCAGCGAATCCACTTGACCAGCACCGCGCCATCGTAAGGCCACCGGGCGTGGCGTCGGTCACGCTCCGGTGGAGTTCGTCCGCGCGCGCGGGGCCGGGTACATGGCACGATGGGCAAGGATCCTCGGCTGAACGGTAGTTGGGGACGCGGTGCCCACAGGGAAGGGGAGGCCCGGTGACCGGTTTCAGCAAGGGAATGCACAAGGTCGAGGTCGCGCTCAAGTGGGACCCCAGTCCCACGGGTACGGCGCCCACGGATCTCGACATCATCGCGGCGACCTTCGACGCGCGGGACCCGTACGGCGCGCCGGCGTATCTGGTGCACTTCGACAGCCGTTCGCCCGACGGCACCATCTTCCTCAACCGGGACAGCACGGACGGGCGGGGCTTCGGCTGGGACGAGGTCATGACCCTGGAGGTCGAGCGGCTCAGCGAGCGGTACGGCCGCGTGGTGGTGGGCGTCGTCATCCAGCAGCAGCCCGTCCGCCGTACGTTCTCCGGGGTCCTCAACCCCGCCATGCGCGTCCGCGAGGGCTACACCGTCCTGTCCGAGGACGACTTCACCGCCGTCCATGACGCTACGGCCGCCACCATCGCCGAGTTCGTTCGCAACGAGTCGGGCGAATGGATCTTCCATCCCGGCGTCCACGGCTTCCAGGAGGACCCGGAGAGCTTCACCCGGGTGATGGGGCGCGCGCAGTAGCGGGCGTAGGCCGGTCGTCGGTGCCCCTCGCTTCGGACGACGCGCGCTCGGCCGCCCACGGCACCGTCGCCGCGTCCCTCGCCCTGCGAAGTGACCGCCGTCTGGGCGAACTTGTCGATGCCGCCGTGCCGCTCGGAACCGGTATCGGTGGCAAGTGCGCGTTGCTGGAGGTCGAGGGCAAGCCGGTCTTCGTGAAGCGGGTGCCGCTCACGGAGTTGGAGCGACGGCCGGAGCATGTACGGTCCACCGCCAATGTGTTCGGGCTTCCCGGCTTCTGCCAGTACGGCATCGGCGGGCCCGGTTTCGGGGCGTGGCGGGAGCTCGCCGTTCAGATCATGACGACGAACTGGGTGCTCGGAGGGCGGTTTCGGGGGTTTCCGCTGATGTACCACTGGCGCGTGCTGCCGGACACCGCGCCCGTACCGGCCCCGGAACTCGCGGACGTGGAACGGGCCGTGGCCTATTGGGGAGGCGGGCCGGAGGCACGACGCCGTATCGAGGGCCTTCGGCAGTCGTCCGCGAGCCTGGTGCTGTTCCTGGAGCACATCCCCCGGACGCTCCACGAGTGGTTCACCGAGCGGGTGCGGGCCGGTGCGGAGGCCGCCGACCGGGCCTGCGCCCTGGTGGAGCGCGAACTGGCGGCCGGCACGTCCGTCCCGGTGCAGTCCGAGGAAGCCGGTCTCGGACCGTGAGAGATCGAAGCGGGAGGAGAGGGCGAGGCCGAAGTCGGCGAAGTAGAGGCGTCGGCCGTCGGTCAGGATGTTCTGGAAGTGGGCGTCGAAGTGCACGAGCCCGTGAGCGTTCATGAACCCTGCGCCCGGCCGGATCACGTGGGGACTGAGCGGACGAGGGTCAGGGGTGCGGCAGGCTGGACCTTGAAGCCACTGCGTCCAAGGCGATGTCGCCCGACTGGTTGCGCCGGGACGTCCGCCCTGGACATTCAAGGGTGACCGCCCCAGGCGCAGGCCTGGGGCGTGCGGCACTCGGCACACGAGATGCCGTCGGACACGACGACAGTGGGCGCCGGCCTTATGGTCGGCGCCCACTGTCGTCAGGGCTCAGTGGAGCGCGTCGGACCGGGTGGTCGACGCGGTCCGGTCAGGGTCAGCTGCAGCCGCTCGTCGAGCCGCAGCCCTCGCAGATGTAGCAGGAGCCGGCGCGCTGCATCTTGGTGCCGCAGGAGAAGCAGAGCGGGGCGTCGGCCTGGATGCCCAGCTGCATCTCGACCAGTTCGGCGCTGGTGTGAGCCTGCTTCGGGGCCGGCTCGGTGGCCTTGGGCTCGGCCTTCGGGGCGGCGGTGACGGCCGCCGGCTCCTGGGCGCGGGGCGCCGACTGGGCCAGGCCCTCGACGTCGACCTCGTCGTCGGCCGGCTCGTAGGAACCGGTCTCCAGGTGCCGCTGACGCTCCTCGGCGGAGTGGATGCCGAGCGCGGAGCGGGTCTCGAAGGGCAGGAAGTCCAGCGCCAGGCGGCGGAAGATGTAGTCCACGATGGACTGCGCCATCCGCACGTCCGGGTCGTCCGTCATACCGGCCGGCTCGAAGCGCATGTTGGTGAACTTCGAGACGTACGTCTCCAGCGGCACGCCGTACTGGAGGCCGACGGAGACCGCGATGGAGAAGGCGTCCATCATGCCCGCGAGGGTCGAGCCCTGCTTGGACATCTTCAGGAAGACCTCGCCGAGACCGTCGTCCGGGTAGGAGTTGGCGGTCATGTAACCCTCGGCGCCGCCGACGGTGAACGACGTGGTGATGCCGGGACGACCCTTCGGAAGGCGCTTGCGGACCGGGCGGTACTCGACGACCTTCTCGACCGCGGTACGGATCGTGTCCTCGGCCTTCTCGGTGATCTCGGCCTTCTCCTCCTCCTTCTTCTTGGCGGAGAGCGGCTGGCCGACCTTGCAGTTGTCCCGGTAGATCGCGAGCGCCTTGACGCCGAGCTTCCAGGCCTCGAAGTAGATCTCCTCGACCTCCTCGACGGTCGCCGTCTCCGGCATGTTGACCGTCTTGGAGATCGCGCCGGAGATCCACGGCTGGATCGCGGCCATCATGCGGACGTGGCCCATCGGGGAGATGGCCCGCTCGCCCATGGCGCAGTCGAAGACCTCGTAGTGCTCCTGCTTGAGACCGGGGGCGTCGATCACATTGCCGTGGTCGGCGATGTGGGCGACGATCGCCTCGATCTGCTCCTCCTGGTAGCCCAGGCGGCGCAGGGCCTGCGGCACGGTGCCGTTGACGATCTGCATCGAGCCGCCGCCGACGAGCTTCTTGAACTTCACGAGCGCGAGGTCGGGCTCGACGCCGGTGGTGTCGCAGGACATCGCCAGACCGATGGTGCCGGTCGGGGCGAGCACGGACGCCTGGGAGTTGCGGAAGCCGTTCTTGTCGCCGAGGCGGACCACGTCCTGCCAGGCCTCGGTGGCGGCGGCCCACACCGGGGTGTCCAGGTCGTCCATGCGGACGGCCTTGCCGTTGGCGTCGGAGTGCTGCCGCATGACGCGCTTGTGGGCGTCCGCGTTGCGGGCGTAGCCGTCGTACGGGCCGACGACCGCGGCCAGTTCGGCGGAGCGGCGGTAGGCGGTGCCGGTCATCAGGGAGGTGATGGCGGCGGCCAGGGCGCGGCCGCCCTCGGAGTCGTACGCGTGGCCGGTGGCCATCAGCAGGGCGCCGAGGTTGGCGTAGCCGATGCCGAGCTGGCGGAAGGCGCGGGTGTTCTCGCCGATCTTCTGGGTCGGGAAGTCCGCGAAGCAGATCGAGATGTCCATCGCGGTGATGACCAGCTCGACGACCTTCTGGAAGCGCTCGGCCTCGAAGGACTGGTGGCCCTCGCCGTCGTCCTTCAGGAACTTCATCAGGTTCAGCGAGGCGAGGTTGCAGGACGTGTTGTCCAGGTGCATGTACTCGCTGCACGGGTTCGACGCGGTGATCCGGCCGGACTCGGGGCAGGTGTGCCAGTTGTTGATCGTGTCGTCGTACTGGATGCCCGGGTCGGCGCAGGCCCACGCGGCCTCGGCGATCTTGCGGAAGAGCGACTTGGCGTCGACCTCCTCGATGACCTCGCCGGTCATCCGGGCGCGCAGCCCGAAGTCGCCGCCCGCCTCGACGGCCGTCATGAACTCGTCGTTCACACGGACCGAGTTGTTGGCGTTCTGGTACTGGACGGAGGCGATGTCGTCGCCGCCCAGGTCCATGTCGAAGCCCGCGTCGCGCAGGACGCGGATCTTCTCCTCCTCCTTGACCTTGGTCTCGATGAAGTCCTCGATGTCGGGGTGGTCGACGTCGAGCACGACCATCTTGGCGGCGCGGCGGGTGGCGCCACCGGACTTGATGGTGCCGGCGGAGGCGTCGGCGCCGCGCATGAAGGAGACCGGACCCGAGGCGTTGCCGCCGGAGGAGAGCAGTTCCTTGGAGGAGCGGATGCGGGACAGGTTCAGGCCGGCGCCGGAACCGCCCTTGAAGATCATGCCCTCTTCCTTGTACCAGTCGAGGATCGACTCCATGGAGTCGTCGACGGCCAGGATGAAGCAGGCGGAGACCTGCTGGGGCTGCGGGGTGCCGACGTTGAACCACACCGGGCTGTTGAAGCTGAAGATCTGGTGCAGGAGCGCGTAGGCGAGTTCGTGCTCGAAGATCTCCGCGTCGGCGGGCGAGGCGAAGTACTTGTGGTCCTCACCGGCCTTCCGGTACGTCTTCACGATGCGGTCGATCAGCTGCTTGAGGCCGGTCTCGCGCTGCGGGGTGCCGACGGCGCCCCGGAAGTACTTGCTGGTGACGATGTTGACCGCGTTCACCGACCAGAAGTCGGGGAACTCGACGCCACGCTGCTCGAAGTTGACCGAGCCGTCGCGCCAGTTGGTCATGACGACGTCACGGCTCACCCACTCGACCTCGTCGTACGGGTGTACGCCGGGGGTGGTGTGGATGCGCTCGATGTGCAGTCCCTTGTTTCCCGCCTTGCCGCCCTTGGCGCGGGAACCTCGTGCCGGACCGCTCGCCGTCTCTGTCATGCCGCCTCCCTGTAGGGCAAAAACGCCCAGAAGTGCCCCGTTTGTTCCCGTGGCACGGTGTTCTGTCTTGTGCTGCGGGCACCCTCACCAGCCGCCCGCAACAGGTCTTCGGTAGCCGCCTCGCGGCCGGGGTCCGGGCCCTCTCCCGGTCTCCCGCGCGCCGGTCAGTCGGCGGCTTGCGCGGGCTGGGGGACCTGGGAGGTCCCGCCGGTCCCGCGTTCGTCTTCCTGGCTCCCCGCGGCCGCGGCCGTCTCGTCCGCCGGGCCCGTCCCGTCAGCGGTGGGGCCGTGTGTCGCCTGCCGCAGTTCCGCGACGGCGGCCTCGAAGTCGTCGAGCGAGTCGAACGCCCGGTAGACCGAGGCGAACCGCAGATAGGCGACGAGGTCGAGCTCCTGCAACGGGCCGAGTATGGCCAGGCCCACGTCATGGGTGGTCAGCTCGGCGCTGCCGGTGGCCCGCACCGCCTCCTCGACCCGCTGGCCGAGCTGGGCGAGCGCGTCCTCGGTGACCGGCCGCCCCTGGCACGCCTTGCGCACGCCGTTGATGACCTTGGTACGACTGAAGGGCTCGGTGACTCCGGACCGCTTCACCACCATGAGCGAGCACGTCTCCACGGTCGTGAAACGACGGGAGCAGTCGGGGCACTGGCGGCGCCTGCGGATCGACGTGCCGTCGTCGGTCGTACGACTGTCGACCACACGGCTGTCGGGGTGCCTGCAGAAGGGGCAGTGCATGATCTCCAACCCTCCTCACAGCAGACTCGATGGCCTCGCCGAGCCCCAGGGGCCTCGCGAAGCAGCCCTAAGCATAGGCGATCGCAGAACCGTCTCCGACCCGGGTCACCACAACTTGTGGGCTGCTGTAGCCATCCAACCACTAGATGTGGGGATCGGCTTATTCATCGAGGCCGGGGCGCGTGTCGCGCGGGAACGGCGGTCCGGGGCGCCCCGCGGGGTCCGAGCGGGCCGGCCGGAAAGGACACGCGGGCGCGGAACCGTACCCCTGTGGCGCATACGGAGATACCGTGGGCGCCGCACGGAGGATGCGTAGGACTCCGGCGCAGAACGGACCCCGCGTCCCGGTGGGACGGGTTCCGGATGGCAGACTGGGGAAGCGCCCACGAGGTCGGCGACCCCGGCGGGAAAGAGTACAACGCACGACAAAGAGCACTTTTGCCCGCCCCGTGCCGCGTCAGCCCATACACCCAAACACGCGATCGCAACAGATGAATCGCACTTTTTCACTCGAACGTGTGTTTGGCGCAACCTTTCGAAAGCAACTACCGTTGTCCAGCAGGGAGACCATCGAGAGGGGCCGACGTGACCACCACCGCAGACAGTGCCACCATCACCGCCCAGGACCGCTCCCAGGGCCGGGTCGAGCCGGTACATGCGATGAACGAAGCCACGAATCCCGAGGGGCCCCGGCGCTCCCTGCCGGGCCGACCTCCAGGCATCCGGGCGGACAGCTCCGGACTCACCGACCGGCAGCGCCGGGTGATCGAGGTCATCAGGGACTCCGTGCAGCGGCGCGGATACCCGCCGTCCATGCGGGAGATCGGCCAGGCCGTCGGCCTCTCCAGCACGTCCTCCGTGGCACACCAGCTGATGGCGCTGGAGCGCAAGGGCTTCCTGCGCCGCGACCCGCACCGCCCGCGCGCCTATGAGGTGCGCGGCTCCGACCAGGCCGTGTCGGTGCAGCCCACGGACACCAGCGGCAAGCCCGCCGCGTCGTACGTCCCGCTGGTCGGCCGGATCGCCGCCGGTGGGCCGATCCTCGCGGAGGAATCCGTGGAGGACGTCTTCCCGCTCCCCCGCCAGCTGGTCGGCGACGGAGAGCTGTTCGTCCTCAAGGTCGTCGGCGACTCCATGATCGAGGCCGCGATCTGCGACGGCGACTGGGTCACCGTGCGCCGCCAGCCGGTCGCGGAGAACGGCGACATCGTGGCCGCCATGCTCGACGGCGAGGCCACGGTGAAGCGCTTCAAGCGCGAGGACGGCCATGTCTGGCTCCTCCCGCACAACGCGGCGTACGAGCCGATCCCCGGCGACGACGCCACCATCCTGGGCAAGGTGGTCGCCGTACTGCGGCGCGTGTGACGCCCGCGGCGAGCGGCCCCCCGCTCGCCCCCTGACCGGGCCCCGGAACCTCTGCGCCGGTTCCGGGGCCCTGCCTGTGCCTGGTGCCTGGCGTACGAGGGGCCTGGTGCCTGGTGCCTAAGAGGGGCCCTCGGCTTCCTCCGTCTGCTTCGCCGCTTCCTCCGCCTGCTTCGCCGCCGCGTCGATCGCCGAGAGCGACCTGCGGGCCTGGTTGCGGTCCGTGGTGTACCAGAACTCCGGCAGGGACGCCTTGAGGTACGAGCCGTACCGCGCCGTGGCCAGGCGCTGGTCGAGTACGGCGACCACGCCCCGGTCCCCCGACGCGCGCACCAGACGGCCCGCGCCCTGGGCCATCAGCAGGGCGGCGTGGGTGGCGGCCACCGCCATGAATCCATTGCCGCCCGCGTCCTCCACCGCCTTCTGGCGGGCGCTCATCAGCGGGTCGTCGGGGCGCGGGAACGGGATCTTGTCCATGACGACCAGCTGGCAGCTGGGTCCGGGCACATCCACGCCCTGCCACAGCGACAGCGTGCCGAACAGGCAGGTCTTCGGGTCGGCCGCGAAGTTCTTGATCAGCTCGCCGAGCGTCTCCTCGCCCTGGAGCAGGATCGGGTACTCGGGGATCCGCGCGCGCAGGTCCTCGGCGGCGAGCTGCGCGGCCCGCATGGAGGAGAACAGCCCGAGGGTACGGCCGCCGGCGGCCTGGATCAGCTCCGTCAGCTCGTCGAGCATGTCACCGCGATCGCCGTCCCGCGCGGGGCGGGACAGATGCTTGGCGACGTACAGGATGCCCTGCTTGCGGTAGTCGAAGGGGGAGCCGACGTCGAGGCCCTTCCACTGCGGGAGGTCCTCGCCCTCGACGCCCTCGGGGCCGAGCCCCAGGGAGGCGCCGACGCCGTTGAAGTCGCCGCCCAGCTTGAGGGTGGCGGAGGTGAGGACGACGGCGCGGTCGGCGAACAGCTTCTCCCGCAGCAGCCCCGAGACGGACATGGGGGCGATGCGCAGGGAGGCGCCGAAGCGGTCGTGCCGTTCGTACCAGACGACGTCCCACTCCGAGCCGTTCAGGACGCGTTCCGCCACGTCGTGGACCGTCTCGACCGAGGCCAGGGCCTGCTTGCGGACGGCGTCCTCGTCCTGGACGGACTTGTCGCGGGTGGTGCCGAGCGCGGAGATGACCGTCCGGGAGGCGTCCCGCAGTGTCATCAGGGCGTAGCCGAGGTCCTCCGGGATCTCCTCCAGACGGCCCGGCAGGGCCAGCTCCATCAGCCGCTCGAAGCCCTCCGCGGCGGTCTGGAGCTGGTCGGCCGCCTTCTCATTGACGAGTTTCGCGGCGCGGCGCACGGCCCGGTTGACCTGGCCGGGGGTCAGCTCGCCGGTGGCGACGCCGGTGACCCGGGAGACGAGTTCATGCGCCTCGTCCACGATCAGCACCTCGTGCTGGGGCAGCACCGGGGCGCCTTCGATGGCGTCGATGGCCAGCAGCGCGTGGTTGGTGACGACGACCTCGGCGAGCTTGGCGCGCTCGCGGGCCGCCTCCGCGAAGCACTCCGCGCCGTACGCGCACTTGGTGGCGCCCAGGCACTCCCGCGAGGACACCGAGATCTGCGCCCAGGCGCGGTCCGAGACGCCCGGGGTGAGATCGTCCCGGTCGCCGGTCTCGGTCTCGTCGGACCAGTCGCGCAGCCGCAGCAGGTCCTGGCCCAGCTTGCTGGTGGGCGCGGCGGCCTCGAACTGGTCGAAGAGGCCGTCCTCCTCGTCCTGCGGCATGCCTTCGTGCAGCCGGTGCAGGCACAGGTAGTTGGAGCGGCCCTTGAGCATCGCGAACTCGGGGCGGCGGCGCAGCAGCGGGTGCAGGGCGTCGACCGTGCGCGGCAGATCGCGCTCGACCAGCTGGCGCTGGAGGGCGAGGGTGGCCGTCGCGACGACCACTCTCTCCCCGTGCGCGAGCGCGGGCACGAGATAGCCGAGCGACTTTCCGGTGCCGGTGCCGGCCTGGACCAGTAGATGGGATCCGTCGTCGATCGCTTCGGCGACCGATTCGGCCATGGTCACCTGGCCGGGGCGCTCCGTGCCGCCGACCGCGGCGACGGCGGCATGCAGGAGTTCGGGGAGGGAGGGCTTTGTCATAGCCCGACCACCCTACGGCCCGGGACCGACAATCGGAGGCCGTTCACACCCATGGTGAGACCCCGCTCACTCGACGCTACAGCACATCGCGCAGCACCCGGTCCCGGATCATGAGCGCGGCCCGTTTGCCGGGCAGGTCGACCTCGGCCGCGTACCGGAATCCGGCGCCGAGGAACGCGGCGAGCGAGGGGGTGTTGCGGTGATCGGGTTCGGCCACGACGCGGGCGCAGGCGGGGCGCCGGTCCAGGACGAGGTCGGCCACGGCCCGCAGCAGCGCGGAGCCCAGTCCACGGCCCCGGTCCCCGGCGGCGCCGAGGAGCAGGTGGATGCCGGTGTCATGGGGCAGGACCGGGCAGTGGAGGGCCAGCGGGTCCAGGTCGGCGCGGTAGATCTCCCAGTAGCTCATCGGGGTGCCGTCCAGGACGCCGAGGCAGGGCACGCTCCGGCCGTCGCCGTCGAGTTGGGCGCGCAGATGGTCCGCGGTGCGGTGGCGGGGTCCGGCCAGTTCCCAGAACTCGGCGACGGCGGGGTCGTTCATCCAGGCGTGCACGAGGGGGAGGTCGCGGTCGAGGCGGACGGGGAGCAACTGGAAGGTGCCGACGGGGGTTCGCACCGGCTCCCAGGAGGCGTGGAGGCCGTCGAGGAGGTCGTCGGTGAGGTCGAGAGTCCTGGCGGTGGATTCGATGGTCCCGTCGGTGAATTCGACGGTCATGTCGGTGAATTCGACAGTCCCGTCGTTGAAGAGGTCCAGGAACTCGGTGGGGGCGGTGCGCACATCGGTGGGCGGCACGGCGGGTTCCTCTCTGCTCTGCCCAAGGGCCTTACGGGTGCAGGGGGTTGGCGATGGCGACGTACACGGACTGGGTGTCGACCGGGCCGACGAGTTCGTCGAGGCCGTGCAGCCGGGTCAGCAGGTTGGCCTTGCAGCGCAGGACGGGTGAGTCGAGCAGCCGGGCGGGCAGGGGGGTGCGCAGGGCGGTGGGGCCGGTGGCGAGGTGGGTGAGGAAGCGGCGGAACGCGGCGAGCAGCAGGCGCTCGTCGGCGAGGTGCTGGGAGCCGAGGGCGCCGATCAGGCCGAGGACGTTGTTGACGGCGAGGTAGTAGGCGAAGCGTTCGTCGGTGACCTCGTCGGGGACGAAGGTGTCGCTGTGCTCGCCGATGCCGGGCAGCCGGGCGTCGAGTTCGGCGCGGCGGGACGCGCGGAAGTAGTAGCCCTGGTTGTCCCGGTAGCGGCCGCCCCTGGGCCAGCCGTCGGGGTCGAGCAGGACGAGGGTGTTCTGCTGGTGCGCTTCGAGGGCGATGCCCGCCTCGGCGTCCAGCCAGAGAACGGGGCGGACGACCTGCTCCAGATAGCGCAGGAACCACTCCGTGGCGACGGCGGCGACGGGACGGCCGGTACGGGCGGCGAGCCGGGCGACGAGCAGGGCGAGCCGGGAGCGCATGGGTGGGAAGGGGGCGTCGGGAGCTCCGGGGGCACCGGAAGCACAAGGGGTGCCGGGGTCGAAGGGGGCGCCGGGGTCGAGGGCGGTGGCCTCGGTGAGCGGCCGAGGAGAGATCAGTCCCGCGAGGCAGCCGACGTCGTCGGCCGGGGTGAAGGGGTTGTGCCGGATCATCACGTCGAGGCCGGGCACCGGCCGCCCCTCGGGGTCGTCCACCGCGAGCCAGGCCGGGTCGCGCACGATGTCGAAGCCGGGGTGGGCGGCCCCCCACTGCTTGAACAGGCCCGCGCGCAGCAGCCGGTGCACCTCGACGCCGCGCCGCAGCTCCTTGCGCAGGTTCTCACGGCGGGAGTTGGTGATGCGCAGGCCCAGCGACAGCTTGAGCATCGCGGGGGCGCCGGAGCGGTAGACGGTGCGCACGGAGGAGGTGGGGTGCCAGGCGGGGCCGACCGGGCCGAGGTCCCTGAGGAGTCCCGCGTCGAGCAGCGCGGCGACGGGGGCGCGGTGCCGTACCTCGCGGGCCTGCCAGGGGTGCAGCGGGAGGGCGGTGTATCCGTCGGGCAGGGGCAGGGCGGTGCCCGCCAGGTGCCGGGTGAGGTGGTCGGCGGGGACGGGGCGGCCGCGCTCGGTCCAGGCCGAGTCGGTGGCGAGCAGCGCGGGGGCCACGGCCAGCCAGTGCAGTGCGAAGGAGCCGCGCGTCTCGGGCGAGTAGAGGCCGGCCTCGGCCTCCGTCAGGCCCTCGCGGCTCTTGGGGGTCGGGTGCAGGGGGTGGCCGAGGAGGAGGGCCTGTTCGGCGCCGAGGAAGAGGTCGGGGCCGTCGGCGGGGCGGGCGCGCCGGTCGCGGATGAAGACGGCGGTACGACGGAGGGAGTCGGCGACCCGGGCCACCAGGTCGCCGTCGTCACCGCCCGCGCTCTCCCTGGTGAGCAGCGCCGCGAGGGTGACGGCGTCGACGGGCGGGGCGGTCTCGGGCGCGTCGGCGAACCGGGGCGGTCCGAAGCGGTGCCAGCCGGCCGGGGACCAGTACCGGACCGGGGCGAGCAGACAGGTGCCGGTGGCGGGCAGCACGATGCGCAGGGTGCCGGTCGTCGGGGCGCGCAGGCCGGTCTCCCGCACCCAGCAGCGCAGCAGGTTCTCCGCGGCGGCGGCCTGCGCGGCGGCCGAGGCGTCGGGATCGTCCAGCGGCTCCGCGCCGGGCTCGGTCCACCGGCTCGGGTCCACGATCCGCCGGCGCTGCTGCGGAACCGCCTCGACGTACGGCGCGCCGGTCCCGGGCGCCCCGCGCTCGTCGGGACCGCCGAAGGGGCCGTCGGGTGTGGGGGTGGCGTTCAAGACGGCTCCTCGGGAGGGGTGCGGGGCCGGGGCGGCGGGACCGGTTCGGCGATGTCGGGGAGGGCGGCTGCTCTGAGGGGCGGGGCGGGTACGGCGGTGTGGCGTGGGCCGGGGCCCGTGCGGTGGCCGGAGGCGTCGCACGGGCAGCAGGTGGCGGCCCGGGGTCGTCGGCGGTCTCGGGGCGGTCGGGCGGGCGGCTGGGGCGGCCGGGGCGCGGCAGCCCGGCCGGTCAGTCCGTGCTCGTGCCCGGGTCCAGGTCGTGTCCGCGTCCCCCGTGGGGGCCGTGCCTCTCGTCGGACCGGGCCACCGCCGCCACCGCGTCCGTCAGCCGGTCCAGTACGGCCGCCGTCTGCTCGTCGCTGATCGTCAGCGGCGGCAGCAGCCTGACCACCGAGGAGTGCCGCCCGCCGAGCTCCACGATGAGCCCCCGGCGCAGGCACTCGCGCTGGACGGCGGCGGCGAGTCCGGGGGCGGCGGGACGAGGTGCGCGGACGGGCACGGTGCCGAAGTCGTAGGCGCCGGGCCGCATTTCAAGGGGCGCGGCGCCGGGGTCGTACGCCCCGCGCTCCCCACCGGAAGGCACGGCACCGAGGCCGTAGGCCACCCGATCCCCGCCGGAAGGCACGGCGCCCGGGTCGGGGGCCACCCGTTCCCCACCGGAAGACACGGCACCACCGCCCCGGCCGAAGGCGGCGCCGGGCCCTTCGCCGGTCCCCGGCGCCCCTGTCGTCCCCGTCCCCTCCGGTTCCACCAGCTCCACCCCGATCATCAGACCCCGCCCCCGGATCTCCCCCACGCACGCCAACCCGCCGATGTCCGACCGCAGTTGCTCCATCATCCGGATTCCGAGCCGTCCCGCCCGCTCCGCAAGGCCGTTCTCCCGGACGTACGCCAGCGTGGCCGTGCCCGCCGCCATCGCGAGCTGGTTGCCGCGGAACGTGCCCGCGTGGGCGCCCGGCTGCCAGACGTCGAGGTCGTCGCGGTAGACGATGACGGCCAGCGGGAGGCTGCCGCCGATGACCTTGGAGAGGACCATGACATCGGGGGTGATGCCGCTGTGGTCGACGGCCCAGAAGGCGCCGGTGCGGCCGACGCCGGTCTGCACCTCGTCGGCGATCAGCGGGATCGCGCGGTCCGCGGTGAGGCGGCGCATCCGGCGCAGCCAGTCGTCCGGGGCCGGGAGCACCCCGCCCTCGCCCTGCACCGGTTCCAGGATCATCCCGGCGGGCAGCGGCACCCCGGACTTGGGGTCGTCCAGGAGCGACTCGGTCCAGCGGGCGGCGAGTTCGGCGCCGTACGGGCCGCCGACGCCGAAGGGGCAGCGGTAGTCCTGTGGGTAGGGCAGCCGGGCGGCCTGGACCTCGGGCGCGCCCCCGGAGACGGCCAGCGCACCGGCCGTCATGCCGTGGTACGCGCCGGTGAAGGCGAGGACACCGCTGCGGCCGGTCGCGGTCCGGACCAGTTTGAGCGCGGCCTCGACGGCGTCCGTCCCGGCCGGTCCACAGAACTGCACCCGCGCCCGCCCGGCGAGACCCGGCGGAAGGGTGCGGAACAGCTCGGTGATGAACGCGTCCTTGACCGGGGTCGCGAGGTCGAGGACCGACAACGGGGCGCCGGAGTCCAGGACTTGGCGCACGGCCGCCAGGACCACCGGATGGTTGTGGCCGAGCGCGAGCGTGCCCGCGCCGGAGAGGCAGTCCAGATAGCGGCGGCCGTCCGCGCCCTCGATGGTCAGCCCGCGCGCCCGCACGGGCACGATGGGCAGGGCCCGTGCGTAGGTGCGCGCCGAGGACTCGCGCGCCGACTGGCGCCGCAGGATCCCCTCGTGCACGGCACCCGCCGGCCCGTGCGCTTCTTCCGCCAACGACTCGGTCACGGCCACGGCTGGCTGTCCTCCCGCTGTAAACAGGCGAGTTGATCCACGGGGACCAAGGACAGGCAGCGGGCCCCCCGCCGCCTACAACCGCTCACCGGGCGCCGGGGTCACGGCCTCGCCCCGGATCGATACGCCGGTCCGCGCGCCGCTCGTAGCGAAACCGTTGCCGTACCGGCAAAAGTCGGGGGCGCCGAACGCATAGGGTGTGATGCCGTTCCGAAAGGTCGAGGCACCGGCCCGAACTCTCCCTGAGGGGACCGCCGCTGTCCTGGCCGAGCGCCGAAGTTCCGTCACCACACGGGGAGTCACGAGCATGCGATCCATACGGCCGTCGTCCACCGACCGGCGAGGAAGGGGCATCCGCACCCGCCGCGCCTCGACCTCGCTGGCGGCGGTCGCCCTCGCCTCGGCACTGGCGCTGACCGCCACCGCCTGCAACGGCGACGACCAAGCCGACGGCAATCCGTCCGCCTCCGCGGCCGCGGCCGGCACCGGCGACGGAAAGATCAAGATCCCGGACGATGTGCGCCAGAAGCTCAAGGAGCACGGGATCGACATCGACAAGTGGAAGAACGGCGCCTGGAAGGACTGGAACCGCAAGGACTGGCTGCGCGAGGCCAACGACTTCATCAACCCGATCATCAAGGGCCTGTGGGACCCGGACCGGATGCGGCACGCGGGCGACCCGGACAAGGGCGTCCATGACAACGACATCTCCGGTGACCAGGGCGTGACCGACCCGACCCCGCAGCCGGTGAAGGCGCAGCAGGTCGCGGCGCCGTACCACGCCAACGCGGCCACCTCGGGCAAGGTGTTCTTCGACTCCCCCGAGGGCCACATGGTCTGCTCGGGCACCGTCGTGGAGGACCCCGCGCACCCCGGCAAGTCCAACCTCGTGTGGACGGCGGGCCACTGTGTGCACGCCGGCAAGAGCGGCGGCTGGTACCGCAACCTCGCCTTCGTGCCGTCGTACAACAACGCGGCCCAGTCGGTCGACCAGCTCCAGCACGCCTCCCGGGAGCAGATCGCCCCGTACGGCGTCTGGTGGGCGGACGCGGCGCAGACCTCCCAGCAGTGGATCGACAAGGGCGGCGAGACCGGTGGCGACGGGGCGCCGTACGACTTCGCGGTCATCCATGTGACGCCGGAGCAGGGCAACGGCGGCAAGTCGCTGGAGGAGACCGTCGGCGGGGCGCTGCCGGTGGACTTCGACGCGCCCGCCGTGCCGAAGGTGCGGGACATGACGGCCTCGGGCTACCCGGCGGCGGCGCCGTACGACGGTCAGCTGCTGTACCAGTGCCAGGACAAGCCGGGCCGGCTGTCGATGGACCAGGCCGACCCGACGATGTACCGGATCGGCTGCACCATGACCGGTGGCGCCTCCGGCGGCGGCTGGGTGGAGACCGGTTCGGACGGCAAGCCCGAGCTGGTGTCCAACACCTCGATCGGCCCGGTGACGTCCGGCTGGCTGGCGGGTCCCCGCTTCGGCGATGTGGCCAAGGGCGTGTACAAGTCGGTCAGCGACAAGTTCGCCGGACAGTAAGCCCTGCGGACCGTACGACGTGATCCTTCACGGCCGTAGCCTGTACGGCCGTGAGCCGGTACGACGAAGGCCCGCCGCCCCCGAGGGGGTGGCGGGCCTTCGTGCTGCCGTGGGTCAGGCCGCGGAGACCGGCGTGTACGGCGCCAGGTCCGCCGCCAGCTCCTCGTGCACCCGGACCTTGAGCAGGGTGCCCTCCGCGGTGTGCTCCTCGGAGATCACCTCGCCCTCGGTGTGGGCGCGCGCGACCAGCTTGCCGTGGGTGTACGGCACCAGCGCCTCGACCTCGACCTCGGGGCGCGGCAGCTCCTCGTCGATGAGCGCGAGCAGCTCGGCGATGCCCTGGCCGGTGCGGGCCGAGACGGCGATGGAGCGCTTCTCGACGCGCAGCAGCCGCTGGAGGACCAGCGGGTCGGCCGCGTCCGCCTTGTTGATCACGACGATCTCGGGCACGCCGGTGGCACCGACGTCCCGGATGACCTCGCGCACGGCGGCGAGCTGCTCCTCGGGGACCGGGTGCGAGCCGTCCACCACGTGCAGGATCAGGTCGGAGTCGCCGACCTCCTCCATGGTGGAGCGGAACGCCTCGACCAGGTGGTGGGGCAGATGCCGGACGAAGCCGACGGTGTCCGCCAGGGTGTACAGCCGACCGCTCGGGGTCTCCGCCCGGCGCACGGTCGGGTCCAGGGTCGCGAACAGCGCGTTCTCGACCAGGACGCCCGCGCCGGTGAGCCGGTTGAGCAGCGAGGACTTGCCGGCGTTGGTGTAACCGGCGATGGCGACGGAGGGCACCTTGTTGCGCCGGCGCTCCTGGCGCTTGATCTCGCGGCCGGTCTTCATGTCCGCGATCTCCCGGCGCATCTTCGCCATCTTCTCGCGGATCCGGCGCCGGTCCGTCTCGATCTTGGTCTCACCGGGACCACGCGTGGCGAGGCCGCCGCGACCGCCACCCATCTGCCGGGACAGCGACTGGCCCCAGCCGCGCAGCCTCGGCAGCATGTACTGCATCTGGGCGAGCGCGACCTGTGCCTTGCCCTCACGGGACTTGGCGTGCTGGGCGAAGATGTCCAGGATCAGGGCGGTGCGGTCGATGACCTTGACCTTGACGACGTCCTCCAGCTGGATCAGCTGGCCGGGGCTCAGTTCACCGTCGCAGATCACGGTGTCCGCGCCCGTCTCCATGACGATGTCGCGCAGCTCCAGGGCCTTGCCGGAGCCGATGTAGGTGGCCGCGTCGGGCTTGTCGCGGCGCTGGATGACGCCGTCGAGCACGAGGGCGCCCGCCGTCTCCGCGAGGGCGGCCAGCTCCGCGAGGGAGTTGTCGGCGTCCTGCACGGTGCCGGTGGTCCACACGCCGACGAGCACGACCCGCTCCAGACGGAGCTGGCGGTACTCGACCTCGGTGACGTCCTCCAGCTCGGTGGACAGACCCACCACGCGGCGCAGGGCCGCGCGCTCGGAGCGGTCGAACTGCTCGCCGTCCCGCTCTCCGTCGATCTCGTGGCTCCAGGCGACGTCCTCTTCCATCAGGGCATCGGCCCGAAGACCCTCGGGGTAGGCGTGCGCCGTGCGCTTGGCGTCCTGGGAAGGGGAAGAAGAGGAGGTCATTGGATCCTTACGTCGATGGGAGTGCCATGGCGGCGTCGGTACGGCGGCCCGGCAGGGCCGCTCGTCGTGGTCAACGCTCGGGTACCCCGGGAGATTCCCGTGTCCCGCGCGGCGCCGACCCGAAGATGGTCGCACGTGGCGGCGCGTCGCGTCACCGTGTTATCGCGGGGGCGGATCGTGACCGCCGCCCCGGTTTCCCGGGGCCGGGGCGCCGTCCGCCGGCTCACCTGTGGGCCGGTCGCTTGGCCGCCTTCGGGGACTTCGCGGGCGGGTCGGCCGGCTTCCAGTCCGGGTGGCCGGGCATCGGCGGGGTCTTCTCGCCGTACAGCCAGCCGTGCAGGAAGCCGCTGAGGTCCCGGCCCGCGACCTCGGAGGCCAGGGCGATGTAGTCCTCGGTGGAGGCGTTGGCGTCGCGGTGGTCGCGGACCCAGAGCCGTTCCAGGCGCTCGAAGGCCGGGCGGCCGATCTCCTGCCGCAGGGCGTAGAGGGCGAGGGCCGCGCCGTCGTAGACGCTGGGCCGGAAGATGCTGATCTTCTGGCCGGGCGCGGGCAGCTTGGGCCGGGCGGGCGGGCCGCCGGAGGCACGCCAGCCGTCGGAGGCGGCGTAGGCGGCCTTCATCCGGTCGATCATCGGCTGGTGGCCCTTCTCCTGCGCGTACAGGGCCTCGTACCAGGTCGCGTGCCCCTCGTTCAGCCACACGTCGGACCAGGTGGCGGGGCTGACGCTGTCGCCGAACCACTGGTGGGACAGCTCGTGCACCATGACCGACTCGACGTACCACTTGGGGTAGGCGGGCTCGGTGAACAGGTTCTTCTCGAAGAGCGAGAGGGTCTGTGTCTCCAGTTCGAACCCGGTGGTGGCGTTCGCCATGATCACGCCGTACGTCTCGAACGGGTAGGGGCCGACCTTGCTCTCCATCCAGGCGATCTGGTCGGGCGTCTTGGCGAGCCAGGGTTCGAGGGTCTTGCGGTCGGCGCTGGGCACGACATCGCGCAGGGGCAGTCCGTGGGGGCCCTCGCGGCGCGGCACGTCGGAGCGGCCGATGGAGACCTGGGCCAGCTCGGTGGCCATGGGGTGCTCGGTGCGATAGGTCCAGGTGGTGCTGGAGCCGGTGCGCCGCGATCCGGTGGGCAGGCCGTTGGCGACCACGGTGTAGGCGTTGGGCGCGGTGATGCGGAAGGTGAACATCGCCTTGTCGGAGGGGTGGTCGTTGCACGGGAAGACCAGGTGGGCGGCGTCGGCCTGGTTCGCCATGACGAGTCCGTCGGTGGTGGGCACCCAGCCGCCGTCGCCCTTCTGGTCCGCGGTGGGCCGGGGGTCGCTGGTGTGCCGCACGGTGATCCGTACCCAGTCGCCCCGGCGCAGCGGCTGGACGGGGGTGACGACCAGGTCCTCCCCGGCGCTCTGGAAGTCCGCGGGGACGCCGTCGACCTCGACGGAGCGGACGGTGCCGCGCGCGAAGTCCAGGTTGAGGCGGTCCAGGTCTGCGGTGACCCAGGCGTCGATGGTGGTGACGGCCTGGAGCGGCTTGTCGTTGGCGCCGGGGTAGGTGAGGTTCACGTCGTACGACGCGACGTCGTATCCGGGGTTGCCCAGCGTCGGGTACAGCCGGTCGCCGATGCCGAGCGGCTCGGGCGGGGCGGCGGCCCCGAGCAGGCACAGGGAGCAGACGGAGGCGGCGGAGGCGAGCAGGACGGCCTTGCGGCGGCGGGGGGCCGTCCGGCGCCGGGGGGCGGGGGCGGAGGCGGGGGTGGCCCAGTGGTGGGTGGCGGGGACAGGAGCAGGGGCAGGGGTGGCCCGGTGGCGGGGGTTGAGCAGCATGGACCACCGCTACCAGCGCCCGCCCACCACACGTCGGCGACGCGCGCCTGTCCCACCCGAACGGGTTGCCCGCGGTGGGCGGGGCGCCGGAACATCCGGCCCGGCCCTGAGCGGCCGCCCCGGCCGACCGAGCGGGCCCTGCGGGTCCGGACGCCCGGCGCACCTGGGAACGCTCGCCGAGAGGGTTCGCAGGCGCGGTGCGGCGGCCCGCTGAAGGGGTTCACGGGCGTGGTGCGGCGGCCCGCCGAGGGGATTCGCGGGCGCGGTGCGGCGGCCCTTCCGCTACGGCAGCCTCGGGGCCGGTGCCTGGTTCTGGGTGCGGCTCACGTCGTAGACGCCCGGGACGTCGCGCATGGCGCGCATGAGGGCGGGCAGGCCCGCGGCGTCGGGGAGTTGGAGGGTGTAGGTGTGGCGCACCCGCTGCTCGCTCGGTGGTTCGACCGTGGCGGAGACGATGTCGCCGCCCGCCAGCGCGATGGCCTCGGTGAGGTCGGCGAGCAGACCCCGGCGGCCGAACGATTCGGCGACCAGGGTGACCCGGCACGCGGTGCTCTCCCCCCAGCGCACTCCGATCTCCGTGCGCCCCCTGCTCTTCATGTGCGCCACCGCGACGCACTCCACCCGGTGCACGGTCACCACTCCCCCGCGTACCGGGAAGCCGGTGATCTCGTCGGGCGGCACGGGCGTACAGCATCCGGCGAGGCGTACGGCGGCGCCGGGGCGGTCGGTGCGGACGTCGGCGCCCTGCGGGCGTCCCCCGGGCCCGGACTCATGGCCGCGCCGTTCGCGGAAGTCGGCGTCGGCGCGATACCCGGCCGGCTCGTCGGCGGGGGCGCCGCCGCCGGGGTGCGTGGTCAGCCAGCGCTGGATGGCGATGCGGGCGGCCGGGGTGTGGGCGTGCTCCAGCCACTCGCGGGAGGGCTCCGAGGCGGGGTCCTGGCCCATGAGGAGTTCGACGGTGTCGCCGTCCTTCAGGACCGTGCTCAGCCTGGCCAGGCGGCCGTTGACGCGGGCGCCGATGCAGGCGTGCGCGTCCTCGCCGTACTGCCCGTAGGCGGCGTCCACGCAGCTGGCGCCCTCGGGCAGGCCCAGGGTGCCGCCGTCCGGGCGGAAGACGGTGATCTCGCGGTCCTGGGCGAGGTCCTCGCGCAGGGTCGACCAGAAGGTGTCCGGGTCGGGCGCGGCCTGCTGCCACTCCAGGAGGCGGGAGAGCCAGCCGGGCCGGGTGGGGTCGGCGCGCTCGCCGTCGGCGGGGTCCTCGGCGCCCGGACCGTCGGTGGTGGAGGCGTCGGTGCCGGAGGCGTAGGGGTTGCCGAGCGCGACGACACCGGCCTCGGCGACCTTGTGCATCTGGTGGGTGCGGATGAGGACTTCGACCACCTGCCCGTCGGGGCGGGCGACGGCCGTGTGCAGCGACTGGTACAGGTTGAACTTGGGCACCGCGATGAAGTCCTTGAACTCCGAGACCACCGGCGTCATACAGGTGTGCAACTCGCCCAGCACGCCGTAACAGTCGGCGTCCTCGCCCACCAGCACCAGCAGCCGGCCGAAGTCGGCGCCCCGCAACTGCCCGCGTTTACGGGCCACTCGGTGCACGGAGACGAAGTGGCGCGGGCGGATGAGGACTTCGGCGGAGATCCCGGCCTCGCGCAGCACCCCGCGCATCTCCTCGGCGACCACGGCGAGCGGATCGGCGGTGCGGGCCGCGTTCTCCGCGATGAGTTCCCTGGTGTGCTCGTACTCCTCGGGGTGGAGGATGGCGAAGACCAGGTCCTCCAGTTCGGTCTTCAGCGCCTGGACGCCGAGGCGTTCGGCGAGCGGGATGAGGACGTCGCGGGTGACGCCCGCGATCCGCTCCTGTTTCTCGCGGCGCATCACACCGAGGGTGCGCATGTTGTGCAGCCGGTCGGCGAGTTTGATCGACATCACGCGCACATCGCTGCCGGTGGCCACGAGCATCTTGCGGAAGGTCTCGGGTTCGGCGGCGGCCCCGTAGTCGACCTTCTCCAGCTTGGTGACGCCGTCGACCAGGTAGCGGACCTCCTCGCCGAACTGCTCGCGCACCTGATCCAGCGTCACCTCGGTGTCCTCGACGGTGTCGTGCAGCAGCGAGGCCGTCAACGTCGTGGTCTCGGCGCCGAGTTCGGCGAGGATGAGGGTCACGGCGAGCGGGTGCGTGATGTACGGCTCGCCGCTCTTGCGCATCTGGCCGCGGTGCGAGGACTCGGCCAATACATAGGCGCGGCGCAGCGGTTCGAGGTCGGCGTCGGGATGGTGGGCGCGGTGCGCCTCCACCACATGGCCGATCGCGTCGGGCAGTCTGTCCCGGGCGGTCGGCCCGAGCAGCGCGGCCCGGCCGAGCCGGCGCAGGTCGATCCTGGGCCGGGACTTCCGGCGCACCGACGCGGGTGCCACGGCGGCCGTCGCGGCCGTGGGCACTACCGGGACCGGGGTCGAAGGGTTCGTGGCCTCCGCACTCATGGGCACCTCCGGCTCGTGGACCGGCGGACGGAGCCCCAGGGCATGCGCGGCTCAGGGTGCCGACGCTCCCCCGTCCGTGCCGGTGCTTGATGCTATCGAGCCCACCACGTGTGACAGACCGCCTCTCGCCGAGCGTGAAACGGATCACCCATTCGAGCGACGAAAAGGAGGTTTAAGTTTTGCGCCACCTGCCCTGGCCTCGTCCGTGGATTCGATCCGGCCTCGGCCCCCGGAACCGCTGCTCCGGCTGCCCGAGGCCGTCACGAGGGCGGTTTCGGCAGGTCAGCGAAGCGCGTTTTCCAGCCACTCGCCGTCGATCACGCCTTCGGCGACGATCACCGCGGGGCCGGTCATCTCGATCTGTCCGTCCGTCCGTTCGGTGATGACCAGGCGGCCGCCGGGCACGTCCACGGTGTACGTCGCGGGGGTGCCGGTGACGGCCGGGTCGGCGCCGTCCCGGCGGGCGGTGGCCACGGCGACGGCGCAGGCGCCGGTGCCGCAGGAGCGGGTCTCGCCGGAGCCGCGCTCATGCACCCGCATCGCGACATGGCGGGGGCCGCGGTCCACGACGAACTCGACGTTGACACCGTCCGGGTAGGCGCCCTCGGGGCTGACCGGCGGCGGGCTGTACAGGTCACCGGCGTGCGCGAGGTCGGCCACGAAGGCGACCGCGTGCGGGTTGCCCATGTTGACGTTCCGCGCGGGCCAGCTGCGCTCGCCGACGCGCACCGTGACGTCCCCCTCGGGGAGGCGCGCGCCGCCCATGCCGACGGTCACGTCCCCGTCCTTGGCGATGTGCGCGCTCTTGACGCCGCCGCGGGTGGCGATGGTGAGGTCGCCCTCGGTGACATGCCCGGCGTGCTGGAGGTAGCGGGCGAAGACGCGGACGCCGTTGCCGCACATCTCCGCGATCGAGCCGTCGCTGTTGCGGTAGTCCATGAACCACTCGGCCTCGCCGGCCAGCTCCCGCGCCTCGGGGTGCGCGGCGGAGCGCACCACATGCAGCACACCGTCGCCGCCGATGCCGGCCCGGCGGTCGCACAGGGCGGTCACGACGGCCGGGGACAGCTCGATGGCGTTGTCGGGGTCCGGGACGATCACGAAGTCGTTCTCCGTGCCGTGACCCTTGAGGAAGGCGATCCGCGTGCTCATTCCTCGATCGTACGGGGTCGGTCCGACAGAGCTTCCACGACGACCACGGGGGCCGCGGCGGCATGGGCATCCTGCTCCGGGGGCCTGCTCCGGGCCCCGCCCCGAGGGGCTTGATTGATCCGGCGGTTCTGCTTCGGCGGGCCCGCTCCGAGGGGCGGGTTCTCCGGCTGGCTCGCTCCGAGGGGCTGGGCCTGCTCCGGCGGGCCCGCTCCGGCACGGTCAGCGCAGCCGGGCCACCCGCCATACGGCGAGTACGGCCACCACGGCGACCAGCAGGGCGTAGCCGAGAACGACGCGCCAGTCCGGGCGGCGGCCGGAGCCGCGCGGGGGCAGGCCGGGCCAGGTGTAGCCCACGCGGCGGGCGGCCATCATGCCCCAGCCGGCGGCGCAGCAGCAGATCAGCAGGCCGAGCATGGCGATGACGGCGCCGCTGTCGCCGTCGAAGGCGAGCGGGAAGGCGAACATCAGGGAGCCGACGGCGGACAGTCCCACGATCGGCGCGAGCTGCCAGATGCGCAGCCGGCGCTGCGGACGCAGTTCGACCTCGACCTCGGGGCCGCTGGTGTACATCTCCTCGGGCGCGGGACCGTCCTCGGTCACGCCGTCCGTAGTGTCGTCGGGCCCGTCGTCGGCGAGCCGGTCCTCGCCCTCGGGCACGAGACCGTCGTCGAGATCGTCCTGAGGACCTTCTCCGAGGTCCTCGCGCAGATCCTCTTGGGGACCCTCGTCCTGGTCCGGTCGGTCACCCTCGGTGGTGACGCGCTCGGCACCCGGTGCGGTGTCGCGAGGGCCGGCCTCCATCGCCACGCGCCCTCCCAACTAGGACTCCACTTGGTCGATCGAAGCACGATGATGGCACGGCGCCGAACGCGCCGATGACCGGCGGCGCATCCCGATGCCATCACGTGATCAGGCTGTGACCGGTCGTTCGACCAACGTCAGGGCCTGCCCCGGAAGTTCCCCCCGGTCGGCTTCGGCGCCGCTCAGCCAGTGCACACGGGGATCGCGGCGGAACCAGGAATCCTGCCGGCGCGCGAAGCGCTTGGTGGCGCGCACGGTCTCGGCGCGCGCCTCCGCTTCGCTGCACTCACCGGCCAGCGCCGCGAGCACCTGCTGGTATCCCAGCGCGCGCGAGGCCGTACGCCCCTCGCGCAACCCCCGCGCCTCCAGCGCGCGCACCTCGTCCACGAGACCGTCGTCCCACATCCGGTCGACACGGCGCGTGATCCGGTCGTCCAGCTCCGGGCGGGCCACATCGACACCGATCTGGACGGTGTCGTAGACCGAGTCATGGCCCGGGAGGTTGGCGGTGAAGGGCTGGCCGGTGATCTCGATCACCTCCAGGGCGCGGACGATACGGCGGCCGTTGCCGGGCAGGATCGCACGCGCGGCCTCGGGGTCGGCGGCGGCCAGGCGGGCGTGCAGGGCGCCGGAGCCGCGCAGCGCCAGCTCCTCCTCCAGGCGGGCGCGGACCTCGGGGTCGGTACCGGGGAACTCCAGGTTGTCGACGGCGCCGCGGACGTACAGCCCGGAGCCGCCGACGAGGATCGGCCAGCGGCCCTCGGCGAGCAGTGCGTCGATATGGCCGCGGGCCAGCTTCTGGTACTCGGCGACCGAGGCGGTGGCCGTGACGTCCCAGACGTCCAGGAGGTGGTGGGGTACGCCGCCGCGCTCCTCGGGTGTCAGCTTGGCGGTGCCGATGTCCATCCCCTGGTACAGCTGCATCGAGTCGGCGTTGACGACCTCGCCGCCGAGTCGCTGGGCCAGGAAGACGCCGAGATCTGACTTTCCGGCCGCGGTGGGTCCGACGACGGCGATGACGCGGGGGGCGGGGGATGCGCTGCTCACCGCACCAGTCTCGCAAACCTCGCGACGGGGTCTCGAACGAGTTAGGTGACGGAGCCTGTCGCCGGGTCGTTGCCCGGGGCGAGGTGGCCCGTGCGGGCCGTACGAGGCGGTGACCCGGGCGGCGTGGGCCGTGCGCACCGTGTGACGCGGGAATTCGCCCGCGCGAGTACCGTATGGAGTGGATATGGGCATGATTTCACGGCTCCTGGGCAGGTCGAAGACGACTCGGCAGGTGTCGGTGGAGGCGGCCGAGGCGGAGGAGACGGAGCCGGTGCGGGCGACCGGCGCGGACGAGCCGTCCGCGGCCACCCAGATCCCCCGGCAGCAGCCCGCCAAGGGCGTCAGCAAGTAACCCGCGAGGGAAGGTGGATCATGGGTCTGTTCGACAACATGAAGGCCAAGCTCGGCCCGGCCAAGGACAAGATGTCCGACCTCGCGCGCCAGCACGGCGACAAGGTGTCACAGGGCCTCGACAAGGCGGCCAAGGCCGTCGACGACCGCACCAAGCACAAGTACAGCGACAAGATCCAGGCGGGCACGGGCAAGGCGAAGGACGCCATGGACCGCCTGGCGCACATGGACGAGCATCCGGACGGCACGCCGGGCGCGCAGCCGAATCCCCCCACGCCGCCGCAGGGGCCGCCGCCGGCCTCGTGAGCGAGGACCTGGGCCAGGACCGGCTCGCGAACCTGGGCTAGGACCAGCTCGCGACCAGGTATCCCACCCCGTAGGGCGCGTCCTCGTACAGCAGGCTGCCGTCGAGGTCCGCGCCCTCGGCGGCACCGGCCAGGATCTGCCAGGGGGCGCGGCCCGATGACTTCAGGGTGCGGGCGAGGTCGGCGTCCAGGGAGAGCAGGGCGGGGAGGTCGGCCGCGGCCAGGGCGCGGGCCGCCGCGGCGTCGTACGGGGCGGCGCGTTCGTCCAGGTAGCCCGGGGCCTTGACCGTGCGGCACGCGCTCCCGTCACCCAGGACGAGGAGGGCCACCCGGTCGGCACGTCCGCCGAGTTCCCGCCCGGTCTCGGCGCACCGCTCGGGCGTGAGCGTCTCCTCCGCGCCGAGACCCTCGACCGGGGCGTCCGCCCAGCCGGTCCGCTCCAGCAGCCAGGCGCCGACGGCCAGCGAGGACGGCAGCCGGGGCGCCGTCGCGGCGTCGTGTGCGCCGTCCCCCAGGCGGACGTCCAGGTCGACGCCGTACCCCTTGAACGTCCCCCGGGCACCCCGCGGGAACACCCCGCCCTCGCCCGGTCCGGCGGGCCCGACGACGATCAGCAGATCCGGCCGGGCGGCCGCGAGCACACCGAGCGCGTCCGTACAGGCCGCACGCGCGGCGTCCATCTCGGGCGCGGCACCCACGGCGACCTCGGGCACGAGCAGCGGCGGACAGGGACAGACGGCGGCGGCGACAAGCATGATCGGCAGGGTAACCCGGCGGGGCCGCGGGCGGGCAGCCTGGCCGGGTGACCCTGCGGAGCCGCGGCGGCCGGCCTGGCAGAGGGCCATGGCTCCGCCGGTGTCGGCGCCCCACCTCACCGCCCGCCTCCGGGATGTCAGGGGCGGCCGGGCGGACGAGGGCGCGCGGGACGGCCTGTGAGGGCCGGACCGCGAAGCGAACACCGTACGGGGCGGCCCGTGCGGCGGCGGCCGGGACTACACCCTCAGCGGTGTCGGCTCGGCTTCACGGTCGCCCGAGGGCGGCGCCGGCCCACGGGTCCGGGCACCTCAGTCGCAGCCGCATCCGCTGGTCGCCGCCGGGAGCGGGGCCGGGGCGCCGATCTTCGGGATGCCCAGCATGACGCCGGCCGGCTTGGCGGCCGCCTCGGTGGTGCGCTTCTCCCAGGCGTCACCGGCGCGGGTGCGGCGCACGGCGAGGACCTGGCCCTCGGCGAGGAGGTGGTGCGGGGCGGCGTACGTCACCTCGACGGTGACCACGTCGCCGGGCCGTACCTCCTGCTCCGGCTTGGTGAAGTGGACCAGGCGGTTGTCGGGGGCGCGCCCGGAGAGCCGGTGCGTGGCGCCGTCCTTGCGGCCCTCGCCCTCCGCGACCATCAGCTCCAGCGTGCGGCCGACCTGCTTCTTGTTCTCCTCCCAGGAGATCTCCTCCTGGAGCGCGACGAGCCGCTCGTACCGCGCCTGCACGACCTCCTTGGGGATCTGGTCGTCCATGGTCGCGGCCGGGGTCCCGGGCCGCTTGGAGTACTGGAAGGTGAAGGCCTGCGCGAACCGCGCCTCGCGCACCGCGTGCAGCGTCTCCTCGAAGTCGGCCTCGGTCTCGCCGGGGAAGCCCACGATGATGTCGGTGGTGATCGCCGCGTGCGGGATCGCCGCGCGCACCTTCTCGATGATCCCGAGGTACCGCTCCTGCCGGTAGGAGCGGCGCATCGCCTTGAGGACCGTGTCCGAGCCGGACTGGAGCGGCATGTGCAGCTGCGGCATCACGTTCGGCGTCTCGGCCATGGCCGCGATGACGTCGTCGGTGAAGTCACGCGGGTGCGGGGAGGTGAACCGGACCCGCTCCAGGCCCTCGATGTTGCCGCAGGCGCGCAGCAGCTTGCTGAAGGCCTCGCGGTCGCCGATGTCGGAGCCGTACGCGTTGACGTTCTGACCGAGCAGCGTGATCTCCGAGACGCCCTCGGCGACCAGCGTCTCGACCTCGGCGAGGATGTCGCCGGGCCGGCGGTCCTTCTCCTTGCCGCGCAGCGCCGGGACGATGCAGAAGGTGCAGGTGTTGTTGCAGCCGACGGAGATCGAGACCCAGGCGGCGTACGCGCTCTCGCGGCGCGTCGGCAGCGTGGAGGGGAACGCCTCCAGCGACTCGGCGATCTCGACCTGCGCCTCCTCCTGGACGCGGGCGCGCTCCAGCAGCACGGGAAGTTTGCCGATGTTGTGCGTGCCGAAGACGACGTCCACCCAGGGCGCCTTGCGCACGATGGTGTCGCGGTCCTTCTGCGCGAGGCAGCCGCCGACCGCGATCTGCATGCCGGGCCGGGACACCTTGCGCGGCGCGAGCCGGCCGAGGTTGCCGTACAGCCGGTTGTCGGCGTTCTCCCGTACCGCGCACGTGTTGAAGACGACGACGTCCGCGTCGCCGTCGGCGTCCTCCGGCGCCCGCACGTACCCTGCCTCTTCCAGCAGCCCGGCCAATCGCTCGGAATCGTGCACGTTCATCTGGCACCCATAGGTGCGGATCTCGTAGCTCTTGGGTGCGGGCACGTCCACTGCGGGGCTCCGGTCGCTGCTGCTGGTCATGGCTCAAGGGTAGGCGGTCCCGGGAAGGGGTTCGCCGCCCCGTTCGCCAGGACCCGGTTCCGGCCGAGGGGCGGGCAAAGAACACCCCAGGAGACCCGGCCGCCCCTTCGGCGACGACCGAAAAGCGGAATGCCCCTTACCGGGATGCGCCCATCGCCTCTGAGGTGGCCTGAGGTGGCCTGAGGTGACCCGAAGTGACCTGAGGTGACCTGAGGTGACCTGAGGCAGATCAAGGCGATCCGGATCGGGCCGACCCGGCGCGATTCGATTCCATTCCATTCCATGCGATTCGATTCGATTCGATTCGGCCACCACCCCGGTCATCTGCGCCAAGGCCCGCGGCGAACTGGGCGTCCCGCTGCGGCCCAAGGATGCCTTCGACCACTTCACGGCCGACGCCCTCGCCGGCCATCCGGCCACCCGACGGCAAGCAGGAGTGCGAGGAGGCATGTGTCCGACTGGTTGCTCGGCGGCGCGCCGCGCGCCGCCGTCTGCGACCTGTACTGCTTTCCGCGCGGAGGCGGTACGGCCGCCGAGTATCCGCACTGGTCCCGCGACTGCGCACGGCGTGTGCACACGATCCAGCCGCCGGGCCGGGTGCCGCGGCTGACCGAGGCCGTACCCGCCTCGGTGCGGGAACTTGTAGAGGCGTTTCTCACCGAAGTGCCGCTCGCCACGGGCCGGTTCGCCTTCTTCGGGCGCAGCCTGCGCGCCCTGTTCGCCTACGAGGTGACACGCGCCCTTGTCGCAGCCGGACGCCCATTGCCGCCCGGCTGGTCGTCTCGGGCTTCCGGACACCCCATCTGCCGCATACGGGCGGCCGGTTGCTCCGGCTCCCCGACGACGAGCTGCCCGACACCGTCGCCGGGCTGCACGGTGGACTATCCGAGGAGGTGCCGGCCTCGGCCGAACTGCGGGAGCCGACCGCGGGCGCGCTGCGCGCCGACTACCGAGCGCTGCGTGTTCGGCGGCGAGGATCACCGGATCGCGACGGAGGAACTGGGAGCCTGGGGAGAGCGCACCTCGGCCGGGTCGAGCGTCCGCCGCTTACCTAGCTGGTCCGGACGGGCATCGCGACCATGCGCGGCGCCCCGCAGGACCCTGCGGGCGGCCCCGCCGGACGACGGCACCGAAGGCAGTACGACGACCCGGGCGGGCCGGAACCGCCGGGTGCTGCCCCGAGCCCTGCTGCTGTCCCTCGTCCTCGCGATCCTCTGCGCCGAGCGCGGCGCGCACCTAGCCCCGTCCCGGCACCGGCGCGAAAAGCCGGTGGAGAACCACACCCCGGCCTGCCTAAGGTCGTGGGATGAGCACCCGAACCTTCCGCATCACCGTGCGCGGTGTCTTCGACGGCCTCACCGACGACCAGCGCGCCGCGCTGCTCGCCGACGCCGCCGCCCACGACGTGCTGCGCGCCGCCTTCACCCCCGAGGGCAGCCTGACCTACGACATCGCCGCCCGCCCCGCCTTCGTCTTCCGCTTCTCCGACACCGGCGAGAAGGAGGAGGACATCCTGGACGCCACCGAACGCGCCGAGACGGCCGCCAAGACCTGGCTCTCCGAACACGCCTACGGCTTCAAGAACCTCCGCTCCTCCGCCGAAGACCTCTCCCAGGCCCCACTGGGCAAACGCCAGCGCCGGGCGGCACGTTCATCGTCCGAGGCGTGACGCCTTCGCGTTCATCCACCTCATAAACTTGACCACTCAAGAAACCCTCAAGGAGCTGCTTCCGGATGGACATGGACCATGAGTGACGCCCTGGACGCCACCCTGCGTCTCATACGGGCCCAAGCGGCGCTCGTCAGGCGGTTCGACGCCCGGCTCGGCGGGCTGCACGGAGTGAGCCTCGCCGACTTCATCCTGCTGCTCCGGCTGGGACAGGCGCCCGGCGGCCGGATGCGCCGGGTCGATCTCGCCGAGGCGCTGGGGCTGACGGCCTCCGGGGTCACCCGGGCACTGGCTCCCCTGGAGCGGATCGGACTGGTCGCCCGGGAGCCGGACGCCCGGGACGCGCGCGTGGCCTATGCGTCGCTGACCAGCACGGGCCGGGCCCGGCTGAAGGAAATGCTGGCCACGGCCGAGGAGACCGCCGAGGATCTCTTCGCCACCCCGGCCTGGGCAGAGGAGGAAGTCCCGCTTCTCGCAGGCATGTTGACCCGGCTGGGCGGTACCGGGCTGCGAGCCTGAGGCGAGGGCGTCGCGAACAAGGCGGCTCACTCCCCTTGCATGTTCTATGCCATACACCATAAGTTACCGGCGGGTAGTCCACCGGGATCGCACCGCGCCCCGGTGCCGGAGAGGCCCCGGTGCCGGAGAGGTGGTGGGTGGGTGAGTCCGCGTAAGGGTGGCAGCCGGGACCGGATGGTTCTCAGTGCCGTGACCCTGCTGCGTGAGTACGGTGCGGGCGGGACGAGTGTCGACAAGGTGCTCGCGCACAGCGGTGCTCCCCGGGGCTCGGTGTACCACCACTTTCCCGGCGGACGGGCGCAGCTCATCGACGAGGCGGTGGCGTTCGCCGGGGACTTCATCGCGGGGATGATCGACGCCGCCGCGCGGGCGGACGATCCGGTCGCGGCCGTGGACGCGTTCTTCGCGCTGTGGCGTGAGCAGCTGGTGGGCAGCGACTTCAGAGCGGGCTGTCCGATCGTCGCGGTCGCCGTGGAGACCAATGACGAGGCACCCGCTCCGGCCCGGTCCGCGGCCGCCGCCTTCGGGCGCTGGCAGCAGGCGCTCGCCGCCCTGTTCGTCCGGCACGGCCTGGCCGAGGAACGCGGCCGCAGGCTGGGCGCCTTCGTCATCGCCGCGGTCGAGGGCGCGGTGGTCATGTGCCGGGCCGAGCGGAGCACCGCCCCGCTGGACGCGGCCGCCGCCGAGATCCACGAGCTGCTCGTCCACGCCCTGCGCCCCGGGGCGTGACCCAGGAGCCGGCCGGGAGGTGATCCCGGCCGGCTCCGCGTGCGCCCAAGGTGCCAACCCCCTTCAGCAGTACGGCCGTTCAGTCAGAAGGAGTCGTCATGCCCTCGCTCGACCGTCAGGACAACGTCTTCGTCCTCGACCTCGGAGACGGAGAGAACCGCTTCCACCCCGACTGGCTCACCGCCGTCGACGCCGCGTTGACGGAGGTGGAGAAGGCGGAGGGGCCGCGCGCCCTGGTCACCGCGGCCACGGGCAAGTTCTGGTCCAACGGGCTCGACCTGGACTGGCTGCTCGCGCACGCCGACCGGCATCAGGAGTACGTCGTCTCCGTGCACCGGCTGTTCGCGCGGATGCTGTCGCTGCCGATCGTCACCGTGGCCGCGCTCCAGGGGCACACCTTCGCCGCGGGCGCGATGCTCTCCCTCACCCACGACCTGCGCGTCATGCGCGCCGACCGCGGCTTCTGGTGCCTGCCCGAGGCGGACATCAACATCCCCTTCACCCCCGGGATGTCCGCCCTCATCCAGTCCCGGCTGGCGCCCCCGACCGCCCACGAATCCATGGTCACCGCCCGCCGCTACGGCGGCCTGGACGCCGCTGCCGCCGGCATCGTGGACCGGGCGGTCGCCGAGGACGCGGTGCTCTCCACGGCCATCGAGACCGCCCAGGGCCAGGCCGCCAAGGCCGGCGACACCCTCGGCACCATCAAGGCCCGTATGTACGCCCCCGTCCTCGCCGCCCTGCGCGACACCGTGGCCCCGCTGGGCTGACCTCCGCGGCCGGTCCCCGCCCCTTCGACCGCTCCACCGCGCGCCCCGGAGCCATCTCGCCCGGGGTGTCCGCGACGACACCAGCCAAGGAGAACCGCCCGTGACCACCGTCGACTTCGCCGCCATGACCGGCCTGGAACTGATGCGCTGGGTGCAGAGCGAGCGCCCCGCCGACATCCCCTCCATCGGCCGGCTGCTCGGCATGCGCTTCGACGAGGTCGAGCACGGCCGGGTCGTCGTCTCCCTCGACACCCGCCCCGACTTCGCCAACCCCCTCGGCACCGTCCACGGCGGCATCGCCGCGACCCTCCTGGACTCCGCCATGGGCTGCGCCGTCCACACCACGCTGCCCGCCGGGGTGGGTTACACCACCCTCGAACTGAAGGTCAACTACATCCGCGCGGCCCGCACCGACGGACAGACCCTGACGGCCGAGGGCACCGTCATCCACGCCGGCCGCCGCACCGCGACCGCCGAGGGGAAGGTGCTGGACGAGCAGGGCAAGCTGATCGCCCACGCCACCACGACGTGCATCGTCCTCGGCACGGCCGCCTAGGGTCGAACGAGAGGCCCTAGGCGCCCGTCTCCACGGCACCGTCCTGCGCCGCCGGTATCCAGCCCTGGCGGCGCAGGACCGAGGACACGTCCGGCGCCCGGTAGTGCTCGCCCTTGAGGACCTTGCCGTCGGCGCGGCGGCTGATCTGTCCGTCGGGGCCGATCTTGCTCATGTTGGCGCGGTGGATCTCGGCGATCACCTGGTCCAGGTCGATGCCGTGGACCAGGGCGGTGCCGTACGCCACGTACACCACGTCCGCCAGTTCGTGTGCCAGTTTGTCCAGCGGGCCCTCGACCGAGACCTCGCCGACCTCGGCGGCCTCCTCGGCGAGCATGTCCCAGCGGTGGGCGGCCAGTTCGGGAGAGACCTCGGTGGGGGTGCTGCGGGCATCGAGGCCGAAGGCGCGGTGGAACTCACGGACGAGATCGACGGGCGAAGTGCTCATGCGTCGACTCTAACGGCCACCACCGACAACGCCCGCCGCCCGACCGCCACCCGGCCACGGACCGTCTTCCGGCCGCCGCCCGGTCATGGCCACCGTCCGGTCACCGACCGCCCTCCGGTCGCGGACCGCCTTCCGGACGCGGACCGGTCCGCCGGGCACCCCGCCCTCGTATCGCCGCACCCCCCACCCCCGTACCACCGCACGCCCCCCGTACCACCGCGCACCCCGCACCCGTACCGCCGCGCACCCCGCCCGTATGCGGTCTCCCGTCCGGCCTCCCGGCCCCGCCCGCGTCCCAGCTCACAGCCCCGGCCCTGGTCAGCGTCGTACCCCGCCTGGCAGGATCGCCGCATGTCCAAGCTGTTCCCCCGTATCGGCAGACGCCGGGCCGTGCCCGTCGCGGCCGCCGGTGTCGTCGTCCTCGGTCTGCTGGCGTGGTGGCTGCTGCCGCTGGGCGAGAGGCCGCCGAGCGGGACGATCGTCTTCAGCACCGGCACGCCCAAGGGCGTCTACCAGGAGTACGGCGAGCGGCTGCGCACCGAGTTGGCCAAGGACATGCCCGGTCTGAAGGTGAAGCTCCTCAACAGCGCGGGCTCCCAGGAGAACGTGCGGCGGGTGGCGACCGGGAAGGCCGACTTCACCATCGCGGCGGCCGACGCGGTGCAGACGTACGAGCTCGGGCACGGCAGCGGCGCCGGGAAGCTGCGCGGGGTGGCCCGGCTCTACGACGACTACGTGCATCTCGTCGTACGCAGCGACTCGGACATCCACGACATCGACGACCTGCGGCACAAGCGGGTCGCGACCGGGCTGCCCAACTCGGGGGTGAAGCTGATCGCCGACCGGGTGCTGCGGGCCGCCGGCATCGATCCGCGGACGGACATCACCCCCGCGGCCGACGGCATAGACACCGGACCCGACCGGCTGGAGCAGGGCGGGATCGACGCGTTCTTCTGGTCCGGCGGCCTGCCCACCAAGGGGTTGGTGACACCGGGGAAGAAGGGCGCCTTCCGGTTCATCCCGATCGACGCCGACCTCGTCACCGAGCTGCACGCGCAGGGCGAGGAGACGCGCTACTACCGGGCCACCAACATGCCCGAGTCGGCGTACCCCGGCATCCAGCACGGCGTCGAGGTGCCGACGATCGCGGTGTCCAACCTGCTGATGACCCGCGCGGACATGGACCCCCGGCTCACCGAGTGGGTGACCCGCACCGTGATCAAGAGCCGCGACGGCATCGGCGCCCATGTCCACTCCGCACAGCTGGTCGACCTGCGCACCGCCATCTACACCGACCCCCTCCCGCTCCAGGAGGGCGCCCGCCGCTACTACCGCTCGGTCAAGCCCTGAACCTCGGCACCGACACCGTCACCCGCAGCCCCCGCGGCTCGTGCGGGCCGTACGCTATCGAGCCGCCGCCCGCCTCCAGGAGGGCGCGGGTGATGGACAGGCCGAGCCCGGATCCCTTGACGTTCTGATGGCGGCCGCTGCGCCAGAAACGGTCACCCACGCGCGCGAGTTCCTCCTCAGTGAGGCCGGGCCCGGTGTCGGTGACGACGACCCTGGAGGTGTCCCCCTCGAAGGAGACGGAGACCTCGACGGCGCCGCCCTCGGGGGTGAACTTCACCGCGTTGTCGATCACCGCGTCCAGTGCGCTGGACAGGGTGATCGGGTCGGCCCAGCCGGTGGTGGCCGGGCAGTCGCCGGTCAGCCGGACCCCCTGGGCCTCGGCGGCCGGTGTCCAGGCGGCCAGCCGTTCCTCCGTGAGGGCGCCTATGTCGGTCAGGCTCAGATCGGCCTCGGCGTGCTCGGCGAGCGCCAGGTCGAGCAGGTCGTCCAGGACGTGGGCGAGGCGCTTGCCCTCGGTGCGCACCGAGGCGATCTCCTCGTTGTCCTCCGGGAGTTCGAGCGCGAGGAGTTCGATGCGCAGCAGCAGCGCGGACAGCGGGTTGCGCAGCTGGTGGGAGGCGTCCGCGACGAAGGCGCGCTGCTGTTCCAGCACCTCCTGGACATGGTCCGCCATCTCGTTGAACGAGTGGGCCAGGCGCCGGAGTTCGGGGGGCCCGCCGGCGGCCGCGACCCGGGACTTCAGGCGCCCGGTGGCGATGTCGTGGGTGGTGGCGTCCAGGATCCGGACCGGCCGCAGCACCCAGCCGGTCAGCCGCAGTGCCGCGCCGACGGCGAGCAGCATGGCGGCGATCTCACCGGCCCCGATGAGCAGCCAGCCGTGCAGGATCCGCAGCCGCAGCGGCCCGGTGGGCGAGTCGGTGACGACGACCGCGATCACGTCCCCGTCCCGGATCACCGGTGAGGCGACCACCAGCCGGCTGTGCTGCCAGGGCCACGCCTGCCGGGGGTCGTGGCTGCGCCGGCTGAGCAGCGCCTCGTCGAACGCTTCCCGGACCTCCCCCGATCGCGGTACGAACCAGTCGCCGGGCGCGTTGGCCATGGCGGAGCCGTTGCGGTAGAAGACGCCGGCGCGAATGCCGTAGACGTCGTAGTAGCTGTCGAGTTCGCTGCGCAGGGTCTCCCAGCGCTCGTCCGTGCCGGTGCGCCGGGAGCCGCCGGGGCCCTCGGTGACGAACTGGGCGAGCGCGGCGAAGCGTGCCGTGTCGTCGATCCGGTCGACCACGACCCGCTGTTGCTCGGAGGCGGCCATGCTGACGGCGAGCGGGACGCCGAGGGCGAGGAGTACGGCCGCCATCAGGACGATGAGCAGCGGCAGCAGCCGTGTGCGCACCCGGCCCCGCTAGGCGGCCGGGGCGACGAGCCGGTAGCCGACGCCGCGGACGGTCTCGATGAGCGCGGGCAGGCGCAGCTTGGCGCGCAGGGAGGCGACATGCACCTCCAGGGTGCGTCCGGTGCCCTCCCAACTGGTCTGCCACACCTCGCTGATGATCTGCTCCCGCCGGAACACCACACCGGGGCGCTGGGCGAGCAGCGCCAGCAGGTCGAACTCCTTGCGGGTGAGCTGGACGACGGAGCCGTCCACGCTGACCTGGCGGGTGGGCAGTTCGATCCGCATCGGGCCGAGGTGCAGCAGGCCCTCGGCGGTCTGGGCGGACTCCTCGTGGGCGGTGCGCCGGCTGACGGCGTGGATCCGGGCGAGCAGTTCGCCGGTGTCGTACGGCTTCACCACGTAGTCGTCGGCGCCCAGGTTGAGCCCGTGGATGCGGGAGCGGACGTCGGAGCGGGCGGTGACCATGATCACGGGGGTGCTGGTGCGCTTGCGGATCTTGCCGCAGACCTCGTAGCCGTCCTGGTCGGGCAGGCCCAGGTCGAGCAGGACCACGCCGAAGCCGTCGCTCTCGGGGACGAGCGCGCGCAGGGCCTCCTCGCCGTTGCGCGCATGGGTGACGTCGAATCCATGCCTGGTCAGCACGGCGGACAGGGCCGCGGCGACATGGTTGTCGTCCTCGACGAGCAGCAGTCTCATTCCGGCCCCCTCCGGTTCAGTGGTCGTACGGACATTGTTCATCCGCCTTGCAGATCATGTGCCCGCGCGCGTGCACCATGGCAGTGACGCCGATGGAGCAGGACGCCGTCAAGTGGCTTCCGGTTGCCCGTCGCTTCCGTTATGCGGCCGATACGCATCCTGACGGGTGTCGCTACGACTTGTGTACGGCGGCTACCGGATCGTGATGCTCAGATCTCCCTCAGATGTGATGACGCAGGTCACAGCCCGTCATTACTGTCCTCCGAAACCGAGGAGGACGGAGCCGTGAAGCGATGACCGAAGTATCGGTGGCCAAGGACGACAGGGCCGCTTCCGACGAACTGGTCGTCCTGAAGAGCGTCAACAAGCACTTCGGCGCGTTGCACGTGCTCCAGGACATCGACCTGACGATCGACCGCGGCGAGGTCGTGGTCGTCATCGGGCCCTCCGGGTCCGGCAAGTCGACCCTGTGCCGCACCATCAACCGCCTGGAGACGATCGACTCGGGCACCATCACGATCGACGGCAAGCCCCTGCCGCACGAGGGCCGGGAGCTGGCGCGGCTGCGCGCCGACGTCGGGATGGTCTTCCAGTCCTTCAACCTCTTCGCGCACAAGACCGTGCTCGAGAATGTCATGCTGGGCCAGATCAAGGTCCGCAAGGCCGACAAGAAGCAGGCCGAGGAGAAGGCGCGGGCCCTGCTCGACCGGGTCGGCGTGGGCACCCAGGCGGACAAGTACCCGGCCCAGCTGTCCGGCGGCCAGCAGCAGCGTGTCGCCATCGCCCGGGCGCTGGCGATGAACCCGAAGGTCATGCTCTTCGACGAGCCGACCTCGGCCCTCGACCCCGAGATGATCAATGAGGTCCTGGACGTCATGCGGCAGCTGGCGCGCGAGGGCATGACGATGATCGTCGTCACCCATGAGATGGGCTTCGCGCGCTCGGCCGCCAACCGGGTGGTCTTCATGGCGGACGGCCGGATCGTCGAACAGGCCGCGCCCGACCAGTTCTTCAGCAACCCGCGCAGCGACCGGGCCAAGGACTTCCTGTCCAAGATCCTGCACCACTGAGGCCGCGGGCGGCCGTCGCAGACGCCTGAATCGATTTCTCCCGACGGGCCTCGTCCCGCACCACTTCGAAGGATGTTCAGCATGCAGCTCCGCAAGGTCACCGCCGCCTCGGCCGCCGTGCTCGCCCTCAGCCTCGCCGCCACCGCGTGCGGCGGCGACAAGAAGGACGACAACGGGTCCTCCGGTGGCAAGAAGATCGCCATCGGCATCAAGTTCGACCAGCCCGGCCTCGGCCAGAAAACGCCGCAGGGCTACGCGGGTTTCGATGTCGACGTGGCCACCTATGTCGCCAAGAAGCTCGGCTACGGCTCGGACCAGATCGAGTGGAAGGAGTCGAAGAGCGCCGACCGCGAGACCATGCTCCAGCGCGGTGACGTCCAGTTCATCGCCGCCACGTACTCGATCACCCCGGAGCGCGAGCAGAAGGTCGACTTCGCCGGCCCGTACCTGCTGGCCCACCAGGACGTGCTGCTGCGCGCCGACGAGACGGCCATCAAGGCGCCGAAGGACCTGAACGGCAAGAAGCTGTGTTCGGTCTCCGGCTCGACCTCGGCCCAGAACCTCAAGGCCAAGCTGAACCTCAAGACCGACCTCGTCACGTACCCGACCTACTCGGCGTGCCTCTCCGGTCTCCAGAGCGGCGCCATCGACGCGCTCACCACGGACGACTCGATCCTCGCCGGTTACGCCGCCCAGGCCCAGTTCAAGGGCAAGTTCAAGCTCGGCAACTTCAAGATGACCAACGAGAACTACGGCATCGGCGTCAAGAAGGGCAGCGACCTCAAGGCGAAGATCAACACGGCCCTGGAGTCGATGGTCTCCGACGGCTCCTGGGCCGCGGCCGTGAAGAAGAACTTCGGTCCGGCCGACTACAAGAACGAGCCCGCGCCGAAGATCGGCGACGTCAAGAGCTGAGGCAACGCCCTGCCGGTGCGCCGCCTTTGACGAGGGCGGCGCACCGTGGGCATCCCTACACGCGGAAGCGCGGGAGATCGTGTTCGACTTTCTTGGACATTACGACGTACTGGGCGCCTTCTGGACGACGGTGCAGCTCACCCTGCTGTCGGCCGTGGGCTCCCTGGTCTGGGGCACCCTGCTGGCCGCCATGCGGGTGGGCCCGGTACCGCTGATGCGCGGTTTCGCCACCGCCTATGTGAACATCGTGCGGAACATCCCGCTCACGGTGATCATTCTGTTCTCCTCGCTCGGTCTGAACCAGACGCTGGGCATCAGTCTGGGCGCCAAGGGCTTCGACGCGATCAACTTCCGGCTGGCCGTGCTCGGTCTGATCGTCTACACCTCGGCCTTCGTGTGCGAGGCGATCCGGGCCGGCATCAACACGGTGCCGGTCGGCCAGGCCGAGGCGGCACGGGCCATCGGTCTCAGCTTCTCCCAGGTGCTGGGCCTGGTCGTGCTCCCGCAGGCCTTCCGCGCGACCGTCGGACCGCTGACCAACGTACTGATCGCGCTGACGAAGAACACGACGGTGGCCGCCGCGATCAATGTGGCGGAGGCGGCCCTGCTGATGAAGAAGATGATCGAGAACGAGGCGCAGCTGATGTCGATCTCGGCGGTCATCGCCTTCGGCTTCGTCTGCCTGACCCTGCCGACCGGCCTGATCCTCGGCTGGGTGGGCAAGAAGGTGGCGGTGAAGCGATGACTTCCGTCCTGTACGACGCTCCGGGGCCCCGCGCCAAGCGGCGCAACGTCCTGTACACGGCGGCCTTCCTGGTCGTCCTCGCGGCCCTCCTCTGGTGGGTTTACAGCGCCCTCAGCGACAAAGGCCAGCTGGACTGGGCCCTGTGGAAGCCCTTCTTCTCCGGCTCCGAGGCGTACACCACGTACATCTGGCCGGGCCTTCAGAAGACCCTGGAGGCGGCGGCGCTCGCGATGGTCATCGCGCTTCCGCTGGGCGCGGTCCTCGGCATCGCACGGCTCTCGGACCACGCCTGGGTGCGCGTGATCGCCGCGGTCCTGGTCGAGTTCTTCCGCGCGATCCCCGTACTGGTGCTGATGATCTTCGGTCTCGCGCTCTTCGCCCAGTACACCGATGTCAGTTCGGACGACCGGCCGTTCTACGCGGTCGTCACCGGACTGGTGCTGTACAACGCGTCGGTGCTCGCGGAGATCGTCCGCGCGGGCATCCTCTCGCTGCCCAAGGGCCAGTCCGAGGCGGCCCTGGCGATCGGTCTGCGCAAGGGCCAGCTGATGCGGCTGGTGCTGCTGCCGCAGTCGGTCACCGTGATGCTCCCGGCGATCGTCAGCCAGCTGGTGGTCATCGTGAAGGACACCGCCCTCGGTGGCGCGGTCCTCACCTTCCCCGAACTGCTGGCCTCGGCCAACACGATGAGCGGCTACTACGGCAACTTCATCGCCTCGCTCACCGTGGTGGCCGTGATCTACGTGCTCATCAACTTCTCGCTGACCTCCTTCGCACACTGGCTGGAGGGCCGGCTGCGGCGGGGCAAGAAGTCGACCGGCGCGGTGCTGGGCGCGCAGGACGTGACGGACATCGCGGGGACGGCGGCGACCGGCGCGGGTCCGGCCGGCTCTCTCTCCGGCATCGCTGACATCAACGACACCAAGAAGTGACGATCATTTAAGTCGCACGATTCGGCCGGGGGCAGTGGCATGATCGCCACTGCCCCCGAGGGTCACTTGACGCATACTCCCCCAATGGGTTGCATACGTTCTGTGATCGTGCACCCGGCCTCACCTTGCTGTTCACCCACTGCCGTCGAGGCATCGCCGCGGACAGGGGGCGCCGCGCCGTGGACCCGGTGATCATCGTCGGAGCGGGGCCCGTCGGGCTCACGCTCGCCCTGGCGCTGGCCCGCCAGGAGGTGCCGACCGTCGTCCTGGACGAGGGTCCCGGCAAGGAGGAACCCCGCCCGGCACGCACGGTCGTACTGCGCCCCGACACGGCCGCGCTGCTGGCAGGGCTGACCGGGACGGACCTCGGCCACCACGGCGTGCGCTGGGCCGGCTGGCGCTCGATGCGCCGCCGCCAGGTGGTGAGCGAGATCGCCTTCGCCCCGGACGAGCCCGCCCCGGTGCACATCGCCCAGCATGTGGTCTCGGGCCTGCTGCGGGCGGCCGCCGCCGGTCAGCCGCTGGTGGAGATCGCCGCCGACAGCCGCCTGGACGCGATCGAGCAGGAGCCCTCCGGCGTCACCGCGCACACCCGGGGCCCCAACGGCACCTATTGGCGCGGGAGTTACCTGGCGGGCTGCGACGGCACCCGCTCGACCGTGCGCAAGCTCCAGGACATTCGCTTTCCCGGCCGTACGGCGGTGGAGCGGCACGCGGTCGCCGCGCTGCGCGCGGAACTCCCCTGGGCGGACCAGGCGTTGCTGCACCGGATGCCGCCATGGCGGTCGTCCGGACCCTTCGCCGGGGAGGTGACCGCCCGCCCCCTGCCGGACAACGCCTGGCGGCTGGACTGGCTGCTGCCGCCCGGCAAGGACCTCGTCACGCCCGAACTGCTGGTGGCCCGGATCCGCGAGACCCTCGCGGGCTGGACCGACGGTTCCACACCGGCGTACGACCTGCTCGACACCGGCGTCCACACCGTGCACCACCGGCTGGCCCGGCGGTGGCGCGACGGCCGCGTCTTCCTCGCGGGCGACGCGGCGCATCTGCTGGGCGCGCTGGGCACACAGGGTCTCGACGAGGGGCTGCGGGACGCCGACAACCTCGCCTGGAAGCTGGCCTCCGCCTGGCACCACGGGCCACATGAAGCGCTGCTCGACAGCTACCAGGCGGAGCGGCGCGCGGTGGTCGCCGCCCGGCTGCGCGCCACCGACCAGGCGCTGCCGGGGCTGCGCGGCGGGGGCGGACTGCGGCACATCGTCCCGGGCACGGCCCGCGGCCATGACGCCCTGCTCGCCGACGGCCATCTGGGCCGCGGGACGCTCGGCGCGCCGGGCGCGTACACCGCCTCCCCGCTCGCGCCCCGCCACCTCCAGGGCGAGATCCCCGTCGACACCCCGCGCGGCGCCCCGGTGACCGATGTCCAAGTCACGGCGGAGGACGGCTCCTTCGTCCGCCTCCGCGACCGCCTCGGCCGCGGCACGCTGCTCGTCCTGCTGATCGCCCCCGGCACCGGCGTCTGGGACCGCAAGCACTGGGTCTCCGCGGGCGTGATGCCCCGTCTGGCCGCCGCGGTGACGGCCCTGCCGCACCCGGCCGAGCTGCTGGTCGCCGAGTCGTACCCGGGCGCCCCGGCACACAGCGTCCTGCTGGTGCGCCCCGACGGCCACCTTGTCACCGCCCTGACCGGCGTCCGCCCCGCCGACCTGTACGCGGCGGCGGAGGCGACGGTGGGGGGAGCGGTGGAGGAAGGGGCGGGGGTAGAGGCGGGGGTGCGTTGACGTCCGCGGTGGGGAGGGGACTCCCGGTGAGGGAGGCTCTGGGGTGCTCGTTGGGGGCGGGAAGGTTCACGGGGTACGGGGCCCTCGGCTGGCGGGGGCACGTAGGCTCCGGGCGCTGAGGTGGGGCCGGGGGCGTTGGCCAGGGGGCCTCGGGTCTGGGCACGCGGGGGACGGGGATCGGGGGCGCTCGCGGGGCCGGAGAGTTCCCCGGGAGGGGGTGCGGACTCTGGGCGCTCGATGGGGGCCGGAAAGTTCGCGGGCGCACGGGGATGGAGCTCGCGGGGCGCGTCGGTCGGAGCGCGCCGGTTCTGGGACACGCCGGTTCTGGGGCACGCGGAGCGCGGGACCGCCGGGGCGCTCGCGGGGCCGGAAGGTGGCCGGACGGGCGTGGGGAGCAGGCTGCTCGCGAGGTGGCATGACGGGCGTGGGGGCGGGTTACTCGCGAGGTGCCGTGGGGCTCATGGGTGGCGGAGGTTCCCGGGCCCCGTGGGGCCAAGGCGTCTCATGGTGGCCTGGGTCCTGAGAGGGGCCCACAAGGAGCCGTATGCTCCCGGAGCTCGTGGGGGTGGGTGCGTTTCGAGGTGTTGAGGCGCAGCCCGGGGGGCGTTGGCCAGGGCCAGCCCGAGGCATGTTGGCCGAGGTGCCGGCCTGGGGCGCGCACAGGACGCGCACTCGGGGCGTGCACGGCACCTGAGCCCCATGCGCTCCCGCTCCCCTCACTCCCCCTCACTCCCTCGCGCGCCGTCACCCTCCGTCCACATCGTGACCGTCTGTTGACCGCCTTTTCGCCGACGTGCTGTACTCCCGTCGTGACCGACACCTGTGTGCGCCTGTGGCGGAGGGTCCATATGGACCTCGTCCGCTACGCGGGCTGTGTGTGTCGGCCGTCCTGCTGAATTCGCATCCCCTCTTTTCCCCGGGCGCCGCCGTGCGCCCGTTCCGCGAACCCTCTTCAGGACGGTGCACGTGTCCCTCTCGTCCCCCTCGACGGCTGCTTCGGCGTCTCCCGCCACCGGCTCCGCGCCGACCCAGGCGGACCTCCTCGCATTCGTACGGCGCACGGCGGCCGACGCCGGGCTGCTCGCCTCTCTCCCGCTGGATCCGGAGGGCCGCACCTGGGTGCGGCTGGAGGGTCCCGGCGGCAGCGAGGCCTGGCTGATCGGCTGGCCACCCGGTACCGGCACCGGCTGGCACGACCACGCCGAGTCCGTCGGCGCCTTCCTCACCGCCTCCGGCGAGCTCAAGGAGAACTCGCTCGCCGCCCGGCTGCCCACCGACGGCTGGAAGACGCTGGAACTCACCGAGGGCGTCGACCGCGAGCGCCTGCTGCCCGCAGGACAGGGCCGCGCCTTCGGCCGCCACCATGTGCACGAGGTCCTCAACGAGTCCCCCGACCGACACGCGATCTCCGTCCACGCCTACCACCCACCGCTCCCCCGTATCCGCCGCTACAGTCGCTCGGGCCAGGTGCTGCGCCTGGAGCAGGTCGAACGCCCGGAGGACTGGCAGTGAGCGCCGCCCCACACCAACACCCGGTCGGCATCGACGAGTTGCTGGAGCGGGTCCGCACCGGCTACCGGCGCGTCGAGGCCCGGGAGGCGTATGACACGGCGCGCACCGGTGAGGCCCTGCTGGTCGACATCCGGTACGCGGCCCTGCGCGAGCGGGACGGCCTGATCCCCGGCGCCGTCGTCATCGAGCGCAACGAGCTGGAATGGCGCCTGGACCCCCAGGGCAGCCACCGCCTCCCCGAGGCCACCGGCCACGACCTGCGCATCGTGCTGATCTGCAACGAGGGCTACGCCTCCTCCCTGGCCGCCGTCTCCCTCCACCAACTCGGCCTCCACCGGGCCACCGACCTGATCGGCGGCTTCCAGTCCTGGCGCTCCACCGGCCTGCCGGTAACCCCGTCGGGGGCCCGACCCTGACCGCGCGCTCGCGACGACGGCGACGGCGACGGCCAGGAGCGGCACGGCGGTGGCCACCACCGTGCTCAGCGGGTGCCGTGCGGGGGCGGTCTGCGCAGTGCTCCGGTGGCGTGCCTCCAGCCGCTGGATCCGGGGGGACCGACACTTTGCGGCGATCCGTTAGCCCTGGACCCGGCCGTGCCCCCCCCCGCCGTCGCCCCCCGTGAATACGCCCAGTCGCCGCAACCATCGCCGTCATCCCCGGACGGCACACCTCGTCACCACGTCCCGTCGGCACGCCCGCCCGGGCTCTCACCATGCCCACCGCACCACCAACTCATCCGTCGGCCCCAGCCCGACGTAACGCCCCGTCCCCCCTCGCCCACCGGCCTCCCCCGCCGATGCGCCGTCAGAATCCGTCAGAAGCCGGACTCCTCAAGAAAGTCCCCGTCCTCGCCCTCCTCCTCCAACGCCCGGCGGACGACGCGCAGGGACATCCCCTCGGGATAGCCCTTGCGGGCGAGCATCCCGGCGAGGCGGCGGATGCGCTTGTCGCGGTCGAGGCCCCGGGTGGCACGCAGCTTGCGGGCGACGAGTTCCCGGGCGGTCTCCTCCTCCTGGTCGGAGTCGAGTTGTCCGACGGCCTCCTCGATCAGCGTCGAGTCGACCCCCTTGGTACGCAGCTCCCGGGCGAGGGCCCGCCGGGCCAGCCCCCGGCCGTGGTGCCGGGACTCCACCCAGGCGTCCGCGAACGCGCCGTCGTCGATCAGTCCGACCTCCTCGAACCGCGACAGCACCTCCTCGGCCACGTCCTCGGGGATCTCCCGCTTGCGCAGGGCGTCCGCGAGTTGCTTGCGCGTGCGCGGGGTCCCGGTGAGCAGGCGCAGGCAGATCGCCCGTGCCCGCTCGGCCGGGTCTCCCGAAGGCTCCCCCCGCTCGGCCCTCGACGAGGAGGGGCCGTCTTCGTCCTCACCGGCACCGGACGGCTCCCCGAAGCCGCGCCGTCGACGGCCCCGCCGGCCGCCCCGGGAGCCGGGACCGATCGAGCCGCCCCCGTACGGCTCACCGCTCCCGTCGCCCGGCAGGGCGCCGTCCCCGTATGCGTCGTCTCCACCGGCCGCGTACGCGTCGTCACCGCCCGGGGCATGCGCCGGGTGGTCCCCGGTGCCCCTCCCCCGCGAGGCACCGAGGGAGGCATGCTCGTACTCGGACCAGTCGGTTCGTCGTGTCACGGTCAGCTCTTGGCAGCGGCGGCCTTGGGCTTGGTGGCCTTGGCGGCCGGGGCGGCGGCCGGCTTGGCGGTGTCCTCGGCCGGGGCGGCACCCGCGGCGTCCGCACCGGGCTCGGCCGACGGCTCCTCCGGCCGGACACCCACGCCCAGCTTCTCCTTGATCTTCTTCTCGATCTCGTTGGCCAGGTCGGGGTTGTCCTTGAGGAAGTTGCGCGCGTTCTCCTTGCCCTGGCCGAGCTGGTCGCCCTCGTACGTGTACCAGGCGCCGGCCTTGCGGACGAAGCCGTGCTCCACGCCCATGTCGATCAGACCGCCCTCGCGGCTGATGCCCTGGCCGTAGAGGATGTCGAACTCGGCCTGCTTGAAGGGGGGCGCGACCTTGTTCTTGACGACCTTGCAGCGGGTGCGGTTGCCGACCGCCTCGGTGCCGTCCTTCAGGGTCTCGATGCGGCGGATGTCGATGCGCACCGAGGCGTAGAACTTCAGCGCCCGGCCACCGGTCGTGGTCTCCGGGGAGCCGAACATGACGCCGATCTTCTCGCGGAGCTGGTTGATGAAGATGGCGGTGGTCTTGGACTGGTTGAGCGCGCTGGTGATCTTCCGCAGCGCCTGGCTCATCAGACGGGCCTGGAGACCGACGTGGCTGTCGCCCATCTCGCCCTCGATCTCCGCGCGCGGCACGAGCGCGGCGACGGAGTCGATGACGATCAGGTCGAGCGCGCCGGAGCGGACCAGCATGTCCACGATCTCCAGCGCCTGCTCGCCGTTGTCCGGCTGCGACAGGATCAGGTTGTCGATGTCGACGCCCAGCTTGCGCGCGTACTCGGGGTCGAGGGCGTGCTCGGCGTCCACGAACGCGACCTGGCCGCCGGCCTTCTGCGCGTTCGCCACGGCGTGCAGCGTCAGGGTCGTCTTACCGGAGGACTCCGGTCCGTAGATCTCCACGACACGGCCGCGCGGCAGGCCGCCGACACCGAGAGCCACGTCGAGCGCGGTCGAGCCGGTCGGGATGACTTCGATGGGCTCCCTCGACCGCTCGCCCATGCGCATGACCGCGCCCTTGCCGAATTGTCGTTCAATCTGTGCGAGTGCGGCGTCGAGCGCCTTCTCGCGGTCGGTTCCTGCCATGGGTTCCACCCGGTTTGCTTGAGTCGATCGCTTCACGTCAAAGACGCTAACGCCTGCCACTGACAATGCGCCCCGACGCCGGCCCGGCCTGTGGATAACCAGGGTGCATATCTACCCGAACCACGACCAAATCCCCGGTCCACAGCCTCGCCGGAGCCTTCATAAGAATGGATGTTCGATTTTCGTGTCAAGCGACACCCCGTCGTGTCGGGGTGTCGCTTCAAGAGTCGCGGTGCGGGAGAGCGCCGGGGGCCCGCTACCGCCGAGCGCGCGCGGCCCTCAGCCGCGCGAGCATGCCGGAGCCGCCCTGAGCCCGCACGCGATGCCCGTTCACCCGGGGGTCGTCGGTGACGTCGTACCGCTTGACGTAGGCACCCAGGAACGCCTGGAGGGTGGCCACGGCGGGGATGGAGATCAGCGCACCGACGGCGCCCAGCAGGGCCGTGCCCACGATGACCGAGCCGAAAGCGACGGCGGGATGGATGTCGACGCTCTTGGCGGTCAGCTTGGGCTGGAGCATGTAGTTCTCGAACTGTTGATAGATCACGACGAAGACCAGCACCCACACCGCGTACCAGGGGGCGACGGTGAACGCGATCAGCATCGGCAGCGCGCCCGCGAGATAGGTGCCGATGGTGGGGATGAACTGCGAGACCAGCCCCACCCAGACGCCGAGCACGGGTGCGTACGGCACACCCAGGGCTTGCAGCAGGATGTAGTGCGCGACGCCGGAGACGAGCGCCATGAGGCCGCGCGAGTAGAGGTAGCCGCCCGTCTTGTCGACGGCTATCTCCCAGGCGCGCAGCACCTCGGACTGGCGCGCGGGCGGCAGCACCGAGCACAGGGCGCGGCGCAGCCGGGGGCCGTCGGCGGCGAAGTAGAACGAGAACAGCGCCACGGTCAGCAGCTGGAAGAGGCCGCCGAGCACCTGCTGGGAGACGTCGAGGACACCGGCCGCGCTGTTCTGCGCGTACTTGCGCAGCCAGTCGGAGTGCAGCAGTCCCTCCTGGACGTCGACCCGTCTGAGGTTGGCGTGGAAGGTCTGGTTGATCCAGTGGATGAGCGAGTCCAGGTAGTCCGGGAAGCCCTCGATCATCTTGATGATCTGACCGGCCAGCATCGACCCGAGCAGGGTGACGAACCCCGCGGCGGCGACGGTCAGGACGAAGAAGACCAGGAAGGTGGCGAGCCCCCTGCGCATACCGCGGGCGGCCATCCGGCTCACCGCGGGCTCGACCGCCAGGGCCAGGAAGAACGCGATCAGGATGTTGATCAGCAGCCCGGTGAGCTGATGGAAGGCCCAGCTGCCCAGCTGGAAGGCGGCGATCAGCGCGAGCGCGAGCACCATGGCGCGCGGCAGCCAGCGCGGCATACGGCCGTCCGGCATGCGGCCACCGGGCTTGCGGCCCTCCGGCGTACGGCCGTCCGGCGTGACGGCGTCGGCGACCGGTGGCCGGTCGGTCGTCGCCGTCGGGCCGGCCGGTTCCGCGGGCCGGGTCAGCTGCTCGGTGTCCTCGTCAGTGCGTGCCACGCGCCAAGTCTCGCCCACTCCACCGACAAGCGGCGCCCACCTGCGGCTTTCGTGACCGATCGGTGCCGTAGCGTCGACTTCACAACGGGCATACAGGGCATTTCAGTCACGATCACCGCGATGCCGGGCGGCTCCCTCAGCGCCGCTCCCCCGGCACGTCCATGACCGTGCACACCACGCGCCACACGTCCTTGGCCGCCCAGCCGGCGTCCAGCGCCTCGTTCACCGTGCGGCCGCCCAGCTCCGACATCACATGATCGCGCGCGAAGGTCTCGGCGTACCCAGGACCGAAGTGTTCCACCATCCGCTGCCAGAAGACCGTCAACCGCATGAATCCCGCTCCATACCCGCTATGACCTGCACGTTTCCCGCCTCTCGCACCCCGCCTGCCCACGTCGGGCGGAAAGCGCGTGTACGTAGGCAGCGTAGAACCAGGGCGGGCGCGCCCGGACGGGTGGGCGAGAGGGAGACGGTGCGGACGGCCGATCAGCGCGCCGGGGACGAGCGGGGCACCAGGAGTGGTTCCGGGTAGGAGCGGACCTCGCGGCGGATATGGCTCGCGGGGCCCAGGCCGTTCATGATCCGGCCGATCTCCCGCCGCCCGCGTCCGTCGGGCGTGGCGTCCACGAGGGTGATCGTCGCCGCGTCGATGTCCTGCGGGCGCAGGCTCGTCGGCGTCGTGACGTCATGGACCCGCAGCTTGGCCTCGGCGGCCTGGGAGACGGCCGTACGGACGGCGGGGGCCGAGCGGCGTCCGGCGACCAGCAGGGTGTCGGACTGGCTCAGCGCCGCGGCGACCGCCGTATGGAGGTCCTCCATGGTGTAGCACCACTCCGAGGGGTGCTGGCCGCGCAGCCGGGGGTAGCGGCGGCGCAGCACCTTGAGGATGGCCGCCACCTCGGAGACGACGGACCCGGGTGTCACCACGAAGGCGAGGCGGTCCGGATCGCCGACGGCGACGGACTCCGCCTCCTGCCGTGAGCGCACCGCGACCGGCGCGGCCCCGGTGGTCCGCGCCTCCCAGGGCGGCGGTCCCGCGGCCTGGGAACCCACGACGACGACTTCGTCCCCCCGGTCCGTGAACCGGTGCAGCGCGCTGTTCGCGTTCCGGGTCGCGGGGCACGCGCGGGCCGCGGGGCATCCGCAGGACTCCCAGGAGGGGGCGGCTGCCGTCTGCGCGGGCACGGAACCCGCGGCCGCCCGGCCGTCGGCGGTGGTCGTCGGCGCCATGACGTACAGCAGCCGGCGGGTGCGCAGCACGGCCCGGAAGGAGTCGATCTGCCGGCCCGCGAAGGCCAGCGCCGCCGAGTCCTTCGCGTCCGCCGCCAGGGCCAGTCCGTGATGGCCGCCTTCGGGTCTCTCGTAGGTGACGGCGAAGACCGTGGTCGCGGCGTCGGGCAGGTGCTCGTGCAGACACGCGGCGGGCAGGGCCCGGCTCCGCGGCGCGAGCCCGCTGTTGCGGGTCAGCGCGGCGAGCAGGCCATGGGCGGGGCAGTCGACCCGGCCACGCGCGGGATGCGTGAAGGACGTGGCGACCGTGAGGGTGCCGGGAGGGACGCGCAGGGTGGCGCGGAACACTTCGGACAGGACGCTGCGGTTCATTTTCCTGCTGTCATACGAAGGGAATGAGTGACCGGGTACGGCGCTGCCATCCAACCGGCGGGATCGTCCGTCCCTCCACCGCCGGTCCCGTTTTCACTCTGCTGGAGCAGTCGGGCCGGGACCCGGGCGGGTTCTCGTGCTATGGGATCAACGGTCGTTCCCAGAGGGGTCGTTGTCGCTGCCGTGCCGGTGATCGCGGTCGGCCCGGGAGTGCATCGCGCGGGCGCGGGCCAGGACCGCCGCGGCGGCGGGGTGGGCCGAGTGCGGCCGGAGCGAGGCGTGCAGAGCGCGCAGCCGGTCGTCGGCGCGGGCGCTGCGGATGTGCGGGTACACGTCGAGGAAGTCCTGCCAGGTGTGGCACGCCTGGTCGAGGTGGCCGGCCGAGAGCTGGGTATCGGCCAGTTCGGCGGCCCCCAGCGCCGCGGCACGCCACTCCTCGGCGGGCCGGTAACGCCGGGACAGCTGGAGGGCCCGGACGGCGCCGCTGAGATCGCCGGAGCTCCTGGCCACGACGGCCCGCTGGAGCGCGAGGGAGCCCTGGTGGAAGGCGCCTACGGAGGTGGCGCCGCTCGCGGATCTCTCCAGGCACCGTTCGGCCGAGGTGAGCAGGCCGATGGCCCCGGACCCGCCGGCCCCCGCGCGCGCCACCGCCAACTGGCCGTAGAGGAAGGCCTGCTGGTGCGGTGGCGTGTACCGGGCGCCGACGCGTACGGCGTCCTCGGCCAGGTCCTGGGCCTCCGCGAACCGCCCCAGGGCGTGCGCCTGCACACTCAGGCCGCGCAGACCGAGCGCCTGCCCTATCGGATCGCCCGCCTCGCCCGCGAGTTGAATGCTCGTCAGGTAGAGGCGCTGGGCTGCGGCCTGGTGGTTCATGTCGAAGTGGGCGAACGCGCACAGGTAGGCGAGCTGTGCGGCCACGGTGAACAACTCCCGTCGTACGGCGGGTTTCATGTCGCACCTCAGCCAAGGCAGCAGCGTGGTCGACAGGTACTGGCGCAGGGGGACGCGGACCGCGCCGGAGCCGAAGGTGCTGTCCGTCCGGGAGAAGAGGGTCAGGAGTTCCTGGGCGGAGGCCACCTGGCTCATGCCGATACGGGTCGGCGGGTCCGCCGCGGGGGCAGGGGGCCGCGATTCGGCGGGCGGGGACTCGTACGGTCCGCCCGCCGCCAGCAGAGCGTAGGGGTCGGCCAGGGCGAGTCCGCATCGGCAGGTGCCGTGCAGTGTCCGGTCCAGGCGTGCCACGGCGCCTCCTTCGCCCGTGCTCTCCCCGTCGGGGCTCGGCCGGCCGGGGGCGAGGAGCCCAGTGTCCTCCGCGCGCACCCGCCTGTCGAGGCGTCGTGAGAGGGCCTGCGCGACCAGTTGGGGCACGGGAGGGCGCGGCCGGCTGCCCGTCAGCCAGTGGGCGACCGTGGTGCGGTCGTAGTGGTACGGGGTTCCCTGGGCGGCACCCAGGGCGTTGACCTCACGGGCGAGCCGGGCGCCGCTCCAGCCTGCCTCGGCCAGCAGGATCCGCAGGGCCTGGTTCGGAGTACGGGGCGATCGCACATTGCTCTTCCTGTCCCGAGCGACCGGTCGTCAGTACGAACGTTCAACGCCATTTCGGGTTCAACAGATTCGCGCCCTTGCGGGGCCATATTCACGCGCCGGGTTCCGGCAGGCTCGTCATGCGCCAAGAGCCGCGGCGACCACAGCCCCGCGGGACCCCCCACCCCTCGTCCCGCGCGCATCGCCCCCTTGATCGAAGGAAAGTGCCCGATGTCCACCCGTTCCACCCATGGACTTCCTTCCCGGCCCTCAGGGAAGCGTCCCGTTCATCTGTTCCCTGGGCAAGGTGACTTCTCCGTCACTTCTCTGGTCCACGCCGTACGCACCGCGGACGTCCTGCGCGACGCCGTGGGCGAGGTTTTCGGACAGCTCGACGACATAGCCGCCGAACACGATCTGCCCCTTCTCGCGTCACGTTTACTGGGCTCCCGGCCGCCGAGCGCGCGCGAACTCGCCGAGGCACCCGCCGGAACCCTCCAACTCGCCATGTACGGCGCCTCGCTGGCGGTGCACCGGGCCCTGAGCCGTGCCTACGGGCCGCCGGCCGCGGTCGTCGGCGTCAGCTTCGGAGAGATCGCGGCGGTCGCCGCCGCCGGTGTGCTCACGGTGGCGGACGGGGCGCGCGCGGCCCTCGACCTCACGCGGGTCCTGGCCTTCTGCCCGGGCGGGCTGACCGTGCTCGGCTGCGCGGCGGACCACGCCGCCCGGCTGCTCGCGACGGCCGGCGCCGCGGACACCGTGGTGGCGGTGGTCAACGACGACCACACGGTGGTGGTCTCCGGCCCCACAGCCGACCTGATCCGGGTGGAGAAGACGGCCGGGGAACTCGGCACGTCCGCCGTCCGGCTGCGACTGCCGTTCTCCTCGCACCACCCCGCGCTCGCCCCGCAGGCCGAGGCGTTCGCCACCCTGCTGCGCGCCTACCCCTGGTCCAGGCCCCGCTGCCCGGTGTTCTCCGCCGTGGCCCGGCGCGCCTACCGCCCGGACGACGAGCTGCGCCTCGGCCTGGCCGACTGCCTGGTCAAACCCGCCGTCGTACCCACCGTGCTGCACCAACTGCACACCTGCCGCCCGGACCTGCTCCTCGAAGCGGGCACGGGGGACGCGCTGGCGACCGCGGCGCGCCGGGTGCTGGACCCGTGCGGCGGGCCGCCCGTGCACGCGCCGCTCGCGGACCCCGACTTCCTCTGGTGACACCCCCCTTCCCCCGGCAACGCCCGCTCCCCCGGTGACCCCCCTCTTCCCCCGGAGGCCCACCCATGCTCACCGACACCCTGCCCGTCACCGCCTGCGCCGAACTGCACCGGATCCTGCACGGCCCGTGCCCTCCCGAAAATCTCCGCAAGCCGCGCGCCGACACCGAGACCAACACCAACACCAACACCAACACCAGTGACGACGCCGACTCCCGCCCGTCCGGCGGCGCCCAACTGCTCCGGAAACTCGGCCTGATGGGTCAGGCCCTGCCCGCCCCGGAGAAGATCTTCGAGGACCCGGCGCGGCTCGCGGCCGTCCATGCCTGGGCCGCCGTCGCCGACCCGCCGCTGTGCCTGGCCGCGCTGGTGCACCACACGCTCTGCCTCGGCTCCATGGCCCAACTCGGTTCGGATCCAGCGTATCTGACGGAGCGTATGACGGCCCTGACCGCCGGCCGCGCCAAGGGCGTCTACCTGATCACCGAGGCAGGCCAGGCGAACAGCCATCTGGCGACCCGGACCCGTGCCGCGTACGACCCGGCCACCCGGGAGTTCGTCCTGGACACGCCGGACGCCGAGGCGGCCAAGTTCGGCAGCGCGGGCACGCCCGGCGTCCCCCAGACAGCGGTGGTGCTCGCCCGGCTGTTCACCGACGGCACCGACCGGGGGGTCTTCGGCTTCGTGGTCGACCTGACCGACCGCACGGGTCCGCTGCCCGGTGTCGAGCTGTCGTCGCCGATCGGCCTGGGCGCGCTGCCCCTGGACTACGTCCTCGTGCGGTTCCGGCGGCTGCGGGTGCCCGACGCCCACTGGCTGGCCGACGGAGCGGTCATCGGTGCGGACGGCACCTTCCACGACCCGGCCGGATCGGCCGAGCGCCGGCTCCAGCGCACCCTGCGGGTGGGTCAGGGGCTGTGGGCGCTCATGCCGGCCGTGGCCGCCGCGACCGCCCGCCAGTCCGCCGTACAGGCGGTCAACTACGCGCGGCAGCGCCGTACCCAGAGCCGGCTGGCGCCGGGCGTGCCACTGCTGTCGTACCGGACCCAGCAGCGCGCGGTCCTCGGCGCGCTGGCCGACGCCTTCGCGCTGACCTGCGCCGCGCACGGGGCGCGCGCCCTGTGGACGGAATCCCTCGGCGCGCCCTCGGCCGGCGACGACTCCGATGCGATGGGGTTTACTCCCTGGACGGCCGTCAACCGGCCGCTCGCCGCGTACAAGGCCGCCTCCGTACGGCTCGCCGCCGAGGTCAGCGCGGAATGCCAGCGCAGGTGCGGCTTCTCCGGTCATCTGGACGTCAACCGGCTGGCCGGGTACCACGGCTTCCACCACGCCTTCGACGCGGCGGGCGGGGACAGCCAGCTCATCCTGTACGACATCGGGCGCTCCCTGGTCGAGGAGAGCGCGGACGCGCCCGCCCCGACCGCGGGCGCGGCGGACGGCGCGGCGCGGCCCTCGGCCACCTCCCCCTCCTGGTGGCCGGAAATCGCCCGCACCCACCGGGCCGGGCTCGCCGCACACCTCGCGGCCCGACTGCGTGACGTGAAGCACGGCTCGCCGTTCGATGCCTGGAACCCGCTGCTGGAGGACGCGGGCCTCCTGGGCGAGCTGTACGCCGACGGCTTGATGGCCGAGGACGTCCTAAACGTGCTCGGCGAGGTACGCGACGCGAGCGCGCACGCCGTCCTGGGTTCGCTGGCCGCCCTGCACGGGGCCATGGCCGCCCGCCGCTGGTCCGCCTCGCTGCTCGCGCACGAGACCCTGCGGCCCGCGGACGTCCAGGCGCTCACCGATGTCATCGACCATCTCTGCGACGAACTGCGCCCCCATCTCCCCCTGCTCACCGAGGCGTTCGTGCACGGCGACGGGGCGACGGACGCCCCGCTGGCCGCGGCCGACTACAACGCCGCGCTGCGGGCCACGCTCACCTGGACCCGAGGAGCCATCACATGACGTACACCCGCCCCATCGGCGTCCTGGGCATGGGCACCTATCTGCCCTCCACGGTCCGCGGCAACGCGGAGGTGGCCGCGGGCGCCGGTGTCACACCGGAATGGATCAGCGAACGCACCGGCGTCCGTGAACGCCATGTCGCCGCCCCGGGCGAGGCCGCCTCCGACCTGGCGGCGCACGCGGTCCGTTCGGCGGTCCGGGCCGCCGGTCTCGACATGGCCGACATCGGCCTGCTGATCTGCGGCACCTCGACACCCGACGAGCTGGGCCCGGCCACCGCCTGCCGGATCCAGACGCTGACCGGGGCCGACCGCGCGGTCGCGCTCGACGTCAGCGCCGCCTGCTCGGGCTGGCTGTTCGCCGCCAAGGTGGCCCACGACTGGCTGCGTACGGCCGAGGAGGGCACCCGGTACGCGGTCGCCGTCGGTGTCGAGGCGTACTCCCGGTTCCTCGATCCGGCCGACCGGGGCACCGCCGTGCTGTTCGCCGACGGAGCGGCGGCCGCCGTACTCGGGCCGGTGGCCGAACCCGGGGGGTTCGCGCAGTTCAGCCTGGGCTCCGACGGCGCGCTCGCCGACCGGGTGCTCATTCCCGCGGGCGGCAGCCGCCGTCCGGCCAGCGCGGCCACACTCGCCGGGCGCGACCACTTCATCCGCATGGACGGCCGTGCCATCGGCCGGTTCATCACGGATGTCTTCCCCCGGCTGATCACCGACGCCCTCGACCGGGCGGGGCTGACGCTGGCGGACGTGGACTGTGTCGTCGCCCACCAGCCAAACCCCGTACTGCTGCGGCGGATCGGGGCCGACCTCGGCATCCCCGACGACCGCCTGGTGGTCGTCGGCGACGAGGTGGGCAACATCGGCGCCGCCAGCACGCCGTACGCCCTGGCGCGCGCCGTCGACACCCGGCCGCTGAAACCCGGCGACCGGATCCTGCTGGCCGCCTTCGGCGCCGGCATGACCTGGGGCAGCGCACTGCTCACCTGGAGCGGCGCGCCCACCGTCGCCGCGGACCCCGCGGCCGGCCCGCGATCCGTACCGTCCACCGACCGGACGGCCGAACGGTCCACCTCACAAGGAGCAGCCCGATGAACACCACGAACGCCGAGGGCCACTCGGTCAACGACACGAACCGCCCGACGAACGTCATGGACCTGTTCCGCCTGGACGACGCGCGCGCGTTGGTGACCGGCGCGTCCCGGGGCATCGGCAAGGCGGTCGCGGAGGCACTCGCCGACGCCGGATGCGATCTGGCACTGACCGCGCGGACCCTGCCCGCCCTGGAGGACACCGTGCGCGCCGTGGAGGAACGTGGCCGCAAGGCCGTCGTCCTGGACGGCGACCTCGCCCTGCCGGGTGTCGCCGAGGCGCTGGTCGACCGGGCGAGCGCGGCGCTGGGCGGCCTGGACATCGTCGTCCACAACGCGGGCACCCTGCCGACCGCGGCGGACGGCAGCCCCCTGATGGCCCCGCTCCAGCACGCCCGCCAGGAGGACTGGGAGGCGGTCGTCGCCGTCAATCTCAACGCCACGGCCGCGCTGTGCCGGGCGGCGTACCCGCACCTGGCCGAGTCCTCGCGCGCCAGTCTGATCCTGATGTCCTCGGCCGCCGGGATCGTCGGCGCCCCGATGATGGAGGCGTACGCCGCGACCAAGGCGGCCCAGATATCGCTGACGCGGAGTCTCGCGGTCGGCTGGGCACGGCAGGGGATCCGCGTCAACGCGCTGTGCCCCGGCTGGACCCGCACCGACATGACCGCCTTCGCCAGCGCGCCGGGCCCGGTGTCCGACTGGCTCACCAGCCATGTGCCGATGGGCCGTTGGGCCGATGCGGACGAGGTGGCCGGCGCCGCGCTGTTCCTCGCCGCCCCCGCCTCCTCCATCGTCACCGGGCACGCGCTCGTCGTGGACGGCGGACTGTCCGTCGCCGACGGCGGACTGGCCGGCCACCCCAAGCCCCCCTCGCCCTTCGCCGCGGAGTGAGTGGCCACCCGTGGACGAAACCCTCGACACTCCTGTGCGCCCACCGGTCCCCGGTTCGCCGGACGGCCCCACCGCCGTCATCACCGGCATCGGCGCCTGCCTCCCGCCGCGCGTGGTCGACAACGACACCGTGATCGCGCGCGGCGGACTGCGCACGGACGACGCCTGGATCAGGGAACGCACCGGCATCGCCCGCAGGCGCCACGCGGACGCCGGTACCAGCACCGGGGACCTCGCCGTCGGCGCCGGACGGGCGGCCCTCGCCTCCGCCGGGGACCGGCGCCCCCAGATGCTGCTGCTGGCCACCGGCACGCCCGACCACCCCTGCCCGGCCACCGCGCCCACCGTGGCGCACCGGCTCGGCCTGGACGGCATACCGGCGTTCGACCTCTCCGCGGTGTGCTCCGGCTTCCTGTACGCCCTGGCCATGGCGACCGCGCTGATCCGCGCCGGGACCTGCGCCACGGTGCTGGTGATCGCCTCGGACACCTACACCACCATCGTCAACCCGCTCGACCGGGAGACCGCGCCGATCTTCGGCGACGGCGCGGGCGCGGTCCTCGTCACCGCGGGCGACGCGGCCGAACCCGGCGCCGTGGGCGCCCTCGATCTGGGCTCCGACGGCAGCGGCGGCGATCTCATCACCATCCCCTACGGCGGCTCCCGGCACCCCCACCGGCTGCCCGGCACCGACCCGGACGGGCACTACTTCCGGATGCGGGGCCGCGCGGTCTACGCGCACGCGGTCCGCCGGATGACCCGGTCCGCCGAGTCCGCGCTCCGAGGGGCCGGCTGGGCACCGGAGACCGTACGGGCCTTCGTCGGCCACCAGGCCAATCAGCGCATCCTGGACTCGGTCGCGGACCGGCTGGGGATCGCGTCCGCCCACCGGTTCGGCAACATCGGGGAACTCGGCAACACCGCCGCCGCCTCCATCCCGCTGGTGCTGGCCGACCCTTCGGTCCACAAGTGTGTCGAACCGGGCGCACGCGCGCTGCTGACCGCGTTCGGCGGCGGACTCACCTGGGCCTCCGCCGCCCTCAACTGGCCCGATGTCACCCCCTTGTCCGAACGACCGCCGTCCGCCGACCACCCCTTCACATCGTCGAGGAGCGACTCGTGAACCGTGTCTACGACCGTCTTGTGACCCTGCTGCACAACAAGTTCGAGGTCCCCGCCGACCGCGTCGGGCCCACAGCCACCCTCGGCGAACTCGACCTGGACTCCCTTGCCGTGGTGGAGCTCTACGTCACCCTCCAGGAGGAGTGGAATATCGCCCTGGACGACTCGGCGGCGTCCGCGGAGCTGACCGTCGCCGAGGTCGCCCACTCGGTGAGCGAGCAACTGGCGCTGCCCACTGAGCCGGTGCCGCACGACGGCAGCGGACGGTGAGCGACCGGATCGCCGTCACCGGGCTCGGGCTGGTGGCCCCGGGCGGGATCGGAGTGGGCCCCACCTGGGAGCGCCTGTGCGCGGGCAGGCCTGCGGCACGCAGCGATCCCGCCCTGTACGACGGCCCGGTGACCATGTCGTGCCGCGTGCCCCCGCCGGACGCGCATCCCGGCCGGCTCTGGCGGTTCGACCCAGCCACCCGTTTTCTGCTCACCGCCGCCCAAGAGGCCCTGGCCGGCGCCGGTCTGGAGCCGGCGGAATGGGATCCGGCGCGGGTGGCGGTGGTCGTGGGCACGGCGGCGGGCGGGGTCGGCACGCTGGAGGCCCAGCACCGCAAGCTGCTCACCGCCGGTCACGGTGTCCTCTCGCCGATGACCCTGCCCGCGTTCCTGCCCAACATGGCGGCGGGCCAACTGGCCCTGGAACTGGGCGTAACGGGCCCCTCCCTGGGGACCTCCACGGCCTGCGCGTCGGGCGCCACGGCCGTCGTCACGGCCGCTCTGCTGCTGGCCTGCGGCGCCTGTGACATCGCCGTCGCCGCGGGGACCGACGCCATGGTGACCCCGCTGTGCGCGTCCGCGTTCGCCAAACTCGGCGCCCTGTCGCGCCGGGACCATGAACCCGAACGTGCCTCGCGCCCCTTCGACAAGGATCGCGACGGCTTCGTCCTGGGGGAGGGCTGCGGTGTGCTGCTCCTGGAGCGCGAGTCGCACGCACGGGCGCGCGGGGCCCTGCCGATGGCGCTGCTCACCGGCCACGGCAGCACCAGTGACGCCCACCATCCCACGGCGCCGCATCCCGAGGGGGCGGGGCTGCGGGCGGCCACCATGGCGGCCCTGGCAGCCGCGGGCGCGTGCCCCGAGGACGTCGACCACATCAACGCGCACGGGACGAGCACCCGCCTCAACGACGCGGCGGAGGCGGCCGTGATCAGGGACCTCTACCCCCGCAGGCCCCCCTCGGTCACCTCGGCCAAGGGCGTCCTCGGGCACACCATGGGAGCGGCGGGCGCCATCGAGGCCGCCGTCACCGTCCTGACCATCGCGCACGGGACCGTGCCGCCCACGGCGAACCATTCCGCCCCCGACGACACCACCGCCGGCCTGGACATCGTCACCCGCGCTCCCCGCGCGCAGGCCGTCCGCCTGGCCCTCAGCCACTCCCTGGGCTTCGGGGGCCACAACACGGTCCTCGCGTTCGCGGCGCCCTCGTACGCATGACGAGAAATCTTCGTACACGTGACGAGAAGTCTTCGTACACGTGACAAGGACCGTCGTACATACGACAAGGAAGGGAGAACACGCCCGAAGTCATGTCCTAAGAGACCGTCAACCGCGTGAACCCGGTATCCCGCCCCTGAGAGTGGGGCCCGCCCGGGACCGCTTGCCAAGGCCGCGTTCCGTCCTACGGTCTGACGCATGGCCGAAACCGGAGCTTCCCCACTCCCCTGCACGCCCCCGGCGCGCTCCCCGCTCTTCAGCGCCGAACAGTTCATGTGGCTCACCGCGCGCGTGCTGGAACAGCGCCTGTTCGCGTACCACTTCCTGCGCGGCGCCCCGGACGCGGTGGAGGCGGCGCTGGACGCCTATCGCAATGAGGACGGCGGGTACGGGCACGCCCTGGAGCCCGATCTGCGCGGACCGGTGAGCCAGCCCCTGCACACCGCGCACGCGCTGCGCGTCCTGGACGCCGTCGGGCGCTGCGGCGGGCAGCGCGTGGAGCGTGTGTGCCGCTATCTGACCTCCGTCTCCACGGCGGACGGCGCGCTGCCGACGGTCCATCCGAGCGGGCGCGGGTATCCGGCGGCGCCGCTCGTCCAGGGCTCTCCCACCGCCTCGGACACCCCCGCACCGACGGCCTCCCGCGGTTCGCTGGCGGCCACCGGTCCCGTGGTGGGGCTGCTGCACCGCAACGAGGTGTGGCACGCCTGGCTGTTCCGGGCCACCGACTTCTGCTGGCAGGCCGTCGCAAACCTGGAGCAGCCGCGTCCTTACGAGGTGCTGGCTGCCGTGGCCTTCCTGGACTCCGTTCCCGACCGCCCGCGCGCGGAGGCCGCCGCGGACCGGCTCGGCCGTCTGGTACGCGCACAGCGGCTCGCGGCACTGGGCCCGGACCGTCCGGCGGCGGGAGAGCGCCGGGTCCCCCCGCAGGTGGCGCACCGGGGTGACCCGGGGCCGGGTCCGCGCCACTTCCCGCACGACTTCGCCAAGAGCCCCGCCTCGCTCGCGCGCGCCTGGTTCACCGACGAGGAGATGGCCCGCTCCCTGGACCACCTGGCCGCCGGGCAGCAGGAGGACGGCGGCTGGCCGGTCCGGCGCCGACCCTGGGCACCGGTCCCCGCGTTCGAGGCGCGCGCCCTGACGACGATCGAGGCACTGTGCACGCTGCGGGCGTACGGCCGCTTCGTGGGCTGATCAGGTTCAAACGCGGTGCGGGTTCGGGTCCGATGCCGGTTCGGGTCCGATGCCGGTTTCGGTTCTGATGCCGGTTCGGGTCCGATGCGATGTACGACGGCTCAGCCGCCGAGGGCCCGGACGCCCGCCGTCACCAGTACGGCCGCGCCGACGACCACCAGGAACGGCGCCCGCAGCACCAGGGCCACGGCGGCCGCCCCGAGCCCCGCGGCCCTGGCGTCCAGCATCAGCGCGTGCCCCTGGGCGAACGTCTGCTGCGCGGTGAGCGCGGCGAGGAGGGCGACGGGCAGCAGCGCGGCGAGCCGCCGTACGAGGGGCCGCTCGATGACATGGGCCGGCACCAGCAGGCCGGCGAGCTTGACGGCGTAGCAGCCGAGCACGGTCAGACCGATCGCGATCCAGGTGTTCACCGGCCCTCCTCCATCGCCTCGGCCCTGGCCTCGGGGCTGCCCTTGGCCTTGCCCTTCGAGACCTTCTCCAGGTCCTGTGGGTCACGAGGCCCGCGCCGCCCGGACACGAACAGGGCGAGCGGCGCGGCCAGGGCTGCCGCCAGGACCGGCACGCCGGCCGGGAGCACGGGCAGCAGGCCGAGCCCCAGCAGCACCGCGAGGCCCGCGACCGCGCGTTCGGTGGACGTCTTCAGCATCGGCGCGAGCAGGGCCAGGAACACGGCGGGCCCTGCCGCGTCCAGCCCCCACGCGCGTGTGTCGCCAATGGCTTTGGCGCCCAGCGCGCCGAGCAGGGTGGTGAGGTTCCACAGCACGTAGAGGGTGACTCCGGTGACCGTGAAGCCGATCCGGGCGGCGCGCCGGGTCGGCTGCGCCAGGGTGACCGCCGTGGTCTCGTCGATCACCCACTGGGCGGCGAAGGGCCGCACCGCGCGCGGAAGGGCGAGGAGCTGGGAGAGACGCAGCCCGTAGAAGGCGTTGCGTACGCCCAGGAAGAAGGCCCCGGCCGCCGCGGTGTACGGGTTGCCTCCGGCGGCCAGCGCTCCGACCAGGGCGAACTGGGAGGCGCCGGTGAACACCAGGAGGCTGAGCGCGCAGGTCTGGAGGAGTCCGAGCCCGCCCCCGGCCGAGGTCACCCCGAAGGCGAACCCGGACAGTCCTACGGCGACGCCGACTCCGAGGGCGTCCCGTACGACCGCCGCGTCGGGCTTGGCCGCCCCGTCCGCCATGTCCACTGGTGCTGTCTGCTGCTGTGCCACGCCCGGAACGCTACGGGCGCACGTCAGTCCGCGTCTTGTACGTTCTTGCGCTCCCGTATGTCCGCACGCCCTTGTACCTCCGCACGCCCCCGTACCTCCGCGCGCCCGCGTACGACGTCGCGCTCCCGCTGGTAGGCGCCCGGGGGCACGCCGACGATCCGGGCGAAGTGACGGTTGAGGTGCGGCTGGTCGGTGAAGCCGACGGCGACGGCAGCCTCGGCGGGCCGGGTGCCGGTGTCCAGGAGGAGCCGCGCGCGCCGCACCCGGGCGTCGGTCAGCCAGGCGTGCGGTGGCATCCCGTAGCTGTCGCGGAAGGCCCGCAGCAGCGCGAACGGGCTGGTCCCGAGGTCGGTGGCGAGCCGCTCAAGGGTCGGCGGCTCGGCCATGCGTTCCTCCAGCACGGCCCGCGCGCGTGCCGCGATCCGGGCCCCGGCCGTGCGGGGCCGCCGCTCGGGCAGGGTGCCGCCGTTCAGCCGGAGCAGCCGTGTCACGGCGACCCGGAGCAGGGTGTCGGCGGCCAGCGCGTTGCCCTCCTCGGCGGCGCGGAGCACCTCGTGGACGAGGCGGACGGTCGCGGGGTCGTCGAGGACCGGGCTGACGAAGCCGGGGGCGCCGCGCAGGGTGCTGGTCTCCGCCGCTATCGCCGCCACCACCTCGGGCGCGGGGTAGACCGCGCCGTAGCGCCAGCCCTCCGGGACCCCGGCCCGGCCGGTGTGCGGGGTGTCCGGATTGACCAGCGCGAGGGCTCCCGCGCCCGCGCAGACGTCGGAGCCGCCGTGGTGGAACACCTCGACACCGTCGGCGATGGCGGCGATCACGAAGTTCTCGTGGGTGTGCCGGACGAAGGTCTTGTGGACGTACCGGGCGCGCAGCAGATCGACGCCGGGCAGTTCCTCGTAGCGCCAGTGCCGCGCCCGCTCCACCGCCCGCCCCGCCTGCCCCGCCCGGTCGCGGGTCGGGCGGTCACCCTGTCGTCCAGCCGTGCCTGCCATAGGCCCATTGTCCGCCGCGGCGGCCGCGTCCCGCCCCTCGCCCAACCCCGACGGCGGGGCATTTGCCCAGGTCAGCCCGATTGTCAGTGGTCGGGTGCAGGATGGACGCATGGTCAGCTCCGTACATCGGGCCCTCGACGGCTTCTCCCCCGCGACCCGCGGCTGGTTCACGGGGGCGTTCTCCGCGCCCACCGCGGCCCAGGCGGGCGCGTGGGGTGCCATCCAGGCGGGTTCGGATGTGCTGGTGGTCGCGCCGACCGGCTCCGGCAAGACGCTGGCCGCGTTCCTCGCCGCCCTGGACCAGCTGGCCGCGACCCCGCCCCCGGCCGACCCGCGAAAGCGCTGCCGGGTGCTGTACGTCTCGCCGCTGAAGGCCCTCGCGGTCGACGTCGAGCGCAATCTGCGCAGCCCGCTGACCGGCATCCGCCAGGAATCCGTCCGCCTCGGCCTGCCGGAACCCGAGGTCAAGGTCGGCATCCGCTCCGGCGACACCCCGCCCGCCGAGCGCCGCGCGCTGTCCACGCGGCCGCCGGACATCCTGATCACCACCCCCGAGTCGCTCTTCCTGATGCTGACCTCGGCCACCCGCGACGCGCTCACGGGCGTGGAGACGGTGATCCTGGACGAGGTGCACGCGGTCGCGGGCACCAAGCGCGGCGCGCATCTCGCGCTCACTCTGGAGCGCCTGGACGAACTGCTCCCCAAGCCGGCCCGCCGGATCGGCCTGTCCGCGACCGTGCGCCCGGTGGACGAGATCGCCCGCTATCTCTCGCCGCGCCGCAAGGTGGAGATCGTCCAGCCGGAGTCCGGCAAGGAGTTCGACCTCTCCGTGGTCGTACCGATCGAGGACATGGGCGAGCTGGGCGGCTCCCCGGCCACCGACGCGGCCGACGGCGGGGAGCGGCCGTCGATCTGGCCGCATGTGGAGGAGCGGATCGCCGATCTGGTCCAGTCGCACCGCTCCACCATCGTCTTCGCCAACTCCCGCCGCCTGGCCGAGCGCCTGTGCAACCGGCTCAACGAGATCGCCTACGAGCGCGCGACGGGCGAGCCGCTGGCCGAGCACCACTCCCCCGCCCAGCTGATGGGCGGCTCGGGCGCGGCCCAGGGCGCGCCCCCGGTGATCGCCCGGGCCCACCACGGCTCGGTGTCCAAGGAGCAGCGCGCACTGGTCGAGGAGGACCTGAAGGCGGGCCGGCTGCCCGCCGTGGTCGCCACCTCCAGCCTGGAGCTGGGCATCGACATGGGCGCCGTCGATCTCGTCGTCCAAGTGGAGTCGCCGCCCTCGGTGGCCTCCGGGCTCCAGCGTGTCGGCCGCGCCGGACACCAGGTGGGCGCCGTCTCCACCGGTGTGGTCTTCCCCAAGTACCGGGGCGATCTGGTGCAGGCGGCCGTGGTGACCGAGCGGATGCGTTCGGGCGCCATCGAGTCCCTGCGGGTGCCCGCGAACCCCCTGGACGTACTCGCCCAGCAGCTCGTCGCCATGACGGCCCTGGACACCTGGCAGTTCGACGACCTGCTCGCCCTGGTCCGCCGCGCGGCCCCCTTCGCCTCGCTCCCGGAATCGGCGTTCACCGCGGTCCTCGACATGCTCGCGGGCCGCTATCCCTCGGACGCGTTCGCGGAACTGCGCCCCCGGGTGGTGTGGGACCGCGTGGCCGGCACCGTCACCGGCCGCCCCGGTGCCCAGCGGCTGGCCGTCACCTCCGGCGGCACCATCCCGGACCGCGGTCTGTTCGGGGTCTTCCTCGTCGGCAGCGACCCCAAGAAGGGCGGCGGCCGGGTCGGCGAGCTGGACGAGGAGATGGTCTACGAGTCCCGGGTGGGCGACGTCTTCACCCTGGGCACGAGTTCCTGGCGTATCGAGGACATCACCCGCGACCGGGTCCTGGTCTCCCCCGCGCCGGGCGTGCCGGGCCGGCTGCCGTTCTGGAAGGGCGACCAGCTGGGCCGCCCGCTCGAACTGGGCCGCGCGGTGGGCGCGTTCCTGCGCGAGGTCGGCTCGCTGGACGAGGACGACGCCCGGCTGCGGCTGCTCGCCGCCGGACTGGACGCGTGGGCGGCGGACAACGTACTGGCGTATCTGCGGGAGCAGCGCGAGGCCTGCGGCCATGTTCCGGACGACCGTACGATCGTCGTGGAGCGCTTCCGCGACGAACTGGGCGACTGGCGGGTCGTCGTCCACTCCCCGTTCGGCGCCCAGGTGCACGCCCCCTGGGCGCTCGCGCTCGGCGCCCGGCTGTCCGAGCGGTACGGCATGGACGCCCAGGTGATGCACGCCGACGACGGCATCGTGCTGCGGCTGCCCGACGCCGACCTGTTGAGCCTGGACCTGCTCGACCAGGAGCCCATGAAGCCGGGCGCGCCCTTCCATGCGGACAGCGAGCAGCCGCCCGTGGGCGCGGCGGACGTCGCCTTCGACAAGGGCGAGGTCGACCAGGTGGTCACCGAACAGGTCGGCGGCTCGGCCCTGTTCGCCTCCCGGTTCCGCGAGTGCGCCGCGCGCGCCCTGCTGTTGCCGCGCCGCAGCCCGGGCAAGCGCACCCCGCTGTGGCAGCAGCGTCAGCGCGCGTCCCAACTGCTCCAGGTGGCGAGCGAGTTCGGCTCGTTTCCGATCGTCCTGGAGGCGGTGCGCGAATGTCTCCAGGACGTCTTCGACGTGCCGGGCCTGGCCGAGCTGATGGGCGACATCGAGTCCCGCAAGGTGCGCCTGGTCGAGGTCACCACCCCGGAGCCGTCCCCCTTCGCCCGTTCCCTCCTGTTCGGGTATGTCGCCCAGTTCCTGTACGAGGGCGATTCCCCGCTGGCCGAGCGCCGGGCCGCCGCGCTCTCCCTGGACTCCCATCTGCTGGCCGAACTGCTCGGCCAGGCGGAGCTGCGCGAACTGCTCGACGCCGAGGTGCTGACCGAGCTGGAGCGCGAACTCCAGTGGCTCACGGAGGACCGCCGGATCAAGGACGTGGAGGGCGTGGCCGATGTGCTGCGGCTGCTCGGCCCGCTCACCGAGGCCGAATTGGTCGCGCGGGGCGCCGATCCGCACTGGGTGCGGGAGCTGGCCGGGGCCCGCCGGGCGATCAAGGTCCGGATCTCCGGCGCCGACCACTGGGCGGCGATCGAGGACGCGGGCCGGCTGCGCGACGCGCTCGGCACCGCGCTGCCCGTCGGTGTCCCGGAGGCCTTCACCGAACCGGTCAAGGACCCCCTGGGCGACCTCCTCGCGCGCTATGCCCGTACGCACGGCCCGTTCACCTCGGCCACCGCCGCCGACCGCTTCGGCCTGGGCGTCGCGATCACCGACGGCGCCCTCCAGCGGCTCGCCGCGAGCGGCCGGGTGGTGCAGGGCGAGTTCCATCCGGCGGGCATCGGCCAGGAGTGGTGCGACGCCACGGTGCTACGGCGTCTGCGCCGCCGCTCCCTGGCGGCCCTGCGGCACGAACTGGAGCCCGTACCGCCCGCCGCGCTCGGCCAGTTCCTGCCGCAGTGGCAGCACATCGGCAAGGGACACGGGCTGCGCGGTGTGGACGGACTGGTGCGCGCGATCGAGCAGTTGCAGGGCGCCTCGGTGCCCGCCTCCGCGCTGGAGAAGCTGGTCCTGCCGTCCCGGGTGGCGAACTACACGCCGTCGATGCTGGACGAGTTGACCGCGGCCGGCGAAGTGGTGTGGGCCGGCGCGGGCGCGCTGCCCGGCAAGGACGGCTGGGTCTGCCTCTATCTGGCGGACGCGGCACCGCTGTTGCTCCCACCACCGCTCCCGCTGGAGCCGACCGCGCTCCACCAGTCCGTCCTGGACGCACTGTCCGGTGGCTACGGCCTGTTCTTCCGGCAGATCGCCGACCAGGTCCGCGCCACCACGCATCCCGACGCCACCGATCCCCAACTGGCCGACATCCTCTGGGACCTGGCCTGGTCGGGCCGGCTCACCAATGACACGCTGGCGCCGATGCGTTCCCTGCTGGGCTCGGGCCGTACGGCGGGTTCGACGGCCCACCGCGCCAAACGCGCCGTGCCGCGCGGACGCTACGGCTCCCTCACGGCCGCGGCGCGTACGGCCTCCCGTACCGGCCCGCCGACCGTCGCGGGGCGCTGGTCCCTGCTGCCCGCGGCCGAGCCCGACCCCACGGTGCGGGCGCACGCGCTGGCCCGCACCCTGCTGGACCGGCACGGCGTGGTGACCCGGGGCGCGGTCGCCGCGGAGGGCGTGGCAGGCGGCTTCTCGGCGGTGTACCGAGTGCTGTCCGCCTTCGAGGACAGCGGCCAGGCCAGACGCGGTTATGTGGTCGAGGGGCTCGGCGCGGCCCAGTTCGCCATGGACGGCGCGGTGGACCGGCTGCGCGCGGTGTCCAACGCGCGGGACCGGGGCGAGTCCCTGCCCGCCCCGGCGGGCGGCTTCCCGGCACCCGCTTTCACCGACCCGAACGGCTTCCCGGGCATCGACGGCGGCCCGCACGGCCGCAGCCCGTCCCCTTCCGGCGCCGACGCGGGCTTCGCCCACCCCGGTCTCGACGGCGACTTCACCTGGCCGCCGGCCGACCCCGGCGGCCATGACTCTCCCCGCGACCTCGCCGACCCCTTCTCCGCCCCCGGCTACGGCGGCCCTCGGGGCGGCGGGGGCGCCACCGGCCACGGCTCGGGCTCCCCCTGGAAAGACCGGGGCCCGCAGCCAAGCCGCGGCCGGGACCGTTCCCCCGACGCCCGTGCCGTCGTCCTCGCCGCGGCCGACCCGGCGAACGCCTACGGCGCGGCCCTGTCCTGGCCCGAGCCACCGACCGGCGCCGGACACAAACCGGGCCGCAAGGCGGGTTCCCTGGTCGTCCTGGTGGAGGGCGAGCTGACCCTGTACATGGAGCGCGGCGGCAAGACCCTCCTGGCCTGGCCGATCACCCCGGACACCGCGGCCATGGACGACCCCCGACTGCGAACCGCCGCCGAAGCCCTGGCCACCGCCGCTCGCGCCGGCTCCCTCGGCACGGTCACCGTCGAACGGATCAACAACACCCCGGCCCTGACCTCCCCCATAGGCACCCTGCTGGAATCGGCGGGCTTCGTGGCCACACCACGGGGGCTGCGCCTGAGAGCGTGAGCCGGAGCACGCGACGGGGCTCAAGACCGGGCGCGCCGGCCGACCTCCAGCCGCGCCGCCCGGCCAGGACGGACGGACTTCCCGGGCATGACGCCCGGAGCGGGCGCCACCGCCACACCGAGGCATCGCGGCGCGGGTCCGCCCCGCCCCGCCGCCGCGCCGAGGCACCAGGCCGGGGCCCGCCCTGCCCCGGGGCCTCCACCCATCCCGCCAACCCTCGCACCCCGCCTTCATCGATGCTCTGCCGACCACCCCGGCGGGCCCTCTCGCGCCCCCGCTCCCCCACGCCCGCCCCGCGAACGGACCGACCCCTCACACCGCACGCCCTCCCAGGTCCGGCCCCTCACACCCCACGCCGTCCCGGGTCCGGCACCTCACACGCCACCCCCTCCCACCCCCTCTCGGACCGCCCCACACCCCCTCGGGCCCGCCCCCCTCCACCAGGCCGCCCCCACTCCCGTCACCGCCCCCTGCCGACGCCCTCCCCCATCCACCCACCTCCCCCCATGGCACCCTTGACCCATGCCCGAAGGAGACACGGTCTGGCAGGCCGCGCGGCGGTTGCATGAGGCGCTCGCGGGTGAGGTGCTGATCCGTAGCGACTTCCGGGTGCCGAAGTACGCGACCGTCGATCTCACCGGCCGCCGGGTGCTGAGCACGGTTCCGCGCGGCAAACATCTGCTCACCCGGTTCGAGGGCGGCCTGACCCTGCACACGCATCTGCGCATGGAGGGCGCGTGGAAGGTGTACGACGCGGGCGAGCGCTGGCGCGGCGGCCCCGGGCACCAGATCCGCGTGATCCTCGGCACCGACCACCGCACGGCCGTCGGCTACCGCCTCCAAGTTCTCGAACTGCTGCGCAGCACCGAGGAGGAGCAGGTGGTGGGCCACCTCGGCCCCGATCTGCTCGGCCCCGGCTGGGACCCCGAACTCGCGCTGGCCAATCTGCGCACGGACCCCGCCCGTCCCCTCGGCGAGGCCCTGCTCGACCAGCGCAATCTGGCCGGGATCGGCAACATCTACAAGAGCGAGCTGTGCTTCCTGCTCGGCGCCACCCCCTGGCTGCCCGTCGGCGCGCTCCCCGCCGACCGCGCCGCGAAGCTGCCCGGCCTCGCACACCGGTTGCTGGAGGCCAACCGCGACCGCCCGGTCCGCCGGACCACGGGCCTGCGCCACCAGGACCTCTTCGTGTACGGCCGCGCACCCCGCCCCTGTCTGCACTGCCAGACCCCGATCCGCGTGGCCGATCAGGGCGACGGCTCCCAGGACCGCCCCACCTACTGGTGCCCCACCTGCCAGACCGGCCCCGCCCCGGCGCCGGGCGCCCCCCAGCGCTGGCGTGAGCGACATCGTCGTACCCCCACCTGACGCACCCGCCGAACCCGACGGCTCACGGGCCGGGGACTTCCCCCGAACGCCCTTGCGAAGACAGCCTGTCGGCATCGACACCGGTACCGGCAGCGGTCTCCCCCGCCCGCCATGCCGCCGCCCACCGCCCCGGGGCCAGCTCCCCCTCCGCCTTCCCCTTGGGCGCGCAGTGCACCGGCAGCACGCTGAGCCCCCATCCGCCCGCCGCGACGGCGGCCTCCAGCACGCCCGCGCCCTGCCCGAGGGCGAGCCGCAGCACGGCCCACCACCAGACCGCGCCGCATGCCAGCGCCAGCGTCCGGCGCACCGCCCGCCCCGTCATGCCCGCCACCTCCCGCCGGACGCCGGCTCGCACCCGCTGCCCGACGGCACCGGCGGACGCTACGCGTTCTCCGCCTGGAACATCCAGTGATGCTTCTCCAGGTCGGCGGTTATCGCGATGAAGATGTCCTGGGACACCGGGTCCGGCTCCTCGGTCGCGTGCACGCGCTCCCGCATCCGGGTGATGACGGAGCCGAGGGCGTCCACCATCGCACCGACCGCGTCCCCGTCCTTGATCCATCCGGACGGAGTCGTTTTGATGCCGCTGGTCGAGGAAACGGTGGCGGCGCGGCCGTCCGGCGGGACGCCCAGTGCCGAGGCGCGCTCGGCCACCGTGTCGGAGTGGGTGCGGGCGGAGGCGACGACCTCGTCCAGTTGGAGGTGGACGGAGCGGAAGCGGGGCCCGACGACGTTCCAGTGGATCTGCTTGGCGACCAGGGACAGGTCCACCAGATCGACCAGCGCGCCTTGCAGCGCCTCGGCCACGGTCTTCAGGTCCGCGTCGGCCAACGGGCTCTTCACGACGTACATCCGCTTCCTCCGGCGCTCCTGCGGCCCTCACGGCCGACATGTCCCTCCACCATGACCGCCCCACCGGGACCCGGCAAACGGACGCACAGGAGCGCATACATACACACATACGGATGTACAGCACCAGGCGCATACGGGCGCACAGCACGAGGCCCCGGCCACGCTCCCCGGGGATCTTCCCGAGAAGCCCGGCCGGGGCCTCGTCCATGTCTGGCTGTGTCTGGCTGTGCCCGTCGGGCGCGGCGCCGCGTCTGTCAGGCGGCGACCACGTCCACCGCCTTCGCGGGTGCCTTGATGGTCACCCGTTCCGGTGGCACACCGGTCACCGAGACGGAACCCAGCATCGGACGGACCGGCGTGGGTACGGGCTCGGTGGCCGCGGCGGACTGGGCCAGCTCGGCGAGCGCCAGTTCGTCGCTCACTTCACGCATGAGTTCCGACATCCGTACGTCCAGCGCGTCGCAGATGGCGGAGAGCAGCTCGGAGGAAGCCTCCTTCTGCCCCCGCTCCACCTCGGAGAGATAGCCGAGTGAGACTCGGGCGGACGAGGAGACTTCGCGCAGAGTACGGCCCTGGCGTTGGCGCTGCCGACGCAGCACGTCACCCAGCAGGCGACGGAGCAGAATCATCGGTGGCTCCCTCCTCGGACCGCGTAGCCGCATCCTTCACGCCCCACCGTACCGCCTCGCGCTGCGGCCGTGCGGGGAGCGATGTCGTGTTCACTCAGGGCTGCAAACATCAAAACCCCCCGTTCCGTTCCGTATCCTGTGCCCGCTCATTTCCGAACTGTTCGCCCGCGATCCGCTCCAGCAGCAGTGCGAGTACGCTCCGTACACTCTCTCTACGGATTTCCGTACGGCTGCCGTTCAACCGCAGGGCCTCCACTTTTCCGCCACCGGCGGAAGGCGGGGCCGGCGTCAGCGGTCCGTCAGCGGCCACGAAGACCGTGCCGACCGGCTGGCCGTCCTGCGGGTCGGGGCCGGCGACCCCGGTGGTCGCGATGCCCCAGTCGGCATCCAGAGCCTTGCGTACCCCGGCCGCCATCTGGGCCGCGACCTGCGGGTCCACCGCTCCGCGCCGCTCCAGCAGGGCGGCGTCGACGCCCAGCAGCCGGTGCTTGAGTTCCGTGGCGTAGGCGGTGACCGAGCCCCGGAACACCTTGGAGGCTCCAGGCACCGCGGTGATCTCCGCCGCCACCAGGCCACCCGTGAGCGACTCGGCGACCGCGAGGGTCTCGCCCCTCACTGTCAGTAGTCGCACCAGTTCGGTGGCCGGGGAACTCACGCTTTCGTCTCCTCCAACGCCGCCGCGCGCTCGGCGATTCCCTGCCTGCGCAGCACAATGGCTTGTCTTACGTAGTCGAGGCCGGTGACAACGGTCAGGACGACCGCCGCGGCCATCACCCAGAACCGGAGTGTGGCCAGCCATCCGGTGAGCGCCAGCACATACATGCCGACGGCCACGCCCTGGGTCAGGGTCTTCAGCTTGCCGCCGCGGCTGGCCGGGATCACGCCGTAGCGAATGACCAGAAAACGCATCAGGGTGATGCCCAGTTCCCGGCCGAGGATCACGATCGTCACCCACCACGGCAGATCGCCGAGGGAGGACAGACAGATCAGCGCCGCCCCCATGATCGCCTTGTCGGCGATGGGGTCGGCGATCTTGCCGAAGTCGGTGACCAGGTTGTAGGTGCGCGCGAGATGACCGTCGAACAGGTCGGTGATCATGGCGATGGCGAAGGCCGCCCAGGCCAGCGAGCGCCAGGCCGGGTCGTAGCCGCCGTCCGCCAGCATCAGCGCCACGAAGCCGGGCACCAGGACCAGCCGGAGCATGGTCAGCAGGTTGGCGACGTTCCACACACTCGCCTGGTTGACCGCAGCGGCCGTGATCTTGCCGCCGCGCGCGGGCCTGCCCTCGGCCGTGGCCTCGGCACCGGCGGCGGACCGGCCGGCAGCGGACTCGCCGCCGGAAGCGGACCGGCCGGGCGCGGCCTCACCGGGAGCGGACGCGGAACCGGAGACCTCGGACGCAACGCCGTCGGCAGCGGCGGCGGTGCCCCGTGCGCCCTGCGCGCCGGAGGAGCCGCCCGCGGCGGATGCCGGGACTCCGGTCATCTGCCCGCCTCCTCACTACACGCGAGCGAGCCGGTCAGCGGCTCGGCCACCAGGTCGACACCCTCCGTACCGACCACCTTCGCCTCGACCATACGTCCCACGGCGAGGCCCTCGCCGCTCGTGAGCAGCACCTGGCCGTCGGTCTCGGGCGCCTGGTGCGCGGCGCGGCCGTACACACCCTCTTCCTCGTCCACCGACTCGACCATGACGTGCACGCTCTCGCCGACGCGCTCCTCGGCGCGCTGCGAGACCAGCTCCTCGGCCAGCCGGGAGATGTGGGCCAGCCGCTCGGCCACGACGTCCTCGTCCAGCTTGTTGTCGTACGTGGCCGCCTCGGTGCCCTCCTCGTCCGAGTAGCCGAAGACACCGATCGCGTCCAGGCGGGCGCCGGTCAGGAAGCGCTCCAGCTCGGCGAGGTCCGCCTCGCTCTCGCCGGGGAAGCCGACGATGAAGTTGGAGCGCACACCGGCCTGGGGGGCCTTGGAGCGGATGGTGTCGAGCAGCTCCAGGAAGCGGTCGGTGTCACCGAAGCGGCGCATGGAGCGCAGCACGGCGGGCGCCGAGTGCTGGAAGGAGAGGTCGAAGTACGGCGCGATCTTGGGCGTCGAGGTCAGTACGTCGATCAGTCCGGGGCGCATCTCGGCCGGCTGGAGGTAGCTCACCCGGACCCGCTCGATGCCGTCGATCCCGGCCAGTTCGGGCAGCAGGGACTCCAGCAGGCGGATGTCGCCGAGGTCCTTGCCGTACGACGTGTTGTTCTCGGAGACCAGCATGATCTCCTTCACGCCCTGCTCGGCCAGCCAGCGCGACTCGTTGAGCACATCGCTGGGGCGGCGGGAGATGAAGGAGCCGCGGAAGGACGGGATGGCGCAGAAGGAGCAGCGCCGGTCGCAGCCGGAGGCGAGCTTCACCGAGGCGACCGGGGCGCCGTCCAGCCGGCGGCGCAGGGGCGCGCGGGGGCCGGAGGCGGGCGCCAGGCCCTCGGGCAGATCGGTGGGGCCGTGGCCGGGCAGCGCGACCGAGACGGCCGAGTCCTGGCGCTCGGCCGGGCTGATCGGCAGCAGCTTGCGGCGGTCCCGCGGGGTGTGCGAGGCGTGCACCCCGCCGGACAGGATGGTCTGGAGGCGGTCGGAGATGTCGGCGTAGTCGTCGAAGCCGAGCACACCGTCGGCCTCGGGCAGCGCCTCGGCCAGTTCCTTGCCGTACCGCTCGGCCATGCAGCCCACCGCCACGACGGCCTGGGTTCTGCCATGGCCCTTGAGGTCGTTGGCCTCCAGGAGGGCGTCGACGGAGTCCTTCTTGGCGGCCTCGACAAAGCCACAGGTGTTCACGACGGCGACGTCGGCGTCCTCGGCGTCCTCGACCAGCTGCCAGCCGTCCGCCTCCAAACGGCCTGCGAGCTCCTCGGAATCCACCTCGTTACGAGCGCAGCCGAGAGTGACGAGTGCGACGGTACGGCGTTCAGGCATGGGCTCAAGAGTACTTTGTCTCACCGACAGCCCATGTCGACGGGGTTGGCCGAGCTCGGCCGACCCCGTCGGCGGGGCGCGGGGCGGGCCGGATCAGCCCGCGACCGGGTCGCCCTTGGTGTACGTCAGGCGCTCCACGGCGCCGGGCTTGAAGTCGTCCTCGATCTTCTTGCCGTTCACATACAGCTCGATCGCGCCGGCGTCACCGAGGATCAGATTGATCTTGGCGCTGTCCTGGAAGGTCTTGGACTGGCCCTTGTCCAGCAGGCCGTCGAAGAGCATCCGCCCGTTGTGGTCCTTGGCCGAGATCCAGCTGCGTCCGTTGGGGGCGCTGACCTGGACGGTGACCTTGTCCTGCGGGGCGGCCGCGATGGCGCTGTCGGTGGGCTCCGGAGCCGGGTCGGCGGGCTTGTCCTTGGTGGGCGCGGGCGAGGCGGCCTTGCTGGTGGCGGGCGTGGCGCCCTCGGCGAGCTGCGACTTGGAGTCGCTGCCGCCGTCACCGCCCTTGACCGCGGTGAAGCCGACGAAACCGATCACCACGACGATCGCGGCGACCATCGCCGCGGTCCAGTTGGGGCCCCGGCGCTCGGGACGGATCCGCTCGGCCTCGAACAGGGGCGCCGCGGGAGTGGGCGCGGGCCGGCCGCCGTGCTCGGCGTCGTACTGGGCGACCAACGGCTCGGGATCGAGATGGACGGCCCTGGCCAGGTTTCGGATGTGGCCGCGCGCATACACGGCGCCGCCACAGGGGCCGAAGTCGTCCGCCTCGATGGCATGCACGATGGCGAGGCGGACACGAGTGGCGCTGCTGACGTCGTCCACGGTGAGCCCGGCCGCGATCCGCGCCTGCTGGAGGGCACGGCCCACGGGGATTCGGGCTTCCTGGGACTCGTCTGGGAAGGGACGCTCGTCTTCAGGGGAGTTGCCGATGGACACGGGGGCGCCTTTCGAGCGTGTAGCCACCTGTGCTGGAAGCTCAGTCTAGGGGGGGTACGAAAGGGTGGGGCAACCGGGCGGTAGGAACTTCTACGCCATCGGAATGGCCCGACACTCCGAGGGCTGGACAGGCGGATACCCCGAGAAGGGACGCTCACCTGTCCTCTCGCTCAACTTGACGTAGGACAAAGGGAAACGGTTGCCCGCCGCTCTCTAACGGGTGGATCACGGCGGGCGGGAACGCAGCACGACGGCACGGCTGGATCACGCCGGAACGAACGCATCACGGCGTACCTCCGCCCGGCGTTCGTCGTGCGGAACCGGGCGGCTCTTATTACTATCCCTCGGATTCGCCGCGAATCACGGCGAGCACGCCGTCCAGTTCATCGGGTTTCACCAGAACGTCACGTGCCTTGGATCCCTCGCTGGGCCCCACGATGTTGCGGGACTCCATGAGGTCCATCAGCCGGCCGGCCTTGGCGAAGCCGACGCGCAGCTTGCGCTGGAGCATGGAGGTGGACCCGAACTGGGTGGACACGACGAGTTCGGCCGCCTGGCACAGCAGGTCCAGGTCGTCGCCGATGTCCTCGTCGATCTCCTTCTTCTGCTTGGTGCCGACCGTGACGTCCTCGCGGAAGACCGGCGTCATCTGCTCCTTGCAGTGCCGTACGACCTCCGCGACCTCCTCCTCGGTCACGAAGGCGCCCTGCATACGGGTCGGCTTGTTGGCGCCCATCGGCAGGAAGAGGCCGTCGCCCTTGCCGATCAGCTTCTCGGCGCCGGGCTGGTCGAGGATGACGCGGGAGTCGGCCAGCGAGGAGGTGGCGAAGGCGAGCCGGGAGGGCACATTGGCCTTGATCAGACCGGTGACCACGTCGACCGAGGGGCGCTGGGTGGCGAGTACCAGATGGATACCGGCGGCGCGCGCGAGCTGGGTGATGCGCACGATCGAGTCCTCGACGTCGCGTGGGGCGACCATCATCAGGTCGGCCAGCTCGTCCACGATCACCAGCAGGTACGGATACGGCTGGAGCTCGCGCTCGCTGCCCTCCGGCGCCTTGGTCCTGCCCTCGCGCACGGCCCGGTTGAAGTCGTCGATGTGCCGGTAGCCGTAGGCCGCGAGGTCGTCGTAGCGCAGGTCCATCTCGCGCACGACCCACTGGAGCGCCTCGGCGGCCCGCTTGGGGTTGGTGATGATCGGCGTGATCAGGTGCGGGATGCCCTCGTAGGCGGTCAGCTCGACCCGCTTGGGGTCGACCAGGATCATCCGCACGTCCTCCGGGGTGGCGCGCATCATGATCGAGGTGATCAGGCAGTTGATGCAGGACGACTTGCCGGAGCCGGTGGCACCGGCGACCAGCATGTGCGGCATCTTCGCCAGCGAGTGCATGACATAGCCGCCCTCGACGTCCTTGCCGAAGGCGACCAGCATCGGGTCGTCGTCCTCGGCGGACTCCGCGAGCCGCAGCACGTCGCCGAGGTTGACCATCTCCCGGTCGGTGTTGGGGATCTCGATGCCCACCGCGGACTTGCCGGGGATGGGGCTGATGATCCGCACGTCCGGGCTGGCGACGGCGTACGCGATGTTCTTGGTGAGCGCGGTGATCCGCTCCACCTTCACGGCCGGGCCGAGCTCGACCTCGTAGCGGGTGACCGTCGGACCGCGGGTGAAGCCGGTGACGGCCGCGTCGACCTTGAACTCGGTGAAGACCTGGGTGAGCGAGGCGACTATGGCGTCATTGGCCTCGCTGCGCACCTTGCCGGGCCCGCCGCGCTGGAGCAGGTCGAGGGCGGGCAGCGAGTAGGTGATGTCGCCGGCCAGCTGCAGCTGCTCCGCGCGCGGGGGCAGGTCGCGCGGCTCCTCGGGGGCCTTCTTCGTGAGGTCGGGTACGACGGAGCCCTTGCCCTGCTCGGGGCGGGCGGCCGGGACCGGCCTGGCGGGTGCCGGGGCGGCCTTGGTGGCGGCCGGCTCCGGGTCCGCGGTGGCGGGCGTCTCGGGGGCCGGGACCGGGGTGGTCTCCTCGCGGTCGCCGACGCTGACGCCCTGGGTGAGGTCGGCGACCAGCGGGGAGGGCGGCAGGCCGTGCTGCACGGCGCCGTCGAGCGCGGCGGCGGCAGCGGCGGCCACGTCCACGGCGTCCATCCGGCGCCGCGGATCCGGCTGGGGCACCGCGGAGCGCCTGGGGCGGCCGCGGCGGCTGGAGAGGGCCTCTTCCTCGGCCTCGTCGGGCTCGTACGCCCGGGGACCGCCCGAGCGGCCGCGGGAGCGCGCGGGCAGCGCCTCGCGCCACTGCTCCTCGTAGCGCTCGTCGTCCTCGCCGAACTCCTCCGGCTCGTGTTCGTGCAGCACACCGAGGCGCACCCCGAGGGCGCGCAGCCGCTGCGGGACGGCGTTGACGGGGGTGGCGGTCACCACGAGCAGCCCGAAGACGGTCAGCAGTACCAGCAGCGGCACGGCGAGCATCTCGGTCATGGTGTACGTCAGCGGGGTGGCCGCCGCCCAGCCGATGAGACCGCCGGCGTCCCTTATGGCCTGCATGCCGTCGCTGCGAGCGGGCGAGCCGCACGCGATGTGGACCTGGCCGAGCACTCCGATCAGGAGCGCCGACAGGCCGATCACGATCCGACCGTTGGCCTCCGGCTTCTCCGGGTGCCTGATGAGTCGTACGGCGATCACCGCGAGCAGTATCGGCACCAGCAGGTCGAGCCGGCCGAAGGCGCCGGTCACCAGGACCTCCACCAGATCGCCCACGGGGCCCTTGAGGTCGGCCCAGGTGCCGGCGGCGACGATCAGCGCGATGCCGAACAGCAGCAGCGCCACGCCGTCCTTGCGGTGGGCCGGGTCGAGGTTCTTGGCGCCCTGCCCTATGCCGCGGAAGACGGCGCCGACCGCGTGCGCGAGCCCGAGCCAGAGGGCGCGCGCCAGGCGGTACACGCCCCCGGTGGGGCTGGGCGCCGGCTTCGGCGGCACCTTCTTGGCCGCGGTCTTCCGGGCGGGCGCCTTCTTGGCGGGCGCCTTCCTGGCCGGGGCCTTCTTCGCGGCGGCGGCCTTCTTCGCCGGACCCTTCGCGGGAGCGGCAGCCTTCTTCGCGGGCTGCTTCTTGGCTGCGGAGGGACGTGAGGCCATGGGTCTGAGGTTACCGGTGGAGACGACGGCGGACACGTGTGCCCACAGCTTCACCCGTTCGTGTCGCCCCTGCCGGGGCGCGGAACTGACGTGGGCTCATGGGCAACGGGAGCCTCGGGGCGCCTCAGTTGGCCGGTGACACCGCGGGGCCGCCCGCGCCGGTGCCCGGCTCCAGGGCGTCGAGCGCGCGGCGCAGTCCGGTGAGTTTGCGCTCCAGATGGGCCGCCGTGGCCACCGCGGCCGCGTCCGCGGAGTCGTCGTCCAGCTGCTTGGACAGCGCCTCCGCCTGCTCCTCGACGGCCGCGAGCCGCGCGGACAGCTCGGCGAGCAGCCCGGCCGACTCCTTGCCACCGACCGCGCCCTTGCCGCCGCCCTCCAACTGGAGCCGCAGCAGCGCCGCCTGCTCGCGCAGCTGGCAGTTCTTCATGTACAGCTCGACGAACACCGAGACCTTGGCGCGCAGCACCCATGGGTCGAACGGCTTGGAGATGTAGTCCACCGCGCCGGCCGCGTAACCCCGGAAGGTGTGGTGCGGGCCGTGGTTGATCGCGGTGAGGAAGATGATCGGGATGTCCCGGGTCCGCTCGCGCCGCTTGATGTGCGCCGCTGTCTCGAACCCGTCCATGCCCGGCATCTGGACGTCCAGCAGAATGACCGCGAAATCGTCCGTGAGCAGTGCTTTGAGCGCTTCCTCCCCGCTCGATGCCCGCACCAGCGTCTGATCGAGCGCAGAGAGGATGGCCTCCAGCGCCAGCAGATTCTCCGGCCGGTCATCGACCAGGAGGATCTTGGCCTTCTGCACCATGGCCCGCCCTCCTCGCCCCGGCGGTACACCGGGCGCCGCCCCAGGGGACGACTCCCTTTCGCCGCCCGTCCTTGTGCCGGTCATCGTAGCCGCACCCCGCTTGTCGCCACACCCTGTCACCGCGATGTCACCGTGCACACAGCGGAAACGCGGCGGGAACCCGGATGGTTCCCGGAACCCCACGTTCCCATACGTCCCCGACCACCTTAAGCGCACAACTCCGCGCACCGGCCGGGGGTTCCCCGGGTGTTCACACCATGGTCGGCCGATCCCGTCACTTCCCCCCCATCCACTGCTGGAGCACGCCCAGCAGATGGTCCGAATCCACCGGCTTGGTCACATAGTCGGAGGCGCCCGCCTCGATCGCCTTCTCCCGGTCGCCCTTCATCGCCTTCGCGGTCAGCGCGATGATCGGCAGCCCGGCGAACTGCGGCATCCTGCGGATCGCCGTCGTCGTCGCGTAGCCGTCCATCTCCGGCATCATGATGTCCATCAGGACGACCGCCACGTCGTCGTGCTGCTCCAGGACCTCGATGCCCTCGCGGCCGTTCTCGGCGTACAGCACCGAAAGGCCGTGCTGCTCAAGGACGCTGGTGAGCGCGAAGACATTGCGGATGTCGTCGTCGACGATCAGCACCTTCTGCCCGCCGAAACGCACCCCGCGCGCGGACTGCGGCGCCCCGTCCAGCTCGGGCACCGCCCACTGCTCGGCGCGCTGCTCGCCCTGCGGCAGGCTCCGCCTGCGGCGCCGGAAGAGCGCCGCGGGCCCGTTCTGCATCTCCAGGTACGACTTGACCTCGGCCGGCGTCTCGATCTCGGGGGCGGACAGCTGCGAGGCCTGCTCCGCCGCGGCGGCCGCCAGGTCGCCGGCCTCCAGCGGGGCCACCGACTGCTGGTAGCCCTGCGGCGGCAGCTCGCTCGGGTACAGCGGCAGGTACAGCGTGAACGTGGAGCCGCGGCCCGGTTCGCTCTGCGCGTGGATCTCACCGCCGAGCAGCTGCGCGATCTCCCGCGAGATCGACAGACCGAGGCCCGTGCCGCCGTACTTGCGGCTGGTGGTGCCGTCCGCCTGCTTGAACGCCTCGAAGATCACCCGCATCTTGCTGGCCGCGATCCCGATCCCGGTGTCCGTCACCGAGAACGCGATCAGCTCGCCGTCCGGATCGGTGAGCGACCCGGCCTCCAGCAACTGCTCCCGGATGTTGCGCGGCACATCCGCGCCCGCCGGCCGGATGACCAGCTCCACCGACCCGGAATCGGTGAACTTCACCGCGTTGGACAGCAGATTGCGCAGCACCTGGAGCAGCCGCTGCTCGTCGGTGTGCAGGGTCGCGGGCAGCTCCGGGGAGACCCGCACCGACAGGTCCAGGCCCTTCTCCGCGGTCAGCGGCCGGAAGGTGGCCTCCACGTAGTCCACGAGCTGGACGAGCGCGATCCGGGTCGGCGAGACGTCCATCTTGCCCGCCTCGACCTTCGCGAGGTCCAGGATGTCGTTGATCAGCTGGAGCAGATCGGATCCCGCGCCGTGGATGGTCTCGGCGAACTCGACCTGCTTGGGCGACAGATTGCCCTCGGCGTTGTCGGCGAGCAGCTTGGCCAGGATCAGCAGCGAGTTCAGCGGCGTGCGCAGCTCGTGCGACATGTTGGCCAGGAACTCGCTCTTGTAGCGCATGGACACCGCGAGTTGCTCGGCGCGCTCCTCCAGGACCTGCCGCGCCTCCTCGATCTCGGTGTTCTTCACCTCGATGTCCCGGTTCTGCCGGGCCAGCAGCTCGGCCTTCTCCTCCAGTTCGGCGTTGGAGTCCTGGAGCGCCTTCTGCCGGTTCTCCAACTCCGCCGAACGCTCGCGCAGTTGCTCGGTCAGCTCCTGCGACTGCTCCAGCAGCTGTTCGGTCTTGGTGTTGACCGAGATGGTGTTGACGCTGGTCGCGATCACCTCGGCGATCTGGTTCAGGAAGTCCTTCTGGATCTGCGTGAACGGCGTGAAGGAGGCCAGTTCGATCACCCCGAGCACGGTGTCCTCGAACAGCACCGGCAGCACGATCACCTGCGCGGGCGGGGCCTCGCCAAGCCCGGAGGAGATCTTCAGATAACCGTTCGGCGCGTCCGAGACCAGGATGGTGCGCCTCTCCTGGGCGGCCGTACCGACCAGCGCCTCACCCGGCCGGAACGACGTCGGCATGGAGCCCATCGAGTAGCCGTACGAGCCCAGCATCCGCAGCTCGTAGGCGTCCTTGCCGTCACCGGCGTCCTTGCCCTCCATGCGCGACATCGCCAGGAAGAACGCGCCGTGCTGCGCGGAGACCACCGGCGTCAGCTCGCTCATGATCAGCGAGGCCACGTCCTGGAGGTCGCGGCGGCCCTGCATGAGCGCGGAGATGCGGGCCAGGTTGCCCTTGAGCCAGTCCTGCTCCTTGTTGGCGATCGTGGTGTCACGCAGGTTCGCGATCATCTTGTTGATGTAGTCCTGGAGTTCCTGGATCTCGCCGGACGCGTCGACGTCGATCTTCAGGTTCAGGTCGCCGCGGGTCACCGCGGTCGCCACCCGCGCGATGGCGCGCACCTGCCGGGTCAGGTTCCCGGCCATCTCGTTCACCGACTCCGTCAGGTCCCGCCAGGTGCCGTCCACGTCCCGCACCCGCGCCTGACCGCCCAGCTGGCCCTCGGTGCCCACCTCGCGGGCCACCCGCGTGACCTCCTCGGCGAAGCTGGACAGCTGGTCGACCATCGTATTGATCGTCGTCTTCAGCTCCAGGATCTCGCCCCGGGCGTCGATGTCGATCTTCTTGGTCAGATCGCCCTTGGCGATCGCCGTGGTGACCATCGCGATGTTGCGCACCTGACCGGTCAGGTTGGACGCCATCTGGTTCACCGACTCGGTGAGGTCCTTCCAGGTGCCCGCCACGCCCGGCACATGCGCCTGGCCGCCCAGGATGCCGTCCGTGCCCACCTCGCGGGCCACCTTGGTGACCTGGTCGGCGAACGAACTCAGCGTCTTGACCATCGTGTTGATGGTGTCGGCGAGCTGCGCGACCTCACCGCTCGCCTCGATCGTCACCTGCCGCGTCAGATCGCCGTTGGCGACCGCCGAGGCCACCTGGGAGATGTTGCGCACCTGCATGGTCAGGTTGTTGGCCATCAGGTTGACGTTGTTGCTCAGGTCCTTCCAGATGCCCGTGACACCCGGCACATGCGCCTGGCCGCCGAGCATGCCCTCGGTACCCACCTCGCGGGCCACCCGGGTCACCTGCTCGGCGAACGACGACAGCTGGACGACCATGGTGTTGACGGTCGTGACCAGTTCCAGGATCTCGCCCTTGGCGTCGACCGTGATCTTCTTCGACAGATCGCCCTTGGCGACGGCGGTCGTGACCTCGGCGATGTTGCGCACCTGGATCGTCAGGTTGTTCGCCATGAAGTTCACCGACTGCGTGAGGTCCTTCCAGGTGCCGGAGACCCCCTGCACCTCGGCCTGACCGCCCAGGATGCCCTCCGTGCCCACCTCACGGGCCACCCTGGTGACCTCCTGGGCGAACGACGACAGCTGGTCCACCATCGTGTTCAGGGTGTTCTTCAGCTCCAGGATCTCGCCGCGCGCGTCCACGGTGATCTTCTGGGAGAGGTCGCCGCCCGCCACCGCGGTGGCGACCTGCGCGATGTTGCGCACCTGGGCCGTCAGGTTCCCGGCCATGCCGTTCACCGAGTCCGTCAGGTCCCGCCACACACCGGCGACACCGGGCACCTGCGCCTGGCCGCCGAGGCGGCCCTCCGTACCCACGTCCCGGGCCACCCGGGTCACCTGGTCGGCGAAAGCGGACAGCTGATCGACCATGGTGTTGATCGTGTCCTTGAGCTCCAGGATCTCGCCGCGCGCGTCCACGTCGATCTTCTGCGACAGATCGCCGTTGGCCACCGCCGTCGTCACCTGGGCGATATTGCGCACCTGGGACGTGAGGTTTCCTGCCATGAAGTTGACGGAGTCCGTCAGCTCCTTCCAGGTGCCCGACACGCCGTCCACCTGGGCCTGACCGCCGAGGCGGCCTTCCGTGCCCACGTCCCGCGCCATCCGCGTGACCTGGTCGGCGAAGCTCGACAGCTGGTCCACCATGGTGTTCACGGTGTTCTTCAGCTTGAGCATCTCGCCGGAGACGTCCACGGTGACCTTCTGCGACAGATCGCCGTTCGCCACCGCCGTCGTCACCTGGGCGATATTGCGCACCTGGCCGGTGAGGTTTCGGAACGCGGTGTTGACGGAGTCCGTCAGGTCCTTCCACGTCCCCGCCGCGCCCGGCACCTGCGCCTGGCCGCCCAGTTCGCCCTCGACGCCGATCTCCCGCGCGACCCGTGTCACCTCCGCGCCGAAGGACGACAGCTGGTCCACCATCCCGTTGACGGTGTTCTTGAGCTCCAGCATCTCGCCGGCCACGTCCACCGTGACCTTCTGCGAGAGATCGCCGTTGGCCACCGCGGTCGTCACGGCGGCGATGTCCCGCACCTGGGTCGTCAGGTTCCGGAACACCGTGTTGACCGAATCCGTCAGGTCCTTCCAGGTACCGGCCGCGCCCGGCACGTTCGCCTGCCCGCCGAGCCGGCCTTCCGCGCCGACCTCGTTGGCCACGCGCGTGACCTCGTCCGCGAAGATCCGCAGCGTCTCGGTCATCTGGTTGATCGTCTCGGCCAGCTGCGCGACCTCGCCGCGCGCCTGCACCGTCACCTTCTGCGACAGATCACCGTTCGCCACCGCCGTGGTGACCTGCGAGATCCCGCGCACCTGGGCGGTCAGGTTGCCCGCCATCGTGTTGACGGAGTCGGTCAGTTCCTTCCACACGCCGGCCACCTCGGGCACCTGCGCGCGGCCGCCGAGGATGCCCTCGGTGCCCACCTCCCGGGCCACCCGCGTGACCTCCGAGGAGAAGGCCGAAAGCTGATCCACCATCGTGTTGACGGTGTTCTTCAGCTCCAGCATCTCGCCCGCGACATGCACGGTCACCTTGCGCGACAGATCACCCTTGGCGACCGCCGTCGTCACCAGCGCGATGTCCCGCACCTGGGCGGTGAGCCGGTCCGCCATCGTGTTGACGGACTCCGTCAGGTCCTTCCAGGAACCCGACATGCCCCGCACCCGGGCCTGACCGCCGAGCTTGCCCTCGGTGCCGACCTCGCTGGCCACCCGGGTGACCTCGTCGGTGAACGTCGACAACTGGTCGACCAGGTTGTTGACGGTACGGCCGACCTTCAGGAACTCCCCCCGCAGCGGATGCCCGGTGCCGCCGTCCGGCGCCTGCGTCCGCAGCTCCATGCGCGGCGACAGATCGCCCTCCGCGACCGCGGTCAGCACCCGGCCGACCTCGGAGACCGGTCGTACGAGATCGTCCACCAGCGCGTTGGAGTGGTCGATCGCCGTCGCCCAGGAGCCCTCGCAGGCCCCCGTCTCCAGTCGCTCCGTGAGTTTTCCCTCACGACCGACCATGCGCCGTACCCGGGACAGCTCGCCGGTCAGATGCAGATTGCGGTCGGCCACCTCGTTGAAGACCGCCGCGATCTCCGACATCACGCCGTCACCGGAGACCGTCAGCCGTTTGCGGAAGTTCCCGTCACGCATCGACACAAGGGCCGCCAGCAGCCGGTTCAGGGCAGCGGTGTCCACCTCGGTGGTACCGCCGCTCCTGCCCAGGGACGGTCCGCCCTTCGCGCGCGTCTTCGTGCCACGCGTCGCTGCGCCAGACTCCACTGTGTCCCTCCCGGGGGATCGACCCTTGCTGCCCTAGCGGGACGCTTCCGTCCGGCATACCGGTCTTCGGCATACCGGTTACTTCCGCGTACCGGTTACTGCTGCGTATTTCTGCCAGATGAGATCCGGCCACACCAAGAGCTGCTGCCCGCCGTTCACGGAACACACGCGGCGCGACCCGACCTTCATCAGAAGCCTGCCCAGTGTTTCACCCTGCCCGAACCAGGCCATAACAGTTCGGCAGCTTCGCACATCGTCCGCACACCCTGGGGGGTAAACACCGGCGACCGGCACCCGCTCGGACGGCGAAGGTAAGTAACCTTGCACCCGGCTGTCCAGCCGCACCGGTCCCGTCCGGCCTGGGCGGTGGCACCAGTACGAGCGGGCATCGGAGGGGCGGCCGCAGACCATGACCACCGGACTGATCCCGGGGGGACAGCCCCCGGAGCAGCGGCCGACCGAGGCGCCGATGCCGCAGCAGCGGCTCGACCCGGCCGGCCCGTCCGCCCTGCCCGCCCTGCCCGCCCTGCCCGCCGACAACCGGCCGAGGAGTTCTGTGATCACCGCGCGCGCGGCCGCCAGTTTCGAGCCCGTCGGACGATCCGTGGCGACCGCCCGGTCCTTCGTCCGCGACACACTCCAGGGCTGGGGCTTCGCCGACATCGTCGACGACGCCGTCGTCCTCACGAGCGAACTGGTGACCAACGCGGTCGTGCACGCCGGCACCCATGCGGAGGTGCTCTGCCTGCGCACCGACGACGGGGTGCGCATCGAGGTCTCCGACCACTACCCCGAGCGCGAGGTCCCGCTCCAGACCTCCGCCAGCCCCATGGCCAGCCCCGACCGCGAGGGCGGCCGCGGCCTCCAGCTCTGCGCCGCCCTGGCCACCCGCTGGGGCGTCGACTACACGCCGACGCACAAGCACGTCTGGTTCCAGCTCAACCTGCCCGAGCGACCGGTCGGCACCCGCACCGCAGGACCCGCCCTCCCCGCCGACCTGCTGCCGGTGGCCGACGGCCGGGTCCGCGTCGCCGTCCTCCAGGTCGACCGCAAGGGCACCCTCACCTCCTGGAACGAGGACGCGGAGGACCTCTTCGGCCACCCCGCCGCCGAGGCCGTCGGCAGGCCGCTGACCGAACTCGCCGCCTGGCCGCACACCCCCGGCACCAGCACCGGCGTCGCCGAGGCGCTCCAGCTCTCCCGCTGGGAGGGCAGCTACGGCATCCGCGGCGCCGACGGCCGCGTCGTCCAGGTGTACGCCTCCCACCTGCGGGTCCGTGACACCGGTGGCGAGCCCTCCACCGTGTGCCTGCTGGTGCGCGACCACGAACGCGCCGTACTCCAGACACCCACCCGGGTCCCGGCCGGCGACCAGAGCAGCGCGCAGGACGGCCAGAGCACCGACCCCTTCGAGGTCTTCATCGGCTCCCCCGCCCCCGACGACCTCGACGGCCTGCTCCAGCGCACCGTGGAACGCGCCCGCGACATGCTCGACGGCGACTCCGCGTTCCTGCTGCTGGCCACCGACGACGAGACCGAGCTGGAGGTCCGCGCCTCTACCGGGCTGCCCTCCGCCCGCCAGCGCTTCGCCCGCGTCCCCGTGGAGGCCGGCCCCGGCCGCTACGGCTCCGCGCGCATGCCCGCCGTCCACGACGACCTCAGCGCCGTCCCCGGCGCCGTCCCGCTGCTCGGCGGCACCGGCATGCGCTCGGTCGTCACCGTCCCGCTGAAGGTCGAGGGCCGCCTCACCGGCTCCCTCGGCGTCGCCGCGGAGGCATCGGGCCGGTACTCCAACGAGGAGGCGCTGCGCCTCCAGTTCGCCGCCGACCGCATCGCCCTGGCCGTGGAGTCGGCGCGCCTCGGCGAGCTGGAGCGGCTGCGGCGCGGCTCCCTGAGCTTCCTGGTCGAGGCGTCCGACCTGCTGGCCGGCACCCTGGACCGCGACCAGACGCTGGCCCTCATGGCCCAGATGACGGTCCCCACCCTGGCCACCTGGTGCGCCGTCTACACCATCGCCGACCAGGCCTCCGACCCGTATCTGTCGTACGTGCTGCACGAGGACGAGGAACTCATCGACGGCATCAAGTCGTTGCTGTCGAAGATCGCCCCGCCGGACCCGGTGCCCACGCCCGGCGCGCGTGTGTGGACGACCCCGGGCGAGGTCGCCCACCAGGCCGCCCTGCGCACCTCCATGCGCACCCTGGGCCTGGCCGGCGGGCCCACGCACCGGATCACCGGGGGCATCGGCCCGACCCTCGCCACGGCCTCCGCGGTCGGTGGCGAAACGGTCGTCCTGCCGCTCGTCGCCCGCAACCGGGTCATCGGCATGCTGGTCCTCGGCAAGCCCACCGACGAACACTTCCGCCAGGAGATCCTGGAACTGGCCGAGGACCTGTCCCGCCGGGCCGCCCTGGCCCTGGACAACGCCCGCCTGTACTCGGAGCGCACGGCCATCAGCCAGGCCCTCCAGCGCAGCCTCCTGCCGCCCGGCACCCCGCACATCGACGGCGTCGAGGTGGAGGTCATCTACCGCGCGGCCGGCGAGGGCAACGAAGTGGGCGGCGACTTCTACGACCTCTTCCCCATCGGCAACGGCGCCTACGGCTTCGCCATTGGCGACGTCTGCGGTACGGGTCCCAACGCGGCCGCGGTCACCGGCCTCGCCCGGCACGCCCTGCGCCTGCTGGCCCGCGAGGGCCTCAGCGGCCCCGCGGTTCTTGAACGGCTGAACTCGGCCATTCTCGACGAGGGCGACCGCAGCCGGTTCCTGACGCTCCTTTACGGCGAGCTGCGGCCCCAGCCGGACGGCAGCGCCGAGCTGAAGGTGGTCTGCGCCGGTCACCCGCTGCCGCTGCGCCTGCGCCAGGACGGCACGGTCACCCCGGCCGCCGAACCGCAGCCCCTGCTGGGCGTCATCGAGGACCTGGAGCTGTACGAGGAGCGGGTCACCCTCGATCCCGGCGATGTGCTGCTCTGTGTCACGGACGGCGTCACCGAGCGCCGCGAGGGCTCCCGCATGCTGGGCGACGACGGCCTCGCCGATGTCCTCACCACCTGCACGGGTCTGACGGCGGGCGCGGTCGCCGCTCGCATCATGCGCGCGGTGGAACGCTTCGCGTCCGACGCCCCGTCCGACGACATGGCCATTCTGGCGATGCGGGTCCCGGGCCTCCACCACAACGAGGGCTGAGCCGGGGCGGCTTGGGGCCGCCCCGGACATACGAAGAAGGCCCCACCCGAAAGGGTGGGGCCTTCTTTCTTTTGAAGAGCCCCCAAACGGAATCGAACCGTTGACCTTCTCCTTACCATGGAGACGCTCTACCGACTGAGCTATAGGGGCCTGTCGCTTTCGAGGTTTCCCTCGCGGCGACAAAGAAACTGTACCCCGAACCGGCCCGTGTTCCCAAATTCGTTCGGGAGCCGGTCAGAAGGCGGGCTGGAGCAGTCCGCCAAGGGCGTTGCAGGCCGCGGCGACGCGCTGCATCTCCCGCTTGGTCAGCGAGGCGTCGACGGGCAGCGCGAGCGTCTCGTCGGCGGCCCGTTCGGTCTGCGGCAGGGACACGCAGCGGCGGAACTCCGGCAGCCGGTGCACGGGCGTCTTCACCGGTACCCGGCAGTCGACTCCCTTGGCCCGTAGGGCGCGTGCGAAGGCGTCCCGGTCCGGCCGGCCGTTGCCGGGCACCCGCACCACGTACTGCTGGTAGGTGTGTCCGTCCCCGCCGTCCGGGGTCCGCACGCCCTTCAGCTTGGTGTCCAAGTAGGCGGCGCGCTCGCGCCGTTGTGCCGTCTCGTCGAGCGCGACCTCGGACTCGCCCTGCTCCAGGACCAGCAGCTCGTGCCGCTGTCCCAGGGCGTGCAGCCGTCCGATGTCGGCCCGCCGGCCGAAGCGGTGGACGACAACGACGGCCGCGGTGCGGGGAGTTACGGCCGCCTCGACCGCCTCGGGGTCCAGGCAGTAGGTCACGGGGTCTATGTCGGCGAACACGGGGAGCGCGCCGGCCAGGGTCACTGCCTCGGCGACCTCGACGTTCCCGAAGGCCGGTACGACGACCTCGTCACCGACTCCGACGCCGGCCGCCCTGAGCATTGCGGAGGTTCCCATGTACGGGATGCTCGGCGCACAGGGTGAACGACACGTTACGCAGAACAAAAAAAGGTCGGACCCTGAACCGAAGTTCAGGATCCGACCTTTTGAAAAATTGTTCGGCGGCGTCCTACTCTCCCACAGGGTCCCCCCTGCAGTACCATCGGCGCTGAAAGGCTTAGCTTCCGGGTTCGGAATGTAACCG